>CAWJRC010000001.1:0-8314 GCA_963845205.1 uncultured archaeon
AATATATAACCGTATAATCTTTTCTAGAATTTATACAAATATTCTTTCAAATTAATAATTTTATTAACTTTATTTCAATCCCTTCTTTTTTTAATATCTTAATTTTCTTTTTTGTACCAGAGGCAAATCCCCCCACCTTCGCCATTTGATTTACAACTCTGTGACATGGAACTTTGGTGCATAAGGATTTTTATTCATAGCATTTCCAACTGCTCGGTATGCTTTTGATTTAAGCGCTAGTGCCAATTTCTTTGTAAGTTGTGACTTTTCCTCTTGGAACCTTTACAAGCAATTCATAACATTTCTCATCGAACGATTTTTTCTTTTTTGAATTCATCATATAACAATATAAATAAAGTTGAATTGTATAAAAAGTTTTATATAAAGATAATTGTTGCCTCTGTAGCTCAGTTGGTTAGAGTACCAGTTTCGTAAATTGGGGGTCGCGAGTTCAACTCTCGCCAGAGGCTCTCAAATCGGAATAACTTTAGTTCTTAAGTACACCTTTTTTTTAACTCGTTTGGCAGGAGAGTTGTTTTTAGTGTTACTATTTAATTAATACATAACATAAATATTTAAAAAGACAAATATTCTGGAATTTTTATGGGTATCATAACAACCAGAGCAGATTTGGAAAAAACAGTACATAAGATGTATCTGGAAGATAAAAATAGGAAAGATTTTGTAAATACTATTAATTCTTTTTTAGATAAATCTTTTGGTGGAAATTTATTTAAAAAAATAAGGGGAGATAGAGGTCTGGATCTTATATCTTATAAAAACCCAGATAGAAGTTTGGAAGATATTTATATCATTTACCCTGGTAGTAGAAATGTATTTCTTCCTTTTGAGAGATGGATCGGAAAATTTCAAGATCAGGATGGCTCACACATAGAAATTGGTCCAAAACACGCAAAGCAAGCAGCGGAATATGCTAGATTGTATGAAGAAAAGTATGGGAAGAAAGTTAAAATAGAGATAAATACAAGCGGTGTTTTTTGATTATTATTAATTTTTATAAAGCTCTGATGGAATGGTATAAATTTATTCTTGGTAATTAGATTAAATAATTAAGTTAAGAAAACAATCCCTTAAAAAATAAACTTAGGCTTAATAAACGAACATCATTTAATTTTTCTTAATTATCATCTCCAATTCTTCAAGCATCTTCTTTGCATTTGGTTTTTCAAAATGTTTTCTAGCCGGTTCTAGAAGTTCAATTAAACTTTCTGCAACAGCATTTTTCAAATCCATTGGATGAAGTTTCTTTTCAGCAAAATCACTTTCCAAAGCTTTGTAAGAAGTATAAACTTTATTTCCCCCAAACTTTTCAGATCTTTTAATCTCCAGTTTTGATTTTTCATCTCTGAAAATTAAATATTTTGTCCAATCAAGAATAGGATTAAATTCTATCTCTCCTTCATAACAAAATGCTTGATTTATTTTTCTTCTTATTTCTTCAGGTGAATCGTGTATGAAAACGCAATTATCTGGTTTTGATTTACTCATTTTCAAAGTAGACCACAAATCTTGTAATTGTTCTTTTGGAACAGGCCATACAGGAGGTTTTCCCAATCCCAAAAGTAGATGATGATGGACTGCAACAGGTTTAATTTTTTTACCCTCTTTATCTAGCAATGCATTTTCCTTTAACTTTAATGCAACCTCTCTTGCAATTACATGCGCTTTTCTTTGGTCCAATCCGGCATGAGCCAAATTTATTCCTTGAGCGAAAATATCTGCAACTTGCATTGAAGGATATATTAATTTTGCAAAATCAACGCTCTCTCCTTCTTTTCTTCCCATTATCGTTATGCTTCTCATCATTCTAGCTAAGCTTATGTTTTTGCTTACATCAACTACAGTCACCCAATAATCATCGTTATTATGATATAAATCACTTCCAAGAATGAATTTTAATTTTTTCTCATCCCCTCCCAAGCATTTCAAACTTGCTTTCATTCCTTCTTTAAAATATTCAACAGCAATTCTTTTTATTGTTTCCCTATCTCCCCCAAGTTTATCATTTATCCAGGTGTGCCAATCAGCAAGAAAAACAGAACAATCTATTCCAGCATCCATAAAATCTTTTATTTTGAGCATTGTCATCAAACCCGTTCCTAAATGTATTTTTCCAGAAATCTCAAAGCCTATGTAGTGTTTTATTTTTACTCCGCTGTCAATAAGAGTCTTCAAATCTTCATCAGTCATAACTTCTTCTGTATTTCTTTTTATAAGTTCAAATCTTTTATTATTATCCATATTTATCAGTAAATATTAATTATTTATAACTCTTTCTAAGAATATAAATTTTGTAAGACTTGTAAATTTAGATGTTTTTGTTTACTTCTTTTCAGAACTTGTTCTTACCTTAACACCTAATTCCTCAAGCCTTTTTATGTGGGCTTGCATAACTCTCTCAATTTGCTGAACAAGTCTTATAATCTCGTTTCTTTCATTTATGAGAGTGTTCAAAGAACCCTGATGAAATCCTATTTCCATTTCCTTTGGCATTTCAACATCCTTTTTCTCTGCTTTTGTATCTACATTTTCAAGAGCTTTTTCAAGCTTGTCTTTTTTTATTTCAGCCATTTTTTAATTAATAATTTAGGGTATATAAATCTTACAAATTAAACTTTATAATTAAAATTTACAAATCAGAAACCAAAGCAATCTCTATATTTTAACATTCCAGAATATTTTAAGAGCAACTTTGCCTTGCTTTGTGAGATTTCAACCTCCATCTCTCCATTTGCTTGTGCAGCTTTTATCACATCACACAAACTTGAATTACTCAATTGTAAAATATATTTACTGTTAATTATCAAGACTAAATCTGGAGTTCCCTCACTCAAAATCCCCTCTCTTCCTATTAATAAATCATTTTTCCATACTCTTTCGTTCCCATTAAGATCATAAAATCTTAATGCAATTACTCCATTTTTTGGAAGATCTTTTACGAATTGACTTGATGAAATAGTTTCAGTAAGAATTTTCATTTGCTCATTACTCAAATAAGGTTCATTACTTTCTGTTTTAGATGCTTGAACACTTGATTCAGTATCAGCTATCTGAACCTGCCCTCCAACTATTCCTCCTGTTCCAGGTTTTTCTATGCTATTATTTAATTCAGATTTTTTATATTCATTAAATACAAAGAAAAAACCGACTAGTAACAGCATTATCCCCAAAATAACTAGGGTCTTTTTACTAAGTTTCACCTTCTGTTTTTTACTCTTATCTTTTTTCTCATACTCTTTTTTACTATTTTTCATTGGGAGTAATTAGAGAACAACATTTATTAATCTTTTTTGGTTAACAATTATACAATGAAAGAAGTGATTTCAGACATCCTTATTAAGGCTCTTAAAAAAGAAGGACTTTCTCTCAAAAAAGAAGAAGTTGAGAAATTCATAGAAATTCCTCCCTCTCCTGAAATGGGAGATTATGCTTTTCCATGTTTTTTCCTTGCGGGAAAATTAAAAACCTCTCCAAAAGAGATAGCTCTCAATGTGAGAGGACGATATTGAAGATTTTCCTAAGGAATTTGAAGATATACAAACAAGTGGACCTTACATAAATTTTTTCTTAGATAGAAAGACTATTGCTCTGAATCTATTAAAAGAGATAAAATCTCTTGGGAGAGAATATGGAAAATCAAATGTAAATTATAAAGCAACTAAAAAAAGAACAATGGTGGAATTTCCTTCTCCAAATACAAATAAACCCCTTCATCTTGGGTCATTTAAGAAACATGACTATTGGAGAAAGTGTCTCAAGAATATTTGAATTTAATGGAGAGAAAGTAATTCGAGCAAACCTCAATAATGACAGGGGAATTCATATATGCAAATCAATGGCTGCCTACGAATTTTATGGAGGAAAAAAGACACCAGAATACTGCAAAAAAGAAGTCTGACCATTTTGTTGGAGATTTTTATGTAATTTTCAACAAAAAGGAAAAAGAAGATGAAAAAATGGAAATTGAATCCCACAGGCTTCTTCAAAAATGGGAGAGTGGAGATAAGAAAGTTATTGCACTTTGGAAAAAAATGAATAAATGGGCTTTGGATGGATTTAAAGAAACTTATTCTAAATTTGGAATAAAGCACGATGTTGAATTTTTTGAAAGTGAGATTTACAAAAAAGGAAAGGAAATAGTTGAAAAAGCATTGAAAGATAAAATACTAGTTAAAAAAGAAGATGGAGCAATAGTTGCTGATTTGAAAAAAGAAGGATTTGGAGAAAAAGTTCTTTTGAGAGCGGACGGAACTTCTGTTTATATGACTCAGGATTTATATCTTAGCAAAATTAAAATATGAAAAATATAAAATAAGTAAATCAATTTACGTTGTTGGGAATGAGCAAGATTATCATTTTCAGGTTTTGTTTACAATATTAAAAAAATTAGGATTTGATTTGAATGGATTGAAGCATCTTTCTTATGGGATGGTTAATCTTCCTGAAGGAAAAATGAAATCAAGGGAAGGGAACAGTTGTAGATGCAGATGATTTAATTGAAGAAGTTCAGAATCTTGTGAAAAAGAACTCAAATCAAGAGATAAACTTTCAGAAAAACAACTCGAGGAAAAAAGCCTTAAAATAACCCTTGCTGCAATAAAATATCTTCTTCTTAAGAGTTGACACAAAAAAAGATATGATTTTCAATCCAAAAGAATCAATAGATTTTGAAGGAGATACAGGCCCCTATATTCTTTATAGTTATGCAAGAGCTTCAAGCATACTTTCAAAAAGTTAAAGAAACCAATAAAAAAGGAATTTCGCTCTGGAAGAAATTGAAGAAAAAGAAATATGCTCTTGTAAAAAAACTCTCAGAATTTAAGGATGATATTCTCTAAATCTCTACAATGAATTAAATCCCTCCCTAATTGCAAATTATTCTTATCATTTATCTCAAATATTCAATGAATTTTATCATGCTTGTCCTGTTATAGGTTCAGAAAAAGAATCTTTCAGAGTTGATTTAGTCATTTGTTTTAGGCAAATACTAAAG
Source organism: uncultured archaeon (assembly GCA_963845205.1). Classification (GTDB taxonomy): domain Archaea; phylum Nanobdellota; class Nanobdellia; order Pacearchaeales; family GW2011-AR1; genus RBG-13-33-26. The sequence goes on from CAWJRC010000001.1 coordinate 5,015, forward strand.
ACTTCTCTCTACTTATTAGGAATAGAACCTTTGGAGAAAATGTAAAATGGAAAAAAGAAGAAACATATTAAGCAAATTCCTTAATTTTATTGGGTGGATAACAGGAGTTTTTGTCTCCCTCGCTGTTGCTTTTGGAATGATTGATGGAGTTCTTTCAATAAGATTTATTCCTCATGCATTGTTGGTTGTTTTCGGATGGATTGTTGTTGCAACAACTCTTATTGGGATGCTTTTAGGAATAATAAAAACATTGACTAAATAAATTTTTTAAACAACCCTTCTTTATTATAATTATGAATTCACAGTTAGAGAACTTTAAGTTAAAAAATAAAATTTTTTTAGCCCCGATGGAAGAGATAAATGACATTGCATTTAGGATTCTCTGCAAAAAAGCAGGTTGTGGATTAACTTATACGGGGATGATTAGTCCACTTTCAAAGAAAAAAATTCTTCTTGCAGACAAACCAGTTCTGCAATTGTTTTGTAAAGATACAAAAGGAATAAAAGAATTTATGAAAAAATACGATAAAAAAGTTTCTTTTTGGGATTTAAATCTTGGGTGTCCAGCTAAAGCAGCAAAGAAGCACGGTTATGGGGTTTTTATGAATGATCTAAAGACAATTGAAGAGATAGTTAAAGAAATGAGGAAAAACACAAAAAAACCACTTACAATAAAAATAAGAAAGTCTAAAATTTATTTTGAAATAATTAAGATAGCTGAAAAATACTGCGATGCAATCTGCATTCATCCAAGAACCCAGGAGCAGGGTTATTCAGGAGAACCTGATTTAAAATTTGCTGAAGAAATAAAATCCAAAACAAAGCTTCCTGTTATTTATTCAGGAAATGTAAATGAAAATAATTTCAAAAACTTCCTTGAGAAATTTGATTATGTTATGATTGGAAGAGAAGCAATAGGTCGCCCAGAGATATTTGCAAAACTCACAAATACACCCTTCAAAAAATATTTCAGAGAGTATCTAGAACTTGCAAAGAAATACAATCTTCCTTTCCGCCAAATAAAATTTCAGGCAATGAATTTTACCAAAGGATTAAGAAATTCAACAAAACTTAGAAATCAACTCTCTTTGGTTAAGAATATGAAAGAACTAAAGAAATTAATATAATCATCTATTTTTTGGAATTATTATTTCATAGAGCACATATTGATATCCTAAAGATGTTCCAGGCAATAAATTAAGTTTTCCAAGAGATTCTTCCAAATGTTCTTTTATTTTACCTTTATTATATCCAAAACCAGTGGAAATAAATTTTACTTTACTATTTTTTATTTTTTCGTTTAAAACCTCATTAAAATAACTTTCCAAGGTTCCGCATGTTGAACAGACTATATCAACAATTTGTCCTGAAGGAACTATAAGGTAATTAACTTCTTCTTTTTGTTTAGAAATTTCCTCTGCAATAATTTTTCCAAAATCTCTTATAGAACTCTCAGTAATATTCTTAGGTAAGTCATAATCATTATAATCAACTGAAAGAACATTTTTTGCCATCTGTTCTTTGATTATAATATTATTTATAAATAATTATATTCAAAAATACTATTAATAAAAATACAAAATAATTAAAAAATAAAAAATTTATTTCTTCCTGCAAGGGCAAAAGAGAGGAAATATAAGCATTAGGATACTATTATCACTAAATATATTACCCAAGGAACACGCAATAAAGCACTAGCTAGCTTAGGCCAGACTGATAGCAAGAATAACAAACCGGCTATGATTGCAAGTTTCATTGATATCCATCTACAATGACAATGTCCTTCGCAATGTTCTCCTTTGTCAACCTTTTTTTCACTTCTTTTTTTAGTAGGCATTTTTCTCCCTCCTTTCAAGTCCTTTAATGTTTAATATAAATATATAATACAAAATATATTTTAGTTTTTATATGTTTCTAAAGTAGAAAATGTTTACTTAACTGGTTTCATATCTTTCCAAGCCAAATCAAACATTTGCTCCAAAGCACCAGCAAAGAATTCAGTATTAATCCATACTCCTATATCATAGTTAGGATGGAATTTTTCATCATCTAAAAGCATAAACATTATTTGATTTGAATCAATAATTAGTAAATCTTGCCCTTATATTTTCCATAGCTCTTACTTCAGCAACTTTTTTTAATTCTCTTGCAACTTTAATATTGTTATTATTAATAGGAGCAGCAATTCTTATCTTTACTCCTCTCTTTTTTGATTTTTCAAGAACTAGGCATTAGAGCTTCAAGTTTTCTGTTAAGTCCTTCTGCTGTTGTTACAAGTGTGATTGTTTTTTCAGCATCACTTATCATCATATCCAAATGATTGTAGAGATTTTGTCTTCCCTTCAAGCTTCCAGACAATTCACTAGGCTCAACAAACTTTATTCCTTTTGTAAATAATCCATTTAATTCCTCCAAAACTTCATCATCTTTAAAGTTTCTAATCTCTTTGTTCTTTCTTGAGCATACTTAATAAGATTCTTTTTAACTCTTTCAACAACTTCTTCAGGCTTTAAAGCAATGAATTTTATAGGTTTTCCAAGTTTCATAACAATAAATCCTTTTTTTTCAAGGCTTTCAAGTATATCATAAGTTCTTGAACGAGGTACATCAGAAATATTGCTTAACTCTCCAGCAGTTGATGTTCCTCTTGAAAGGAGAGCAGTCCAAACCTTAACTTCATAAAGGTTTAAATCAAAAATCTTTCTCAATCTACTAAGGAATTCATCTTTTACTATCATTTTTTATGTAATCTATTAGCAACATCTCCTTTTAAGCTTTATTATAATAAAAGAGTAAATTTATTGGATTACCCATGGGTAGTTATTTTCTAACAATTCCGATTTGTCCTCTTTTATCTTTTATATTAAATTCTGTTGTGTTTTTAAATTTTTCTTTCTGGAAGGTTGTGACAAATTCCAGTTTTTTTGAATTAGTTCTTGTCCTTTTATGAACTCTATTTTACTATGAATTATTTCATTAAGACCCGTCGCTGGAATCAATATAAAGTTCAATAAATTCTTTCTTATTAAACCCTAATTTTTTTCCTAAATTCCTGTACCTGTCTTGTGAGTTCACGTGCATATCCTTCTGATTCTAATTCTGAAGTAATATTTGTATCAATTTCAACTTTTAATTCTTCCTCCTTCTTCAATTATAATCTCCTTTAACATTTAATTGATTTTTTAATATTTCAATAAATTCATCATAATATCAACATCTTTTCCATAAATTTTTGCTTTTTGCAAAGGCCATTTCAATCCAATTTGGGCCTTGTCTCTTTCTGAAAGTCCAACTTCTATC
>CAWJRC010000002.1:0-374879 GCA_963845205.1 uncultured archaeon
TTAAGCAACAATCTGAATTTTATTAATTCCACAGCAAATGTGTCTAATCAGTTTTTGAATACAACTTCTAATGTAACTTTTGCTAACATGAATATAACTGGATATTTGAATGCCAGCTCAATTTTGATAAATGGAGTTAATGTATCAACAAGCGGGATGAATGCTAGCTGGAATCAATCATTTGCTAATGGATTGTACTATAATATAAGCAATCCAAGTAACTTTTACAATTCAACAAGCCTGAACAATGTTTCACAGTTAAGCAACAATCTGAATTTTATTAATTCCACAGCAAATGTGTCTAATCAGTTTTTGAATACAACTTCTAATGTAACTTTTGCTAACATGAATATAACTGGATATTTGAATGCCAGCTCAATTTTGATAAATGGAGTTAATGTATCAACAAGCGGGATGAATGCTAGCTGGAATCAATCATTTGCTAATGGATTGTACTATAATATAAGCAATCCAAGTAACTTTTACAATTCAACAAGCCTGAACAATGTTTCACAGTTAAGCAACAATCTGAATTTTATTAATTCCACAGCAAATGTGTCTAATCAGTTTTTGAATACAACTTCTAATGTAACTTTTGCTAACATGAATATAACTGGATATTTGAATGCCAGCTCAATTTTGATAAATGGAGTTAATGTATCAACAAGCGGGATGAATGCTAGCTGGAATCAATCATTTGCTAATGGATTGTACTATAATATAAGCAATCCAAGTAACTTTTACAATTCAACATCAATTCCAGCATTTCCAGCAAATACTACTTTAGCAATACAGTTATTGTATAACACGACAGCTACTCAGATAGCACAATTAGTGAATACAACACAGAATATTCAGAATCTGATTAATGCAACAAATATACATTTCTTAAATGTGAATGATAGTGGAGAAAATGTAAATGGTAGCATGAATGTGACAGGAAACTTGAATGTTAGTGGGTCAATTTTATTGGATGGAGTTAATGTATCAACAAGCGGGATGAATGCTAGCTGGAATCAATCATTTGCTAATGGATTGTACTATAATATAAGCAATCCAAGTAACTTTTACAATTCAACAAGCCTGAACAATGTTTCACAGTTAAGCAACAATCTGAATTTTATTAATTCCACAGCAAATGTGTCTAATCAGTTTTTGAATACAACTTCTAATGTAACTTTTGCTAACATGAATATAACTGGATATTTGAATGCCAGCTCAATTTTGATAAATGGAGTTAATGTATCAACAAGCGGGATGAATGCTAGCTGGAATCAATCATTTGCTAATGGATTGTACTATAATATAAGCAATCCAAGTAACTTTTACAATTCAACAAGCCTGAACAATGTTTCACAGTTAAGCAACAATCTGAATTTTATTAATTCCACAGCAAATGTGTCTAATCAGTTTTTGAATACAACTTCTAATGTAACTTTTGCTAACATGAATATAACTGGATATTTGAATGCCAGCTCAATTTTGATAAATGGAGTTAATGTATCAACAAGCGGGATGAATGCTAGCTGGAATCAATCATTTGCTAATGGATTGTACTATAATATAAGCAATCCAAGTAACTTTTACAATTCAACAAGCCTGAACAATGTTTCACAGTTAAGCAACAATCTGAATTTTATTAATTCCACAGCAAATGTGTCTAATCAGTTTTTGAATACAACTTCTAATGTAACTTTTGCTAACATGAATATAACTGGATATTTGAATGCCAGCTCAATTTTGATAAATGGAGTTAATGTATCAACAAGCGGGATGAATGCTAGCTGGAATCAATCATTTGCTAATGGATTGTACTATAATATAAGCAATCCAAGTAACTTTTACAATTCAACAAGCCTGAACAATGTTTCACAGTTAAGCAACAATCTGAATTTTATTAATTCCACAGCAAATGTGTCTAATCAGTTTTTGAATACAACTTCTAATGTAACTTTTGCTAACATGAATATAACTGGATATTTGAATGCCAGCTCAATTTTGATAAATGGAGTTAATGTATCAACAAGCGGGATGAATGCTAGCTGGAATCAATCATTTGCTAATGGATTGTACTATAATATAAGCAATCCAAGTAACTTTTACAATTCAACAAGCCTGAACAATGTTTCACAGTTAAGCAACAATCTGAATTTTATTAATTCCACAGCAAATGTGTCTAATCAGTTTTTGAATACAACTTCTAATGTAACTTTTGCTAACATGAATATAACTGGATATTTGAATGCCAGCTCAATTTTGATAAATGGAGTTAATGTATCAACAAGCGGGATGAATGCTAGCTGGAATCAATCATTTGCTAATGGATTGTACTATAATATAAGCAATCCAAGTAACTTTTACAATTCAACATCAATTCCAGCATTTCCAGCAAATACTACTTTAGCAATACAGTTATTGTATAACACGACAGCTACTCAGATAGCACAATTAGTGAATACAACACAGAATATTCAGAATCTGATTAATGCAACAAATATACATTTCTTAAATGTGAATGATAGTGGAGAAAATGTAAATGGTAGCATGAATGTGACAGGAAACTTGAATGTTAGTGGGTCAATTTTATTGGATGGAGTTAATGTATCAACAAGCGGGATGAATGCTAGCTGGAATCAATCATTTGCTAATGGATTGTACTATAATATAAGCAATCCAAGTAACTTTTACAATTCAACAAGCCTGAACAATGTTTCACAGTTAAGCAACAATCTGAATTTTATTAATTCCACAGCAAATGTGTCTAATCAGTTTTTGAATACAACTTCTAATGTAACTTTTGCTAACATGAATATAACTGGATATTTGAATGCCAGCTCAATTTTGATAAATGGAGTTAATGTATCAACAAGCGGGATGAATGCTAGCTGGAATCAATCATTTGCTAATGGATTGTACTATAATATAAGCAATCCAAGTAACTTTTACAATTCAACAAGCCTGAACAATGTTTCACAGTTAAGCAACAATCTGAATTTTATTAATTCCACAGCAAATGTGTCTAATCAGTTTTTGAATACAACTTCTAATGTAACTTTTGCTAACATGAATATAACTGGATATTTGAATGTCAGCTCAATTTTGATAAATGGAGTTAATGTATCAACAAGCGGGATGAATGCTAGCTGGAATCAATCATTTGCTAATGGATTGTACTATAATATAAGCAATCCAAGTAACTTTTACAATTCAACATCAATTCCAGCATTTCCAGCAAATACTACTTTAGCAATACAGTTATTGTATAACACGACAGCTACTCAGATAGCACAATTAGTGAATACAACACAGAATATTCAGAATCTGATTAATGCAACAAATATACATTTCCTTAATGTAAATACTACTACTGAAAATGTAACAAACATATCAATAAGTTATTTAGCACAACTTAGCATGACTACTATCCCAGCATGCGGAACATTATATAATGGTTCTCTGATGAGAAACACAACAGGATTATATTACTGCAATGCAAGTTCAGCTTGGAACAAGCTTGCACCAGGATAAAATGAAAAACAAAATAGGATTTATATTAATCTTCATCCTTTTGCTAACCATTTTACCGTTTATATCAGGAACTATTTCGGGTAGCGTGTATAGCGTAGGCAGCGCTGCTCTCTCTGTTCAGGGAAGCAATGCTTCAGGGGTGGTTTATGCAGCAACAACTTATCTAACTCCGAACACTGGAGGAAGTGAAAATGGATCAGTATATTCAGGAAATGCAGGATTTTTCGGACAATTTGAGAGTTCGACTGTTTCATTCTATTATGTTACAATTAATCAGACTTCACCAGTCCAGGCAGGAGATGTTTATTCTGTAATAATAGATATTACAAATTCAAGCAGCGATACTTTGATTACTTCAGCTCCGGAGATTACATTATATGACTCATTGAATAATCTAATTGTTAGTAATGCAGTATCAACTTCGATTTCAGCCAAAGAATACCAGTATAATTTTACAACATTATCTAATTATACGGCCGGAACATGGCAAACAAATATTAGTGTCGGCATTAACGGAAATACTGAAAAATATGCGGTTAATTGGACGCTATTAAATGAGCAGACCGCAGTAAGTATTAATAATATAAATGTTGCATCTTCGCCAACAATTAACGCTAATGTAACAATAACAAATGAGGGGAATTCGGATTATGAATATCTATATAGCTATTGTATTGTTTCAGATTTTACACAACAATGCGGAGCTCCAGGTAATGTTGTATATGCTTCTGGTTCAAAGCTAATAGATGTAGGGCAATCTTTTAATCCAATTTTATCTTTAAACATTGCTCAATCCGGAAGTTATTGGTTTAAAGTAGTTGTTTCTTATGGAGCCCTCCAGTCCGGTGCAAGCGAAATTTTTTCAGCAGTTGTGCCAATCACCTCCGCAGCTCCGCCAACGACAACATCAACGTCTTCAGGAGCTTCTTCACCAGTAACAGTAATAACTCCAGCCCCTCCGATAACAGGTGCGGTGATAACACCTCCGACACAGCCTTTGTTAATGGTAGATACAAAAATATTAGACAATTATAAAACTGTCAAACCTGGCGATAAAGTTTTAATGCAAGTAAATATATACAATGTAGGGGCAGGGGAAGTAAATAATGCGGTAATAAATTATTGCATTAAAGGGAGTGATGAAAAGGTAATAGAGTGCACTAATGAAACAGTTAATGTAAATACAGAAACCCAATTAGTTAAAGAATTTTTAATTCCAGCAAATTTCAAGCCAGGAGAGTATTATATCAACACAGAAGTAGATTATAATGGTAAGTCAGCTTCTTCTGAAGACAGTTTTGAAGTCAAAGGATCCATATTAATTGCGCCAGAAAATTTTGTAACAAAAAATTTGCTGCCAATTATTTTAGGAATTATTATTTTGATTCTTTTAATGGCACTTATTTTTAAGAAGAAAGGAAAGGGGGCAATTAAACCTAGAATAACTCTCTCAAAACAAAGGCCAATGCCTCTTGAGACTATTGAGATTGAAGGGGGAAGATATGTAAAGATTAAACCCAAATCATATGACAATATTAAAAACCAAAAGGTGGTTCATTTCAAAGCTCAAGCTTCCGGAAAGAATATTCTATTAAGATTAACGACCTTATTAGGCGGGTTATGGAGCAAAAATGAAAAATACTCCGTGAACAGTGTCCTTGGCCTGATAAATAAAAAGGTTTATTCGAGCAGCGGGAATTATATAGGGAAAGTAAACGATGTAATATTTGAAGGGAACAAAATCCACAGTCTAAAAATAAAACTGAACCAGGAAGGAAGAGGGGTTATCATCGGTTACGGGCATACCAGGAATGTCGGAGAGATAATCATCATTGAAGGAGATATAAATTTTAAAGGGTTATAATTCGAATCTTAGGCGCGCAAAACTTATAACCCTACTTAATTTTTCTTTGATATATGACATGGAGTTTATACAATGAAAAAAAATTTCTTGAACCATTAAAATTTTCCAATGGTAAAACGCAGGAAGATATTGTCAAAGAAGTTTTGGATTCGGTAAAAGAGGGGTATAGAATTATTTTTATAAAAGGTGTATGCGGGACAGGAAAATCTGCAATAGCCTTGAATATTGCAAAAGAAATAGGAAAAACATGCATTGTTGTTCCGGGCAAAACTTTGCAGAACCAATACAAAGAGGATTATGAAGGGAAAAAATACCTCATTAAGGATAATGGAGAAAGATTGAACATCAGCGTTATAACCGGAAGAAATAATCATAAATGCAAATTTTTGGAAATGGCTAATGCACCAATTTTCAAGAAAGAAAGAAATCTTAAACTGAATGAAATTTTTATGAGAAAAGAGGACAACAAAGATAATTCTGCAGACAATCCTTATATCCCCTGCAAGATAGAGATAAAAGAAAAAAACTGGGACAGAATAAAAGAATATCTCAATCAAAATAAAAACATTGATCCTTCAGATTTTTTGGATATCAAAGATGTAAAAAGAAATTCAATTGCTCCGATATGCCCTTATTGGTGCCCGGTTTTCCCTGAAAAATTTGAACTTGGAGGAAAAAATTTTGAAAACACAAAAAAAAGAAGTTACACCGGATTAAAGGGGATTAAATTTAACTTATATCAGCGGGCGCACGGCTGCAAATTTTATGAGCAGTTCAATTCTTATATTGATTCGGATGCCTTAATTTTCAATTCCCTGAAATACAAACTGGAATCAAACATGAATAGAAAACCCGAAACAGAAGCAGAAATAATTGACGAATGTGATGAATTTTTAGACAGTTTTTCAAATCAGAGAACAATAAATTTGGACAGATTGCAAAAATCACTTAACCAGATTTTTTCAGAATATGAAAATTCTGGGAGGATAATAAGAGAGATTGGAGAAAAAATTGAGGAAATAAAAAACAATCCGAGAATATCACATTCAATTTCTTCTAATGATATAATCCCGCTAAAAGAAACAGAGGTTTATGATTTATTCAAAATTATTCTTGGAAATCAGGAATTTATTTATGATATCGACGATGAGAGTTATTTGTTTGAAGTTGCAGAAACAGCAAGAATGTTTGATGAATTTTTTGATGAGACTTATCTGACATTCAGCAAAAAAGAAAACAATTTAGTTGCAGAAGTAGTCACAATAAATCTTGCAAAGAAGCTGAAGGAAATGCTTGATAAAAACAAAGTCATTATAATGATGTCTGGCACGATTCATTCAGAAAATATTCTTAAAACTATCTTTGGGCTGAATAAATTTAAAATTTTGGAAGCAGAAACAGAACAACAGGGGGAAATTGAAATAAAAAGGACCGGTCTTGAAAAAGACTGTAAATATGAAAATTTTATGAATGGAAATCTTTCAAGGAAAGAATATCTAAGAGCATTAGACAGGTGCATCAAAATTTCAGAAAAACCCACATTAGTCCATATACATTCTTTTTATGATCTGCCCAGCGAGAATGAAATAAAAGAATTTGATTTGAAAGAAGTTATCAGCCGAGAGAAATTAAAAGAAATCCAGGAAAATGACAAGAATGATGAGAATGTAAAAAATTTCAAGGAGAAAGAAATTGACGTCTTGTTTTCTACAAAATGCACAAGAGGAATTGATTTTCCAGGAGAGCAGTGCAACAGCATTATTTTTACAAAATATCCCAACCCCGATGTTAAATCCCCTTTCTGGAGTATACTAAAAAAGACAAATCCTAACTATTACTGGGATTTTTATAAAGACAAAGCAAGAAGGGAGTTGCTGCAAAGAACATACAGAGGGTTAAGATTCAAAGAAGATCATGTTTACCTTTTATCGCCTGATGAAAGAGTTTTGAAGGCATTTGAATAAAAAAATTTAATAAGTATATTTTTTTATTGTATTAATGGCATCAACAGAGTTAAGAAGTTTTGTAAAGGGAGTTTCATGGGAGTTGATTACCTTTGTCCTTACTGTCCTTGCAATTTACTGGATTTACGGAAATTTGAGTTTGTCTATACAGTTCACTGCAGTACTAACAATCATAAAAATCGGCCTGTATTTTGTTCATGAAAGAGTCTGGAAAAAAATCAGATGGGGAAAATATCACATTGTAAATGGAATGAGAGTATGTGAATAAAACGCCAGATTACTATCTCTCAAAAAAAGGCAAAGCTTATTAATTTTTATTTCTATTTAGATTTATGAAGAAAAAGGAATTCATATTGCCTATGAGATATAATCCAGGGCACCAGAAATATGAACCTGACTTGGAAAAAATAAAGGAAATTGGAAATTATTTAAGAAAGAAGAACGTTAAAAAGAAATTTAAAAAATAAACGCCCCCGCCAGGAATCGAACCTGGAAGCCATAAAGGCCCGGTTCTCAAGACCGGTGCAATACCATTATGCGACGGAGGCATTACAAATATAAATTAATTGTCAGGTTTTAAAACTTACTGTTAGAAATAATTATTTCTTAAAGAAACCAATAATCTTCTGCCAAAAAGATTTTTTTACAACAACCGGCTCATCGGTTATGATTTCATGCTCAATTTCAGGCTTTTCTTTTATTACAGGAGCTTCTGAAGCCATTTGTTTTATTGTTTCTTTTAAAGCATCATCAACTGTCGTTCTTAGATAACCCTGATTGATTAAAGCAACTCTCAAAGTAACAGCAGGATATCCTTTCCTCATATTTTTTTTAAGATATTCAACAAGTCTTGTCTTGTAAGTATTCTCGACCATGACTTATATATAATTAGGGGGTTTAAAAAATTAGTTGTTTTTAACAATTATCGGCTTTTGAGTTTTGTAAAAATTAATCGCTTCTCTTAACCGTGATTTTGATTCAGCATAAATAGTTATAACCTTTTCTCCTTTCAGAAGTTTTTCATTTTCATGCTTATACAAGTATAATCCAGAGGATTTATCCATCGGGCATCCTGCAATTCTTGCAAGAGAGGTAATCTTTTTATTGTCTATATCTAGAATTCTGCCTGTTTTTTTCACAAATATATCCTGTTTAAATTTGGCAAGTTTTAGCCTGTTTATATTTCCTTTCTGTGCTTTAATTATCTCTATAAATTTTTTAAATGCTTTCTTTGAATCAAGGATTTCTTTGGCAAGTTTTATTCCTTTCCCTTTTTTTGCCTTTCCAGTCATTTCAAAAATTTGTCCTGCTAAGAATAAAGATTTCTTTTCTAGGTCCAAAGGGCGTTTTTCAAAACGGTCCAAAACACGAATTATATCTATCATCTCCATAACAGGACCTATACCGTTTCCTATTGGCTCTTCTCCTTTTGTAAGAACCACCCTCATTATCTTGTGAAAATGTCTTCCTAAAAATTCAAATTTTTTCTTTAGATGTAACGCTTCTTCTTTTTTCACTTTAGCCGTTTTTCCATAAGGGATGTCTATAAGGATATATTTTGCTCCAAGTGCAAGTTTCTTAGACATTATTGAAGCAAGCAACTGCGCTTCCGGATCTATATTTAGAATTTTTTCAATTGTTATTATTTTCTCGTCTGCAGGAACTATCTCCAATGAGCCCCCCCAGATTAGACACGCTCCAACTTTCTTTACAATTTTTTTTAGTTCGGGAATCTTAAAATCTACATTTGCAACGGTCTCTATTACATCTGCTGTCCCCGCAGGGCTTGTGATTGCTCTAGAAGAAGATTTTGGGAAAATTAGTCCTGCTGCTGCACAAATAGAAACGACAATGGGAGTTGTCCTGTTACCAGGAATTCCACCTATAGAATGCTTATCTACTATTGATTTTCCTTTAATGTCTAATTTCAATTTTCTCCCTGAATTTAGTATAGCCTTAATCAGAGAAATTGTCTCTTTCATATCCATTCCATTCTCAAACATTGCCGAAACAAAAAGAGCGATCTCAGCTTCAGAAAGAGAATTATTCACAACATCCTGGATAATTTCGTTAATTTCGGACTGGGAGAGAACCTCCTTACTCATTTTCTTCTTTATGAAAGACAGACTAATTGGGGGCGGAGATAAATCTACATCAACTTTTTGCCCTTCATGCAACGATAATCTCTCTTTTAGTTCAGAAGAAATTGCAATTTCATTTTTCTTAACGATAGTTTTTGCAGTATCGATTATAGTTGAAACTTTTTGAGAATTTTTTGAAAATGTCTGGATTAAAATTCTTCCATTTATCTTTACCCCAATTATGTCCGCGGTATTTTCATTAAGCATCGCTACAGGAACTCCTGCAGACCATTTCAAAACTTTTACTTTTAATTCCATCTCTTTTTATCTCTGAAAACAAAAATGTTTTTTATATTTTACTATTTAGAAGGGTTGTCTATTAAAATTGAGGGTGTCTGTTTTTTTCTGTATATTTCAACGATCGTTATCAAATATGCAATTATCAAAGGACCGAGGATAAAACCCAAAATCCCGAACATAAAAAAACCACCAATCATTCCTATAAACACTAAAGCGTTATGAAGCTTTGTTCTTCTTGAAACAACAAGTGGCCGGATAAAATGATCTGATAAAGATGCAATTAATGTAAATATAAAAACCCCCCATGCAGCTAAGTGATTCCCTGTGCCTATAAGAAAGATTATAACAGGAATTCCAATAAAGAAAGGCCCCAATATGGGAATTATTCCTAATATTACTGCAATTATTGAAAGCAAGAGAGCATTCGGAACTCCAAATATAAAAAATCCTATTCCCTGAATTATTCCCTGAACAAATCCGATTATAATATATCCGTAAAGGACAGAGAAAGTTATATCCCTTGTTGAGTCAAACAATTTTTTTTCTATTTCTTTTGGAAATGGAAGAAGACTTTTAATATAAACCGTTATTTTTTCCTTATCCCGAAGTGTGTAATAAAGAGTAAAGAATATAACAACCATTTGAAGAAGCAGCGTCGGAAAGTCTAAAAGAATATTTGCAAGATAATTCATTAATGAATCTGCCGTTTTTGTTATAAAAGAATGAATAATTGAACCAACATTTTGTGAGAACTCTTCTGAAGCAAAAAGAGACGGAAATATAGATTTTAGGGGGGTTACGATATCCAAATTCTGTGATGCATTATAAATTTTTATTGATTCATCTATTGCTATCGGGCTGAAAAACCAAATCGGAAGGATGATTATTACAAGCACGAAAAGACAAATAATTATCGAGGGAAGATTCTTAGATTTTGTTAGCCGGAATATCCAATTATAAACTGGGGAAAAGATAAATGCGAGAATAAAACCAAGTATTATTGCCATTAACAATGGTTTCAAAAGAAAAAAAGACAGAATTAAAAGAATTAAAAGAATTATTATCGTAGTAATTTTTCTGAAAAAAGTATCATCCATTTTATCCTCGATAAAAGAACATATATCAAATTTAAAAAGCCTTCTATAAAATTGGAAAAGATTTATAAGTTAACTTTGCAAATTTATTTTATGAACTTTATAAAAAAGATTTTTGACGGTGAAATCGATGAAAGTGTTCACCTACAATTTCAGAAATTTTCAAGAGGCGAATTCAAAAACAGAGCATTAGTTAAAGTGAAGAGGACAGGAAACAAATTTACAATTTCTACTACTGCAGAATTTGCAAATGAATTTGTAAAAGTTTTGGCAGAGAAACTTGGAAAAAACAAAACAAAGATAACCGGCTCAATTATCGGGACAAATGATTTAAGGGAAGAACTGGAGTTCAAAAAGATTTCTCAATTTCAAGGAGTCAAGAATTATTCTATTAAACAGGAAATGGCTGGAGATGAAATTGTCAGGTTGTTAGAAAAATTTCCAAAAAACTTCTTTGCCCTTACTTTTTCAGTTAATGAAGATTCTTTAAAGATAAAACCAAAGGCGCCGAAATCCGCTAAACCGAAAAACAAAGATGATGCACCAAATCCCGATTTTTGTAAGCTAGTAACAACTGACGAAAAAATCGGAAAGAGTTTTGTTTGGGAAAAATCTAACTTTAAAGAGGCACTGATTTCTCATGATTTCATAATTGAATCAATTGTAATTCCTGAATCACTGAAAAAAGAGAAGGATTTTGCGGTTGTAAGAGAGAAATCTTTGAGGAAAGGTAAGATAGTTAGAAGAGGAACAATCGACGGGGAAGTAATCAATGAAGAAAAGGAATTTGCAGCGTGAGGAAGATTTATAAATGAACTTTTTCTACATAAATTATCCAGGGAAAATAAAATGATAATATCCGCATTATTGAAAAGTATAAGAAATGCCAACATTAAAATCACCAAGACACGGAAGTTTACAGTACTGGCCCAGAAAAAGGGCTAGTAAGATTCTGCCTAGTGTAAACTGGGGTGCGATAAAATCTGATTCTGCAAAACCTAAAGGATTTATATGCTATAAAGCAGGAATGGCTTCAGCATTTGTTAAGAATGAGACTCCCGATGCAATGACCAAAGGAAAAAAGATTATTGTTCCAGTTACAATTATTGAATGTCCACCGATGAAAATATTCTCTGCAAGATTTTACAAATATGGAAAAGTTGCTAAAGAAGTTCTTTCTGAAAATCTTGACAAAGAATTAAAGAGGGTTGTGAAACTTCCTAAACAATCAAAGAAATTTGAATTTGGCGGTGAATTTGATGATGTTAGGATTTTATGCTATTCTGTTGTTAAAAAAACAGGAATAAAGAAAGCCCCAGATTTGAGCGAGATTGCATTAGGTGGAAATTATGACGACAAAATTAATTTCATAAAAGATAATTTAGGAAAAGAAATTTCTGTTTCAAGCATTTTTGAGAAAGGAAAATTAATTGATTTTAGAGGATTGACAACAGGAAAGGGTTTGCAAGGACCAGTAAAAAGATTCGGGATAACATTAAAGGCGCATAAATCAGAAAAGGGAGTAAGACGTCCAGGAAGTTTAGGACCATGGCATCCTGCAAGAACAACTTTCTATGCCCCCCAGGCAGGACAATTGGGGATGTTCACAAGAGTTTTTTACAATAACAAAATAATTGATATGGGAAAAGCTGATGGAAAATTCAATGGAATAAAAAATTTTGGGGATATAAAAACAGATTATATTATTGTTAATGGTAGTGTTCAGGGGCCTGCAAAGAGACAGTTGCTTGCTACTTCTCCATTAAGACCTACTAAAAAACAATCAAAGAAAAATTTTGAACTTTTGGAGTTAAGATGATAACAATAGATATGAAAAAAAATAGAGAAGGAATATTTGTAGCAGGCAGTATAAACGAAATAAGGGCCTTGTCTAATGAAGAATTTGATAGGGTTATAAATGAAGTTACCCCAAATTATACCAATTCAAAAAATAAAGAAAAGATAAGTTATAACAATTGAACATGAAAACAAAAATATTGGACATTAACGGAAAAGAAAAAGGAAGCATTGAATTGCCTAAATTCTTTTCTGAAACAGTGAGAGAAGATATTATCGCAAAAGTTTTGGAGGCCAGGAAGGTAAGGCAACCTTATGCACCTTCTCCTGTCGGAGGAAAACAACATTCTGCAAGCGGTAAGATCCAGCACACAAGAAAAGTGTGGAAAACAATGCAGGGAAAGGGAATTTCAAGAGTTCCAAGAAAAATTATGTCAAGAAGAGGAAGCCAATTCAATTGGGTTGGAGCAGAGATTCCAAATGCTGTAGGTGGAAGAAGAGCTCATCCTCCAAAAGTAATTTCAATGATAAATACTAAAAGAATAAACAAAAAAGAAATGATTATTGCATTAAAGTCTGCATTGAGCGCAACAGCAAATGAAAAAATTGTTGAAAAGAAATATTCAAGATTAAACGGAAAGAAAATTTTAGGATTGCCTTTTGTTGTGGAATCAAAAATAGTTTCATTAAAAACTAAGGATTTAATCTCAAGCCTGAAGAAAATTTTGGGTGAAAATTTATTTGAGGTTGCGGTAAAGAAAAGGAAGATAAGAAGTGGCGTAGGTAAATTAAGAGGAAGAAGATATAAGAAAAATGCAGGAGCACTCCTTATTACCGGGGACAAGGAAAAAATAAAAACGAATGCTATTGATGTAAAAAATGTGGGATCTCTGAATGTAACTGATTTGGCAAATGGCGGGGCAGGAAGGATTACAATTTATACTGAAGAAGCAATAAAAAATTTGGGGGAAAAAATAAAATGATTAAACCAATCGTAACAGAAAAAGCAGTCATGTCTATAGAAAGCCAGAATATCTTAACATTTGAAACAGAAAAGGAAAAAACAAAAACAGAGATAAAAAATGAAATTGAAAATCTTTTTAATGTAAAAATTGCAGGCATAAGAACTGCTGTAAAAGGTAACAAAAAATATGCTTTCATTAAATTAAAAAAAGAATTTCCAGCTATTGATATAGCTACGAAATTGGGGTTGATGTAAATGGGAAAAAGAATAATTCAACAAGCACGTGGTCACGGAAGTTTCAGTTATAGAGTAAGAAGAAAGGCATTCGTCTACAAATTGAAATATCCAAGGGAACTTTCAGGAGAAGGAATTGTTCTGCAATTGATAAACTCAATCGGACATACAGCTCCATTAGCAAAAATAAAATATAACAATGAAACTTTTTACATGCCTGCATGCAAAGGACTAATAGAAGGACAAAATATAAAATTCGGAGGAAATGAAATTCAGAATGGAAATATCTTACAATTGAAAGATATTCCAGTTAAAACAATGATCTATGATATTGAAGCGAGGCCAGGAGATGGGGGAGTTTTTATAAAAACGGCTGGAAGTTATGCTGTTGTTAGCAAGGTAATAGGAGAAAGAATCTTTGTTGCAATGCCCTCAAAAAAAGAAAAAGAATTTAATCCAAGATGCAGAGCAGTTATAGGTATGATCGCAGGAGCAGGAAGATTAGACAAACCGGTCATGAAAGCAGGAAAGAAATTTTTTATTAAGAAAACAAGAAATAAATTATGGCCAAGAACATCTGCAGTTAAGATGAACGCTATAGATCATCCGTTTGGTTCTGGTAGAGGAAAGAGAATCAAGAGTAAGATTGCTAAGAGAAACGCACCTGCAGGAGCAAGGGTAGGATTAATCAGACCAAGAAGAACAGGGAGGAAGAAAAGATAATGGCAGAAACATCAACAAAAAAACCAATTACATTCAGAGGAAAAACAATTGAAGAGTTGAAAAACCTAGATGTGAGAGAGTTTGCAAAGTATCTTTCATCAAGAGAAAGAAGAAGTGTTTTAAGACAGTTCCAGGTTATTGAAGATTTTGTCAGCAGAGCAAAAAAGAAAGCTGAAAAAAATAAGACAATCAGAACTCATAAAAGAACGATTATAATTGTTCCACAAATGGTTGGAATGAAAATCTCAACTTATAATGGTAAAGAATTTATGCCTACTGAAATCACAGGACAAATGCTCGGACACAGATTAGGGGAATTTTCTCCGACGAGAAGTAAAGTTAAACATGGTACTGCCGGAATCGGTTCGACAAAGGGTTCAAAGGCACAAGCTAAGAAATAAACATGACAGAAAAAAATTATAATCCGCAACAGAAAGACAGCAAGACAATGAAGAAACAGCAAAATGTAAATCCGAAAGTTGAGCAGAAGGCAAATGTTGCTGAAACAAAAAAGAAAGATGAGAAAAAAGAAACAAAAGTTGAAGAGAAAAAAACTGAAAAAAAACAAATTCAAAAAGTTAAGAAAGATGAAGCTGTTGTCAATGGGATAAGTCTTCCAATTTCAACAAAGGATTCAGTTGCGATTTGCAAGTTCATAAAGGGAAAAACAATAGATAAGGCAATTTCAGATTTAGAGGAAGTTGAAAAGTTTAGAAAAGTAATTCCAATGACAGGAGAAATCCCCCATAGAAAAGGTAAGGGAATGATGTCAGGAAGATATATGACAAAACCTGTTAAAATCTTCATAAAAATATTGAAAGACCTGAAAGCAAATTCAAATGTAAACGGATTAGAAGAACCAATAATTGTCGAGGCTGTTCCTAACAGAGCTTCACGCCCTTATGGAAGATTCGGTTCAGTGAAAAGGAAAAGAACTCATGTTAAAATTAAAGCAGTTGAAAAGAAAATCAAGGAGAAAAAATAATGGAAGAAAAAAGCGTTGTAAAATTTAAGAAAGATGAATTTACTATTAAGGAATATATCAAAAGCGTTTTAGGTAAAGGAAAGATCAGCAAAGTAAGAATTGAATATACACCTATAGGTGAAAAAGTAATTGTTTCAACAAACAAGCCCGGATTAGTTATCGGAAAGAGAGGGGAAAAAATTGATGAACTGACAAATGTATTAAAAAATAGATTCAAACTTGAAAATCCGAGAATTGAAATTGATGAAATAATGCAGCCTGAATATGATGCGCAGATAATTGCTGATGAAATTGCACTAAGCCTTGAGAGATTAGGGCCTTTAAAATTCAAAGTAATTGCGTACAAAGAACTTCAGAAAGTTATGCGTGCAGGAGCTCTTGGAGTGGAAATCGTTCTAGGAGGAAAACTTCCAAGTTCAAGAGCAAAATCATGGAGATTCCAGCAGGGTTACCTTAAAAAAATCGGAGACAGTGCAAAAGTCGTTGATAGAGCAAAGGCAGTTGCTCAGACAAGACCCGGAACAATAGGAGTTAAAGTAAGCATACTTTCCCCTTATGCTATCCTTAAAGACAAAGTTACTATCAATAAAGAACTTGTTGAAAGATTAAAGATGAATGCTGCTCAAATTGAAGAAATTAAAGAAGAAAAGAAAAAAACAAGAAGGAAAAAATAAAAAATGGCTAAATTAAAAATTAAAGATATAAGAAATTCAAGCGAAGGAGAAAGAATGAAAAAGATTGAAGAACTGAAATTTGAACTTGTAAAAGCTAAGGCTGGAGCAATGAAATCTGGAACTTCAAAAGTAAAAGAGATTAAAAAGATGATCGCAAGAATATTAACTCTCAACAACCAAAATAAAAATGTGGAGGTTGAGCATAAGTAAACAATGGAAATATGTCCAAAATGCGGCTTGCCTAAGCAAGCCTGTGTGTGCGAAAAAATCGCAAAAGGTTCGCAGAATATCAAAGTGACGACGGACAAGAAGAGATACGGAAAAATCGTCACAATTGTCAGCGGACTTGAAGGAGTAGATGTAAGGGAAATCGCAAAAGCTCTAAAAAACGAGCTTGCATGCGGAGGAACTTATAGAGACAGCGAAGTAGAACTTCAAGGAGACCACAGGAAACGAATAAAAGACGTTCTCGTGAAACTTGGGTTCGATGCAGAATCGATTGATTAAGCACATCAAACACAAAGAAAAAATGGAAAAGAAAAAAACAAACGAAAAAATGAAAGAAAAGAAAGAATCAAAAGTAGCTGGAGCTATTTGTAATGATGTCAAATGCCCCACTCACGGAAGTCTTAAAGTAAGAGGAAGAACTTTTGAAGGAAGAGTGACAAAGAAATTCCCTAAAAGAATTGTAATTGAATTTGAGAGAATGATTTATTCAAAAAAATATGAAAGATATTTCAAATCAAAAACAAAGATTCACGCAAGGCTTCCCGACTGTATGACAAATGAAATTAATGTAGGAGATCTTATACAGATTGGAGAATGCCGTCCGTTAAGCAAGATAATCCATTTCGTTGTAATTAAAAAAATAAAATCAGTAGGAGAAAGATAAACATGAAAGCAGTATCCGCAAGAGTAACACGAGGGTTGAACATTGGCGCAATGATGGTTGCCGCTGACAATAGCGGAGCAAAGATTGTGAAATTAGTTTCAATCAAGCATGGAAAAAGCAGAAAAGGCAGACAGGGCTATGCAAAAGTTGCTGACTGGGTAAAGGTCAGCGTCAGAAAAGGCCTTCCAGACATGAAAGGAAAAGTTTTCGATGCTATCGTTGTGAGACAAAAAAAATCATACCGAAGATTAAACGGGGAGAGAGTCGCTTTTGAAGACAATGCAGTCGCTCTATTGAAAGATGAAAAGGGAAATCCAAAAGGAACTCAAATTAAAGGAGTAGTCGCAAGGGAGGTTATGGAGCGATGGCCATCAGTTGCCAAAATCGCCAGCTCAGTATACTAAATAAAATGAAACAAAAATTTTCAACACATTGGAAGGCAAGTAAACAACCAAGAAAACAAAGGAAATATGCAGCGAAAGCTCCTATTCATATAAAACAAAGATTGCTAAGCGCAAATCTCTCAAAAGAATTAAGAAAACAACATAAAATGAGAAATATTATTTTAAGAAAAGGAGATAAGGTTAAGATAATGCGGGGAAAATTCAAGAAGAAACAAGGAAAGATAATTGAAGTAAATGTTAAAAGTTCAAAGATTAAAGTAGAAGACGTTATGATAAAGAAAAGTGACGGAAGCAAAGTAAATGTTAAAATACGTCCATCAAATGTCCAGATTATAGAATTAAATTTAGATGACAAGAAAAGAATGAAAAATATTAAAACAGAATCAAAGAAAGAAATTAAGGAGGAAAATAAAAAATGAGTCACTTAAAGAGACAATCAATCCCTAAAAAATGGCCGATTGAAAGAAAGGGCACTACTTATGTAGTGAAATCCAATTTCAATTTTGAAAACGGAGTCCCAATGCTAATTGTATTGAGGAATATGCTTAAACTAGCACAGACAAGAAGGGAAGCAAAAAGAATAATCCACTTAAGGCAAATTTTACTAAATGGAAGAATTGTAACAGATGAGAAAGATAATGTTTCATTATTTGATACATTGAGCATACTCGCAACAAAAAAACATTACAGACTTGAACTTTCTGAAAATGGAAAATTCCAACTTAATGAAATAAAAGAAAGCGAGGCAGACAAAAAGATTGCAAAAATAATAAATAAGAAGGTCCTTAAGGGAAAGAAAATACAATTAAATCTTAATGACGGAAGAAATTTTCTTTCAGATATTAAATGCAACACAAATGATTCCATTATTGTGGATCTTAAGGGGAAGAAAATACAAAAATGCCTCCCCCTTAAAGAAAAGGCGAAGGTAATTATTTTCTCAGGGAAACATCTTGGTAAAAATGGAGAAATAATCCAATTAAATCCTGAAGAAAAAATTGCAAAAGTAAAAGTAGACAACAAGGAAATTAATATTTTAATTAAACAATTAATGGTAGTTGAATAAAATGAAAAAAGAAAATAAAACAGAAAATCCCACAAGAACAGTAAGAATAGATAAAGTCGTTCTTAGCACGGGAGGAAGCTCAGAGAAACTTGAAAAGGGAATCAAGCTGCTTAAGTTAATCACCGGAAGAAATCCTGCAAAGATGAAATCGCACAAAAGAATTCCCGCTTTCGAGGTTCGTCCCAACCTTGAAGTCGGGGCTGTAGTTACAATAAGAAAGGATTTAAATGCAGTTTTGAAAAGAATGTTGACTGCAGTTGAAAATAAACTAAGGAACAAACAGATTAGTGAAAATAATTTTTCATTCGGAATAAAAGAATACATCGAGATCCCTGGAATGGAATATCAGAGAGATCTGGGAATTATGGGCCTTGATGTTACTGTCGTCTTCAAAAGAATGGGCAGAAGAGTAAGTTTAAGAAAAATGAAGAAAGGAAAAATTCCTGCAAGGCAAAGAATAAGCAAAGAAGAAATAATTAAATTTATGAAGGATAATTTCCAGACGGAGTTTACATAATGACCGCAAGTAATTATAAAAAAATACTGAAACAACTAAAAAATAAACCTGCAAAAATGGAAAAGTTCATTAAACATAACAAGCCAAAAGATAGAAAGATTGGAGTCGTATCAAAACAATGCGAAAGATGTGGGAGATTTGGGGCTCATATAAAATCATATGGATTAAATTTATGCCGACACTGTTTCAGAGAAATCGCAACAGAAATCGGCTTTCAAAAATATAGTTAAAATGGCACAAGATATAATCGCTAACGCACTGAACATGATCAAAAATGCAAGAACGTCTGGAAAAGAAGAAGTAGAAGTGAAAAGAATTTCGAATTTGTTAATTGAAATTCTGAAAATTATGAAGCAGAAAGACATGATAAAAAAATATAAGATTAATCCTACAGAAAAAAGCGTTGAGATTACTATGGGGAACGTTACCGAATGCAAAGCGATAAAACCAAGATTCACAGTTAAGAAAGAACAAATCGACAAATATATGAGAAGATATCTTCCTGCAAGAGGAATTGGGACAATCGTAATCTCTACAAACAAGGGACTGATGACTCATGATGAGGCATTAGAAGAAGGAATAGGAGGAAGCTTAATTGCTTATTTTTACTAATGAGAAGAGAATTAATGCAGACAATTAAAATTCCTGAAGGAGTAAATGCTGAAATTAAAGATAATAAGATAATTATTGAAGGAAAAGAAGGAAAAAATGAAAGGGAATTTAATTTTACAGGATTAAACCTTGAAAAGAGAGGGAATGAAATAATTTTTGGAAATAAAAAATCGACTAAAAAAGAAAAAAGAAGAATGAACACAATCGCAGCACATATAAAAAATATGATTGAAGGTGTTCAGAATAAATTTGAATACAAATTGAAAGCATGTTTCAGCCATTTTCCTATGACAGTTGAAGTTAAAGGGCATGAAGCTATGATAAAAAACTTTTTGGGCGAAAAAGTTCCAAGGAAAGTAGGAATTCCTTCTGGAGCTGAAGTTAAAGTTGACAAAGATGTTATAACTGTAACTTCAACAGACATTGAAACTGCAGGACAAGCTGCTGCAAATTTTGAAAATGCCACAAGGATCCCAAACAAGGACAGAAGAGTTTTTCAGGACGGGATTTTCATAACAAGTAAATGTGGGGAGTCGATATAATGTCAAAAGAATTCAAAAGAAGAAACTGGACAAGAGCATCGAGACTTGGAAAAAATAGGAAAAATAAACAAACTTGGAGAAGAGCGAAAGGAAGGCATAACAAAGTAAGAGAAAAGAGAAAGGGTTATCCTATAAAAGTTATGATTGGATTCAAAACAGACAAAAAGGAAAGAGGACTTTTAGAAAATAAAAAACCAGTAATAGTAAATAATTTAAGAGAACTTGAAAGAATCCAAAAAGGAGAAATTGCAATCGTAGGAAAAGTTGGAAAAAGAAAAATGATAGAGATAATAAAGAAAGCAAAAGAAAAAGGTATTACTGTAAATAACTTAAATGTTAATAAAATATTGAAAAAAAATGAAAAAGAAAAAAGTAAAACGGAGACAAAAAAATGAACCTTAAAAAGAAAAAATCATTAGCGGCCAGAACATTTGGCGTTGGAGAAAGCAGAATTGAATTTATAAAACCAAGACTTGATGAAATCAAAGAAGCAATAACAAAACAGGATATCCGAGATTTATACAAAGAAGGCGCTATTAGAATAAAAAATGTAAAGGGAAGAAAAAAGCTCGTAATCAAGAAAAAGAAAAAAGGGGTAGGAAGTGTAAAGAAAAAGATTAATAAAAGGAAAAGAGAGTACGTCCTATTAACGAGAAAGCTCAGAAAATATCTTTCTGAATCAAGCGGAAAAATTACAGACAAAGAAAGAATAGATATAAGGAAAAAAATAAGAAACAGATTTTTTAGGAGTAAATTGCAACTCAAAGAATATATTGGAGGAATTGGAAAATGAAAATATCAAAACGAAGAAGAACAGAAGGAAGAACAGATTATGCAAATAGAATTAAGCTTTTGAAAAGTGGGGTTCCGAGAATTGTATTCAGAAAAACGGATAAATACATTATTGCAGAATATGTTACAAGTAAAGAAGCTCAAGATAAGATTGAGATGGGAATAACATCAAAAAGTTTACTTGGATATGGGTGGCCAAAAGAATTTGAAGGAAGTCTTAAATCAATTCCAGCATCATATTTAACAGGATATTTGATTGGAAAAGAAATAATAAAAAACAAACTGAAAAACCCAATTGTTGATTTTGGAATGATAAGGGTCATAAAGAAAAATAAGGCTTTCGCATTTTTGAAAGGACTTGTCGACGCTGGAATAAAAATAAATGTTTTGAAAGAAGATTTTCCAGAAGAAGAAAGAATAAACGGAAAAAACATGAAAAAAGATTTTTCAAAATTTTTCAAAGAGATTAAATCAAAGATAGAGAAAAAATAAGATGGCAGAAGAAAAAATAAAGAAAATGGATACAGAAGCTGAAGATATCAGCGAAGAACTTCTCGAAAAAGAGATAGTCAAAGAGATAGTTGACGAAAGAACGGATAAAGAAAAGGAAAGGGATGCAGAAATATCTTCATGGGTTCCACATACAAAATTAGGAAAAGAAGTAAAGGAAAGGAAAATAAAAAATATAGATGATATACTTGATTCTGGAAAGAAAATCCTTGAACCCCAAATTGTTGATTCTCTTGTAAATGTAAAGTCAGATTTGCTTTCAATAGGGCAATCAAAGGGAAAATTCGGCGGCGGAAAAAGAAGAGCCTGGAAACAAACACAAAGAAAGACTATGGAAGGAAATGTTCCTACTTTCTCAACATTAGCGGTTATCGGAGATGAAAACGGACATGTCGGAATCGGTATGGGACATGCTAAAGAAACTTTGCCTGCAAGGGACAAAGCAATAAGAAAAGCCAAATTAAACATTATGAAAGTTGGAAGAGCTTGTGCTAGTTTTGACTGCGCATGTGACGAACTTCATAGCATCCCGTTTAAAGTTGAAGGAAAATCTGGAAGTGTAAGGGTAACGTTGATTCCAGCACCTCAGGGAACAGGGCTTGTCGTAGGAAAAGAATTGAAAAAAGTATTGAAACTTGCAGGAATAAAAGATGTTTATAGCAAGACATTCGGAAGCCAGAGAACTACATTTAATCTTGTTAGAGCTTGTGTTAATGCATTAAGCAAAACAAATGTCGGAGGAAGAAAATGAAAATAACTATTGAAGAATTAATTGCAGAAGGATTTGAAAAGATGAATGAAAAACCTGTAGGCATTGAAGATACAAATAGGATTATATTAAACATCAAAAAAGAATATGATTCGCTTGTGACTAAAAAAGTTAAAGAAGGAAATAAAATAAATTATTATGACGTTTATGTAAAATATGGAGATGAACAATGATAGCAGTAGTAAGAATAACAGGAAATGTTAAAATAAGAAGCAAAATCGTAGAAACTTTTAACAGAATGAATTTAAAAAAGAAATATTCATGCATTGTTTTTGACAAACCTAAAGCAGAAGAATTGGGAATGATTGAGAAAGTAAAAGACTTTGTTGCATTTGGGGAAATTGATAAAGATACTTATAAAGAATTAGTCGCGAAGAGAGGAAAACAAGGAACAAAGTTTTTCAGACTTCATCCGCCAAGAGGAGGAATTGAGAGCAAAAAGCATTTTGGCGTTGATAAAGGAGTTTTAGGAAATAACAAAGAAAAAATAAATGACCTAATAAGGAGAATGTTATAAAATGGCGATAAAAACACACAAACGAAGAAAGTCATCAAGAGAGCATGGAAGAGGAGCTGGAAGCTGTGGCTGGGGCTTTAGGAAAAAACACAAAAAGAAAGGTCATAAGGGTGGAGTTGGAATGTCAGGAACAGGAAAAAGAGCTGATCAGAAAAAAACACTTGTATTAAAGTTATACGGAAATGGATATTTTGGAAAACAAGGAATAACAAGCAAGAGAACAGCAAGAGACAAAAGAAGAAGGATAAATCTTGGAACAATCCAAAGAAATATTGAAAGTTATGGAAAAAAAGAAGGGGACAAATGGATAATTAACTTAGAAGATTACAAAATTCTCGGAGAAGGAGAAGTTAAGGATAAATTAATTATCAAAGCAAAAGAAGCTTCAGAATCTGCCGTTGAAAAAGTTAAGAAGGCTGGTGGGGAAATTAAGATAGAGGAATGAAATTCCCATAAAACAGCGAGGTGAAATTAGACATATGAAATCTTTAAAAACTAATTTTTGTTTAATAAAAAATGGATTTCAGGAAATTATTCCAATTCATTCCAGAGGTTAAACACCCGGAAGAAAAGAAGTTAAGCTTTAATGTAAAGCTTAAATGGACATTGATAGTTCTTGCATCTTTTTTTGTTCTAGCAAATATTCCTCTTTTTGGACTGACAAATAATGCTCTTGCAAACTTCCAATATCTTGCAATTATAATGGGTACGGATTTTGGAAGTATAATCTCTTTGGGTATTGGACCAATCGTAATGGCTTCGGTAATTCTTCAGCTATTAACCGGAAGCGGAATAATAAATATTGATACTACAAATCCTGAAGGAAGAAAATTCTTTCAGGGAATTCAAAGACTTTTGACTTTCTTCTTCATAATTTTTGAAGCAATGATTTATGTTTTAATGCAAGGACTTCAAGCTGCTCCGGGATTAGCACCATTATTAATCTTTCAATTAATATTAGGAGGACTTGCAATTTATTATTTAGATGATTTAATGGGTAAATGGGGATTTGGTTCAGGAGTAAGTTTATTTATCGGAGCAGGTGCTTCATGGCAGTTAGTAACTAGTCTGTTACAATTTATAGACCAACAAGGGAAAAATTGTCTTTTAAGTTTTGGAACAACTTCATGTTCCGGAAAAATTTTCGTTCTTATACAATCTCTTATTAACCAATATCCAATAGACTTTATTTCTGCTGCAGGTGCAATTATTGTAACAATACTTATATTCCTACTTATTGTATGGATTCAAGCCCTTAAAGTTGAAGTTCCGTTATCTTACGGAAGATTGAGAGGATATTCTGTAAAATGGCCTTTATCATTTTTTTATACTTCAAATATTCCAGTAATATTAACTGCTGCGCTAATTGTAAGCTTCCAAGTTTTTGCAGGAATTTTTGATAATGCTGCTGCTCCATGTCTTGTTGCAGGAGGAACCTGTACAGGAATTGCAAAGTTTGCATCATCCTTCGGATGGCTTGGACACTTCTCAAATGGGCAGGCTACTTCAGGGCTTGCATTCTGGTTTGGTTCAACTAATCTTCTTGAACTTATTATTAGAGGAGGATTTTTACCCAAATACATTCTACAAGGATTTACAAATATGCTTACCTATGTTACCCTATCTACAGTATTTGCGGTATTCTGGATGAAGACGTCAAATATGGATGCAAAAGCACAGGCACATAAAATTGCTTCTTCAGGACTTCAAGTTGCAGGATTCAGGCAGGATGAAAGAGTTTTGGAAAGCATTCTTGACCGGTATATAATGCCTTTGACGGTAATGGGCGGAATTACTATAGGACTTTTAGCTTCACTTACAAATCTTATGGGAGCATTAATTTCAGGTACTGCAATGCTATTGATGATTATGATTTTCTTCCAGTTCTATCAAAACATTGTTCAGCAGCATCAGGAAGATATGAATCCTGCATTCAGGAAATTTATGAAAACGTAGGTTTAAAAATAAAATCTAATTACTTTTAAAATGGATGATCAAATAGAAAATAAAGAATCTTCAATTCCTGTAAAGAAAGAAGGCAAACAAGGAAGTTATTTACCTTTTTTTTTGATTACAATTATTTCTCTAATTGTAGCAGTGTACTGGAATCAAGTTCCTCTTTTAAAAAATGCAGTCCATTACGTTTTGGATCCGACAGCAGGTTGGCTTTTAAGATGGAATGTGACAATTGGAGCATTGATAATTGTTTTTTTGATAACCCTAATAACAACCTTAATACAAAAATATACAACAGATCAAAAAGCCCTGAAAGAACTGAAAGAAGAACAGAAATTATTGCAACAGGAAATAAAAAAATTTGAGCATCATCCTGAAAAGATGGCCGAATTGTCAAAGAAACAGCTTGAGTTTATCCCGAAAACATTCAAACTTACAAGCAGAGCTGTCTTGTTTACAGGAATTCCTTTTATATTATTTTACCGATGGTTTTATGATGCATTCACAGTATTAGGAAATCCGGTTTTATTAGGATTTTTAAGCTGGGTTTGGTTTTATATAATTTTTATGATAATTTTTAGTGGTATTCTTAGAAAATGGTTGAAGGTTTTTTAGAAAGTTTTAAAAGAAGATTAAAAGTTTAATTCTTATGGCCGAAAATAATGAGCAAGAATTAATTTACAAATTCAGCATGTTTGAAAGACAGATTAACGAATTACAACAACAGATAAGTGCAGTTGATAAGGGGATTATTGATTTGAATTCATTAAACTTTGGTCTTGATGAACTTGTTGGAAGCACGGGGAAAGAGATTTTTGCACCAATGGGAAAAGGAATCTTTGTAAAAACAAAATTAATTTCCGAAGAATTAAATGTTGATATCGGAGATGGGAATCTTGTAAAAAAAAGCATTCCGGAAACAAAAGAGCTTATTGGAGAACAGATAGGAAAATTAAACCAAGTAAAAGAAGAATTAGAAAAAAATTTGGATGAGCTAAGCAAAGAGATTACAAAAATGATGGGCGATATTCAACAACTAGAACATGAATAGAATCCACTTAGAATTAATCTTTACCCATTCTCTTAACAAACTCTTCATATTTCATCAAACCTAACTCTGTAACAATTCCTGAAATATATCTTTTTTGAACAAATTCAAATGCGGGATTTTCTATTTTAATCTTTTTAGGTGCATTGTTCCAAACTTCGTTCAAACTTCGGTTCTCTATCTGAATTTTTTTTCGAGTGAATTTCCACGAATCAGCGAGGATATAAACAGGGATATTATTTCTGTAAGCAAGTTCTGAAATTAAACCGCTTCCAATTTTGTTTATTATCCCTTTTTCAAGCAAAGCATCTGCTCCTAAAAAAATTTTACTTACATAATTTTTGCCTTTACTATTCCCTTTTTCAATTGCAACAGCCATTGCAGAATCAACGAACATTGTAACCTTTATTCTTGCTTTTATCAATTCCCTAGCAGTTCTTCTTCCTTGAAATAAGGGACGCGTTTCTGTATTATAAACTTCAAATTTCTTCCCCTTCTTTTTTGCATAAATCAAAGCATTAGAAACATTTGTTGAATGACAATGTGTAAAAATTATATCCTTATCTTTTATTAATCTAAGAACTTGTTTGTTAATTTCATTTTGTGCTAAATCAAAATGTTCTAAAATTTCTTTGTATGGCCTTTTGGTTACTAGTGCTAAAACTCTCTGAAGCATTGGCTCTGTAGGGCGAAGAGAAACTAATTTTTTAATTGAATCTTTTGTTGGAACAAGAGAATAAGCATAAAGTGCGGCACGCGCAATATTTCTTGCACCTTGAATTTTAATCTGTTTTATATCCCGAGCTATTTTATCAAACCTCTTCTTATTACTCATAATACAAAAAAGACATTAAAGTTTAAAAAATCTCTTTTTCTTTGTATTAAGTGTTAGAGTCATTGATCAATCCAAAAAGAGCGGAAAAAGGACCATGGAAAATGTTTTTCATCGGACTTTTGTATGCTTCGCTTTCAGTTTTACTAGTCTATTTTCTTTTCAAAGATGATTTAGTTATGTCAAATTTTTCGGGTTTGTTAGTTGTTCTGTTTTGTGTTATGTTTTCTCTTCCCTTTGTTTACTATATGATTAAAAATGGGGAGGTAGAAGATGAAGAGATAGAAGGTGGATTCCGGGGGGTATGGAAAACCCATAGCGAAACGATTTACGCATTCATGTGGCTATTTTTTGGATTTATAATTGCATTTTCATTTTGGTATATAATTTTGCAAAATTCAAATTTATTAAATGCACAGATACAAACATACTGTAGCATAAACAGCCCGGGAAGTATTGCAGGTTGCGTTAGTGAGTATTCATTTACAAGTCAAGCAATATCAACAAACACCATGGAGAGTAATGGTACAATGTTCTTATCAATCTTAGGAAACAACTTTGGGGTTATGATATTTACGTTAATATTCTCCTTAATTTTCGGGGCAGGAGCAATTTTTGTTCTGGCATGGAATGCAAGTGTAATTTCTGCAGCAATAGTAATCTTCACAAAGTACAATTTAAGCGAAATCCCCATAGGACTTGTTAGATATATGATCCACGGATTTCCCGAAATTGCTTCATACTTTATAACCGCGCTGGCAGGAGGGATGCTTGGAGTCGGAATTATAAGACATGGTATAGGTAGCAAAAAATTCATGAAAGTATTGGGAAATGTAACCGTTCTTATTTTTATTGCTTTGGTCATCTTGGTTATAGCTGCTTTGATTGAAGTTTTCCTTACCCCCCTCTTATTTCAATAATAAAAATATTTAAATACGATTTTTTGTTACCCCTAGATAATATGGAAGTGGAAAATTTAGAAAAGGCGACTTCTGTTTCTGAAAAAGAGATAGAAAAAAGAAAAAAAGACCTTATAAAATTCTTTAAAGAAAAAATTAGCTGGATAGTTTACGGAATTCTTGCTGTTATTATCTTCATGAGTATTTATATAAGAACTTTAAATATTCCGAAACTTAAAGATATTACAACAGGAACCTGGACCTTGGGACCAGATTTAGACCCTTTTTTATTCCTAAGATGGGCACAATATATTGCAGAGCATGGAAAATTGTTTATTGTTGATACAATGAGATACGTACCTCTTGCAAATATTTGTTCTGGGGCTTCATGTATCCCTGTAAATACATCTACAGATATGAAATTACTTTCTTATTTGATAGCATGGTTTTACAAATTTTTAGCAGTATTTGATCAAAATGTTACGGTTAATTACGCTGCGGTTATTTTTCCTGTTGTAATGGCAGTTTTTACAGGAATTGCTTTTTTTCTTTTTGCAAGGAAATTATTTTATAAAGAGGATAAAAAAATAGCAAATATAATCGCGTTAGTTGCGACTGTTTTTTTTGTCCTAACCCCTTCCCTTTTGCCAAGAACAATTGCAGGAATTCCCGGGAAAGAATCAGTAGCCTTCTTTTTTATATTTATAGGCCTTTATTTTTTCCTTGAATCATTCACATCTGAAAAATTGAAAACGGGAATTATATTTGCCCTTCTTTCGGGAATATCAACAGGACTAGCTGATTTAATATGGGGAGGAGGAGAACTTCTTTTAGTAATGATTGTACCTGCAGTTTTTTTTGCTTTTTTGCTTGGAAAAATTAATAACAAAAGATTCTGGTTTTTTTCCTGTTGGCTGATTGCAACGTTCGCAACAATGATCCCATTTTCAACCAGATATAGCTTAGGGGGTTTAATCAATTCAGGTTCTTCAGGAATAATGTTTATTGTATTTTTCATTCTTGCTGTTGATTTTTTAATTTTTAAAAAAGATTTATTTAATACAGGAAAAAAATTAAAGAAGATCAAATTGCCTGAACCTTTAATCTCTTTTTCAATCGCTTTAGTCTTAGGAATAATCATTTCTGTGATTATTCTTGGACCTTCTTTTATTATTAATATTGCAAAAGATATAATCTCCAATACAATCCATCCTATTGGTATTAATAGATTCAACATTACTGTAGCTGAAAATGCAGCTCCATATTTTATAAATGATTGGATAAATAGTTTTGGTCCAGTTATATTCAATATCCCACTATACTTCTGGATGCTTATATTTGGGGCTGTAGCTTTGTTCAGCAATCTTATAAGTTCTCTGCATAAAAAAGAAAGAAGATTATTGATTTTAAGTTACTTTATTATGCTGATGGGTTTAGTCTTCAGCAAATATTCTTCTTCAAGCATTTTGAATGGAGATAGCGTATTAAGTATTATAGTATATTTTGGGGGGGTTATTATACTCCTTGGAAGTTTTGGCTATGTTTATTATAAAAGAAATAAAACTGGAGAATTTTTAATATTTAAAGATTTCAATTTTGCATATCTTCTTTATTTCGTTATGCTGACTATGGCTATTATAACTGCAAGAGGAGCAGTAGACCTAATACTAGTTTTAGGAGCAGTAAGTCCTGTTGCAGTAGCATTTTTAATTGTAAAAAGTTGTCAGAGATATTTTAAAGAAAAAGAGGATATGATGAAGTTATTAATTGGGTTATTTGTTATTATTTTATTAATCGCAGCTATATTTACTTTCTGGTCTTATTATTCTTCTGATAAGAATATGGCAGAAAATTATGCTCCGAGCGTTTATACAATGCAATGGCAGAAAGCAATGGCATGGGTTAGGACCAATACACCTACTGATGCAGTTTTTGCTCATTGGTGGGATTATGGATATTGGGTACAGACAATAGGAGAAAGAGCGACTATATTAGACGGGGGGAATGCAATAGGATATTGGGATTATCTAATGGGAAGGGATGTTCTTACAACCCCCAACGAAAGTGATGCGTTGGACTTTTTATATGCACATAATGGAACAGATTTATTGATAGATTCAACAGATATTGGGAAATACAGCGCATTTTCAAGCATAGGTTCTGATGCAAATTATGATAGATATTCATGGATACCTACTATCTTAAAAGATGATACACAGACTATTGAAAAAAGTAATGAAACAGATTATGTATACCCTGTTGGAACTATCCTCGACAACGATATAATATTAGATCAAAATGGGCAAGAGGTTCTTCTTCCGCAGATGAAAGCAGCAGTTGCTGCAATAGAAACTAGAGAGAGTACAAATGGACAACAACTGCAGCCAATAATTTTTTATGTTTATAACAATCAACAATATCAAATGCCGCTTAGATATGTAGACATAAATAACACCTTAGACGATTTCGGTTCAGGAATTGATGCAGGAATCTTTATTTTCCCAAGTGTTAATATTAATTCAAACGGACAGATAACAAATATTGATATGGGGGGGGCAGCGTTCTATTTAAGCGGAAGAACAATTCATTCTGAACTAGTTAGATTATATCTATTCAATCAGCCTTCAAATTATTTCACATTAGCTCACTCAGAAGGGAGTCTTATCAATGAGCAACTAAACGCACAAGGATTAAATTTAGGGGATTTTGTCTATTACACAAATGATGCAGGATTTCAAGGGCCAATTAAAATATGGACCATAAGCTATCCTCCAGGAATGAAAGTTAATCAAACTTATTTAAGCATAAATTATCCTGATTTAAGCGTTACAATAGCTAAACCAGATGAATATTCTTCTTAAGATGGAATTAAATCTTCTTATTCCGATTTTTCTAGGTTTTTTAATTTCTTTCCTTTCTTTGCCAATATGGATAAAAAGAGCTAAGAATGTAGGTTTAGCAGGAAAAGATATGCATAAGAAAAGTCAAGAGCATATCGCAGAAGCAGGAGGAATCTGTGTAATTATGGGTTTTATTGTAGGAGTTTTAAGTTATATTGCAATAAAAACTTTTTATTTTAAGACAAATGATAATATCATTGAAATTTTTTCTATGATAAGTACAATTTTAATAATTTCTTTTATAGGCTTTACAGATGACATTCTTGGTTGGAAAATTGGGTTGACAAAATCTGTGAGGATTCTTCTTTTAATTTTTGCTTCATTGCCTGTGATTGTAATAAATGCAGGAGAATCTGAAATGATAGGAATAAATCTGGGGGTAATATATCCCTTATTAATAATCCCCTTGGGGATTGTAGGTGCGTCTGCAACTTTTAATTTTTTAGCAGGATATAACGGACTTGAAACAAGCCAGGGAATTATAATATTAGCTGCTCTTTCAATTGTAACTTTCTTTACAGGAAATAGCTGGTTAAGCATGATTGGAGCTATTATGGTTGCATGTTTATTTGCATTTTACATATTTAATAAATTCCCTGCAAAAGTTTTTCCTGGGAACATTCTTACTTATTCTATAGGGGCACTAATTGCAATAATAGCCATTTTAGGAAATGTTGAAGAAATTGCTGTTTTTTTCTTTATACCCTATTTTCTTGAAACAATCCTTAAAGTAAGAGGCAGACTAAAAAAAGAAAGTTTCGCTAAAGTAAATGAGGATGGAAGTTTGGAAATGCCTTATGAAAAGATTTATGGACTTGAACACTTATCAATTTGGATTCTTAAGAGAATAAAGCCGAGCAAAAAAGTATATGAAAAAGATGTTGTATATCTTATTAATGCGTTCCAAATATTAATTGTAGTTATAGGTTTTATAATATTCAGCAAAGGAATATTTGTATGATACAAAAAAAATTCAGGAAATTTATAATTTTTTGCTTTGTAGGAGGAATTGCAACATTGATAGACTTAGGGGTCTTCAATCTATCAGCAATCATTCTGGGAAAGGGAGTGGTCCTTCTTCAAATTTCAAGGTTGCTTGGTATAATTGTTTCAATGATGTGGAATTTTGTTATTAATCGGAATTTAACATTTGATGCAAAAAATGAAAAGGTCAGAAAACAACTTCCAAAATGGATTACTCTTTATTCTGCAACATCATTAATAAATTTTCTTGTATTCAGCTGGGCTGTTTCTGTAATCGGTGCTAGTTTCTGGGAAAGAAATATAGCCTTTGTATGCGGATATGTTATAAGTGTCCCCCTAAATTTTGTTGGATCTATGTTCTGGGCTTTCCGAAAGAAAGATTAATAGTTTTAAGATAATATTTTATTATTTTAAAAATAGAGTTTATTCCTCCAAAGAAAGTCAATTTAGAGCCTTCTGAATCTGTCCATTGAATGGGGTATTCTATTATGGTTTTGGAATTTTTTTTGCATAAATATAAAAAATCAACATCAAAAGCCCAACCTTTTTCTGTGCAATTTTCCGCTAAAAATTTAGCGGTTTCTTTTTTAAAAAGTTTTGCACCACACTGAGTGTCTTTATATTTAAAACCAAAAAGAATCCTTGTAGTCATATTAAAAATAAAACTTGAAACATTCTGAGAAAATTTTCTGGAGGGGTATACAACTGCACCTTTTATCTTTCTTGATGCAATTATTCCATCAGCATTCTGTATATTTTTATACAATTTAAAAAAATTCTCCGAATCTGTACTGTTATCAGCGTCAGCGAATCCTATGAGTTGCCCTTCTGCAAGTTCAAAACCTTTTATAACTGCCCCCCCTTTCCCGACATAAAAGGAGATATTATGAATAATTATATTTTTTTTATCTTTTGCAAATTTTTCTGCAACATTTAAGGTATTATCACTACAGTTATTCGGAATTATAATTATCTCAAAATCTTCTTTTAATTCTTTTTTAAAAAAAGAATAATATTCATTAAGCGTAAGCAATATCCTTTTTTCTTCATTATACGCAGGTATGATTATTGAAAGTTTCATTTAAGGTTATATATAATTACGGCAGGTTGAGTTTGAGCTTGGTCAAAGAAATATGCCATTGCGATAGTAAGATTTTCTTCTTGAGGATAGCTAAATGTCCAATTAGAGCTTTGTTCATATGCGGAAATAACATAAAATTTTATATTTTTATCTGTTTTAAGCAAAGATTCAAAATCATTTTGACTTGCAGGGAAATTCAAGGTATCGCGATGAGAATAATAACCTATCTGATACGGGCTACTTGTTATTATTTCATCAGAAACGTTGGAATTTTGTCTTAAAAATAATCCTGCTTCCATTACTTCTACATAAGAAGGTAATTTTTGTTTTATTAAGGTATCCGCAGATTCAATTTGTGAAAAGGCAACAAAACCAAGAAGTAAGATAATTAGAATTACAGCAATTATTTTCATTTTTTTCTTTATATAATTGAAGCAGAACATAATAGAAAGACCAGAAATTATAAAAATGGAAGGAAAAGAGCAGAAAATATATCTATCATCATTGGTCTGGACTGCAAAACTGTTTATTATAAGTGGGATGATTAATAAAAGAATTATAAAAAAATCTCCTCTTAATTTCATTTCTTTTTCTTTCATTAGAATATCAAAACCCAAAATCATTCTAGTCAAAAGTAAAAGGCCGAGTATAAAGAAAATTAAAAGTATCCAGGTCAGATATATCGGAAATGAGGTTATATAATACCCTAATACATTTAACCCTCCAGAGATTATGCTTGCACTAGTCCCCTGAGGGGCATTCCAGGCCGCTGCTTGAAGTAGGATAAATCCATGAAATTGTAAGTAACCCCATATTAGGTAAGGAGCTAGGATTATTAAGAAGATTAAAGCTGAGATCCAAATTTCTTTTTTTAACAAAAACTTTAACTTTTCTGTGAACAATAGGTATATTAAAACTGCAAGAAGCAAAAGTGCAGTTGTTATTCTAAATAAAGTTCCAATTCCTAATACCAAAGAGGCCAGATAGAGATATTTGGGTTTGTTAGTTTTAAAATATTTGAAAAATAAAAATGCGGAAAAAGTAAAAAATGTCAGAGAGGGAAGATCTACCATAAGCCTGTAAGTATAAAAGAGATTAAGATAAAAAACCGACATGAAAAATGCGGCTAAAAGACCTATTTTCTTATCATAAACTTCTTTTCCTAGAAGATAAATTGCAGGAACAGAAACTATTGAGATTAATAAGATCATTAATCTTGGCAAAATTTCAGATTGAGATATCTTAAAAAATATTGCGGTTATAAAGGACAATAAAACATCTCTTACCGGATTAATCTGAAAATTTATCCCAAAGGCCCATTTCCTAGCCATTTGCATATATTCTGCTTCATCCCACCAAAGAGGCTGATTGCTGGTCAAAACAAAATAATAGATTCTTATGGCTATTGCCAAAAGAATAATAGCCAACAGACTAGAATTATAAGGATTTTTTAGCCAATTTATTATTTTTCCTTTTCTTTTATTAATCTTTTTTTCAGATAGAGTTTCTTTTATTTCTCCTTTTATCTCTTCCATGATAAAAAATTAGATGATTATCCGGTTTTTATTTGTTTTGGGGTAAAACCCATTGGTATTTTGTAGAACAGAAACATATTGTCCTATCCCTTCTTCTAATGAGATAAAATCCCCTTTGAAACCCACTTTCCTTAACTTAGTCAAATCGGCCTTTGTAAATTTTTGATATTTCCCCTTTAAATCTTCAGGGAAATGAACAAATTCTATTTTGGTCTCTTCACCATATAATCCAGACATAATATTAGCTATTTTAGAAAAACTTTCTGCTTTACCTGTTCCGCAATTAAAGATTCCATTTATTATTGAATTTTCAAAGAAGAATAAATTAACCTTCACAGCGTCATCAACATGAATGAAATCTCTAGAAAAATCTTCGCTACCTTCAAATAATTCTATTTTTTTTTCAGATAAATTCTGATTATGAAAATGATAAATTGCTGAAGCCATTTTACCTTTGTGATTTTCTTGAGGACCATAAACATTAAAATAGCGTATTCCTACAATTTGACTTCCAAGATTTTTTATTTTTCTAACATAATTATCAAACAAAATTTTTGAAAGAGCATAATTATTCAGTGGATGTTCACAATATCTTTTTTCTTCAAAACCATCCTGCCCATAACCATAAACAGAAGCAGACGATGCATAAATTAAACGAATTTTATTCTCTAAGCAGAAATTGAGAATTTTTTTGCTGTAAAGGTAATTATTCTCCATTAAGTAATTTTTGTTATTTTCCATAGTATTTGAGCAGGCACCAAGATGGAATATAGTTTCTATATTTTTTTCTTTGAAAGAATTTAATTTGCCTAAGAAATTTTTTTGTCCCAATAATCTAAAAAGTTTAATGATCTCAAATTTTTTTGTTTTGAAGGATTTCCTTTTATATTGTCAACAATAATTAGGTCTTCTATTCCTTTTTTATTTAAACCTCTAACAAGGTTGCTTCCAATAAACCCTGCTCCGCCAGTGACTACTATCATTTTTTATCTTTTATCAATTCCTCTTTTAGTTCATCTAATCTTACCTGATATGTTCCTTTTTTGCCTACAGAGATTCCTGCTGCATAATTTGCTAGTATTACTGATTCTTCAAGGGGATATCCAGAGGATAAAGCTAAAGATAGAGTCGCAATTGCGGTATCTCCTGCCCCCGTAACATCATAAACTTCTTTCGCAACTGTTGGAATCTCTATTTGTTTATCTGAAAATAAAGCCATACCTTTTTCACCCCTAGTTATTAAAATATTACATTTTAACCTATTCTGTAGATCTTTTCCTGCAGAATAAATTTCTTTTTTGGGGCTCATTTCCAACGCCTCTTTTTCATTGGGAGTAATTAAAAAAGAATTTGTATAAAGGGCAATATTTTGGGGTTTTGGATCAATAATTATTTTCTTATTAAAAGGTTTTAAAAAATTAATTAAACTCTCCGTAACACAACCTTTTGCATAATCAGAAATTATTATTACATTTGAAGTTACAGATTCCTGTTTTAAAGATTCTAAGGTTTTAGAATTAAAATATTTAGATAAGGTGTCTTCCCAGTCTAATCTAACAATTTGCTGCTCTCCTCCAATTATTCTTTCTTTTACGGTTGTTTTATGATTAGTATCAAAAAAAGATTTTACGCCTTTTATTTCCGAAAGATTTAAAAGAATTTTTGCATTTTCATCACTTCCAATAAACCCAAATAAAGAAGCAGAACCTCCAAGAGAAGAGATATTTGCTGCTACATTCGCAGCGCCACCTAATTTGTAAGATTCTTCTATTACATTCACTATTGGAACAGGAGCTTCAGGGGAAATTCTTGAGACATTTCCAAAGACATATTTGTCTAACATTATATCCCCAATAACAACAATTTTTGCATTGAGAAATTCATCCAATAAATGGTCAAGATTCATTTTTTTTATTATTTAAGGAGATATAAAAAGATTATTAATCTAAGATATAGATTTTGACTTATCATTTAGTGCTTTCTACTCTTTCCCAATTATCTTTGTGATGTCTCTTTTTCACATAGACTTCTAAAAATACTATCCCCCACATATATAATCTAGCAAATATTAACTCAACTGTCCAAAAAAATTCCTTAAGATTTTTGGGATAAAACAAGGCAGATATTATGCCTTTAGACTCTGCAGAGAAAGTTTTAGTCCTAGGATTTTTTTTTATATCAACATATTTGTTTAATGTTTCATGAGCCCTGCTAGTTCTTACTTTTTGACTTACCCATTCATTCCAACTATCAACATTCTTAACAAATACTAAAGCCTTTTCTGCATAATCAATTTTGTATCCTTTTTCGGAGAAAAAATAAGGAACTATCGCATCCTCTGCAACATCTAATGGAAAATTTTTTACAATACCCTTCCTAAAAGCCCATAAATAACCAGAACATTCCAAAAATTTTCCTTCCAAGTTCAATTTTTTTCTTAATCTATGTGCAGAATCAAAAAGAAAATTTGCCCAGTAACCATATTTAGTCTTCCTATTCTCTGTCGGAACAGGTCTACCAGTTACACACCCTACTTGAGGGTCTTCAAATTTTTTTAGAATCTCACTAACTG
Source organism: uncultured archaeon (assembly GCA_963845205.1). Lineage (GTDB taxonomy): Archaea > Nanobdellota > Nanobdellia > Pacearchaeales > GW2011-AR1 > RBG-13-33-26. Next base: position 36,637 of record CAWJRC010000002.1, read on the forward strand.
AATTATTTGAAACATAAACATCACCATCGCTTAATATTAATAAATCCCCTTTAACCTTTTTAAGGATTAAATTAAGGGCATAACTCTTTCCCTTCCCTGGATCTTTAAACAACTTAACTTTCTTGTATTTTTTAACGATATTCTGAGTTTCTTTATCCGGAGCAGAAACAATTAGTTCATATCGTTCATTAATTTTTTGATCTAAGAAGGATTTTACCGCTCTTTCAATCGTTTTAGGTTCGTTAAAAGAGGTTATAATTACTGAGATCATAGATATTTGTGATACATAATCTTTTTAAAAGTAATTAAAATTAAAGAAATATGAGATATCCCCTAGATGAACTAATTGATAAATGTTCTATAATAAAACTAAAATTTGAAAGAATTCCTGACCTTGAAGATAGGACCAGATGGATTAACGAGGTTTCAGAGTATAGCACCGCTATTGGGGAATATATTGGAAGAAAAGTATGCTCAAAAAAAGAAGCAAAGGGATGGCAAGAAAGGTTATATGAAGTTAATGGGAAAATATGGGATTTAGAAGCGGATATAAGGAAAGGCAAAGAAAATGAATTAGGCCTGGAAGAAGTTGGACGAAGAGCTATTGAAATAAGAAAATTAAATGGGGAGAGGATAAAGATAAAATCCGAGATAGTAGATAAGATTGGGCAGGGCTATAAGGATATAAAAATTAATCACGCATCAGGATAGAAATCATAAATCAAATCCATAAAGCCTACGATCTCCTTTTTTTCTCATTTGATCATAAAGATTTTTGTATTTATTTCTAACCTTTAGATCCTTACTATCTTCATTAATCATTTTATCAAAATTTTTTGAATAATACACTTTAGGGTATTCTACGGCAATTGCAAAAAGCTTTTGTAGATTAGATATTTGATTCTTATAGTCTAGTGTAAAGTTAAGGATGCTTGAATCAAAAAAGCTGGAATTTAAATCTTCAAAGTTTCCAGAATAAAAATTATTTTTTACACAAAATTCTCCAAGTCTTGTTCCGGGATAAGGCTGAAAAATTGAAGCCCATGCATAATCCGGTTTACATTTTATATTAAGTTCAAGAGTTTCTATATCATTTTCTATTGAACCAGTCGGAATACCTAGGATGTTTTGCAACATAAATTTTATATCATATTTTTTTAATAGATTACATGCATCATAAATCTGCTCCTTACTCATCTTTCTATTAAGAATTTCATTTCTTAATTGATCATTTGCCGCTTCTGCTGCTAAATGCACACTATAACATCCAGCCTTTTTTAATAAACTTACTTTCTCTTCTGTAAGTGTATTAGCTCTTACATGACAATGAAAAGGAAAATTTATTTTTTTGGAGTATTCCCTAGAAAAATTTTCAAGCCATTCTTTATTAAGTGTAAAGGTATCATCTTGAAAATAAATAAATCTAGTAGGAGAATTATTGATTACTTCAGAGATTTCTTCAATAAAAGAATCAACATCTCTATGTCTTACTCTTTGGCCTTTCCCCTTGTATAAATCTGAATATAACTCATTAAAACAATAGGAACAATTAAATGGGCAGCCGCGTGAAGAGATAAAATGTTTTATTGGATCGTTTTTTATATCAGAATATTTGAAGACCAAATCCCTATCTGGAAAAGCCAAATTGTCCAAATCGGATAAGTTTCTTAATTCATTAGAAATAATTTTATTCTCTTTTTTAATTGTTAAACTCGGAATTCTTTCATTATAAGGATCATTTAGAAAATCAACAAAGGCATTTTCTCCTTCACCTCTACAGATGACATCAACTCCTTCTTCTTTAATAAACTCAGGGAAAAAGGTTGGATGCGAGCCCCCAAAGATACTAATACTGTTATTAATCTTTTTAATATCCCTATTTAATCCAGAATAAAATTTCTGATCTCCTGTAAGTACACTATATGCCAAAATCTCGGGTTTATATTCCAGGATTTTTTTTTCAAGATTTTCAGAAGTTAGAACTATATCTACTTCATGATTTTCTTTTTTTGCAGAAGAAGAAAGATACATTATCCCTAAAGGTTCTATTTTAAATGGTTTGGTTACAAACAATACTTTCATTTCTTTAACTTCCTATTTTGAAGTTATAAATTTTATGTAGGTAAGATTTAACGCATATTTATCCTAATTGAGATATATTATTCATACATAAATCCTTTAAAAGGAGAATAAGAAGGCTTTGATATGAAAGCATTAATTTTAGCCGGCGGAAGGGGCTCTAGGTTAAAGGAAATAACAAAAGAGAAAAATAAGAGTATGATCTCTCTTTTTGAAAAGCTATTGATAGAATATAACTTAGACCATGCAGTTGAAGCAGAAGTTAGTGAAATAGTTATTGTAATTGGGTATGAAGGAGAAAAAATAAAAAAAGAAGTTGGAAAAGAATACAAAGGGATCCCGATAAAATATGCTATACAAAAAGAACAGAGAGGGCTCGTAAATGCCATTGAATGTTCAAAAGAAGTTATTGGGACTTCAGATTTTATTTTAATGCTTGCTGATGAAATAATCCCTAAAGCGGATATAAACGGAATGATAAAAAGGTTTAAGGAAGAAAAGTTATTTGCTCTTTGTGGAATTGTTTATGAAGAAGATAAGTCCAGTATAGGAAAAACATATTCAGCAATGATTAATGAAGAAGGAAGAATTTTCAGGCTTATTGAAAAGCCCAAAGTTGCTATAAACAAAATAAAAGGTACAGGACATTGTGTTTTAAGAAATGAAATTTTTGATTATATTGAAAGAACCCCTATAAATGCGAATAGAGGAGAAAAGGAATTAGTTGATTTAATTCAAGTTTCTATTGATGACGGAAAAAGAGTGTATATTCATAAAATAAGTGAGGGGGGATATGTGAATGTTAATACAAAAGAGGATTATAATCTGGCAAAAGAATTAATACAAAAAAATAATCCACGAGTTTTACTTGTTCATACCCAAATGAAGTATATTGGGGGGGCAGAGTTATTGATTGTTGAATTAGCTAATGAGTTAACCAAAAAAGGGATAAAGAATGATATTCTTGCATTATCAAAATCAAAAGAAGTTCAAGGTAAGCTAATCAATACAGAGATAATCATCCCTCTGCATAATATAAATCTTGAACCCCCAGGATTCAAGAATAGTAAGGATATTTTGGAATTTATAAAGATATACAGAAAAGAAATAAGAAAAATGATTGGAGAATATGATGTAATCAATTTTCATAATTTTCCTGCCACTTGGACCTTATTCCCAAAGAAAAAACCATGTGTTTGGATGCTCAATGAACCTCCCAATTTGTGGAGTAGACCCAATGCGAGTATTATTTTAAAATTCTTAAATAACTTAAGAAATTACTTAGATAAAAAAATTGTGAAAAATTCTGTTGATATAATTTGTGTTGCGGATGAATTTAACAAAGAAAGATGCAGAATAAGATATAAAAAAAATCCGAGAATAATTTACTACGGGGTAAATTACGATTTTTTCTCAAAAGGAAATGCAAAAAAGGCAATTAAAAAATTTGGTATTAAAGATAAGTTTGTTATTGTTCAGTCGGGGATGATAACAAAACAAAAAAATCAGATGGGGAGCATAAATTCATTTAATAAAATAAAAGAAAAAATACCTAATGCTGTACTTGTTCTTGCAGGAGAGGCTGCAGATAAAGAGTATAGGACTGAAATTGAAGATTATTTAAAAAGAAATAATTTACAAAAAAAGGTTCTTTTTACTGGAAATCTTACAAGAGACGATTTGAGGGATTTATACAAAGCTAGTGATGTAGGAATTTTTCCTGTCGGTAAACAAGGAGGCTGGCTTTCTCCTTTTGAATTATTATGTTCCGGAAATCCTATAATTGTATCGGAAGAAATGGGTGCTGCATCAATAATCAAAAAGTTTAATCTTGGGATCACAACAAAAAATTATTCTGAAGCATTACTTGAAGTTTACGAAAAAAACAAAGAATACAAAATTCAGGCAAAAAAATCTGCAGAATTTATAAAGAAAAGCCTAGGGTGGAATGTGTTTACGGATAAGATGATCCAAGCATACAAAGATGCCTGGAAAATGCACAGTTAATTCCTTTTTATCTCATAGGCCGGACATAAGGCGCATTCATTCGGACATTTATTATTTCTTATCATTTTTCTCATTTGTTTATAACGGGGAGAATACCAAATTTCCCTAAATGGTTTTTCCAATGCATTTCCCAAAGACATTTTTTTCTGCCATTCTCTTGCATTAGCTTCATTTTGGCCACAACAAGGAGTGACGTCTCCTGTAACAAAAATAAACGGCATAATATATTCCTTACAATTATTTATTGAAGGTTTTTTTTCCAATCCTTCAGTTTTTTGTTTTGCACACATATTAATAGTGATTGGAATTTTATACTTTGCAGCTTTTTCTTTTATTTTCTTCACATATTCCCCGTCAATTTCAACAGCATATTTTTCTGCTTCTTTAAATGAATGAAGAAGGGGGGTTACTAAAACTTCGCCTATATCCGTATTAAGAGAATTAAGAAAGTCCAAGAAATCAAGTAGTTCATCTTTTGATTTACTTGTTATGATGTAATGAAAGTTAAGTATAGGAAATCTTTTCTTCATTTGTTTTTTTAGGCGGACAAAAGTTCTTAGATTTTTTTCTATTTTTGTATAATCACTTCCAACGCAAACCTTTTCAAATGAATTTTTTGATGCTCCATATGTAGAGATAAACTGAAAATCAGGACCTATTTTTATAAGTTCTTTAATTTCATCATCATTTTTGAAATGTGCAAAATGATCAAAAACTTCTATAATAGTCCCCTTTGATTTTGCATATGCAAGCATTTTATGATAGTCTTTGTTTAAATAAGAAGAACCAATTCCAGTAAGCCCCAGCCATTTAGGCCTTCCAAAATCATCGAAAATTTTTTTGAATTGCTCGAATGTCATATTTTTTGGAGGTTCTTTCCAATAAGTATGTTCACAACAAATGCATTTAAGGTTACAGACAGTCGTTGGTTCTATTTCCAAAAAAGGAGGAAATAAATCAATTCCTAATTTAGGGAATAATTTATTCAAAAGAAATGAAGCAGTTTTTCTATTCCACCAAAGAGGATAAACCCAGAACATATTACCAATTTCACGGAATCTTCCAGCAAGAATAAAATTAGAAAAGAGCTTTAATTTGTGAGAAAAAGACATGGTGGGCATTTATAAGGAAGAAAAAAGGGGTTTTTAAGGATTATTAATTAATGCTAGATATAGGTAAATAATATATTTTAGATACATAAATCTATTTAAATAGATTTTATTGAACTTTATTATGCCCAAAGTTTTGGTTACTGGAGGATGTGGATTTTTAGGAAGTCATATTTGTGAACTTTTCAAAAACAAAGGATGGGAAGTTATTGCATACGACAATATGACAAAGAATGAATTCTCTAGAAATACTTATATGAAACCCGAATCAAGGGAACATAATAAAAAATTTCTTGAATCTCTTGGAGTTAAAATAATTGTTGAGGATATAAGAGATAAAGAAACATTGATGAAATATTGCGAAGGAGCAGATTATATCTGCCACACTGCTGCACAACCTACAATGACTATGTCTTGGGAAGACCCAGTTTTGGATTTTACAACAAATGTCGTAGGAACTTTTAATGTTCTGGAGTGTGCGAGAAAATACAATATCCCCATTGCGTCATGTAACTCTATTCATTGTTATGGACCAGACAAAATAAATTCGGAATTAAAAGAATTCACAACAAAATTATTTGGATGTGACTGTGAAATTAACAGGTATGTAAGAGAACCTGTTTCAATAAATGAAAATGAACCGATCTTACAGGGAGTTGTAACTCCCTTGCATGCATCAAAAATGTCTGCTGAAAATTATATTCGATGTTATATAGACACTTTTAAGATTAAGGCAGCAAGCTTCAGGCTTACGGGAATTTATGGACCGAATCAATTTGGGGGGGAGGATCATGGGTGGGTTGCTAATTTTGCCATAAGAAATGTTTTAGATCTACCGTTAACAGTATTTGGAACAGGAAAACAATTAAGGGATATACTTTATGCGACTGATGTTGCTGAAGCTTTCTGGTGTTTTTATCAAAATCCTGTTCCAGGAATTTACAATATTGGCGGGGGAGAAAAAACAATGATTTCGCTTATTGAATGTATAAAATTAATCGAAAAAATTACAGGAAAAAAATCAAATTTAAAATTTGACAAGGAAAGGTTTGGTGATTTAAGATATTATGTTTCAGATACAAGTAAAGCAAAAAAAATTCTGGGATGGGAACCCAAAGTCCTTCCTGATGAAGGGGTGAGGAGATTAATTGAATGGATTAATAAAAACAGAACCTTATTCTACAATTCTGTATAATTTTATAAACCAATACTAAAAAACATGGAGAAAAAAATTTTATTTTTGAAAGCGAGAACAGGAATGGACGACCCTTCCCCCCCAATGTCATTCAGTTTTCTTGGAAGGATAGCTAAAGAAGAAGGATTTAAAGTTCTTGTAGAAAATTTAAATGCACAATACAATCAAAAAACACACAAAGACATTATCGAATTGATTAAAAAAGAAAATCCGGACATTGTTGGAGTTCATATGTTCACGAATGCTTCAAGAGATTCTTACAGATTAATAGAAGATATTCGTCCAGTTTGCAGATTGATAATAGCAGGAGGACCACACCCAACCGCAAGACCAGAAGAAGTCCTTGAAAGAGGCGTTGATATAGCATTTATGGGGGAGGCTGAAATTTCATTCAGGAATTTCCTTAAGACTTTCCTTAAAAATAAAAATTTTTCAAAAGTCAAGGGTATTGCATACAAAGAAAACGGAAAGGTTATAATAACCAAACCTGAAAGCATAGTAGAAGACTTGGATGAAATTCCGATGCCCGAAAAAGAAGTACACAGAATAAGCGATTATGCAAGAATAAAAGATGAAATAAACAATTTAGGGCAGATCTTATCGACAAGAGGATGCCCGGGAAGATGTGCATATTGTTTCTCTTTATTCAGCAAATGTTACAGATGCGTATCGGCAAAAAATGTTTTCAAAGAAATAAATGTTCTTCATGATAAATACGGAATAAATTACATAAATTTTATTGATGATGCGTTTACAATTAACAAAAAAAGGCTTTACGAATTATGTGACTTGCTAAAATCCAGCAATTTAAAGATAGGATGGAGCTGTTGCACTAGAGTTGATTTTCTTGATCAGGAAATGATAAAAAAAATGAAAGAGGCAGGATGCGACATGATTACTTTTGGAATTGAAAGCGCTCTTTCAAGTACTTTAAAAAAGGTTAAGAAAACAGCAAATCCAAAATGGTATATCCAACATGCAGATGATTTGTTAAACTGGGGTTATGATGAAGGAATCCGTGTGGGGGTTAATATCCTTACTGGCTTCCCTTGGGAAACTGCAGAGGACATGAAGAAAATGCAGAGATATATTAATCACATAAAGAAAAAAGTAACGCAAGGTTTTTATGGGGGGATATTACAGCCACAGCCAGGAACAGACATTTACAATGAATATGCAAAGAAATATGGTTTTGAGGATTGGTGGCTTTATAAAAAACCATTATTCAAAGATGATTACAGACCTTTCTTCATGGCATATTATAACCCTTACTGGGATCATTTACATAATAATTTTTTTAAGTTTGATAAAAAAAAGTTCAAAGAAATCGATAAACTTTACAAATTGATGGGAAAATGGAATCTATACATTATAACAAAAAGAAGATTCAAAAATGCATTAGTGGTCAATACTATGTACATATCTATTTTTTTATTGAGCAAGATTTCTGTTTTGCTTTTTGATATCTCCCCTGATTTAGAAAAAAAATTGATGGAAGGCTTGAAAAAATTCAGCTATAGATTTAAATTCAGAAAAGGTACAGAGAATAAAAAATTGTGAAAATGCAAAAAATAAAAGTTATTCATATTTCTCACGCTTCGGTTTCTGTTTATATGCATGGGCAAAAGACCTTGAAACAAATGATTTTAGATGATTGGTACTCTCTTACTGCCCAACAGATTAAGAAATATAATCCGGAAATAGAAATTGAATGCTGGACCCCTGAAAAAGCATTTAAAACCCAACAAGAATTTTCTTATAACGGAATCAAATATAGACAATTTCCTACTATATTTTCTCCGGTTTATGGTTTAGATTTATCTACAGAAATGTTGGGTGCTATCCGCCAAGAGATCAATAAAACTGAAAAAGAAGGAGTTAAATTGATACTTCACTTGCATGAATATCATAATCTTCATGGACTTTTTATAGCAACCCGATTTAAAGACGCAAACATTATTGCCCAACATCATGGGGGAAGCTGGCCGTTAAAACACGTAAAACAAACAAAGAGATACAGATTATTTTTTCCATTTTTCTTTTTTGGGCAAATATGGGAAAACCATGTTTTAAGAAATATAAGGGAATTTTATGTATTAAGCCAGGAAGAGATTAATTATCTAAAGAAGATTGCTCCAAAATCAGTTATTAAATTTCAAACTATGGGAATAGAAGAAGAATTTTTTAAGAAAGAAAATAAGAAAGATGCAAGAAAAAAAATTAAATGGAACCAAGAAGATAAAATTGTCTTATATCTCGGAAGGCTGATAAATCAAAAGGGTATTGGTTATCTTATTGATGCGATGCAAAGTCTTCCAGACGTTAAATTAAAAGTTATAGGCTGGGGGGAACTTGATTTTTTTAAGAAATATGCTGATTCTAAAAATCTAAAAAATGTTGAATTTCTTGGGCCAATATTCGGAGAGAAAAAATTGGTTTATCTGGCTGCGGCCGATGCATTAGTTCTACCTTCAATGAAAGAAGGGGCTCCGGTTACTGTTATGGAATCTTTAGCCAGGAATACTCCTGTTGTAGTAACTGACATTGGAGGAGTTCCGATGATGATAGAAAACGGAAAAGAGGGGATAATAATAAAACAGAAAAGTTCAGAAGAGATTGTAAGGGGGATAAAAGAAATATTAAAATGGAAAAAGAAAAATGTTCAACAAAGTGCCAATAAGTACAAATGGAAAAAAATTGTTGAAGATACATTAAATGACTATAAAACTATTTAAATATTAGAAGTTTTAATCAAAAAAATGAAAAGTGTAAATCAAAATAGATGGGATATAGCACAGAAATCTGAAGTAGAGTATTGGGATACAGAATGGGACAGTGCCTCATTAAAAAGCAAAATGGAAGGATACTACAAAGAAAAGTTAGACAGATTATTAAAAATATGGGATAGATATATCAAATTAAAGAGCAGCAGCAAAATTTTACAAATAGGCTGTGGCCCGCTAGATTTAATAAATTATTTTAAAATAGGCAAAAGATATTCAATAGACCCTCTTGCAGATATGTACAAGAAAAAGTTTGATATTGATTATAAATCAACAAATTTAAAAAAAGCAAGCGGGGAAAATATCCCCTTCCCAGATAATTATTTTGATTTAGTCATCATTAACAATGTAATTGATCATACCCATCTTCCAGAGAAAGTAATGGAAGAAATACATAGAGTTCTCAAAAAGGACGGGATTTTAAGCTTAGATGTACAAACTTACCAGAAATCATTTCTAATTTTGGCAAAAATTTATGGTTTTTTTAAAAAAATTTTCAAAAAAGAAATGTTCAACATTCATCACCCTTATATGTTCCAAGTATCGGATGTAAACAAACTAGTTGGGAAAGATTTTAATATTGTTTACAGAGAATTTGAAGATAAAAAACAATTAAAGGAGGATAGGAAAAAACAGAAATTTGCGTTAAGACTCTTATCCAGATTTGGAATTTTGGGAAATATATTTTATACGGTAATAGGAACTAAAAAATAAAGGAATTCTTAGGAAAATTTATATATAGATTATTATCAAATGGAATATGGCATATAAAAAAATGCGCTTAAGGAAGTATTATGATGTTATAAAAAGCAACAATTCTTTTTTCAAAGCAAATTTTAGTCAGCAGCTAAAGATAATTTCAAATATCTTAAAATTTATGAAGACAAATTCCACAAAACCTCTTATTATCTCTAATAAACCAGTTATAGCACAAATAGAACCTACTTCTTTATGCAACCTGAAATGTGAAATGTGCATACGGGAGAAGACAGGAGTCCCGATAGGAACAATGACTTTTGAGAATTTTAAGAAAATATTAGATAAACTCGATTCTTTATTTAAAATTCATCTATCAGGGCAGGGTGAACCATTCCTTAACCCTGAAATTTTTAAAATGATTGATTATGCTAATAAAAGGGGCATAACTGTTTTTTTCACTACAAATGCAACTGTCTTAACAAAAGAAGTTATAGAAAAAATGTGCGAAGTAGAAATCGGGGAGATAGGAATTTCAATAGACTCAACAAAAAAAGAAGTATATGAAAAAATAAGGAGGGGAGCTAATTTTGAGAAAGTAAAGAATAATGTTAAAAATCTAGCATTTGAATTTAAAAAAAGAAAAAAGAAAACTATACTCAGCACCACTGCAGTGATAATGAAGAGCAATATCGACGAAGTGGAAGAATTTGTTCTTTTTGCTAATGAACTAGGAATTAAAAAAGTAGGTTTTCAAACTATGCAGGAAAAAGAAGATTATATCACAATGTACGATTCCCCTGTAAAAAAGCAAACAGTAAGCAATTTCAATTCTAAACTAAAAGAGAAGATAAGAAAAGCTAGAGTATTAGCTGATAAATACCACATATCATTAATTTTTGATGAAGAAAAAAGCCCAGGTTGTGTGTGGCCTTGGAGAAGTATTTACATAACCTGGAACGGGTATGTCACTCCTTGCTGCAAAATATTAAATTACAACAAACCCTATTTTGGAAATATTTTAAATGAGGATTTTTGGAAGATATGGAACGGGAAAAATTACCAAGAATACAGAAGGCTATTAAAGAATAGAAATGCTCCTGCAAATTGCGTTGGATGTTCAATGATCTAATTCAAGAACATACAAAGTATCTCTTGAGAAACTCTGAGGAAAAATATTTCCTAAAATATTTTTTATACTCTGCGGCACCAAAGCAGGTTTTATTGGGGGGATAGGTATTTTTTTGACTATTTTAAATCCATTATTTGCTAAAAAATTTTCTCCGTATTTTATAGAAAAAAAATGCAAATGGCCATAAGGGTCAAATGGATTTTCGGTCAGAGGTTTATTAAAAATGAATCTTATTTTATTTAATATATGATAATCATTTGGAAGGGTAATGATCAACTTACCAGTTTCATTCAAGCGGTTTTTAGATTCTTTTAATAATTTTTCCGGATCTGAAAGATGTTCAAGTATGTCCAAAAGGAGAACATAATCAAATTTCTCTTCTTTAAATGGGAGGGAGTCTTTGTTGAGGTCTACTGCTTTTGCATTTATTCCCTGTTTAGTTAGCTGATTTATCATATTTTTATCTACATCAACAGCATAGTAAACCGGATTGTCCAAGAAATCTTTTAACTTTCCATCATTGCAACCGATGTCCAATATTTTTGAATTTGCAGGAATAAATTTCTTTACTTCACTAAACTTGTTTTTTAAAAATAGTTCGTTGTCGCTCATGTTAATTTTATTCTTTATGAATATATTCTGTAGGAAGATTTTTTATAGTTTCCCAATTATTCTCTACCCAATCTATACATCCCTGTATTCCTTCTTCAATTTCAATCTTTGGTTTCCAATTAAAAATTTTTCTTGCTTTTTCAGAATTTAATATATATTCTTTATCCTGGCCCTTTCTATCCCCAACAATATCTACTGCATCTTCAAAATTTTTGTTCATCTTTTTACAGATAATTTTTACGATAGATTCTATAGAATATCCTTTTTCAGGAGATAAATGATACACTTCACCTATTTCTCCCTGTTCCATTATGCTCAAAGTCCCGTTACAATTATCGCCGATATGCATATAAGATTTTATTGCCTTCCCTCCACCCTGTAATTTTATCTTTTCATCTTTTTTTATTTTTATTGCAGATATGGGAATTATTCGGTATAATTGTTGTCCTGGGCCATAAACATTTGTAGATCTCACAAATACTGCAGGAAAATTAAAATTTTTTGAAATTGTCTGAATGAACATATCTCCTGCAGCCTTTGATGCAGCGTATGGCGTGCTTGGGTTGTAAGAGGTTTGTTCTTCTCGAAGATTACTTACTGACCCATATACCTCTGGAGAAGAAATTTGTACATATTTTTTTAAGAACGGCAATTTTCTCAGCCTGTCGGTAAGATTCACGATTGAAAGGCAATTAGTTTTAAACCAATGAGAGGGATTCTCCCAGCTTTGACCAACCATGCCCTGAGCAGCATAGTTTACAACATAATCTACTTTTTCTTTATCGAATAAATCAATAAATTTGTCTAAATCTTTATTCAGATCCATTTGATAAAACTTAAATCTTGAATCCCCATGTCTTTTATATGGAAGGAATACAGGATTATATTCTGGCGATCTGCTTATCCCTATAACTTCATAATCGCGATTTTCTAAGAGGTAATCTACTAGATTACTTCCTGAAAAAGAATTGCTACCGATAACAGCTACTTTTTCCATTTTCTACTCAAGAAATAATGGTTTTTAAGGATTATTAAGCAAAGATACTTTTACATAAATAACAACTACAGAAAATTTATAAAATCAGCTTAGTAGGGGGAATTATGATCGAAAGGAAAAAGCAAATTGTTTTCGTAGAACCTTTTCCAACAGTAATGATCTACAAGATAGCCAGACTACTAAAAAAGAAAGGATACGAAACAGTATTAATCAAGCTTATGAAATCCGGAGCTTCTGAAGATTTCCATCTTGGGGGATTTGATAAAGTAATCTCTTTTAATATAGAATATAATCAAGTGAACATAAAAAATATTCCAAAAATTTTAAAATCTTTTTTAAAAACTTCTAATGATAATCTAAAAGCCTTTTTGGAAGTAATAAAATTAAGGCCCTATGTTGTTTTCGCAAGATCATGCCCAAGCTGGCCATGCGCAATTACAAGAGTTTTTACAAGAAAAGCAGCTTTTATTTATTTTCCCTATGATATACGATGCCAATATTATGATAGCATAAAAAAAGCTAGAAAAAGCGGGATTCCGAGCTTTGAAATCAAAGCTGAAAGATTTTGTTTTGAAAATGCAGAGGGAGTAATGCATAAGGGAAGTCCAGAAGAATTAAAATTGTTAAATGGGAGAATGTTGGGAGATAATGTAAAGCTTCCAAGATATCAATTAAACTTTTTGCCATACTGTTTAAAGGAGTTTATTTTGCCGATAAACAAAAACAAACTTTCAAAAAAAGATAAAGAAATACATATCGCATTTGTGAACTCTATAGGTACAGCGGGCCCTATGAGCGGCTTACCTGTTTTTGAAAATATCAAACTATTTATATCAATGGGAATACATGTTCATGTTTATTCAAGGCCAAATTCAATTTCTCAAGAACAACTAAGGCAATTTTTTATAGAAGATTCTGAATTTACAAGAAGGTACAGCGATGTTTTGAAATCTAAATTTTTTCACCTCCATAATCCTGTTGAACCCGATAAATTAAGTGAGGAACTATCCCAATATGATTTCGGCATGTGGACTGCGGATGAAAATCTTGATGAGGGAGATATAAATTTAGATAACGCAATTGGCAACAAATTAGCCAGTTATCTTGAAGCTGGAATAGGTTTAGTCTCTCACAGATATAACAAGTTCATTAATCAAGTAAGCAAAAAATATGGCATTTTGATAGAATATGATTTGGGGGATAAAAAAATTAAAGAACTCAAGAAATCTTTTTCTAAATTAAACTTAAAAAAATTGGAAAAGAATGTGATTAAAGCAAGAGAAGATTTTCTGATGGATAAGCATATAGGGGAATTAGAACAGTTTATGATTAAAGTTGCTGAATCAAAAAGAATTTCTAGATAGATTAAATCAGGGATATAAAAATTTAAATAAGGGGATAATAAAAAGTTACTATGGAAATTTTACTGATAATCCCTCGATATTTATATTCAAGTAAAGATACCAAACCCAATTATAATTATTATTTTCCTATTGGTATCCCCTATATTTATTCCGTAATGAAAGAGAAAGGTTATAACGTTGAACCATACAATCTAAATCATGAAGAAGGGAAGATTAATGAATTAGTAAAGAAAAAATTAGATAGTAAACAATACGACTTAGTCTGTACAGGAGGAATTGCTATAGATTATTTATCAATAGAAAAAATCATAGACACTTGTAAATCTCATAAGAGCAATCCAAAAGTAATATTGGGTGGCGCGTTGCTTACAAGTAATAAAGAGATTGTATCAAAAAATCTAAATTTTGACATTGGAGTGATAGGGGAGGGAGAAGTCACTATAATAGAAATATTAGATCATTTGAAAAACGGAAAAAGCATAAAAGAGGTAAAGGGGATTTGTTATAAAGATGAAGATAAGGGAATAGTTTTTACCTTGCCAAGAGAGCAAATTGAAGATTTAGATTCCCTGCCTTTTCCTGATTATGGGGCATTTGGATTCGAAAAATTTTTGGATAACATGGATTCTTTATTGACAAGTTTTGGATTGATGGATTACCCCCGGACTTATCCAATTTTAGGAAGCAGAGGTTGTCCTTTTCAATGCACCTTCTGCCACCATTCAATCGGATCAAAATACAGAAAGAGGTCCATAAAGAATATAATTAAAGAAATAGAATTTGCAATAAATAAATATGATATAAATTCTTTTAATTTAAATGATGATTTATTCTCTGCGGATAAAGAAAGACTTTATGAATTTTGCAAAGAGATTAAAAAGTTGGATAAAAAATATTCAAAAAAATTATTATGGTGGTGCCAGCTATGGGTGGGGGCAGTTGATGAAAAAATGCTGAATACTCTAAAAGATTCGGGCTGTCTTTATGTTTCATTCGGTTTTGAAAGTTATAACAAAGAGGTTCTTAAAAGTATGAAAAAGCCGATTACTCCCGAGCAAATAGATGCGGCCATAAAATTATGCATAAAGACCAAAATGCCAATACTGGGAAATTTTATATTTGGAGACCTTGCTGAAACAAAAGAAACCTCAAAAGAAACGCTGGATTATTGGAAGGAAAATTGCAGAGGACAGGTAAAATTATTTTTTATACATCCATATCCCGGAAGTGAAATTTACGCAAGTTGCATAAAAAGGGGGATAATTAAGGACGAATTAAATTTCATAAAAAATGAAATGCATCATACTTATATCAGAAATATGACTTTAAAGATGGATAACAAAGACTTTGAAGAGTTAAAGAATGAAGTATACAACTTAACAAGGATAGATATTCCCTACAAAGTTCCTTTTAAAATTAAAAATGAAGGAAGAAGCAGGTATGAATTATCTATAAAATGTCCTTTTTGTAAAGAGAAAGTAACCATAAAAAATTGTCTCATAAAAAATAAAAGATATTTCACTTCCTTGTTTATATGCCGGAATTGCAACTTGAAGTATAATATATGCAGCAGGCTATACAAATTTACTATGGACCATTATTTAGAATTAGATCTGTTTAGAAGGAATTATTTAATCTTTAGAGACAAATTTTTAAAAAATAGACTTTAATTTTTATAGAAATTAACAATAATCTTTATAAATTGTTATTTATTCCGAAAAAGAATGGAAAAAAAGGATAAAGTAATGTTAATGTATCCTAATTTTGACTGGACAGATTCAATGGCTAGAACAAAATGGCATATTCATCCATATAATCTTGGACTTTTGGCGTCAATGATCAGAGACGAATATGATGTAAGCATAATTGATGCTGGAATGGAAAATTTTTCTAAAGATGAATTTGCAAAAATGATTAGAGAAACTAAACCCAATGTTTTAGGAATTTCAATATGCACTAATGAATACATTAACTCCGGGTTAATAGCGGCAGAAGTAGCAAAAGAAAATAATCCAGAAACGAAAATCTTTGCGGGGGGAGTAGGTGTTACAACAAATCCTAACTCATTGATGAAAAGTAATTATATTGACGGTGTAATTATAGGAGAAGGGGAACATGTTTTTAAGGGACTTTGCGACTTTTTAAGAAAAGATGGCTCTTTTCCAGATAAGGGCGCATTATATAAAAAAGATAATAGAATAATTGGTTCTGAAAAATTTGATTTTTTACAAGATCTAGATTCGCTTCCATTACCTGCTTATGATCTTGTTGATTTTATGGGATATGCAACAACAATTCAAAGAGAAAGTGTAGACAGGCCAAGAAAAATGCCTTATGCACGGACTATTACTTCAAGGGGATGTCCGTATAACTGCTGTTTCTGTGAAGTCGCTTCTATATCGGGGAGAAAAGTAAGATTTAGGAGTTTGGAAAAGGTTACTGAAGAAATTGAATGGTTAATAAAAAATTACGGGATAAAAGCTCTTTCATTTGATGATGATAATTTAACAGTCAATAAAGACAGAGCAAAGAAATTGTTTAAAACAATGATTGAAAGAAAATATGATCTTAAATGGAATAATCCTTCAACTGCAATATTTACTCTTGATGACGAAATGCTGGATTTAATGAAAGAAAGCGGATGTAGTTTTTTGGGGACTGCAATTGAAAGTGGAGTTCAGAGAGTATTAACAGATATTATTCATAAGCCATTAAATTTAGAAGATGTTAAAGGAACAATGAAAAAGATAAAAGAAAGAGGAATAGACGTCTCTTCTAATTTTATTGTGGGATTCCCTGGAGAAACATGGGAAGAGATAAGACAGACTTTTAGATATGCAGAAGAATTAGATCCAGATTATTGCAAATTTTTTATTGCTACTCCTCTTCCAAATACAGAGCTTTCCAGAATTGCAAAAGAAAAAAATATTTTTAAAAATGATTTCGATTTTAATAAACATCTTTGGACTGATGGACAGATAGATACTTCTGAATTTAGGCATCAGGATTTGAAGATTTTAAGAGCTTACGAATGGGACAGAATAAATTTCTCAAGCGAAAACAAAAGAAAAAAAATAGCGCAAATGATGGACATAAGTGAAGATAGATTAAATGAAATTAGAAAAGAAACATTAAAAATTGCCAATCCATAAAAATGAAAAACGAAAAGGTATTAATAATAAAAACGGGATACTCTGAAATTCTTGATGACAGGAATAATTCAAGATGGGTTAGTTTGGGGGATGTATTAAGAACAACTCCCCTACTTAATCTTTACAAAGATAAATTAGTAACTTGGGTAAGTGATATTGAAGCTTTTCCTTTACTTGAAGGAAATCCATACATACACCGACTTCTACCTTATGATTTCACAACTGCGTTGCAATTAGAATCTGAAGAATTTGATACGGTCATAAATCTGGAAAAAGTTCCAGGAATCTGCGCCCTTTCTGATAAAATAAAAGCAAGAAGGAGCAGATATGGATTTAGATTTAATAGTCAAACAGGGGAAGCAGAGGCATATGATAAAGCAATTGATATCTTAACAGTCAGCTCTGATCCAAAGGAGAAAAAAGAGAACAAAAGGACGATACAAGAGCTGCTTTTTGAGATGGTCGGAGAAAAATGGAACGGGGAAGAGTATATATTAGGATATAAACCAAAAAAAGGAACGAGATATGATATTGGACTTAATACTAAAACTGGCCAGAAATGGCCCACAAAAGCATGGTCTAATGAAAAGTGGAATTCTTTGGAAGAACGATTAAAAAAAGAAGGATTCAATGTTTCCAGACAAGATAAACAAAAAAAAGGAATTTTAACAGATATAAAAAAATATATTGACTGGCTTAATTCCTGTGATGTTATAGTCAGCAATGACAGTTTAGGATTACACTTGGGAATAGCGTTGAAAAAAAAAGTCATAGGCTTGTTCGGACCAACTCCTTACAAAGAAATTTTTTTTTATGGATTAGGAAAAGCTGTTTATCCCGAACCATCTCCAGAATGCATGCCCTGTTTTAAAGGAGAATGTGAAAGAGGAAAGAATTGCATGGAAGATATTCAAATAGAAAAAGTTTATGAAGAAATTATAAAACAAAAAAGCATTAAATAAAAAGTTAGTAGAAGAGAGATAGGATTTTTAAGTATCTTTGTTACATAAATCTTTTTAAATAGGTCCTTTTATGTTTGAATATGAACGGAACAGAGATAGATAATCACAAATTGATGTATCATCCAAAAAGAGTTGAAGAATGGCTGGAAAAAAAAGATTGTTATCCAGTTTATGTTGAAATTGGCCCTACAAACAGATGCAACCACCAATGTATTTTCTGTGCATTAGACTGGATTAAACATGGAACCCATGATATTGAAAAAAATGTGATGCTTTCCTCATTAAAGGATATGTCAGAACACGGAGTAAAATCAGTAATGTTTGCGGGAGACGGAGAACCATTGTTGCATAAGGATATAAATGAATTCGTAAGCAAATCTAAACAGTATGGATTAGATGTTTCTGTCACAACTAATGGTGTTCTTTTCACTGAAAAAAAAATAGAGGAATGTCTTCCTTGCCTTTCATGGATAAGGTTCAGTGTAGATGCAGGAAGTCCTGAAAAATATTCTTTAATACACAAAACAAATCCCGCAGACTTTAATCGGGTAATAACAAATATAGAAAACGCAGTCAATTTCAAGAAGTCAAACAAATTGGAAACTACAATCGGAATTCAATTTTTAATGATACCCCAAAATGTTCCTGAACTAGAAAAACTTGTTCATATTTCAAAAGATATTGGCGCCGATAATTTGCAGATAAAACCTTATTCACATCATCCCGGAAGTTCAAATGATTTAGTTATTGATACAAAAGAGTATAACAAATTTGAAAAGCAGCTAAAAGATTTAGGCTCAAAAGATTTTGAAATTTTATTCAGGAAAAAAACTATTGAAAGGATGGAAGAAGGAATAAATTATCCAAAATGTTACGGGCTTCCTTTTTTTGCGCTGATAGATGCAAGGGCGAATGTGATTCCATGCAATTTATTTTATAATAATGATGAATTTGTATATGGTAATTTATATGATCAAACTTTCAGTGAAATTTGGGAAGGAGAAAAAAGGAAAGGAGTTTTAAAAAAAATAGAAGAAAGGGGAATTTCAGAATGTAGAGAAGGCTGCAGACTTGATCCTATAAATAGATATCTCCACAGACTAGAAAATCCCCACCCCCATGACAATTTTATATAAAATGGAAACAAAAAAATCAAAAGAAGAATTAATTGAATTTGAAAGCAGAATTGCAAAGTTATGGGAAGCTGCAAAAATACCTTATCCGGTTCATCTATGTGGGGGTAATGAAGAACAACTTATTGAAATTTTCAAAGACGTTAAGGAAGGAGATTATATCTTATCAACACACCGTTCGCATTATCATTACCTTCTTGCAGGAGGAAATGAAGAAAATTTAGAGAAGATGATACTTGAAGGAAACAGTATGCATGTTTTTGATAAAAAATTAAATTTTCTCACCTCTGCCATCGTTGCTGGAGTTCCCACAATAGCTGCAGGAATTGCCCTTGCATTAAAAAGAAAGGAAAGTGATAGGAAAGTGTGGTGTTTTGTTGGAGACGGCGCAGAGGATGAAGGACATTTTTATGAAGCAGTAAGATATGTCGACGGATTTGATTTGCCCTGCACATTTATTATAGAAGATAATAATCGTTCTGTTGAGACCCCAAAAGCTGAGAGATATGGAAAATCTGAAATGATTTGGCCAAAATGCGTGAGAAGATATAATTATATTCCAAAATATCCCCATTCTGGGACAGGAAGTTTTGTAGATTTCAATGGAAAAAAGGCAGGAGGAAATAGTTTTTAATGAAATACAAAGATGCTATTAAGCTGTCAATGGAATATCTTGCCAAAGATGAAAAAACTATTTTTATTGGATATAATGTAGGCTTCGGATCTCAAGGATACGGAACATTAAAAGGTATCCCAAAAGAGAAGAAAATTGAAACTCCTTTAGCAGAAAATTTGATGATGGGGCTTGCTATGGGAATGGCTCTTGAAGGATATAGGCCAATAGTTTTTTTTGAGAGACATGATTTTATGTTAAATGCGTCTGACGGCATTGTTAATCATTTAAGTAAATTAGAAAAGATGTCAAAGGGGCAATTTAATCTTCCAGTTATTATAAGAGCAGTTATAGGCTCAAAAAGTCCTCTTTATCCCGGAGTTCAGCACATTCAAGATTTTACTGAAGCTTTTGAAAAGATGATAAATTTTCCAATTTACAGACCTGCAAATTCCGCAGAAATTGAAAAAATTTATAAAGAAGTAAAGGGGTTAAAAAAACCTGTAATGATAATAGAAGAAAAAGATTTATATGAACAAGAATGACAAATGAATTAATACTTGACGGACATAAACTTCTTTGGCATAAGGAAAGAGTTGAAGCTTGGCTTAGGGGGGAGAGAATCGCTCCTATAACCATAGACTGCGCTCTTACCAGAAGATGCAATTACAATTGTGTTTATTGTTATGGAAAATTACAGGCAAATGATGAAAAAAAGATGACAAAGGAGGTTATCTTCAGACTTCTTGATGACGCTGCAGAAATTGGAGTAAAGGGAATAAGCTTTGTAAGTGACGGAGAAAGTACGTGCTCTCCTTATTTGTACGAGGCAGTTGATCATGGAAAAAAGAACGGGCTTGATCTTGCTTTAGCAACAAATGGTTCATTGTTAAAAAAAGAAAATTTGGAAGGAATGTTAAAAGATCTTACATATATAAGATTTAATTTCTCAGCCGGAGAATCAAAAAGATACTCAGAAATTATGGGATGCAAAGAAGAGAATTTTTACAAGGTTATTGATACAATAAAAGAGAGCGTAAAAATAAAAAAAGAAAAAGGTTTGGATGTGACAATAGGTATGCAGATGGTACTGATGCCGCAATTTAAAGATCAGATTGTTCCTTTAGCAGAATTGGGTAAAAGATTAGGAGTGGATTATCTAGTAATAAAACATTGCAGTGATGATGAAGAAGGCAAATTAGGAGTTAACTATGAAGGATATTTTCAGCCAGACTTAATTGAAAAAATAAAGATTGCAGAATCATTATCCGAACCAGACAAATATCTTGTAAAAGCCAAATGGTCAAAAATATTAAGCGGAGGAAAAAGAAAATATTCACAATGTTATGGCCCTCCTTTTATAATACAACTTTCAGGATCAGGATTAGTCGCACCTTGCGGAATGTTATTTAATGACCAATATAAAAAATTTCATATCGGAAATATAGCAGAAACTTCTTTTAAAGAGATATGGAAAAGTGATAAATATTGGGAAGTCATGGATTATATAGCTTCAGATAAATTTGACGCAAAGAAAGATTGCGGAACTTTATGCCTGCAGCATAAGGTCAATGAATTTTTATGGGACTTAAAAAACGGCGATGTTAGGTTGGAAAAATTAAATGGAGTTCCTCCACAACATATTAATTTTATTTAAAATGAAAGTTAAAGAGGCATCAAAGATTATAATACTAAACGAAGAAAAAGAAATTCTGTTACAATTACGAGATGAAAAAAAAGATATCCCTTTCCCAGGATATTGGGATTTTTTTGGTGGAAAAATCGAAAGAGGCGAAAACCCTCTTGAAACGATAAAGAGAGAAGCATATGAAGAAATTAATGTTGTACCCAGGAATATAATCTTTTTAGGAAAAATTTATGTCCCAAAAAATAATCTTTCTCAAGAAAGCTGCAATAATTTCATGTTTAGAGGATATATCAATCAAACAGCTGAAAATATAGATTTTTCCGAAGGACAGGGGGTTAGATACTTTGGGTTAAAGGAACTTAAAGGAATAAAATTTGTACATTTTTGGCTTGATTTTATAATAGAAAATAAAGAGAAGATTTTTGGAGATTAAATGAAACCTATTAAAATTAATCCAACATGCGAATATATTTCAGCATTTTTGACAATGAGATGCAACCTAAACTGCAGCTTTTGCCTTAATAGATTAAACAATTCAATCAATCGAAGCGGATTTAAGGAAATATCAGGAGAAGAATGGGTTAATGCACTTAACAGAATAGAATCAAGAAAAGATCTGCCGATAACATTCAGCGGAGGAGAACCTTTCCTTCATAATGACTTTATTTATATAATCAATAATTTAAAGCCAGAATTAAACATTGATATCTTGACTAATCTTTATCCTAATTCATTAGCACATAAAAACCGGCTTGAAAAATTTTTGAATGAAGTAAATCCTGAAAGAATTAAGAGAAAATCTCCTTATGCTTCAATTAGAGTTTCATATCATCCTGAACAGATGGAGGCAGAGGTTCTTATTGATAGTGTTAAAAAATTTAAGGAAAAGGGGTTTAGTATAGGGATATGGTCTGTTCTTTATCCAAGCCCAGAACAATTATCTGCAATAAATCAAATGCAGTTCAGATGCAGAGATGCAGGAATCGATTTTAGGCTTAAGGAATTTACCGGAGACTTTAACGGAACTCTTTATGGAGATTATTCAAAATACCCCAATTCTGTCCTGCAAAAAGAAACTAAAAAATGTTTATGCAAAACAGCGGAATTGTTAATAGGCCCAAATGCAGATGTTTACAAATGCCATAGAGATCTGTATGCTACAGAATTTCCCTTGGGGAATATTTCCAACCCAGAATTCCAAACAGAAAATATTTTCAGAGAATGCTATAAATTTGGACAATGCCATCCATGCGACGTTAAAGTCAAAACAAATTACAAACAGCAACTTGGGCATACAAGTGTTGAAATAAAAGATATAGATAAAGATTAAATTTCCTTAATTTCTTCTATGGGTTTCTTTCTGGAAAAATTAAATATTTTTTTTAAAATGAACAAATCATTTTTATCTAAACCCTTTGATAAGAGAATTGTAAGGATATAAATCAAAAAGAAGAAGATTCCAAGAAAGATCATACTTAATGTATTTATTTCAACCAATGCTCTCAAAGCTAATAATAATAAAAGGGGTATAATTGAAACCAAAAGAATTGTTATCATCTTTTTTCTTAAAGGAACAAAATGCAGATAATGCTTTATTTCAAATAATAGGAAAACACATAAAATAACCCAGACTATTGTAGTTGCCCATGCAGCGCCGTCAATTCCGTATTTCTTGATAAGTATCACATTTAATATTATGTTTAACATCAAAGTTAGAATCGTATTTATCAAAACTATTTTTGATTTTCCTACAATATAAATTAAATCACTAAATAAAAGAGTGAATGACGAAAAAAATCCTCCGACTGCCAGGATCTTTAATGCAGACTGAGCAGACAGATATTCTTGGCCGAAGAAAAAGTTAATAATTGCTCCAGGAAATAAGAAGATTATTACAAAGATAGGTACTATTAAGATGAATACCCACTTCCCTACTTGTTTAGTAATTTCAGTAAGTGCAAGATTTTTTTTCTGAGAAAAATATCTTGTTATTAACGGGAAAAAAAGTTGTTCAAACATTGAAGGTATAATTGCTATAATGCCAACAATAGGAGTTGCTACATTGTAGAATCCAACAGCAGTAGGATTCATGAAAAAACCTATTAAAAGAGAATCTGTCCAATAGTAAATATTATTTATCAGACTAAGAAAGATGATGGGCAAGGAATAAATAAAAATTTCTTTTAATATTTTAGATTTTTGTTTTTTATTTAATGAATGACTTCCGAAAAGGAATGGAAGGCTGTATTTGCATACTATATAAGAGATTACAAGCATTGACAAAAGGCCGAAAGTGTATGAGAAGGTTATTGAATTTTCTCCGATTCCTATAAAGATCAAAACTCCTAACATCAATAATTTTGTAAGACTCTGAACTACATTTGATATAAAAGAATACCAACCTATCTTTTCATAAGACCTTATAACAATTAAGAAAGCACTTGAAAGGAGAGTTAATGGAATACATATGCTCAAAATTTGAAGGAAAATTGTCATTTTTCCTGTATGAAAAAGATTAATTGAAATAAATGGGGCTAAAAGGAAAAGAGCAACTGCTGAAACAATACCGGAAATAGAAAGAATTATTACAGTTCTTTTTATGAGATATCTTATTTTATTGATCTGTTTTTTTCCTCGATAAAAAGGAATGAATCTTAATAGTCCGTCAATTAATCCAAAAGATGAAATTGAGACAAAAATTCCCAAAACAATCAAAGATAAAGAAAAAATCCCGTATATTTCTGGCCCAAATTGTCTTGCTATTACTACCCTGTAAATATAATTAAACAAGTTAGATAAGATTATCACAACAAAAACAAAAATAGAAGATTTTGCAATTGTTTCCAGCCCTGTGTTAGTTTCGTTATCTGAAGTAGATTTCATACAAAAACGAGAAATCCTCCATTTTTATTCCTTATGTAAGAGTTGTATATAAAAAATTAATCTTTTTGCCTCTTTGTTAAACTTCTATATCGGAAATAATTGTAAATAAGCGAACTCTTGTCAAATGCTCCTGTGTCATAAACTTCAAAGATTAAATCCACAAAAAGATGGAAAGAAAAACCAATGAAAACGAAAAATAAAACAGGAATGTAATAACTTAATAAAAGAAGAATTGCCAATACTTCTACACCATGAAATAGATAAAAACCAGGATAAAGATCAAGTTTTTTTTTCTGTTCTCTTGATAAATTATGATCTTTTTTCCATCTTTCCATATACCAATCATAAGCCCTTACAAAATGGACATTCTTTTTTTTAAAAAAATAATAAATAAAATGATCGACATCGATTAATACACTTGAAAGAAGGATAATTGCAAGATCCAGAAGGTTCAGATTAAAAAGAAAATAAAGAATTGCCACGAAAAAAATTCCTAAAACTGAATGATATTTGGGCAACATTTTATTTCTCGATAATTTTTACAATATCTGCAAATGCGGGGCGGGTTATGAATACACCAATACTCATTCCAATTATTGTAGTTACTGCAAATCCCTTTAGAAGTCCTGCTCCTGCCCATAAAAGAGGAAGCAAAGATACGAAAGCAGTAAAATATGCCCCCAAGATTATTACAAATGCCCTTTTAATCTTCTGTTTGATATTCAATGATTCTTCTTTATGCTTTGCCTCATCTAATATTACTATCTGAGCATCAACTCCTGTTCCAATCGCAGCAAGAATTCCGGCTATGCTCGGCAAATCTAAATCCCATTTTATTAATGCTGCAATTCCCAAAATGATAATTATTTCAGAAGCACAAACAATCAAAGTCAGAACTGAAGACTTCCCCCTGTATCTCAAAAATATAATTATTGCAATCAGGAGAATAGAAATAAATGCTGCTAATAAAATGTATTTAGTAAAATTTTCCCCTAATGTAGGCGAGATTGTATCAAGTTCCACAACTTCTAATTTAAACGGAAGACTTCCGGTGATTAGAATAGTCTGCAATTTATTCATATTTTCCTGCGCTGCATTATATGCATCGTCATTTGTTGTGCCTGTTCCTGTTCCCTGAATAGAAACTTCTGTAGTAACTAATCCCCTAAGATCTGTGCTAATGGATAAACTTTCTACTAGATTATTATCCAAATACAAATCAAGAGGCTCAGACAACTCATCTCCTGAAGATGTTGAATTTACTGTTAAATTACTGGTTGCACTTGCTTGCCTCTCTGCAGCAGCCTGACTTAAATACACTGTAAATCTAAAATTACAATAGTAGCCGCCTCCGTTAGGATTCTGGGCACAGGAATATATCCCGGCATCTGATCCTGAACGAGAGACCGAGGTTATATCCTGCTCTCCTCCGACAAAAATAGTTTGATTTCCTATTTTTGCTTCAAATTTTCCCTGCTGTGAAATCAGGTCTTCTAAATTACTGGGGGTTACTCCTGCAATTTCAATGAGAACGAAATTATTTCCTGCCAGATCAGAAACAGGGCTTACAACAATATCAGAAATCCCATAAACATTAAATCTATTACTTATTATGCTAACCAGATCAGTAGCTTCAGAGGAAGTAAGCTTGTGATCCTGCGCCTGAACTAATGCTCTTGCTCCCCCGCTTAAATCTAAGCCTGTTTTTAGATTTGTTACAGGAAGATCTGAAACTGTTATGTTTGGAGCGGTATCTGAATAAATTACATATTCTGCGGAGGTAGTTGTTATCGTCGTTTTAACTTTTCCAGGGGATGAATTGAATATTCCCTGAATTATATTTGAATAATCTGCAGTATTAGAGACAGACTGTCCATTTACAGCGGTTATAACCTGTCCTTGTGCTAATCCCTGTTCAGAGGCAGATGAATTTTGGCCAACACCTGTTATCAAAACTCCTTTTTGCATAAAATAAGGAGTTACAAAAATAGAGATTAAAGAAAGAATTATAAGAATTATCCAAAGCCAAATTTTCCACGTTAATTTAATCTTCATTTTTTATGTTCTTTTTTCAAAGCATACCATTTAATTATTGAAACATTTGTCAGCCATGTATTGAAGATATCAAAGCCCAACCCTATTGCCATTATAAAAAAGATTTGGTAAAGTACAGAAGAGAAAGAGCCTATGATCAACAAAGACGCAACTACAGAAGCTATTGCAGTCAGAGTCATTGTTATCCCTGTTTTGAAAGCATCGAAAATTTTCTTGTTTACAGATTTTCCTTCCCTTCTTAAAACTCTATTTGTAAGAAGGATATCTGTATCAACCGAATAACCAATCAACATCAAAAATGCAACAATTCCTGCACTTGAAATTCTTATTCCCAGAATATCAACAAGAACCAAGGGCATGAAAATATCCGCAAATGCGGAAAGTATAACTGCAATTGAAGGGACAAATGTCTTGAACTGAATGAAAACAACTATAGACATAAGAAAGAATGCTACTAATAATGCAATCAAAAGCTGCTCATAAAAATCACCGCCTAATGTCGAACCGGTAAATTCAAAACTGCTATTGCTATTATCAAGGGTATAACCCAGATAAGTTTCAAGAACATTTTTTGTTGTTTGCTCGTCGCTTGTTGTTTCTACTACTACAGCTACCTGCATCTGAGTTACCAAATCAGAAATTTCACTTACTTCTACATTACCAAGCTTGCCGGAAATTGCATTCTGCAACGTTATTGGGTCAATTTTTCCATTTATTGTTACAGAGGTCCCTCCTGTAAGGGAAACATCTTTGTAAAAAATGTCATGATTAGCGTTGTAAAAAAATCCCATATAGATAAAACAGCATAAAATCAATGCTGCGGGGATCAGCAACAAAATTTTGTAATGCTTATCATGGAATTCTGCAAATTTTTTCGTGAAATTTTCTTTATTCATTGTTAAAAATGCGCCGGTCGGGATTCGAACCCGAGTCATCTGCTTGGAAGGCAGAGATTCTGCCACTGAACTACCAGCGCGATGATATTATCTCTTTATTTTGTTTAATAAATCTTACTCTTTAAATTATTCTACGCGCCCGATAGGATTTGAACCTACGACCCTCTCCTTAGGACGGAGATGCTCTAATCCAGGCTGAGCTACGGGCGCAATGCGGAAGACAGGATTTGAACCTGCGCAGGCACTAAGCCACGAGAGCCTTAATCTCGCCCATTTGACCACTCTGGCACTCCCGCATATGAATAAGGATAAAAGAACCATATAAAAAGTTTTATAAATGGTGTTGTTTAAAGAATTTTGAAGACGGCCATAATAGGTTGGAAACACCTGTTCCCATTCCGAACACAGAAGTTAAGCTTCCTATGTTGACTGTGTTAGTGCCCGACAAGGCGCCAAGCAATCAAGCTGTCTTCTTTGATTTTTTTAAGGACAACACAAACATTCTACATTAGAACCAGAGTCTGATATTTCTATAGGATTTAGCAATTTTTCTTTTAATTCATTAAATAAGTTTGGATTATAATATTCTTTAACAAATGAATTCAAGTTTTGTCCATGATCAAATTTTAATTTCTTTAATTCTCTTCTAGAAAATGCACCTTTTTGAATTGCATATGCAAGACATTCAGGAAAATATACATGGTCGGCATAATTGCTGTAACGACCCAGTCTTATAATGAGAGAAAAATCTTTTTTTGCGGTATTTATTGCCATGCTCCCAAAAGCTAAGTCAAGATTATTATTTTCTTTAATTACTCCATTTTCGTAGAGTAGATTTAATATTTCATGATTTTTTCTTGCGTAATGCCACAAATAAGACATATCTAGCCCCTTTATTTCTTCTAAAGTTGTTCTTTCAAGGTTATCTATTAGAGACATAAAAAAAATTAACATCAAGAAGTATTTAAGATTTCTTGTCTTTAAGAATAGAACTCAATGTTTTCGGAAATTTCATGGGCACTGCAGATCCGCACATACGATTGTCCATTTCTTCGTCTATTACAACAGCGCCGCATTCAGGACACCAGCGAACAACATAATTTTCGTGATCCTCATTTCCAAAACGATAAATTTCTTCTAAATAATCTCCGTTATGAGTTTTAGGATTTTTTTCGTCATAACATTTTGGGAATTCGGTCATGTCAAATGAATTATCAAGAGATATTTAAAGATTTATTCATTACAAGTATTATGAAAAAAATTTCTAAAACAAAATCAAAGGAAAAAATTGATGAGCTCTTTTCTGACATCAAAAACAAAACTCCAAAGGAAATCAAGAAAATAAAAAAATTGGCAATGAATCGAAACATTCCCCTGAAAGAAAAAAGGAAATCGTTTTGCAAATATTGCTTAGCTCCTTATTCCGGAAAAGAAAAGATCAGAGTAAAAAAAGGATTCAAAAACACCGAATGTTTAAACTGCAAAAAAATATCGCGATGGAAAATTAACTCTTCTTGAATCTTCCCACTAATTCAATCAAATCTGTTTGCCCCAAGAACATTGCCCTGCAACAAGCTCTTTCTAAGCCTAATTCATCCATTACTTTCTTTGGATTTTCTCCGTTTGCTATTCTTTTTTTGTATTCTTCCCAAAGGTGACCTATTGGTTTACCGCAAGAAAAACATCTAACTGGAATTATCATAATAATATCCCTAATTCTTGGTTTATAAAACTTATCCTGCAGCAAGACATGCCCCGAAATATCTAAAACAAAATCTAATAAAATTTATACAAATGTTTAAAAACTAATTTTTATTTTCCAAGATATTAAGGTGAAAAAATGAGGAAATGCGTTTATTGCTCATCGGAAATTCTTGATGAAAGAACTATGCAAATCTGCGACAGATGCGGAGAAAAAGTCTGGGGCAGAAAGATGTTTGATGCTATCAAGAAGGTAACTGACGAGGCAAAAGATAAAGGAGACCTGGAATTTAACTCATGCGAGCTCCCAAAAGAGAAAAAGTTTTCTTAAGCAGATAGTTTTTTAAATGGAATAATTTTGGGTAATCTATGGGAAATAAGAAATCAATAAGAACCAGAGGAAAACTGCAGCTTAGCAGATACTTTCAAGAACTTAGCAAGGGAGATTTCGTATCAATTTCACGGGAACCTGCTGTCCAGTCAAGTTTTCCTACAAGATTTCAAGGACTTACAGGAGTTGTAGAAGGAAGAAAAGGAAAAACTTACATAGTAAAACTCAAAGACGGGAACCAGTCAAAGGAAATTCTTATTGAGCCAATACATTTAAAAAAAATAAAACAAATTAAAATAAAATGATAAGAAACAGCGAATCACTAAGCATGTCTGAAGCAATCGAGTACATAAAGAAAGATGAAAATGAAACCGAAGTAGTCGGCTTCATGAAGAAGTTCATAAAATTAAAAGCAAAAGACGCTAAAGAGCTAAGACAAGAAATAGAAGGTTTGGATCTTGTAAAGGTCAAGCCAGATTATACTGCAAAGATAATTGATATTTTACCGGAAACTCCGGAAGAATTAAATAAGATTTTTATCGACGTAAGTTTAGACGAAGATGAATCTAAGAAAATACTCGATGCAATTAAAAAATTTAAATAATAAAAATGGACAAAGAAGAACTTGCAATCATATTAGATTATCTACCAAACGGATATCCTTTGGAAAGGAAAATGATGCCAATAGCACAAGCTATCGGTAAAAAAAATCTAGTATTGCTGGAATTAGTTCCAAGGCGGGGAATATCTTTAAACCCCGGAGAAGAAGTTTATATCGGAGAAGGCAAGAGAGACAAGATATATTATATTCTTGGAAGGTTGCAGAAGGAGAAACTTACAGAGTCGGCAAAAAACCAACTGGAAGAATTCATAGCAAAGATAGTCAAAGAACGCGAAAAAGAATTTGTTGAGTTCTTCAACAAATCAGAAGCAATAAACAAAAGACTGCATCAGATAGAATTGCTTCCAGGATTCGGAAAAAGGCACATGCAGGAAATATTGGCTCAAAGAAAAGAAAAAGAATTTGAGTCATTCGAGGACATGAAGAATAGAATACAGAATCTTCCTGATCCGGAAAAAGCAATAGAGAAAAGAATATTAACTGAGCTTATGAATGAAGAAAGACAGAATTTGTTTGTAAAATAAAATGGAACAAAAAAACGACCAAAACAAGTATGAAGAAAAACTAATCAGGATTCTCTCAAAAGATATAGAAGGCGGACTAAATGTTTACGTCGGACTTACAAAAATAAAGGGGATTTCATGGGCTATGGCAAATGCAATCTGCAGAACATTAAAACTCGACAAAAAACGAAAAATCGGTTCATTAACAAAAGAGGAAATTGACAAGATAAATGATTTTATCAGAAATCCAAAAATGCCACAATATATGCTAAACAGAAAAACAGATGTTGAAACAGGAGAAAACAAACATATGATTGGAACAGATTTGGAACTTCAGGAAGAATTTGATATTTCAAGATTGAAAAAAATAAGAAGTTACAGAGGACAGAGACACGCACTTGGACTTCCGGTAAGAGGACAGAGAACAAAGAGCCACTTCAGAAAGAACAAAAAGAAAGGAGTAGGAATTAAAAAGAAAGCTAAACCTGAGGTAAAGAAATGAAAAGAAAACACAAAACATATTCAAGGCCAAAGAGACCTTTTGATAAAGTAAGAATAGATGAAGAAGCAGGAATCAAAAAAGAATTCGGCCTGAAAAATAAAAAAGAAATCTGGAAGGCAGATGCAAGAGTAAAAGAAATAAGAGAAAAAGCAAAGAAATTAATTTCTGCAAGTGAAGAAGACAAGCAGGCCTTTTTCAACAGGCTCAAAAAAATAGGATTTAATGTCAACTCAATAAGCGATGTTCTTTCTTTGGATAAAAAAGATTATTTAAGAAGAAGACTTCAAAGCATTCTTGTCGAGAAAAAATTTGCAACAACATCTAAAAGTGCAAGACAATTAATAACACACAAGAAAGTTTTAATTGAAGGAGAAAGCAACAATTCACCTTCCTATATTGTTCCTGTCAGCCTTGAGAATAAAATTCAACTTAAACCAATGAAACATAAAATTAAATCAAAGGAAGCAGAAGAATGAGCAAAGCAAAAGAATTAGAAGAGCTTAAAGGGAAAATAGAAGAGAAGAAAGAAGAAACAAAAGTAGACAAGAAAGAAAAGGGAAGAGATCTGGAAGCAGTCATTAATATTTACACTTCATTCAACAATACAATTGCGCATGTTACTGATATGTCTGGAAGAACAATCGCAAAGATCACAGGGGGAATGATTACAAAACACGGAAGACTTAAAGCAAATCCAACTATCGCTATTTTTATTGCAAAAAGAATTGCAGAGACATTAAACGAGCAGGGGATAAGATCTTTGTATATCAGAATAAGGGCAAAGACAAGAAGTCCGGCTTTGGGGCCAGGAGCTCATGCAATTGTTAAGAGTCTGACAAGAGATGGATTTAAGATATTGAATATTTTGGATACTACTAGATTCCCACGCGGAGGGCCAAAGAAGAAAGGCGGAAGACGTGGAAGAAGAGTTTAAAAACGAAGTTTGTAAAATAATAAAATGAAAACAATAAATAAGAAAGAAAATCAGATAACATTCAGCGCTGAAATAGAAGACAGTCTGGCAAATGCGATAAGAAGATATGTAGATCAGGTGCCTATTCTTGCAATTGATGAAGTTGAGATTTCAAAAAATGATTCTGCTTTATATGATGAAACAGTAGCTCACAGAATCGGGCTTATTCCTTTGAAAATGGAGAAGGGAGTTAATGAGAAAACAGAAGAGCAGCTTAGCTTAATTTCAAAAAAGGAAGGATATGTTTATTCTGGAGAATTGAAAGGGAAAGCCAAGCCAGTTTATGAACAGATTCCAATAACTCTTTTGAAGAAAGGACAGGAAATGGAAATTCTTACAACTGCAAGAGTTGGAAGAGGAAACAAACATGTCAAGTTTTCTCCAGGATTAATGTTCTACAGAAACGGCGTCAAAGTCAAGATAGACAAAGACTGCCCTAAAGAAGTCATTAATGCCTGCCCATCAAAAATATTGAAAGCAGACGGAAACAAAGTTGTTGTAATTGATGAAGACAAATGCGACATGTGCGAGGCATGCATTGACTATTGCAAAAAGAACGGCAAAAAGGGGATAGAATTAATTCCGACAAATGACTTAATAATAACAATAGAATCTTTCGGACAGATCAGCGAGGAAGAAATTTTCAAAAGGGCTATTGAAGAATTGAAAAGCGATCTAGAAGAAGTTGCAAAAAAGATTTCTAAATAAATGCGGGTAAAAGGATTCGAACCTTCGTAGGCACTAAGCCAACAGATTTTGAGTCTGTCCCATTTGACCGCTCTGGCATACCCGCATATGAATATTTATCAAATAAAGGATATAAAAACTTTTATAAACCCGTTTTCTCTTCAATTTTTATCTGCGAGCGAAAGCGATAGTAGAATTTTATTCTATTAGCAGTTATTCAAATGAAGACAAAAAATCAGATAGAAAAACAGTTAGAAAAGAAAACAAATCCTGAATTAGTAAAAACTATAATCGGAGCAAAGAAAAAAAAGAAATGGAATGAAATTGCTGCAGTTCTTTCAAGCCCGAGAATAAACAAAATTGATGTTAATCTTGACAGAATAAACAAGGAAGCAAAAGAAGGAGAAACAATTGTTGTTCCCGGAAAGGTTTTGTCTGAAGGCGAAGTAACCAAAAAAATAAAGGTTGCTGCTTTTGGCTTTTCTGAGAAAGCAAAAGAAAAGATATTAAAGGCAAAAGGAGAAGTTCTAACTATACTAGAGGAAATTAAAAAGAATCCGGATGCTAAAAACGTGAGGATAATCAAATGAAAATAATCGACGGAAAAAACGCAATTTTGGGTAGGCTCGCAAGCTATTCTGCAAAAGAAGCACTTAAAGGAGAAGATATTATTATTGTAAACTGCGAACAAGCTATAATAACCGGAAGCAGAAAAAATATCCAAAGCGAATTTGAAGCTACAAGAAACAGAGTAGGAAGCACGCAGAACGGGCCGAAAATCTCAAGATCAAGCGAGAAGATAGTTAAGAAAACAATAAGAGGAATGCTTCCAAATTACAGGACTGGAAGAGGAAGAGTTGCGTTCAAAAGAATAAAATGTTATGTCGGTGTTCCAAAGGAATTTGAAGCAAGCAAAAAAATTGCTTCTGGAATGCATTCAGAAAGAAAAGATAAAATAATGAGAGTAAAGGAGATTAAAAAATGAAAGTAATAAGTTCAGGCAAGAGAAAAAGGGCAGTCGCAAGAGCTGTTCTTGAGGAAGGAAACGGACAAATATCAATCAACGGAAGAGATTACAAAACACTAGGCTTTTTTGATAAATTGAAAATAGAAGAGCCGATAAGAATTGCTGAACATGTTTTAGGGAAAATTAATTTTAATGTTGAAATAACTGTCAAGGGCGGTGGAGAAAAAGGACAGATTGAAGCTGCAAGAGTTGCTTTGTCAAAGGCAATTGTTGATTTTTCTAAATCAGAAGAGCTGGAAAATACATTCTTTGATTACGATAGAAACTTGCTTGTCGCAGATGTCAGAAGAAAAGAAGCATACAAGCCAGGAGATTCTAAAGCTAGAAGTAGAAGACAGAAGAGTTATAGATAATTGTTATGAAGTTTTGAATAAAAAGGAATTATTAATAAAAATAAATTTAATGGAAAAATGATTAAATATTTTTTTAAGGAAAATGAAAATTTTGAGGTTAGTATAACTAATCAAAAACACAGAAGAAAGTTAGAAGAGATATCAAATGAAGAATTTCTAGATTTTAAAGAAATAGAAAAAGGGATAACAAATTCTCATTCATATATTGAGAAGAGACTTAGTAAAATTTCACTTCCTCTTTATATTGATACTCTTCCTTTTGTTATTAAAGAATTGCCAGTTTATTATGAAGACTCTAACAGAGATTTATTGATTGGACATATCGTTGCAAGAGAAGAATGATTATTTTACACCCAATCTTTCTAACTTATTTTGAACATGATTAAACAGCGTCGATGAAACAATTGACTGATGAGTTCCTTCGTGAATCTGGTTGTTGAATTTTATTTTTCCAATATATGTAAAATTTTTAAGAATTTTTTTTAATCCATTCACTGAAAGTTTATGTTTTTCTGCAAGCTGTCTTAAACTTATTTTATTGTTTAAGAATTCTTCAAAAATTTCTTCTATTTCCCTGAAATTCTGTGCAGGAACAAGTTTTCCATTAAGAATATCATATCCGAATGGGGCTCGAGACATTAAATTTCCCTGAGATGCTTTTTTTGACATTGAATTTTTCCTGTTTATCCCTGCAGACTTTAGAATTTCTATTTCTTTTTTCAATTCTTCATTCTCTTTTTTTAGTCGTTCTAATTCTTCCATATTTAATTTTAGTAAGAAGAATTTTTAAATTCAGTGTTTAAATCAGATTTCTTTTTTTCTATTCTAAAATTAAGGGAGTTGTCCGGGTCGGGTAATATTTTAATCGTCTCCTTTTTTATCTTCAAGCCAACGTACTTCTTCAAATTTAATTTTAATCATTTCCTTTTCCGTCCATTTTATCCTCGAGCTTCTTGACCCATTTTATTATATATTGGAATCCTCATTTATATAAATATTAAACAAAGGAGTTATCTAAATTTATCTCGCTTTCTTTAATTCTTCAAGAATTTTTTCTGCTTCTTTGACTGAAAGTTTGCCGAATGCTATTGATGCGGTTTTATTAACTGCTTTTGATATTTTTTCATTTAATAGAACATCTGTTGCATTACCAAATTCATTATCAATGTCTACTGCAGCATTTTGTATAAACTCGTCAGAAGGGTCTTCTATATATTTAGAATAAAGTTCTATTAATTTTATTTTAGCTTTTTGATTAAGTCCTTCTAATTTTTTGTCTACCATTCTCCCAATCCTTTCTTTTTTATTGCATTTCCAGAAAGTAAATCTAACATAGCAGATTCATAATTTGAAATTTTAGTTTCCCCTTCTTCATTGAATAATTTTGCCCCAGTTATCAATCCATCTTCAGTGTGATGTACATGAAGGGAACCAATTGGAGTATCTTTAATATACAACTCGGTTGGTTCAAAACTTTTGCCCCATGAACTTCCTTCCCAAGCATTATACAGGGAAAATTCTGGCAACTTGGAGGGAGAAGATTCTTGAGATGGAAATTGGATGGGAGAGAATAGAGGTTCTGAAGGTTTTATCAGTTTGGATTTTATATGTTCTATAGGTCTTATACCCCCGCAACCAAACATAGGCTTGTCCCAAGGATCATGATAGATATTACAAATATTTCTTTTCTGACTTTCCCTGCCAAATCTTCTTTCAGGATTGTATAAAGATTCTTCTAGTCTATTCATGCTTATTATTCAGAAACCCTATTTTTAAACTTTGGGGTATCAGAAATCTTATTGAAATAAAAAACATCTCATTTTCAAATTTTGGCGGGCATAAAAGATATAAACTTCTTTTGGTTAATTAAGATATGAATGAAAAAAAGAGGTATGGAGATATTTCGGATTTAAATTTGTCAAAACAAAAACAGATAAAATTACCAAAGATAAAGATAGAGAGAATTCATATTACAAAAGTAGGAGATAGAACCCTAACGTCTACTCAAAAGAGGAAATTAAAAGAAGAGGTTGGTTTTAGATGTCAAAAATGTCATAAAAAATTTGAGCCGAGATTGTTAGAGATACATCATAAAAAATCTGTTGCAAGTCATAAGGATAATCTTCTTAGAATAAATGTACCAACTTATTCTATTGGGAAAAAAATCAAGCCTATCTATGATAAAAGAAGTAATTTACAAGTTATCTGTTATAAATGTCATGATAAAACAAAGAAACATAAAAAAATAAAGAAACAAGATTCCATAATTGCTGAAATAAACTGGAAACCTACAGGTTTTTAAGATATTCTAAATAATTGAAATACTTACAAAAAAAATATTTTTGTTAAATAGGTTTATTATTTATTTTAACTTTTCTTGAACTTGTTCAAACAGCTGTTTGTCTATTAAAGGTTCATGCTGCCCGTTACTTTCATGATTTGCGAATTTGACTTTTCCTAAATAGGTTGTGTTTGAAAGCAATTTTATTATACCGGAAGTAGTCATATTATTTTTCTTGGCTAGTTGAGTTAAGGAAATGTTAGAATTTAAAAATTCTTCAAAAATTCCTTTAATTTTATCAGTTTGCTCTGGGTCAATAAGAAGCTTTTTATTTACTAATTTATATCCAAGAGGAGCTTTAGTTATGAATCCTCCTTCTTTTGCTTTCTTTTCCATCCCAAAAGTTGTTCTGTCCCCAATAATATTTCTCTCAAATTCAGCAAATGCCCCAATTATCTGAAACATCAACTTTCCACTCGCGCTTGCCGTTTCTATTTTATCTTGTAATGAAACAAAGTCAATACCCCATTCTTTTAGTTTATCAATAGTTAATATCAAATCCTTTAAGCTTCTTGAAAATCGGTCTAGTTTGTAAATAAAAATTGCCTGAAACTTTCTTGCTTCTGCATCTTTTAGAAGGTTTATCATTTCTGGCCTGTTTAGATTTTTTGCGGATTTTCCTTCATCTTTGTAAATCTTGAGAATCTCATATCCTAATGCTTTTGCATAATTAACTAAACTTTCTTCTTGGGCATCTAAAGAAAAGCCATGCTCGGCTTGGTCTTGAGTTGAAACTCGAATGTAGATTGCTGCAAGGGGTTTATTTGAGCTCATTTTGGCCCTGTAATTAATATTATTATTTGAATAATTCCAATTATACTAAGCAAAATTGTTAAAATTAAAAGAAAGGTATTTGTTCTTTTTTGTCTAAGCCCATTTAAGAATTCTACACCTTTAGAAGTTATCATTGTAGCTCTTGTTTTATTTGATTTTCCTTTTGGCATTCCCACCATGGAATAATATACGTGTTTAATCAGTTCTTCTTTTTCAAGAATTTTAAATGTTTTTTCATCAAAATTATTTATGTATTTTAAAATTTTATTAAACTTATCAACATTTTCTAAGGGGGTACTAATAATAGTTTGGGGGAATATTTCTTCTAAATATTTTAATAATTTTTTTGTAGATTTTTCCATTTTCCTCTTTTGTTTGTGAACTTAGGGTATTTCTAAGCTTGTTTCTGTCTATTTAGGGTCCCCTAAGTATATAAATCTTGTTAAAAATGGTTCGTACAAAGGGGATTGTTAGAACTTTTCTCTTTATTTATGAAAAAAATTTGATTTATCATTCATTTATCTCTTTTTGATAAGTTCGTACAATATAGGTTGTACGTACTTTTATGAAGGAAAACTTCTTTTAATCAGTATTAGACGAATTTCTTATGTATAAAAATTGTTTTAATGAAAAAGATGAGAAAATTGAAAAATTTCGGCATTAATTTTTAGTGTTTGGCGCAGGTTGTGCACTAAGGTTGGCTTTGTGCAATGATATCTTCCAAATTAACTGCCTCATTTGGAAAATTTTCTAAAAATTTGTCAATTAATTCCTTTCTGGAATATTCCGGACTATGAATCAAAAAATAATCTATAGCTTCCTTAGGGGTGTTGAAACTGTCTGTCCAATCTTTATCCCAAGATTGTGGTGGAAACGTTTGATCTTCAAAGAATTGGATATTATAACTATTTTTAGATTCTTCAACAATCTTACCTATTCCCCATGGACCAGAATCTCTATTATAGATCACCCAAGGTTTTTTTATTTCTTCTGAATTTTCGTCTGTCATTTTATGTGCACTAAGGTTACCTTCATGTATATTTTATATTTCTAATTTTTTTGTAATATATCCCCAATCTTTTACTCTTGTAATTAAACTGTCTCTTAAATTTAAATTTTTATTCCATGGTTGAGTAAATAAAAAGACAGGAATTTTGGAAGAATTGCATTCAAATGCGTATTTAGGGCAATCTTCTATTAACAAAGAAACTTCTTGTTCTTTACAGATCTCTGCTTTTGTTTTTCTCTCATTCTTAATGTAAAAAATTTTAGAGTAAAGATTAGGAAAATATTTTTCTAAAGAGAAATCTGTTTTTTGTTTTCGTTCAATCGAACGTGAGGTTATCATGAAAATCCTATAATCTTTATTAAGGATTTCTAATGAGTTTCTTGCTCCTTCAATAGGAGGTATTTCATTAAAAAATTGAGAATTAACAAATTCATCAAGTTTCGTCTCCATTTGTTTAGGGGTTTCCTTAAAAGATTCCCAAAGATTATAAGAGAAAATATCTTCTTTCTTTAATGAAGTATTATACGTAAAATTGTGAAATTTAACAAAGGTTGATACATAATCTAATAAAACATCATCAATATCAATTGCTATCCTCTTCATAAAAAAAAGATTATTCAATACTTTTTAAAAATTTATGTTCAATAGTACATTCGCGCAAATTTTCGACATTAATCTTTAGTGCTTGGCGCAAGTTGTGCACTAAGGTAAGCTTTGTTCATAGCTGTTTAAACAGTTGTTTAAGAGTATGCCCTGGCTGTTTAAAAAACAAACAGCTGTT
Organism: uncultured archaeon; assembly: GCA_963845205.1. Taxonomy (GTDB): domain Archaea; phylum Nanobdellota; class Nanobdellia; order Pacearchaeales; family GW2011-AR1; genus RBG-13-33-26. Next base: position 75,557 of record CAWJRC010000002.1, read on the forward strand.
TAAGGCTGTTTTAAACAGCTGTTTTGCTATTTTTTTATTATTAAACAGCCTTCTTTTTATCCTATTTTTATGACATAAAACAAAGAAAAGTTAAAGAAATTATCGTCGAAAACAAAACATTTTTAAATATATTTTAACAAAGAGATTATATGTTTTGGATATTCCATGCAAAAAAAGAAGTTGAGAAAATTAATGAAGAAACTAAAAATAGTTTCGATTCTGTAAAAAAGGATATTATGGCAGTTAGCGGATGGATTAAACACCTTGATTCTGAAAAAAATTTGCAAAAAAAAGAGATTGAGGATATAAATGAGATTTTGTCGTCGATAAAAAATGATGTTGAAGGAATAAAAAATGTGATCTCTGTGATGAATGAATTAAAAACAAACAGGCTGTTTAAAACACCCAAACAGATGTTTAACAAACAAACAGCTGTTTATACTGTTCAAACAGGTGTTCAAACAGGTGTTCAAACACCAAATTTAAACCAATTTTCTGTAACAGAAAGGGCAATTTTATGGGTATTGTTGAATAGTGAAGTAAAATTAAGTTTTGATGATCTGGCCGCTATGTTAGGAAAAGAGAGATCTACTATAAGAGGACAGATTAATGCCATAAGACAGAAAAGTGAAGGTTTAATAGAAGAAGAAATGGAGAAAAATGGGAAAAAGAGGGTCTTTATACCTGAAGAAATAAAGGAAAAGATGCTGAAAAAGACAAAAGTGAGAGTTAATAAGGGTAAAAAATAAGGGAAATTAAAGGAATTAGTTAAGATTTGACAAAATGTGAGTGTTAAAGGAAGCGAAGATAAATAAAAGACAGGAATAAAGGCCATAAAAAGATCAAAGTGAGGATTAAATTTGGAGTAAAAATAATAAAAAAAGAAATATAATCAAAAATAGATAAACAAGAAAATAAAAAATATATGAAACTCGGAAATAGAGAGTTTTAGTTATTCGTTTAGACGGGAAAGTATTATTTTAAAATATTTACAGATCCCTAAGCTGAAAAATCACAGATAAAGGTGCAATTTTTGTGAGTTTTTCTGAAATAGAGAGCTGGATTAATTTATTGTTTATTCTCCTTTTTTCGACGGGAATTCCCTTTTTTATTAACCGGCCAACATAATCCCGGATGGAGGTCTCAGTTAGATTGAGTTTTTTAGAAATTGATTTATAATCTGCATCTCCTTCTTCGGCCATTTGACAAATTGTAGAAAAGACCAAAAATTCTTGTTCTGTAAGTCTTTTGAATTTATTCCTTATTTCTTTTTTTATATTATCGAGAGAGTTTAATACCTCTAAAGCCTTGTTAAAAGAAGCTTTTTCTATCTGTTGGTCTGTTTGTTGGTTTGTTTGTTTGTTTGTTGGAACCCCTTCATTTCCAGTGGAAAAACCTATTTTTTGAGGATTTAAAGGCTTAAAAGGAGAATCATCTGTTAGAATATCTGTTGGAAATGTTGAATTTTTTTGTTTATCTGTTGGATTAATTTTCTTCTGATCTTCTATAAAATTTAGTAATTTTATGGATAATTCTTTCATTGTTAAGTCTAATTCAGATAACTTTTGTCTGTTTTCATATAAGAATTGCTTTAAAAGAAAAATCTCCTCTCTCATTAAATCCATATCTTGTTTAACTTTTTGGAAGGCATCTTTAATCTGATCCATAGGTTATAAAAAAATAAAGGGGTATAAAAGATTAAGTATTATTTATCAATATGTTCGATAATCGTTGATGCTTCCTGTTGTTTCTGATGTTCTTTATATGCCTGGTAAGCACTATCACTTAATTTCCATCTTGAACGTTTAAGATAAGAAATTCCTTTAGGATTCTTTTTGATTTCTATAACTAATTCTTTTTTCTTTAGGTCAAGTAAAAGGGTTTTGATAAATTCCTCGTCCCGAGCAAGTTCTTCGGCAATATTAAAGGTAAATAAGGGTTTTGGGGAAACAGAATAAAGAAAGGCAAGAATCTGCTCATATATCTTATCTCTTTTTTCTTTAGAAATTTTCATAGAAGAAGGAAAGATGCTATTTTTTTAAATCTAGCGGGATTATTTCTTATCCTCTTTATTTTCAGCAGCTTTGTTTAAGACAGGCATAGGAAGATGAGTTGGGACTCCAATTTCTTCCTCTAACTGTAATGATCTTATATTTGACTTTCTAAGAATTGCGTTAAAGATAAAGATCTTGAAATCTTCAGATGTAAGTTTATCCTTCCACCCCTTTAAAATTTCTTTTGATGTTTTTGATTCAGCAGAAATTATAATGTCTCCATTAATCTCAATTTTAGCAAACCCCGGTTCATAAGATATAATATAAATAAAGCCTATTTTAAGAATATCTTCTTTAATCCTTAAAAAATCAGATTTAAGAGGTTCTATATAAGAAATATCCATTGTTGTGCTTATTTTCATATTTTCTGACTTACCTAGGTTTTCTTTAAATTTTTCAGCACTAAGCTTAGTAAAATTAGATCCGATTATTTTTATCATTCATTTTTAAAAAAAGGATTATTTTTAAACATTTATATTTTTAAAAATAGATTAAATGTGATAAACCGAGCTAAAGAATTATATTAGGTCTTCTTCTGAAACAATAACGAAATCACCTATGGCAATTATAGAGTTATAAGGTATCAAAAGCTCATTTGAGTTTGTTCTCTCAAGATTTAAGTTATTAGTATAGGGAGTAGCATCTCTTACGACGATATTTATTAATTCTCCTGATTTAGTTTCGAAAGTAATATCTTTAACAAATCCCAATCTTTTCCCTTCTTTTGTTACAATCATCTTTCCAATGATAGAAGCATATGTATTTTTGTTTCCTTGCATATGAAAGTTAGATAGAAATTATTTATAAACTTTTCTGTAAAATTAAATAGATTTACTAGTATATATTCAAAAAAGATTTTAGAAGATATTTTCATCTTAAAATTTAATAAAAATAATTAATAATTAATAATATAATATAAAAAGATTAAGTGTAGACCCTCCCTCCTTTATTTCGTGTGGAAATATTTATAAATGAATTCTTAACTTTTGTTTGTTGTTGTTTTGTTTAAAAAAATTTATATTATATATTATATATTATATCTAAAAAAAATATAAAGATAAAGAATTTTAAAAAATCCTAAAAATCAATTTCCATAAGAAATCTAGGTGTTTTTCTTTTTCAGTAGTTATAATCCTTTATATAATAAATAAAATAATTATCGTTGGTAAACTTACATACATATAAGATTTCCATGCGAAATCTACGTGTGAGGTTAACTGGAGGAAAAAATGGGGAATGAACTTGACAAGATTTTTGAGGCCTTTGATAGTAATGGAATTTTCAAAAATAAATCCATGTTGCAGAATAATTATCAGCCTGAAGATATTCCCCATAGAAAAAGTCAGATAAATACAATTGCTTCTATACTTGCCCCTGTTTTGAGAGGAGATAAAGCCAGCAATCTTTTTCTTTATGGAAAAACTGGTACAGGAAAAACTCTTTCTATTCAGTATATTAAAGAAGAATTATTGAAAAGGACAAAAAAAGATGCTGATTTTGTTTTAAAAATCGAATATTTAAACTGCAAATTGAAAAAAGTTTCTGATACTGAATACAGGATTCTTGCTGAATTGATAAAGAAATTCGGAGGCGAGGTGCCTGCAACAGGCCTTCCTACACAATCTGTTTATGATAAATTTATTGACACAATAGATTCAGAAAAACAGACAATAGTCCTTATACTTGATGAAATAGACCAGACTGCCAAAAAAATTTCAGACGATTTTCTTTATAATCTGACAAGGCTTAATTCTGAACTCAGCAAATCACAAATCTGCATTGTTGGGATAAGCAATAATCTTACCTTTCTGGATGAACTTGATCCACGAGTTAAAAGTTCTCTTTCAGAGGAAGAAATTGTTTTCCCTCCTTATAATGCACTGCAACTGCAAGATATTCTTACTAAAAGAGCAAAAGATGCTTTCAAAGAAGGAGTTATGCAAGAAGGTGTGGTCGCTAAGTGTGCTGCCTTAGCTGCCAGGGAGCATGGAGATGCACGAAGAGCATTGGATCTACTTAGGATAGCCGGAGAGCTAGCTGAAAGGGATAGTTCAAAGAAGATTTATTTAAAATATATAGATGAGGCAAATGAAAAAATTGAGAGGGATAAAATTTTAGATGTTATCAAATCAGAGCCAAAACAATTCCAGCTTGTTCTTAATTCAATAATCCAATTATCTGAAAGCCAGCCAAATCATCATTTATTTACGGGCGAGGTTTATAATTTTTATAGAGATCTTTGCATAAAAAATAAATTAGAGATTTTAACACAAAGAAGAGTAAGCGATATAATCCAGGAATTTGACATGCTTGGAATAATTACAGTTAATGTTATCTCAAAGGGAAGAGGAGGGAGAATGAGAGAAATTAAACTTGCAATTACAAAAGATATTATGGAAAAGGCAAAAGAAATTGTCTTAGATTCTCTATCATACAATTAATACTCATGAATACACAAGATATACTGAAATTTTGCATAGACCGGGGTTTTTTGCTTGACAAAGAAGTTCTTACACTATTTAATGAGTCAGTTGATGCTGAATCTGTAAAGCTTATTATAGAAAGAATAAGAGACTCAACTAATCAAAGGATTATAACAAAAAGCCTTTTTAATCAAAATAAAGAGAAGGTTTCACAAATCCTTTCAACATTGCCAACAGAGAATCAACAGCAGTTTGAGACATTAAAAATAAAACTTGGGCTTAGTATAGAAGTTTCAAAGGAGATCTCTCATCCTATTGAAGAAAAAAGTTTTTTTCTGCAGGACAGTTCTGTAAAAATTTTATCTCCTATCGTAAATCCTTCAAAAAAATTAGAAGTCAGCGATTTTACAAATTATTTCAAGAATAGGCTTCTTGAAATGAGGACGATAATTCAGGGAAATTCTTCATTAAAAAATTTAGTTTCAATAAACAAGCTTTCAGGAAGCAGGCAAAATATATCTATAATCGGGATAGTTTCTAGTAAATCTGTAACAAAAAATAAGAATCTTATTTTTGAAGTAGAAGATTTGACCGGGAAAATTAAGGTTTTAATCAATCATAGCAATGAAAAACTTTATGAAAAGGCAGAGGAAGTCTGCTTGGATTCTGTTTTAGGTTTTTCCGGGGTAGGAGATCGGGAAATTATTTTTACGAACGATATAATTTTCCCTGAGTCATCCATTGCAGAGAGAAAAAAATCAACAATTGATGAAAATGTTTTATTTATTGGAGATTTGCATTACGGAAGTAAATTATTCATTGAAAATAATTTCGTGAAATTTATTGATTATCTAAACGGCAAGGTGCCTAATACTCCTGAAGTTGAGAAGATAAAATACCTTTTTGTTACTGGAGATTTAATTGCAGGAGTCGGAAATTATCCTGAACAGGAACGGGATTTGAAAATAAAAGATATTGAAGAACAGTTTATTGGATTGTCACAGCTTCTTGCAAAAATCAGGAAAGAGATTAAGATAATAATTTCTCCCGGAAACCATGACGGAGTAAGGCTTATGGAACCCCAGCCTCCATTAAGAGAGAAGTTTGCCTGGAGTATTTATGATTTAAAGAATGCAATTTTGACAGGGAATCCTGCTTATGTAAATATTGGAAGTGCAAATAATTTTTCAGGATTTGATATTTTAACTTATCATGGATTTTCATTTCCCTATTATGCAAATGTAATTCCCAAACTGATAAAAGAAGATGCATTAAACTTTCCTGATAAGATAATGTCTTATCTATTAAAAAACCGACATCTTGCTCCTTCACATTCCTCTGTTCAGTATTTTCCTTCTGAAGATGATAATTTAATGATAAAAAAAGTTCCTGATATTTTTGTTTCAGGCCACACTCATAAAAGCGCCCTTTCTTATTATAATAATATTTTAATGATCTCAACTTCTTCATGGGAATCTAAAACCCCCTATCAGGAAAAAATGGGTAATGAACCCGATTTTTGCAAGGTTCCGATTTTTAATCTCAAAAACAGGGCAATTAAAATTTTAGATTTTGAAGACCATGAAAATAAAGAGGGAGAGAAAAAATGAACACTTCACAATATTTTACAAATCTGGATAAAGAAGTTAAAAAAATTTATGATCTCGCAAATGAAGCAAGAGCAAAAAAATTAGATCCTGTAAACAAAGTTGAAATCCCTCTGGCGAGAAGTCTTGCTGAAAAAGTTGTAGGATTAATATCAACAATCTATCCTCAAATGGAAAATTCAGGAATAGCAAACAGAATTCTTGAATTGGAAAAGGAATATGGAAAATTGGACATGGCTGTTTCATTTAGAATTGCAGAAGAAGTTGCAAAACAGAAATTTTGCAAGTTTGCAAGTTTGCTTGAAGCAATTGATGCCGGAATAAGAATAGGTTTTTCATATACCACCTTGGGGGTTGTTTCAAGCCCGATTGAAGGATATACAGGATTAAAATTAGGAAAAACAAACGAAGGTAAGGATTATTTTATTGTTTCTTTCTCAGGCCCGATAAGAAGTGCAGGAACAACTGCATCATGCGTTGTTTTAATGTTAATTGATTATTTAAGAGAATTATTCGGATATGCAAAATATGATCCTACAGAAGATGAGATAAAAAGATATGTAGCGGAAAATTATGATTATCATGAATATATAACTAATCTTCAATACTTACCTACTGTGGAAGAGGCAACTTTTCTTGCACAGAATCTTCCCATTCAAATTGCAGGAGATCCTACAGAAAAAATAGAAGTTTCAAATTATAAGAATCTTGCAAGGGTTGAAACTAATCTTATCAGGGGGGGAATGTGCCTTATTTTTTCTGAGGGGCTTGCACAAAAAGCAAAGAAAGGATTAAGACTTCTTAAGGGACTTAAATCAAAAGGGTTTCAGTCAACTGGCTGGGATTTTCTTGATGATTATGTAAAGATACATGAAAAGAGAGAAGTTGGAAAAACAGACGACTCTCCGACTTATATTAAAGATCTGGTTGCAGGCAGACCTGTTTTTGGACATCCTTCACGATCAGGAGCTTTTAGATTTAGGTATGGAAGAAGCAGGGTTTCTGGATTTAGTGCAGTTTCAATGCATCCTGCAACAATGGCGATTACAGATAATTTTATTGCGATAGGAACTCAATTAAAAATTGAAAAACCTACAAAAGGTTGTGTTGTAACCTCATGCGATTCTGTTGATGGACCAATCGTGAGGTTGTTTAACGGAAGTGTTAGAAAAGTAAAAACAAAAGAAGAAGCAAAAAAGTTGTATCCTGATGTTGATGAAATAATTTATCTTGGAGATATCCTTTTTCCTTTTAGCGATGTTGCTAATAGAAATTCTGTCTTAATAAAACCAGGCTATGTTGAAGAATGGTGGAAACTTGATTTGAGAAAAAAGTATCCTGACTTCGAGAAAAAAATAAATTGCTTTGATGTCTCTATTGAGCAGGCGATTGAAATAAGCAAGACATTTGAAATTCCTTTTCATCCGGCTTATATCTTTTATTGGACACAGATTTCTAATGAAGAACTCTTGGAATTTATTAAATGGCTAAAAAATTCTAGAGTTAATGATAAAATAATTCTTCCTTATAACAAAACCGAGCAGGAAAAATTTAAGGTTGGTAAAAGAACCTTAGAACTTTTAGGAGTTGAGCATGAGGTGACTATTGAAAATGTTGTTTTAAATGAAATTACCAGTAAAGCTTTATTATCCAATCTGGGAATTGACATTTCTATTTTAAATGGAGAACATTTGCTTTGTGATCTTATTGATGAGAATAATTTTAACTCGGATAAGCCTGTTCTGGAAATTATTAATTCTGCTTCAAAATTTATGATTAAAGATAAAGCAGGTGAATTTATCGGAGCAAGAATGGGAAGACCCGAAAAAGCTAAGTTAAGAAAACTTATTGGAAGTCCGAATATTTTATTTCCTATCGGAAAAGAAGGAGGAAGATTAAGAAGCGTTCAAGCTGCATGTGAAGAAGGGAGAGTAAGAAGCTCTTTCCCGATTTATTATTGCGAGAATTGCAGAAAGGAAACTATTTATCAGTTGTGCGAAAATTGCGGAAGCGAGTGCAAAAAACTTTTTTATTGCAGAGATTGCGACAGAACTTCATCAGATGTATGCAAAGAGCATGAACATTCTCAGAATTATTCAATTCAGGATTTGGATGTAAAACATTATTTTCAAAAAGCGGCTGAAAAATTGAAAATGCCAAATTCAGATATTCCTTTATTAATTAAAGGAGTAAGGGGAACTTCTTCAGCAAATCATGACATGGAAAATTTATGCAAAGGATTTGCAAGAGCGAAATATAATCTTCAGGTAAATAAAGACGGAACAATAAGATTTGATGCAACAGAACTTCCTATTGTCTCCTTCAAACCAAAAGAGATCTTCGTTAGCGTAGAAAAAGTAAAAGAATTGGGTTATGACAAGGATATTTATGGAAATGATCTTACCGATGAGAATCAAATTATTGAATTAATGCCCCATGATGTAATTCTTCCCAGCTCTCCTGAATCAACTGATGAAAGAGCAGATGATGTTTTTATTAACATGTGCAATTTTATTGATTTTCTTCTCGAACGTTTTTATGGATTGAAGCCTATTTATAATGTAAAGAAAAGAGAAGATTTAGTTGGGAAAATAGGGGTATGTATGGCACCGCATAATTGCGCTGGAGTTATCTGCAGATTTATAGGATTTTCAAATACCTTGGGTATTATGGCTTCACCTTACATGCATGCAGCAATAAGAAGAGACTGTGACGGGGACGAAGCAGCGATTATGCTTCTGGGGGATGTGCTATTAAATTTTTCAAGAAAATTTTTACCCGGGCATAGAGGAGCAACACAGGATGCCCCTTTAGTCCTTAATGGAAGAATAGATGCAGGGGAAGTTGATGACCAGATTCTTGATTTTGAATTAACAAGTGAATATCCTCTTGAGCTTTATGAGCTTGCCGAACAAAAAAAACATTCATCTGAAATGAAAACTATTCCAACAGTAAAATCTTTTTTGAAAGAAGGTAAAGATCCTTTTGTTGGAATTGGGCATACACATGAAACCACAAATTTTAATGACGGAGTTCTTTGCTCTTCATATAAACTTCTCGAGACAATGCAGGATAAAGTAAACCACCAAATGGCTCTTGTGGAAAAAATTCGTGCTGTTGATACGGAAAATACTGCTAAGTTAATTATTGATAGACATTTTTTAAAAGATTTGAAAGGTAATCTTAGAAAATTTTCTATGCAGGGATTTAGATGTGTTGCATGCAATGAGATTATGCGACGTCCTCCATTGACAGGAGTCTGCCAGAAATGCGGGGGAAAAATTATTTTCACAATTAATGAAGGAGGAATCAGAAAATATTTAGAACCGGCTATAAATCTTGCAGAAAAATATAATCTGTCCAATTATATCAAACAAAATCTCCAAATTATAAAAGAAAGTATTGACAGCATTTTTGGAAAAGAGTTAGAAAAACAAGAATCAATTGAGAAATGGTTTTGATGTTTTGTAAGACATTAATATTTAAAAAATAAGATACCTTCTATTTTATATGTCATTAAAAGATAAAATAATGTCTAGTTCTCCCAATGAAATGAGTGCATTAAGCAATTGGGCCTTTGTAGCGTCAGTCAGCACTTATCAGCTATATGAACAGTTTATCTTGCATCCTATTGAAGTAACTTCGGCTTTTTTTATAGCTGGGTTATTCTCTGAAATTGCTTATCTCATTAAGCCCGCTATAAAGAGGGCGTATGTACCTCAAATTGATATCAAAGGATTCTTAGAAAGTAACAGATCTTAATTTGAATCGGTATATACACAAAAGGTTTTAATAATCTAAAATTTCTCTTATTGGCATGAATGCAAATGAAAAGTTTGAGCTGATTAAAAGGAATACTGCAGAGATAATAACAGAAAAAGAACTTAAGGAACTCTTAGAAAAAAAGAAAAAACCTGTTATTTATTGGGGAACAGCAACTACAGGAAAACCCCATATTGGATATTTATTTCCTGCACTTAAAATCGCTGATTTTTTGAAAGCAGGATTTCATGTAAAAATTCTTTTGGCAGATTTGCATGCTGCATTGGACAATGTTCCATGGAATGTTGTTGAAAGAAGATATGATTATTACGCAAAAATTATTCCTTTACTCATTAAATCAATTGGTGTTGAGGTAAAAGATTTAGAAATTGTAAAGGGAAGTGAAATGCAACTGAAACCGGAATATATGTATGATGTTCTACAGATGTCTTCCCAAGTTTCTGTTCATGATGCTACAAAAGCTGCTTCTGATGTTGTTAAGATGGGAGATAACCCTAAACTTTCAGGGATAATCTATCCTATAATGCAGGCAATTGATGAACAATATCTAGAAGTTGATTGCCAGCTTGGAGGAACTGATCAAAGAAAAATTATGGTTCTAGCTAGGGAAAATCTGCCTAAGATAGGGTATAATCCAAGAATTGAAATAATGAATCCATTAATTCCGGGGTTAATAGGAAAGAAAATGTCTGCTTCTGATGAAAGATCTAAAATTGATTTGCTTGACGATGCTGAAACAATTAAAAAGAAACTCCATGATGCAGAATGTGTTGCAGGAGATCCAGATAATGGTGTTATTGCATTTTTGAAATATGTGATTATGACAATTAAACACGACAATAAAGAAAAATTTGTTATCAAAAGGGATAAAAAATATGGCGGAGATTTAATTTACAGCGATTACGAGCAAATCGAAAAAGATTTTGTTGCAAAGAAACTTCATCCTCTTGATTTGAAAAATGCAGTTGCTGATGAGATTTATAATATCCTAAAATCAATCCAGAAAGAAAGAAAAATTTTAGAGAAGCTCGAAAAGGAAGCTTATTAATCAAGTAATAAATTTTTAAATAAGATTATCTAAGAAGTTTACATGAAGATTGAGGTGAAATCTTGGGAAGCAGTATTAATCTTTTTAATTATCGCAATAATTGCAGTTTTTAGTCTTCCTTTTTTTCCTAGTTCAGAAAATATATCTACTATCTTAACCATTTCAACCTTTTTATTCGGAATTTTTGCAGGATTTATTATTGCAAGCAGGATGAGCAGATTTACTAGATTTAGAGAATTGCTTACTAATGAGACTGGTTTTTTAATCTCACTTTATGAATATTCAAAATTTGCAGGAGAGAAAGTTTCTCAAAGAATATCTAAGCTTATTGATGATTATATTGTAGACGGCTTTTTGTATGAAGTTTACGGATTCCATCAAAAAACCGAATCTTCTTTTTATGCAATTTTCGATGAATTGAAAAATTTTAAGACAACTAATGACGAACAAAAAGAAGGATTGAATCAGATGAGATGGATTATAAGAGATATGCCTAAAGACAGGGAAGAAATGTATCTTTTGGAAGAAGATAAAATTTCTATAACCCTTAAATCTACGCTAGTATTACTAACTGCAGTAATCTTATTTTGTTTATTTTATCTGAGGACAAATGTCTGGTATTCAGATCTTATCACCATATTATTATCTACAAGTGTTGTTCTTGTGTTATTTTTGATAAGGGATTTAGACGAGCTTAATATCAGTGACTATGCAATTGAGTACGGAATTTATTTTAGGTTATTTAATATAATTGGAAAACCCAGATTTTATACTAGCGACGCAATTCAACATAGGAAATTAAAACTTCCTAAATCAGGAACTTACAGGTATGGGGTTATTCAAAGAATAAAGGGAGTTCCCTCCTATAAAGAAATAAAAACAATTGTAAGGAAATAGTTATCTAGTCCTAAATTCTGCAGCATCTAAATCTTTAAAAAATATTCTCTATTTTATTTTTTTATGAAATATCGAATTGATGTTGAGCATATATGCAAGGGAAATTATAAAACATCTCTTTCGGAACTCATTCTTGAAATGGAGGGGAAAGCAATTGAGGTTTATAACAAAATGATTCAGCAGGTAATTAATACAGTAAAAAATGATGGACATCATGATCAGATAGACATAAACAGTATCACTAACGCATCACTTTATGCTATTAAGAGTAATGAAAAAGGACTATGGCCTGAAGAAAATAAAATTTTAGAAGTTGATTATCAAAAACACCGAATAACCTCAAGAAATCTTGGTCTATTAATTAAAAATTTTCAGATTAAAATTTAATTATTTTGTCCTGAATTCTACAACATCTAAATCTTTCATTTTATGAGCTAATCCTACAACTTGTCCGGGATATTTTGAACTTGGCCCCCAAATTCTTGTTTCTTTAATCCTGCTTGCAAATCCTTTAAGAATTTTTTCAGCAACATTTTTTATTGTGCTGTCTGGGTAGAGAATTATCGGTTTTCTTGATTTTTCTTTTCCTGGCTCTTTTGTGTAAACTCTTATTTTCCCAAAACTCTGAAAAAGTTTTTCCTTCATCTCTTCAATCCCTTCTTTGGTCTTTGTTGAAATTAAAACAAAATTATACTTTTTCGACTGGAGTGTTGCAGAAATCTTTCTTTTTTCATTTTCGGAAAGTAAATCTGTTTTGTTAAAGACAATTATCTTTTTGCCGAGCGCCCTTTCTATTATTTTTTCAATTTCAGCTATCTGGGTCAAATCCGTTACTAGAATTAAAATACTGTCTGCTGAATTTACAATTCCCCTGTCGTAATATTCCGATTCAATTGCAGGAACTTCAACTAACTGGATTCCAACTCCATTATAATCCATCATTCCTATAGTTGGTGTTTTTGTAGTGAAATCATAATCTGAAATTTTAGGTTTAGCATTTGTTAAAAGTGAGATAAGTGAAGATTTCCCTGATTTTGTTTGCCCAACAATAACTGCTTGCATGTCCTCTTTTTTTATTCCAACTTTCCCTGAAGATTTTTTGGATTTTTTTTCTGTTTCCAATTTCTTTTTTAGTTTAATATACCTCGTTTTAAGATTTGCAAGCATTTTTTCAGAAGATTTGTGTTTAGGGCATTCACGCATCATTTCTTCTAATGCTTCTAATCTTTGTTCATCTGATTGCGCTGAAGAAAATTTTAATTCCGCTTGTTTATAAAAAGGTGATTGATTTGTTGAGGCCATCTTTATTGTATCTTTTTAAGATAATAATCTATTTAAACAATTTTAATCTTTTTTATTTATGGATTACGCCGAACTTAATGAATTAAAAAAAATTGGTGAAGAAAGGAAAATGACTCCAGAAAAACTTTTGGAAGAAAAAGTAGCTCCATTTCAAAACAAGATTTCTAAATCACAAGGAGAACTTATTGGAGCATTAACAAGAGACTATCATCAATTAGGTTGCGGCTGTCATCAAGGAGGTATTAATTATTCTTTAATCGAAACTCTTTATACCGGATTTATTTTACCAGAAACAAAATTTTCTTTTAGTGGAGACAAATTTATTCTTGGAGAATTTCTTTCAGAAATTGGTAAACCTTATTCATTAGAACTAAATTCTAACAGGGAAAAAGAATTTAGAGAAGTAGAAGATAAAAGTTTTGGATCTTTTGGAGGAATTTCTCCTCTTGAGTTAATTTATTTTATGGATAAATCTCCACAGGTTCCGGAAGACTCTTATTATCATACAGGAGGATGTTTTGGCTGGATGGTCAGCACAGTATTTCAAACATTTAAACCAAGATTAGAATTATATATTGGAAATAAAGAAACGATTTCTTTTTTGCAGGAAAATCTGAACGGTTGGAGATATACTAAGTTATCTAAACTGTTTGATTATGATTTGCCTATTACGAAAGAAATTAGTGATAAAATAAAAAAAGAACAATTTGAGATTTTTGATAAAGTAAGAAGCATTGAAAATAAAATTAGTAATCTAACTCAAAAAAGAGATAAAAGACTGGAAGCAATTAAGGAATCAGGCGGGGAAGCGGCATTCTTTGATGGAGTTTGCATAGAACTGACCGATGAGTTTGTTGAGAATATGAAATATAACCCCTTGATTAATGACAGTAAACGTGAATGGAATGGATTAATTCAAACTGCAATAAAAAGAAACTATCATGAAGATGGAATTAATTTTGAAAAGGAAATTGAATCTGGGATTGTCATGAAAGTTGATTTTAAAGAGTTTTTTCTGAAAAGGAAAGAAACGCTTAAGTTATAATTTTTAAATTTCTAATTCTTTATATATTCATGAATAAACAAATCATTGAAAAAATAAAAGAAAAAAGAGAGTTTTCGCAGCTCCCTGAAAAAGATATCGAAATAGCTTATGAACAATTTGAAAGAAGGCAGGCAAGTGAAGAAGAAAAGATACGATTAACTAAAGAGTTATTAAGGAAAAATTTTAGTGCATTTATCAGCAAGAAACTTTTGTCTTTGAAAAAGAAAGAACCAGAGTGGATTTTGCGGAAACATATTTCTACACTAGAAAGACTTTCTAATTATAAAGAAATTTATAGCAGAATTTTTCAGGATTATCAAAAAGCAAGTGTTATTGACCTAGGAGCAGGAATAAACGGATTCAGCTACAATTTTTTTAGGGATGTGGGGGTTGATGTTAATTATATTGCAATAGAATCTGTCGGGCAGCTTGTTGAATTAATGAATTTTTATTTTAAGCAAAACAAGATTAACGGAAAGGCAGTTCATATGAGCTTATTTGAAAAAGAGAAGGTTGAAGGATTAATTAAGAAAGCAAAAAAGCCCAGAGTTGTTTTTCTCTTCAAGGTAATTGACGCACTGGAAACTTTAAGACGAAATTATTCAAAAGAACTGATTTCTGAGATTGCTCCTGTCGCAGACAAGGTTATTGTGAGCTTTGCGACTAAAAGTTTGGGAAGCAGAGAAAAATTCAAGGCGAAAAGAAATTGGATTATTGATTTTATTCAGGAAAATTTTAATGTTTTGGATGATTTTGAATTTGGTGGTGAACGTTATATTGTTTTCAGCAAATAATTTATATATTATAGTTAATTTTTTCTTGATATGAAGCCACAGTTTTACAGAAAAGTTTTGAAGAATGGAATGACAATAATTTTTGAAAAGAGAGATTTGCCCATTGTTTCAGTGGCGTTTGCAGTTAGAAGTGGGGGGATTAATGAAAAGCTTTCTGAAAAGGGAATTTCTCACTTTATTGAACACATGCTTTACAAAGGAACTCCAATGAGAGATGCGAAAAAAATTGCTGAAGAAATTGAAAAAAAGGGTGGTGATTTAAATGGCTTTACAGATGAAAACGTAACTGCTTTTTGGTGTAAGATGCCGGGGAAATATCTTGATCTCGCGCTTGATGTTTTAAGTGATATGATAAAAAATCCTTTGTTTGATGAAAAGGAGATGGAGAAAGAAAGAAAAGTAATCTTTGAAGAAATGAAAATGAGAAAGGACACTCCTCATATTTACATTTTGGATAAAATACAGAGTGAACTATACTCCGGAACTCTTGGGCAGGGCGTAATCGGAACTCATGAAACAATGAATCCAATAAATAGAAAAAAGATTTCGGAAAGATTTAAACAAATTTATCAACCAAATAATCTTATTTTGGGGATTGTTGGAGACGCTGATTTTGAAAAGATAGTTGAATTTGCGGAAAAGAATTTTGGGGAGGTGAAAGGAAAAAACCCTAAGATTCCATTTTCAATTAAGAATGATTCTAAAACTGAAAAAAGAAAAGGAGTTGATCAAGCAAACATGGTTTTTGCTTATCATGTTCCCCTTTCTACAAATAAAAAAAGTTATGCTGCAGAGGTCTTAAACACTTTAATGGCCGGAGGAATGTCTTCGAGGCTTTTTAATGAGATAAGAGAGAAAAGAAATCTTGCTTATGTAATAAAAGGTGATTCTAACATAAACAGACTTTTCGCATATAATGTAATCTATGCGGGAACAACTAAAGAAAATGTAGAGTTAATCAAAAAATTAATTTTGGAAGAATTCAAAAAAGTTTCAAAAGAACTGGGAGAGGATGAGCTTAATCAGATAAAAGAGCAGCTAATCGGAAATTATAATATCTCAATGGAAGATTCACAGATGCAGCTTATTAATCTTCTTTTACAAGAAATTGACGGAAATGCTAAAGAGTTTTATGATTATGAGAAGAATATAAATTCTGTAAAATTAAAAGATGTGAAAGAATTGGCGAAAATAAAAAAATACAGCTTTTTGGCTTTGATACCTGAGTAAAATGTTTATTATAAAAGTTCCCGGAATCAACGGAAAAAATTCTGAAGGGTGTGAAAGGGCGGGAAATGCAATTATAAAAGAGTTGAGAGAAATTCATAGCAATGAACAAGGAAATATTATTGATGTTGGTTTGCTAGACTTGGAAGAGATCCATCTTGACAACTTAAACCTTAAACTTACCAACGAATTAATCTATGAAAATTCTTTTGAGACTTTTGAAACAAAACCCCAGACAATTTTTCTTGGAGGAGACCATTCGATAAGTTATTCGATATTGAGAGCTTTTCAAAAAAATTGTAATAATTCCAAAAAAGAGCCGTGCTTGATCTCCTTTAATGCAAATCCAGATTGTATGCCTTACACAGATTATGCGACAAATGAAAGCTGGCTGAAAAAACTAATTGATGAGAGATTTCCAAAAGAAAATATTTTAATTGTGGGAATGAGGAATTCTAACCGAGATGAGATGAAATTTATTAAAGAAAACAAAATAAGAAATCTTTCAACAAATTCCCTTATTGAAGATCTGAACGATATGTGCGATACTATTATGGAATTTTCTGATCGGAAAGAGCTTTATGTCTCAATTGACATAAATGTTATTGATCCTGTTTTTGCGCCTTCAACATTTCCGACTGAAACAGGGGGCTTGACAAGCAGACAATTTTTGTATTTAATACATCGGCTAAAGAAGATAAAAAATTTGAGGGGTGTCGATCTTGTTGGAATAAACGAAAAAGAAGATAAAGATAAAATAACGGTTAAACTTGGTGCAAAAATCTTAAGTGAATTAATATGATACGAGCCTTTATTGCGATAGAGATTCCTGAAGAAATAAAAAAAGAAATCTTAAAAATACAAAATCAACTGCCGGATTTCGAAGGGAAAAGAACAGAATTTGAAAATCTTCATCTTACCTTGAAATTCTTAGGAGAAATTGATGAAGAGAAAGTTGAAGAAGTTAAGAATAAGTTGAGAGAAATAAGATTAAATAAATTTGAGGTTGAAATTGACTCAATTGGATTTTTCGATAACAGAAAATTTCGGATTTACCCAAAAAACTTTGTTGTATGGCTTAATATGAAAAATTGTGAGAAACTGCAGAAAGAAATCGATGATAAATTAAGCGATTTGTTTGAAAAGGAAAAAAGATTTATGGGGCATCTTACAATTGCAAGAGTAAAGGAGGTTAAAGATAAAAAAGGATTTTTAGAAGACCTAAAGAAAATGAAACTCCTAAAAATGACATTTAATGTCGATGCTTTTTACTTAAAAAAATCAACTTTAACCGAAGAAAAGCCGGTTTACAAAACTATTGAAAAATTTAATTTAGAAATATAAATAAAAAAGACTTTCATATTTTATATAACTTCTGTTATTCAAAATATCTTTTGTTTTAACTATCTGTTTATAACTAATTAAGTGATAATATTATTTTAATGGATGAAGCAAGATTAGAAAAATTAGCAACTTGTCTTGGTTCATATTATTTGTGTCTTAGAAAAGAACATGAAAAGAGAAAAAGAAACGGAAAACCTCTTTTTGATAATCAAGGAGGATTAGACTCTAAAACTATCGCCTTATCTGGAGAGGATGAAAAAATTTTAAATTCTATTCGAAGCTATATGAAATTTTTTTTTGATAGTCAGAAGGAAGATATAAAAATAATTTTTGGGCCTTCTGATTCTCCCTGCTATTCTATTCCCCTTTCCAATCTAGTTTGTTTATCTAAGTTAGAAGAAGATATCCAATTTTCTTTTTATAAAGATTAATACCTCTCTTCTACAAGTTTGAAAACTTCTGCCTTTTTTCCTATAGTTTCTTTTAACTCCTCTTCTGAGGCATTAAATATCCCCTTTAATGTTCCAAATTTTTCTAGGAGTTTCTTGGTTGTTTTTGGGCCAATCCCCGGAAAACTTTCAAGGATAAATTGAAGCCGTTCTTTCTTGTTTAAAGTTTTTTTTGAAACATTCAAAGAAGATTCTCTTTCTTTTTTTCTTGCTAGGACTGAGATAAATTTTGCAGTGTCTCTATAATCTTTTGTGAAGATAATCGGGGTCTTCATTTTTAATGTAATTGAAAGCAGAAAGCCACGAATAGCATTTGCATGCAATCCTTCTTTGCTTTCATCGCTGTAAAGTTCCTGTTCTTCGATTCCTTCAATAATCAATAATCTGTCCTCATATTGCTTTAATTCCTTAAGCTGCCGTATTATTCTTTTATTTATCATGGACGAGATAAAATCTGAAATTGTTTTTCTTTCTATTGCAACATTATTTACAATATAATCTGCAACTTTCAATGCTCGGAATTCAATTTCAAAACCTAGTTTGATCAATTCAGAAGCGACTAAAGAGCTTTTTTCTCGGTAATCAATTATTATCTTCTGCTTTTCTTCTTTTTTATCTTCATGAATTCTATTCTTAGAAAAAAAGAGTATAGGTTTTGTATAAATTGTTTTCATTTTTGAAAATATATTTTTCAGTTTAATTATGTTTTTATAGTGTGTTTCCTCCTTTTTTTTATGGAAAGACCTGATAAAGATAACTATTATTTGAATATTGCTTTAGCAATCAGCAAAGAGAGCACATGTAATAGACGGCATTTTGGAGCAATTATAGTAAAAGAAGATTCGATAATTTCTGCAGGGTATAATGGACCTGCAAGAGGAGCACCAAATTGTATTGATAATGAATGTTTGAAAGATAAACACGGAATGAAACCAGGGATGGCTTATGAGCTTTGTAGGGCTGGACCATTACATGCAGAAGTAAATGCGATTATTAATGCTGCTAGAGGGAATGGTGGAACTCTTGATTCAATCATGTACATTGCGGGGGAATATTCCGGAAAAAAACACGGAATTTCTGATTCTTATCCGTGCAAAAGTTGTCAAAAGGAGATTATTAATGCAGGAATAAATGAAATTGTCATAAGGCAAGCAGATAATGGCATTGATCATCTTTTGGTAAAAAAGTGGATAACTGAAGCAAAATTAAGAGACGATAAAGACATAAAGGGATTTTACGGATAAATTTTATCACAATAAAATACTTAAACTAAACTTTTTCTGTTTTACAATGCGGGTTGGATTTTTTTACGATTACGATTTTACACTTACAGAAGAACTGCAGCAGAGTCCGATATTCAGAAAATTTTCTGATAAACTCAAAAAAAAATATGGTATAAATACCATTGATGAATATTTTTCTCTTTGTTCTGGAAAAGATAAAATAGCGGGTTGGATGGAACAATTTTTGAAAGATGCAAAAAATGTCTTTAATCATTTGACAAATGAACAAATGAGAACCGAATTTGCACCTCAGGTAAAGCTTACAGAAGGTTTGCCTTCATGGTTTGAAAGAATAAAACAATATGCTTCTTCCCTAGATATTGAACTGGAGAATCATGTTATAAGTTCTGGAGCTTATCCCTTAGTTGCTGGAAGCAAGATTTATCCTTCTCTAACTTCTGTTATAAGTGGGGAGTTTCTTGATAGAGGTAAAGGAATTTACAAAATAAGTTCTGTTGTCGAGCCCTTTAGGAAAGTTGAACATTTGAAAACAATCTGCAAAGGAGGAGATTTGTACAAAGATTTTTCTATAGAAGATTATCATATCAACTACCGGAATGTAATCGTTTTCGGAGATGGGATAACTGATAAAGATGGTTTTAGATTTACAAAACAGAGAGGGGGATTTGCTATAGCAGTTTTTGAAAAAGGAAACAAGGAATCTTTTAACGAGAGCGTTTCTTCTCTTGGCTCAAGAATTCCTGCAGAGTCTTCAGTAAATTTTATTCTACCTCGGGATTACAGCGAGGGTTCTATTTTAGAAAAAAAGATATTCCAAACACTTCAAAATATGTCCGAATCGGAAAAAAACTGCGATATGGACTGGGAGTATGTGAATAACTGGCAACTGAACCATATCAAAAACAAAGAAATTGTTGAAGTTGTAAGAAAACATTATAATTCATGCGGATATTGCCAGAAGAAAAATGAACTTTATTTTAAGTTTGAGTAGTTTTTTTTCTGAAACTTTCTTATTTCTTTCATTAAATAATCAACTTCTTCTTTTACGGTCATGTGGGTCGTATCAAGATAAATATCATAATTTTTTCTGTCGTGATGATTTATTCCATAATATTTTTGATACCTTTTAATTTCCGAATTTTTCCTTTCTTGAATTTTTTTTGCGAGTTCTTCAAGCGATGAAAATTTTTCTGTCTGCCTAGTTTCTTTTTTATCATTATAAATTCTTTTTGCGGCCTCTTCATTTGAGACATCCAAATAAATTTTTACAGAATCCGGAATAAAATACCAGGATAATCTTCCATCAATAACAAAATTATTATGAGCCTTTCCAAATTTGATTTGTCTCTGGTCTATCTCTTTATCTACGCTTGGATCTGTTTCTGCAATTTTTGAAAGGTCGATCAAAGAAATTCCTTTTTCCTTGGCAATTTCCCTCATAAAATCTCCTGAAGAAAATCTTTGATATCCCAATCTCTTTGAAATTTCATCCGCAACTGTGCTTTTGCCTGAGCCAATCATTCCAGATATTGTTATTTTCATTTCAAAACTCCGTTTGCTTTACTCTCTTCTATCCCTGAATTCGTTATCTCAATAAAATCGGCTTTGCCTATTAAACTATTCATGTTTCTTGCTCCAATGTAGGTCATTCCGGATTTTATTGCTCCAAGATATTCTTCTATTATGGTATAAATAGATCCTTTGTAGGGAATTAAAGTTTTTTCTCCTTCAACATTTATAATTTTTTTATTCTCTTCTCCATCAAGATTTGCTTTTTTTAACGCAACATCATAACTTGCAGAGCCTCTGTAAATTTTAAATTTTTCTCCCCCTTCTTCAATAATTTCTCCTGGAGTTTCATCTGTTCCTGAAAAAATATATCCAGACATTATTGTGTTTGCTCCTGCTCCAAATGCTTTAACAATATCTGCTGGTTTTTTTATTCCCCCATCTGCGCAAATTGGAATTTCACCTTTAGTTGCTTCATAAACATCCATTATTGCAGTTAACTGAGGAATTCCTGCACCAGTCATTAATCTTGTTGTACACATAGAACCAGGACCAATTCCCACTTTAACTGCATCTGCTCCTTTAGACAAAAAATATTCTGCTGCATCTTTTGTCGCAATATTTCCTGCCATAATATCTATATGGGGGTAATTTTTTTTAAGATAGTCCAAAGTTTTTCCTGCATATTTTGAATGTCCATGTGCAATATCAATTACAATAATTTCTAACCCTGATTTCACAAGGGCTTCTGCTCTTTTTTCAACATCTTTAACTCCCACTGCTGCAGCGCAAATTAATTTATGCTTCTTTACTTCTGCAACTTGAATTGCCTGTTCTTCTATTGTCATAAATCTATGAATTACCCCCAAACCTCCAAGTTTTCCAAGTGCAATTGCCATTTTTGCATCGCAAATAGTATCCATATTAGTTGCAACTATCGGAATATTAATACTATAATTTCTTGTTACCTTTGTTTTTAGTTCAACATCTTTTCGTGAGAGAATCTTATTGTATTTTGGAACAATAAGAACATCATCAAAAGAAAATCCCCTTCCAATAATCCTTGCCATATCCTTTTTTAGAAATTATTTTTTATAAGTATTTATATCCTTTTTTGGAGGTTTTAGTAAAATTTATTACAAAGTTTTTTGTGACTCTTTTTTTTCAGGATTGTTCATCCCTTCTCTTATATCCTGTATTGTTTTGTGCATCTTCTTTTCTTTAGCATTTGCAACATAATAAAATGTTTCGTCCCTTGTGCCTTTTGTTATAAGCATTATCAATTTCCCTGAAATTAATCTTGCTGTTCTTCCGCTTCTTTGAATTTTCCTTATTGCTGAGGGGACTGATTCGTAAAAGATAACCATATTCACTTCAGGTATATCCAGCCCTTCTTCGCCAATTGAAGTTGCACAAAGTACATTAACCTCTCCCGATGAAAATTCTTGTATCATCTTTTTTTGTTCCTTCTGATTTAGTCCTGTATTATTTCCCTGAGAAATTTTTTTGGCCTGACCTACAAAAACTTTGGAGTTTATTCCTAAAATTTCATTCAGCTTTTTTGAAATTATAGCTGCGGTATTCCTGAATTGCATGAAAACGATAATTTTTACCTTATCATTTTTTTCTTTTTCTTCCTTTACAATCTTGAAAAGTTCCTGAATCTTTGGATGTTCGACCCCTCGTGAAAGCAATTCATTTGAGCGCAAGTATACAAGATTAAATTCAGGCTTGCTCGTTAGTTTTACAACGCCTTTGCTTTTCTTTTCTGCAGCCTGTTTGAATAAATCTTTAAGATATTCATTGAAACTAAGTAAGGTCTGAGTTTCAAGAAGTTCAAGTGCATGCTGAATTTTTATTGCCTGATTGCATGACGAGACTGCAAAAAAATAATTAAAATTTTTTTCTCCAGACGAAATTAGACGCATTAGCCTTTTTTGTAATTCAATTAATTTTGTTTTTGAAGGATATTCAAACAAAACTTTCCGGCTTTTTAATTCCTCAACGTATTCATTAAACAGTTTCTTTAAAATAACTCTCAAACCTTCAAATTCCTCAGGAAAATCAATAACCTTCTTTTCAAATTTCAGTTCCTGTAAATATTCTTTGACATCATCACTTTCACGTGTTTTTAATTCTATTTCTTCAATTAAAAGATTTCTGCATATCTCTTTAATCTTAAAAGAGTCACTTCCCGGGGAAGCAGTAAGTCCGAGAATCCTGCAATGCGGAGCTTGTTCCGCATATTTTTTTGCAACATAAGTATAATCATAATTTTTTGTACATCTGTGAGCTTCATCTTCTATCAACAGACAAACTTCTTTGAGGTCATATAAACCTTTTTTTAAATCATTTGCAATGCACTGGGGAGTTGAAAAGATAATATCTGAACTCTGCCATAATTTTCTTCTTGAATCTGAGTTTATTTGGCCAGTGAAGAGAATCATCTCAGCAAATAATTCCGGAAGATATTTTTTGAAATAATTCAGATGCTGTTCAACTAGGGGTTTGGTTGGGGCAAGAAAAATAACTTTTTCTCCTGGAAATTTTTTCATTCGGTCAATTGTTAGCATTAATGCGATTAAGGTTTTACCTAAGCCTGTAGGCAAAACTACCAAACAGTTTTTTTCTGTGCATTTTTCAAATATTTTAATTTGATATTCTCTGGGAGTAATTCCATTTAAAAAATCCATAAATTTTACCCTATATTTATACTATCAGGATTGCAAATAGCATTCCTATCAGTACAAGAGATGCTAAAAAGCTCCACAATATTAAATTTCCGAAGAAGATTTTATTTCCATCTAATTCTGAAATCGGGAGAATGTTGAAGAAGGCATAATAAATACTTAACCTTGAAAAAAGTGGAAAGCCAAGGAAATATCCAACTACCGCAAGAATTAAGTTGATTGCAATTCCCGAAGCGGCAATTAATCCAAGATGATACTCTGTTAAATCAGAGAAAGCATACAATCCGAATCTTTT
This sequence comes from uncultured archaeon, assembly GCA_963845205.1. Classification (GTDB taxonomy): domain Archaea; phylum Nanobdellota; class Nanobdellia; order Pacearchaeales; family GW2011-AR1; genus RBG-13-33-26. The sequence goes on from CAWJRC010000002.1 coordinate 99,268, forward strand.
TGCACCTCTATAAATTCTAGGTCTTGTGTCAAAAACAAGAGAAGCCATCCAAACAAAGGCGTTAAACGGAAAGAAAATTATCTTTGATAATATCGGAAGAACTGCTCCCATTGGAAATGGTTTCTTTGAATTTTTATCTTTAGAAAATCCATATTTCCCTATCTCCCAGACTTTCATTTCTATTTCAGAATCAAGGAGATAAGCCATAATCTTTTTTGCGAAAACATTCGAGAAAATTACCAATGTGACTGCAAGAAGAATTCCAAGAAGAATTTTCCATTGATCAGGAAAATTTAATGTAAGACCTGCAGAAATAGTGATTATTATAATAACTAGCGCAATAATGAAAAACTCTTTTTTATTTAACATATATTTTCTATGTTTGGTTTTTTTATAAAGTTTATTGTACAAGTTTAATAAACAAAAAATTAATTTTGCATGTTATTTTTACTCGTGTAAATTAAAGAAAAAGGATGTTTTTTCTTTCTTTCTTCCCTGATTTTTTCTGATGCAGTCTTAAAATACCCCTCTTTGCCAAATATAATATTTAATCCTGTTTTATTGGGCAATGAAATTGAGAACCCTCTGCTTTCTTTATCATAAGTAATCAAAGAGATATGTCTTCCATCAATTTTTTCATACCATTCCATTTCAGAAACGATCTCTCTTAAGTTAAAGAGATTTAAACCCCAATAATTTAATGAATTGACTATGCTTTCTTCAAATCTTTTATGTTCTATCTTATCTTCCGGCAAAATTAATAGATCAATTCCCTTATATGTCTCAGGTATTTTAACAGTCGGATCTTTTTTATTTATTTTTTCTATTTTTTTCCAATGACTTTTTGGGAAAGTTGAACTGCCAACCGCTAAAATTTCAACTTCTGTTTTTAGTTTATACAAAAAATTTCCAAGAAATAATTGAAGATGATTTGCATCGCTAGCATTGAGATAGCTTGTGAAATATTTTTCTTTCTTTATTTCCTTTTTAGGCTCGAAAAACAGAGAAATATCTCTTTGAATGCTTAAAGGAATAAAAAAATCCAGTTCTAATTGGTCTATTAAGTCTTTCATAATTGTAATTTATGATATTGATTTAAAAATTTTCTCGTTATCATTATTTTGCAATTTATTTTTTGCATTATGGAAAACTATTTAAATAAAGCATAATAAATTTATTCATGAGAATAAAAAAAATAAGTGAAGTTATCGGAAACAGAGTCTACACAGATTCAGGAGATTTTTTTGGGGAGATTGAAGAAGCTAACTTATCTGATAACAAAATCGAGGGTTGGAGGATAAAAGTCGGCGGTGGTGTTATCTCTATGATTGGGGGAGCTAGAGGAGTTATAATTCCTCATCAGTTTGTTAAGGCTGTAGGAGATGTTTTCCTGATTAACAGAGCTGCTCTACCAAGCACAGAATCAGGTGTTGATGAAGTGCCTGAAGACTTGATGTAAAAAGATAATGGCAACAACAACATTTTTGAATTATAGTATAGTCTCGGACTTTCTTTTGCCATTTTTATTAATGTTTCTTATAGTTTTTGCAATTCTTGAAAGAACAAAACTTTTCGGGGAAGGAAAAAAGCAAATTGATGCTTTAACAGCATTTGTTATAGGATTAATCTTTGTAACTGCAATTTATCCTAAACTTGTTGTCACAAATCTTATTTTATTCTTAACAGTTGCTCTTGTTGCAATTTTTGTAATCCTTTTGATTTGGGGATTTATCTTTGGTGATAGTAAGACAAAGTTAGAAAAAGGATTAGTAGTTGGGTTGGGTATTATTGCAACAATTGTTTTTATTGGGGCAGTTATCTGGGCTACAGGATTATACCAAAGTTTTGGTAGTGTCCTCTCAGGAAGTTTAGGTTCAACAATAGTTACTAATGTTGTTTTTCTTATCGTAATTGGAATTGCTCTAGCTTTAGTTTTGATTCCGAAAAAGTGATAAGATCCTTTTTTAACGAAACATATTTAAATTATATTTCATATTTTTCTTAATGTTACAAGAGATGATATTTCTGCAGATTTCAACTGCTTTTGAGAGCGGTACAATAGGTGATTTACTTAATCAATGGGAAGCTCTCGGATTTTTTAATTATGTCCTTCCATTTTTATTAGTCTTTGCTTTGGTGTTCGGAATTCTGACCAAGACAAATATATTCAAAGACAACAAAATGGTCAATGGAATTATTGCAATTGCTGTCGGATTAATGTCGTTACAATTTGGGTTTGTTCCTGATTTTTTCAGTCAGATACTTCCTAGATTTGGGGTTGGTTTAGTAATAATCCTTGTAATAATGGTAGTCCTCGGTCTTTTCATTGACCCAAGCAGCAAAATGGTAAACTATTTCTTGCTTGGTGTGGGAATCATAATCGTCGGAGTAGTCTTAGTTGATTCAACAGCAGCAGTAGGATGGGCATCTGGAGACTGGTGGAGCCAAAATTGGGGTGGCGTTGCAATCGCTGCAGTTTTAGTGTTATTCATGTTCTTAATCATTAATAGTGGAGGTAGTGGTGAAAAACCGAGAGGACCTCCTGAACCATATCATCCTAATTATGGTAATTGGGGTAAGTGATTTTCTTCTTAACAACTTTTTTTTAATAAGAATTATTTTTTTCTAGGACTTGGTTGTTTAAGCTGAGTTTCTGTTTCTTGAGCTGAATTTTCTGGCTGATATCTTTGTTGAGGTTGTTGTATGCTTTGTTCTCTTGTAGGAGAAACCATTTTTGAAAAAGAATCCTGCATCATAGACATTTCATCTTTTATATTGCTGAGATTCTGTCCGTAAGAACCGATTTTTTCGAGAATAGAAATCTGTAATTTGTCAATTATTGATTCAATTTTTTTTAATCTTTCTGAGAGATTATCAAATTTTGTCTGCAGAAGAATTGCTGCTTGTGATGTTGCATCCATTTGCGTTTGAAATTTTTTTATTCTGTCTGAAAAAATTTGGTCTGCAATTTCCATCACGGTATCTGTATCCATTCCTGTTGGAGCATATCCTCCGACTGCTGTTTCTGGAGCATAATATTGCTGCTGCTCTTGAGGAGCGTATGCCTGTTCTGGCTGAGGGGCATAAGTTTCTTCCTGTGCTGTGGGTTGATATTGATTTGAAGGTGGAGCAGGAATTTCTTCTTCCATCATTGAAGGCTGCATTCCCTGATCCATTCCTGAAACCGCATTTTTTATCTGTGCCTGTTTGAGCGAGTCATTTATTTCTTTTGGTGAAATTCCCTGCTGGGATAATTCATTAATAACATCCTGATCAGAATATCCCTGATTCTTCATTTGAGTAACCTGTTCTAAAGTAGCCATTTTATTTTAAACAATTAAATCTTTTTTAACTTTTCTAATCATCTTCTTAATTTTTCTAGATCTTCTTTCCTAACAAAGTCCATCGGCTGAAACATTTTTGCCTGTTTAGCCAGAATTTCCAAGTCATCTTTCTTTGCATATTTTGAAATTTCATTCGAAATCGTTTCAACAAAGGAGGATAATCTTTCAAGGCTGTCTCTCATTGTTTCAATGTCTTTTTTAATCTGAAGAATCTGCTGATTTGTTTTTTCCTTTATCTCAATAAGATTTTGTCCGATAAGAAAAAGTCTGTCTTTCATCACTCTCTGTTTATCTTCCATATCCCTGACATTAGCAGTTATATTCCCTGCAAACTGATTTGTATAATCTGTTTGGTTAGCAGCAGCCATAAAAGGATTATGGTAAAGCAGTTTAAATTTGTTATGATTACAAACGAAATAACACAAAATATTTTAAACTTTAATAAGTTTTTTTATTCATGGCAGAAGAGGCAAAATTATATTCTTATGAAACCCGAAGAGAAGGAGGTGAAGATGTTCTTTACATCAACTATCTTGGGGCCCCGTTTGTTCCTAATTTAGCAGATAATACAGAAGTTATGAGTAGAACGATTGATGCATTAATAGAAAACCCTAATGTTTCAAGGATAGTCTTTGCGCAGCAGAAAAATTATAATTATGACTTTAAACAAACAGCAATGCTTCTTGAAATAGCGCAACTTTATGTTTACCTCTTAAGGCAGGATAAAATTCTTTCTCATGAAAAACTTGTAATTTCCAACGAATCCGCATTCGGAAGAAGATATAATGAGCTTTTTTCATTTTTGTATTTATTAAGGCAGGATCCGATTTCTGCATATTTTGAAATTAAAAAACTTATTCTTCAATCAAGAATTTTTTATGATAAAACAGAGAATCAATTTAAGAATGATCAGGAAAGTTATATCCATCTTCTTGAAAGGATTTTTTCTCTTCTGGAAAAAACAAAGCTTATTCAGGGAGTTATTCCTTATTTTGAAAACTATAAAAAAGGAGACCGTGAGATTTATGAAAAAATATTCAAGCCTGATGTAATTCCTAATTTTACTTTTACACGATTAGTTTCTGATCTGCCTGATGATGCTGAAATTATTGATCAATATGAAATTGGAGAAGATTATGATACCTCCACTGTGACTATACTTAAAAGAAAAGACAAGTCAAAATTATTTTATCATCTTAATCCTCCTGAGAACTCCCTTGATGAAGATTATAATATGCTATTAAACTTAGCAAGAGGAGTTTTGATTGAACATCAGCCGAAAGCAGAAGAATTTACGGATGTTGAAAGAGTAAGGCAGGTTTTTTTTAACATTTCAAGAGATTTGCTACAGGACTTATCTTCTACACAAAACATGAAGATGAATTATTCTGATCTGAACAAGCTTGCTACTATTCTTGTCAGGCAAACAATCGGATTTGGACTTGTTGAGGTTTTATTGCAAGACAAAAGGATTCAAGATATCATGCTTAATGCGCCAATTCCAATGACGAATATTTATGTCAAGCACCAGGATTATGATGAATGTACAACGAATGTTCTTCCGAGCCAAGCAGATATTGATTCATGGGCGGCAAAATTTAGAATTATTTCGGGTAGACCATTGGATGAGGCAAATCCAATTTTGGATACTCAGCTTGAAATTGGAAAGTTAAGCGCAAGAATAGCGATAATTCAAAATCCTCTTTCTCCTGATGGGCTTTCTTATTCAATCAGAAGGCACAGGGAAGAGCCATGGACCTTGCCATTATATGTTCAGAATGGAATGCTTAACTCTTTTACTGCGGGTTTAATGAGTTTTTTAATTGATGGAGCAAGAACAATTTTAATTGCAGGAACAAGAGGATCAGGAAAGACTTCTCTGCTTGGAAGTTTGATGTTAGAGATTATTCCGAAAAATAGAATTATTGTAATTGAAGATACCTTGGAATTGCCTGTTGAATCTTTGAGGAAACTTGAATATGATATTTTAAGTATGAAAGTTCGTTCTGCACTTCTTAAGACAACTACAGAAGTTTCTGCTGATGATGGGATAAGGACAAGCTTAAGATTAGGCGATTCATGTTTAATTGTCGGTGAAGTTAGAAGTGTTGAAGCTAAAGCTTTATATGAAGCAATGAGGGTTGGTGCACTTGCAAATGTTGTTGCAGGAACAATTCACGGAGCATCTCCTTATGGGGTTTATGACAGAGTTGTAAATGATTTAGAAGTTCCCAAAACAAGTTTCAAAGCAACGGATATAATTGCAGTTTGTAATCCAATAAAAACTCCTGACGGGCTACATTCATTAAGGAGAGTTGTTCAACTTTCAGAAGTAAGAAAACATTGGAAAGATGATCCTTTAACTGAAAAAGGTTTTGTTGATTTGCTGAATTATAATATTGAAAAAGATCAGCTTGAACCAAGTGATGATTTAATTAATGGTGACAGTGAAGTTGTAAAAGATATCGCATCAAATGTAAAGGGCTGGGCAGGAAACTGGGATGCTATTTATGACAATATTTTATTAAGAGCAAAAATCAAACAGGAAATTGTAGATGTGGCAAAGAAAACAGGATATAACCAGATTCTTGAAGCAGGATTCAACACCCTTTCTAACCATATCTTTCATGAAATTTCTGATGATGTAAGGAAAGAAATCGGCTTGCCTATGGGAGACCGAGTTTTTCCAGAGTGGCAGAAGTGGTTGAATAACGAAATAAAAATTAAGAAGAATTTTTAGAAATTTATTTAAACTTATTTCTATTTAATTAGCTATGGCTAATGATGACTATGAAATTAATAGAGATTTCGCAAAAAGATATGAAAGTGATGCTTTATTTGAAGAGAGAGAAATAAAGAAGAAAAGAATGCCTTCTAGCGAAGACCTCAGAAAAGTTTATAATACCTTCAAAATGGCAGGGGGATATAGAGAAGAAGCAGGCGAATTTAGAATAGCGAAAATAGATTATGAAAGAGCCCTTTCTTTTGCAACCTTTGATTTTTTGAAAAAAGATATGATGAAAAAAATTGGAGAGATGGATTCTAAAATTAATCCGCCTAAAATTAGAGATAAGTCCCTAGAAAGATTAACTAAATCTAAGAAAAAAAATGGATCTGTTGGAAAGGATATAAAAAATGCATTTAACCGAAGAATAAACCAGCCATATGGGGGTTATTGGGGTAAAAGTTACGCATTTTTAAGTATTATTTTTCTTTTTGGAGCTTTATTTCTGGCCTCTGCAAATTTAACAGGGTATGCTGTTCTCGGAACTAATGGGAACCCTTCAAGATTATGGGGAGTTTGCTTTTTTATATGCGGCCTTATGTTCACTTTCCTTTATTTGAAAGTTCAGAACAGAAAATAAATTTTTTTATTTTTAGTTAGTTTTATTAATTACATTTCTTTTTTATTTTATATTTTAAAAGAGGAGTATGGAGCCAGAAAGAAAACCAACAGTAGAAGAAATTCTTAAGAAGCATGCAGCAAGGATTGAGCAGAGCATAAAAACTACTACTCCTGAAAAAGTTAACTACAGCCAGAGTTATTCCACCTTCAAACAAGAAATGGCCCCTGAACTTTCAAGATATGAAAAATTATGTAGAACTCTTGGAAGTGTTATAAAATTAAAGGTTGCAAAAAAGGATGAAGAAAAGGTCATAAGGAATCTTGAAATTGCACATCTTGATTTGGAGCCATGGCAGCCTGCAACATTAAGTATAATGGCATTTATCTCTGTTTTCTTTTTAGGACTTTTGATTTCAGTTGTAATTGCATTATTTAATGGAGGATTTGCAAATTTTCCTGTTTCTTTTTTTGTTCTGGTTATGATCTTTGCGGTTTTCCTCTTTTATTTTGCGAGTGGATATCCTGCAAGACTTGCAAATCAATGGAGATTGAAAGCGTCATCGCAGATGGTGCCAGCAATTCTTTACATTGTCGTTTATATGAGACATACACCTAATTTGGAAAAGGCCATTTCATTTGCTTCACAACATCTTCAGTATCCTCTTGCTCTTGATTTTAAAAAGATTTTTTACAATGTTGAAATAGGAAAATTTTCAACGATTAAAGAAAGCCTTGATAATTACCTTGAAGGTTGGAGAGATTATTCAACTGAATTTATTGAGTCTTTCCATTTAATTGAAAGCAGTTTATTTGAACCTGACGACGGGAAGAGAATTGTCACATTGGAAAAGGCTTTACAGGTTGTTCTTGATGGAGTTTATGATAAGATGCTTAAATTCACTCACGAAGTAAGAAGTCCGCTTACAAATGTTTATATGTTGGGGGTTGTACTTCCTACTCTCGGACTTGCCCTTCTTCCTCTCGCTTCTGCCATGTTAGGGGATTCTTTGAAATGGTATCATATTCTAGTTCTTTTTAATATGATAATTCCTTTTTTTGTTTTTTATCTTACTGATAAGATTTTATTTTTGAGACCAGGGGGATATGGAGAAACTCAATTGCTAGAGAGAAACCCTCTTTATCCTGTTTACAAGAGTAAAAAGCCTTATCTTAAATCATTTTTAATCTGCCTCCCTTTTTTTATTATAGGGCTTCTTCCTTTAATTTTTCAATATACCCCAATTCCGTTAATTTTCGGATTACAAAGAGATTACACCTTTGCACAATTAGGCATCAGCTTATTAGGAAGCGATCAAATATTCGGATTCATCACTGAATCAAACGGATCTGTAGTAGGACCATTTGGAATCGGTGCATTAATCTTCAGTGTATTTTTTACTGTCGGTCTTGCGCTATTTTTTTCTATATCTTTTAATGAAAGAACAAAGGGATTAATCAAGGAGAGAGAGAAAACAAAAGAGCTTGAAAATGAATTTAATAACTCTTTGTTTCAATTGGGGAATAGAATTGGGAATGGAACTCCTCCTGAACTTGCATTCAGTAAGGTTGCAGAAGAAACAAGAGGATTAAAAACAGAAGATTTTTTCAAAAGAGTGAATTATAACATAATGCAGATGGGAATGAGCACCGAGTCTGCTATTTTTGATGAGAAGCGTGGTGCATTGGTATACTATCCCTCTGACTTAATTGCGACTAGTATGAAAATACTTGTTGAATCAGCGAAAAAAGGGTTGAACATTGCAGCATTAAGTTTGATAAGTATTTCAGAATATGTTAAAAATCTAAACAAAATAACTGACCGATTAAGAGATATGCTTGCAGAAATAATTTCTGATATGAAGAGCAATATGACCTTCCTTGCCCCATTATTATCAGGGGTTGTTGTTGGTCTTGCAGCAATGATAACTTCAATCCTGAGCAGGTTAAGCATTGCAAATCTAGGTGGACAAACAAACAGCATTGCAGGATTGGGAAATATTGCGACTGTGCTTAATATTTTTGATATGACTAAAATGATCCCTCCTTATTGGCTTCAGATTATTGTTGGAATTTATTTAATTGAAATAATCTTTATACTCACAGGAACTCTCGTTGTAATAGATTCAGGAGAAGACAAGCTTGAAAAGACAAATCAAACAGGAAAGAATCTTCAAAGAGGAATCGGGCTTTATGCTGTAACCGCATTTTTTGCAATAATTGCATTGTATCTATTAAGTGCAATTGTATTGGGTAATTTGACGTAAAAGTTTATTAATTCCTCCGCCATTTCCTATTCATGAAAAGAGGAAGGAAATTTTTTAACAAAAAAGGAATTATCTCTGAGTATCTTCCATGGATGCTTATCGCACTCGCAATTCTTGCAATACTTATGATAAGCATTTTTGTTCTTAAAGGAAAAGGGACAAGTTTTATAGATCAGATAAAAAACCTTTTCGGTGGGGGGGGTTAATATGGCAATTGAAACCGAAGAACTGATAAAAATAATTTTAGGAATTCTTGTTGTTGTTGCTGTAGTAATAGGAGTTTACTTATTTTTTAAGAATCAAGTCATTGACTTTTTCAATAGTTTTTCTCCGAATAATACCGCTGGAATTTTTTGGGCACTGATAAAATGAGAAACAAGAACGGATTTGAATTGCTTGGTGAAGAAACTCTGAAAATAATAATTGCAGTAATATGTATACTTTTCCTTGCTGCACTTTTGGCGGCGGTTTATTTTTCCCTTACAAATAATCAGGCTGTGCAAGAAGCACAGAGTGTTGTCAACGGAGAGCATGGAATTTCTAGTGAAGTAAGAAGAATTGAAGCAGGAGGAACTTCCTCTTTGCAGGGATTTTTCATTCCAAATCCTGCGGGGTGGTATATTTATGGATTTGCGGGGAATAATGTTACAAAACCAAATTCCTGTTCAGGAAATAATTGTATTTGTGTATGTGAAAGCGCATTAATAGATATCTTTGATGCGCAAATAAAAAACTGTGATAACACCGGTTCATGCACTTCTGTTCCGGACTTAGAAGCATTCGACAAAATACAAATCGGGAATAACGGAGTTTATATCTCAATTCAAAAAATGAACAATGAACTTGAGGTGAGCAAAAAATGAATTTAGATGAGATGGTAAAATATTTAATTTGGATAATATTTTTCTCTTTAGTTATGGTTGGATTATATCTCATGCTTAAAAAAATAGGTGTTTTATGAAGAAGGAATTTGAAAAAAATCGCAGAGCAGAGATGACAACAGAACAAATTGTTATCCTTATAGTTCTTATCACAAGTTTTGCAGTAATCCTGTTTTTTTTAATAGAGCTTAATTTTGGGCAAACAACAGATCAGCAAGTATGCCACAACTCTGTTGTTGAAAGAGGGAGCGGTGTAATCCCAACAGGAGCAATTCCTCTTGACTGCAAGACTCATTATTTATGCCTTAGCAAAGATGGAACATGCAAGGAAATGACAGCTCCGGATATTGTAACCGTCAAAAATAAAAATGATGTGTATCAAGCTCTTGCAAATGAAATGGCTGAATGCTGGTGGGAATTCGGAGAAGGAAAATTGAATTATGTTGGATCAACCTTCACTTCAAATCTTTATTGCTCAATATGTTCTCAGGTAGCATTTGATAAAAGTATAAATTTCTTTAACAATGGGCAGATAGATGAAGCAGAATTCTATAATTATCTTGCAGTTACAAATGACTCAGGACAAGGCACAACTTATCTTAACTATCTTTTGGGGCTGAAAAATGCACAGGTAATTCAGGCAACTCTTGAAGCAAACAGGTCTTCATTTGGAACAATAGATCTTAACAAGCAATATTTTGTTGTTATGGGAATTTTTAGTAAAGTTGGGTTACTCGGCTGGGCCGCTGTAGGAGCAGGAGCAGGAGCAGGAATCGCAGTTGCCTTAGTCTTATCCCCTGTTACTGGCGGGGCAACTCTAGCTTCTATTCCAGGAATAATAATTATCAGTTCGGGAATTGTTGGTGGCGTTACTGGGGGTTATATGATTGGAACAGCCGTTAATGGCGAGTCGGGCCATGAATACCTCTCCCCTACAATTGTTGAAGCAAATTCAAATGATTTTAATTCGCTGAAATGTGCTTCTATCCAAACTCTGTCTTGAAGATTAATAATAACTTTTATTAATTACAAAATGATTTTATTATAATGAAAAATAAAAGGGGTTATACTAATTCCATTTACAATTTTTTCCCTAAAAATCGAAAAGGCCAAATTTTAGTTGAGAATGTAATATTTATTATTTTGAATGTTTTATTTCTTACAATTCTTATTTTATTTTTGTATAAGCAAGGAAGCGGGGCTGTTCTTCTTGAACAGTCTTATGCAAAAAATATCGCACTTTTAATAGATTCTGCAAAGCCAGGAATGGAAATGAAATTGAACATGGATGACGCAATGGCTTTAGCAGAAAAAAGCGGACTGAATAGAAGCCAGGTTGTACAAATCGAGGGGAATATGGTTAAGGTAAAATTAAGTCAGAATGGCGGATATGAATATTCATTTTTTAATAATGTCAATGTCAGTGCTTACCCTGATGTTCTACCTCAGGAAAATTATATAATAATCATAAATGGATACAACTAAAATGCTTAATTTAATTCCAAGAAATAAAAAAGGAGACAAACTGCTTTCGGTTTATTGGTTTGTAATTTTAATTATAGTCGCTGGAGGAATTTTTGGAATGGTTTATGTTTTTTATGGAACTCCCTATGATGTGAGGGAAATAGAAACAACTCTCCTTATAAACAATGTTGCAGACTGCGTTTCTTACGGAGGGGTAATAAATGATACCTTAATCTATAACGGAGTTGTCAACCCTACAAATCAAAATTTTTTGAGTCAATGTCATTTAAATTTTAATTCAAGTGAATGGGCAGATGAACAATACTATACTGAAGTTAATTTTTACAAAGTAAATTCTGCAACTTCTGTTTTGGATATTAAAAAGGGAAATAATAATTTTTTGGCGAGCTGCGCGATACAATCTGGAAAAGATTATAATACATTAACAAGATGTATTGAAAAAAGTTTTTATTCTGTTGATAATGAAAATAATCAATATATAATAAAAATTTTGGGGGTTGTAAGAAAATCCGAAGAGAATGTTAAAACCTAAAAAAAATAAAAGAGGACAGGTCGGGGAAACAATTTCATGGATAATTGCAACTTTGGTTATAATTGGAATAATAATCCTCTTTTTGTATATCTCCTCCCTGATGGGTCAACTTAAGACAATAGGAATTGGGGATCTGAGTTCGGATTATGCAAAATTTAATCCACTAACTCAAAAAACTGTTCTTGCAGAACAACTTAATAGCCAAAATAAGAATTTAATTGAAAATATTTTAAACCAAAGTAATAATGGTTAACAAAAAAATGAACAAGCACGGAGATGTTCCTACAACAATTCTTGTACTTGGGGTCGTGTTGGTTTGTTCAATAGCAATTATCAGTTTTTTTTCATCGACAATTCAAGCAAGAACTTATTTTGTAGGAATAGGGATAGTTGAACAATTGGATTCCCAGATAGAACAAAATTATTTTAATCAGCAAACCGGAATAAATCAATCTGCAAAAAGCATAAATGACCTTTTTAACTATGCCAAACAGAACACGTTGGGGAATAGAAAATGCAATTGCGGGAATGTTTGTGATTCTTATGCAACTTTTGTTTCTCAGTCTGCTGCAAGTAATGGGATTGATCCGGTCCTAATGCTTTCAATAATGATGCAGGAATCAGAATGCAATCCAAATGCATTTAGTGGTAGTTCCGTAGGGCTGATGCAGATAAATCTAATCCACTGTGGAAGCTATGGACTTCCTGCAAACCAAGGAGAATGTAAAAATGAATTAATAAATAACCCTAAACTTAATATCGAAGTCGGAGCAGAAATTTTGAAGGATAGCTATAACACTTATAGTTCAGGAAAAATCTTTCAGGGTTGTACAAACAGAAATATTCTTTATACTGGGTGGGACGCAGCAGTAAGGGGATATAATGGATGGGGTTGTGGAAAAGATGCAGCAGGAAATATTTTTTATGATCAGGACAATTATGTTGAAGAAGTAATGGACAGAGATAGTGAACTTAAAAGCCAAAATTATCTTGAAACAACAAAAACAGAGGGAATTTTATGGTGGGCTAAACAGGTTCTTTCTTTTTCAGTGGAATATAGAGGATAAAAACATTTTTAAATAAAATAACTTTATTATAACTATGAATAATAAAAGGGGTAAAACACATTCTATTAATTTTCTTCCTAAAAATCAAAAAGGACAGGAATTAAGCACTACTACTGTAATTCTTCTGATATTAGGAGTACTTATTTTAGTAATTCTTATTATCGGTTTTTCTACTGGCTGGGCTCTTTTTCAAAATTTAATCTTTCCAACTAATGTTGATTCTGTAGTTTCAGATTGTAGTAGTGCTTGCGGATTAAATCAGCAATACAGTTTTTGTTCCGCATCAAGAGAGTTAAGAGTAAACGAGGATAAATTAGATATCAAAACAAGTTGTGCTGTTATGGCAGTTGTTTCCCAATTTCAAAAATATTCTATCCAGCAGTGTCCGTCTATAACCTGTAATTTACCCTGCGCGGATATAGTCATAGGCGGCAAGTCCGGAGTTATTGTTACTATCGGAACAAAAGGGACATATAACGTAACTGCTTTAGCCAATGATAATTTATCTGGCAATCAAATTTGCCTTGTTCAATAAATCTTAAAATGGATTATGAATTTTCTGACAAAAGAAATAAAAAGAAAAATAAACGAAGGGAAAAGAAAAAACATCCGTATAAACACGGGGGAAGAGAAAGAATAAAGTAAACTTTTCTTATAAACATTTATTAATTTAAATTTCTATCTTTTTTTATGTACGAGGTGATTTTTTTATTTGTTCTTGCTTTTTTATACATCTTATTTGCAGTAGTTCAAGATATAAAAACAAAAGAAATCTTCAACTGGATTAGTTTCTCACTCATAATCTTTGCACTTACATTCAGGTTTTTCTATTCAGTTTTGGAAGGAGATAATTTCACATTTTTTTATATGGGTCTTATAGGGCTTGGGATATTTTTTCTTTTGGGTAATCTTCTTTATTATAGCAGAGTTTTTGCAGGAGGCGATGCTAAATTGATGATTGCTTTAGGAACAATACTGCCGATTTATCCTGATATATTCCAAAATCTGGAAATATTTTTTTCCTTTTTTGTAGTCTTCCTTTTGGCAGGTTTTTTTTATACCCTTATAACGAGTGCCTTTCTTTTCATTAAAAATTTTGATTTGTTTAAGAAAGAAGTCTCAAAACAGTTCAAAAAAACAAAGATAATAATTGGTGCACTGACCTTTTTGAGCATAATCCTTTTGCTGCTTGGATTTTTATGGAATTTATTTTTTATTTTAGGGGTATTACTATTTATTACATCTTATCTTTATATTTATTCGAAATCTATTGACGAAGCATGTATGATAAAAAAGGTCAAGGCAAAAGATCTAGAAGAAGGAGACTGGCTTTATTCAGACATAAGGGTTGGAAACAAAGTTATAAAAGCGACATGGGACGGACTTAGTGAAAGAGATATAAGAGAAATCAGAAAAAAGAAAAGAGAAGTAAAAATAAGGGACGGAATTCCGTTTTCCCCTGTATTTTTAATTAGTTTAATAATTATCAGTTTGCTTATCCTTTTCAACATTAATCTATGGAATCCTTTTTGGTAACCAGAGCGTTTCAATTATTCTTTTTGGTTCTTCTTTAATCTCTTCAGATTTTTCGATCTCTTTTTTTATTTTTTCAAGTTCTTCAACTTCAATGGGTTTTCTTTCTGAATTGATTTTTCCGTCTTCATAAACTGGGATTACATTTATTATCTCGTGACCGAATAGTTTTGTTTTAGAAATCTCAACTTTTTTTGCCCTTAATTTTTCTTTTAGCTTTTTTGAAATTTTTTCAGCAAGAGACATCGCTTTTTTTGATGCAGTTTCAGAATGCTCTTTTGGAATGATTAAGGTATGTCCGTATGAAGTGGGATTTATTTCAAGAGCAGCGATCGCGTCTTCATTTTCATCAATTTTTACAGAGTGAATTTTATCTGAAGCAATTGCGCAGAAAACACAGTTCAAATCTTTATTGATCTCTCCATCCTGATAATGGATCATACCATTTTTTTCTAGAAAATTTTCAAGCTGTTCTGAATCCATCGATTCAATCTGTTCTATCGCAGAGTTTCTTTGTTCTTCTGGAAAGGTTTCTTCTATTTGAGAGATAATTTTTTGTTTTATCTCTACTACTTCCTGATCTGTAATCATTTAATATTTTAGAAAAAATAGTTAATAAGGATTTTGATTATCCTAATGCCCTTCTCATATCAATTACCTGAACAGAACTTACCTCTTCAATATCTTTTAGAGAATTTTCTAATTCTTCAAGTTCTTTTTCTTCTGGCCATGCAAAGAATGCTATTATAGCCTTTAATCCGAATGCAATTGGTTCCTCTTCAAAATTGCAGTTTTTTCCTCCTAAATCTTCAATTAGGGATTTTGCATCATCTTCGATTTTTTCTAAATCAACATCTGGCGATGTTGGCATGATTTTTATTTTAACTGCGGCTATTCCCATAATTTAATTGAATTCAACTGATTTATAAGTATTTTGCTTTCACTTTTATAAAAGGAATTTATCAATTCTTATATTCCCTTCAAAAGAATTATATTCTAAAGAGTCGTAATGAATAAGTGAATTATCCTTATATTTCCATTCGCAGGTTGATTTCTTTTCCTAATTCCACAATACTCCTGAAGGGAAATTTATGGGAATTTTCCTATTAAAGAATGTTGTAGAGGCGTAAACGGGACATTTCCATTGCTTGCTAGCTCCGGCTAAGCCATGGCGCACAAAATAATTTTCGCCACAATTTTTTTCACCAAAAGGGAAAAAACCATGAATTAAATTTAATATAACATCCACTTCAGGATTCTGAATATTTTTTTGTCTTATCCCAAAAGAATCATAACATATTGCGAGGTAAAATTTAATTCCCCCAAATTCTAAAATTCTTTGAAATCCCTGTTCTAATTCTAAAAAGGATTTTGCTCTGTTAATAGATTCGGTTTTTGTAGGATGAAACTTTCTTGCATAAGCAGCGATTCCTTTATTGTTAATTGCAAGTGCAATTTGTTCTTCTGCCTGTGGTTTTTTAAAAAATCCATCGATACCCGTGCATACTACCTTATCCCTTAAGTAAGGCGATATCTTTTCTTCTACATCTTTGCATACTGCTTCTGCAGAATTATACTTTGAATAGAAATATCCTGCGGGAAATAAAAATAAATCCGAATTATCCATATTTATAATGTCTAACAAATCCTTTAATCTTTGTTTATTTGAAAAATTTCCATTAGATTGCTTTAGTATTGATGCAAGTTTCACGCGGTTTTTATTCAAAAGAATTTTATAAAGATTGTTATATTTTTTTCACGAAAATACTTAAAAACATCTAATTGTTTTTTGATAGATGCCTATGGATAATTATGACCGAATTTTGGAAAAAATTTCACGGATTTCTAATATTAACAAAGAGGAGATTGAGAGGAGAATAGAAGCAAAAAGGGCGAAACTTTCAGGACTAATAAGTAAAGAAGGAGCAGCGCAGGTTGTTGCTGCAGAACTTGGGATTTCTTTTGACAACGAAAAATTGAAAATAGAGGAATTGCTTTCTGGTATGAGAAAAGTTAATACTATCGGAAAAGTTATGGGTATTTCCCCTATAAGGACCTTTAAGACAAAAAAAGGAGATGAGGGGAAGGTGGTGAATTTATTTATTGCCGATGAAACCTCTAATATAAAAGTTGTTCTTTGGGACACAAACCATATAGGACTGGTTGAAGACGGAAAAATAGGAAATGGTGTTGTAGTTGAAATTGGAAATGGGAGTATGAGAGAAAATGAACTGCATCTTGGAAGTTTTTCTGAGATTAAAATAATAGACCAAACTATTGAAAATGTAAAATCCGAGCAAGTTTTCCGAGAGAAAAAAATTTCGGAACTAAAAAATTCAGACAATACAAAAGTTAGGGCTTTTATTGTCCAGTCTTTTGAGCCCAAATTCTTTTATGTCTGTCCTGAATGTAGAAAGAAGGCCGTACAGGAAGGAGAAAATTTTATCTGTCAAGAGCACGGAAAGGTTATCGCAGAAAAAAGAGCATTAATAAACATAATAATTGATGATGGCACAGAAACAATCCGAACAGTTGCCTTTAATGATGTTCTTCCCGCAATAGGGCTTACAAATTTAGAGAATCTTGAAGAATTAATTATGCAGAAAGAGAAATTGCTTGGGAAAGAATTATTTTTTTACGGAAGTGTTAGAAATAATAAGGTCTTCAACACTCCCGAATTTATTATCGAAAAAGTTGAGGAAGTAAATCCTGACTTACTGATCAAAGAACTTGAGATGAATTAGAATGCTTTTCAGGACACATCTTGTAATAACTATCTTTTTTATTATACTTATTTTTCCCTATATCCATAGCCCAATTATTTTTGTGCCTGTTGCACTTTTTGCGACCCTACTTCCAGACGTGGACTCCCCTTATTCAAAATTAGGACATCATAAAATATTTAGGCCCTTTAATTTTTTTACAAAGCACAGAGGAATTACCCATAGCCTTATTTTCCTTGTTGTGATTTCTTTTTTTATATCCATCTTTTCAAAAGAAATTTTATTCGCATTTGTTTTGGGGTATGCTTCTCATATTTTTTCTGATTGCCTTACAAAAGAGGGTGTACCTCTTTTTTATCCTTCAGAAAAGAGAATAAAAGGTTTGATTAAAACAGGAGGAATTACAGAAGTTTTTATTTCTATAATCTTCATTTTTGCAGATCTGTCCTTGATTTTAAGAATTTTTAATATCCTGTAAGATGTATATAATAGTCAAATAATCTTTATAAACTTACCAAAGATTTTCTTTTAATGGTGAAGAAGGTTGAGGAAGAAGAGGAGACAGAGGAAAAAGAGATTATTCTTAAAGAAGGACAGGAACCACAACTTACTGACTTGCCTGGGATTGGTCCTGCTGTAGAAGCTAAACTTGAAGCTGCAGGGATTTTCGATTTAATGTCTTTGGCTGTAATGAGTCCCAGTTCTCTCGCTGATACTGCGGGAGTAGGAGAGGCTGTTGCAAGGAAGGCAATCCAAGCTGCAAGAAAAATGCTTAATCTTGGATTTATGGACGGAGTTGAATTCGCTCAAAAAAGAGCAACTGTTTCTTATATTACTACTGGAAGCAAGAATTTAGATGCACTTCTGGGGGGGAGAGGGATTCAGAGTAGGGCAGTTACTGAGGCTTTTGGGGCATTTGGAAGCGGGAAAACTCAGTTGGGGTTAACTTTGGCTGTAAGAACTCAGTTACCTCTTGAAAATGGGGGAGCAAATGGAAAAACAGTCTTTATTGATACAGAAGGAACTTTCAGACCGAATAGAATAAAACAAATTGCTGAGGGTTTAGGTGCAGATTCTGAGAAGGTTTTAAAAAATATTTTTGTTGCTAGAGCATTTAATTCAGATCACCAGATTCTCCTTCTTGATAAAGTTTCAGAGATGATTAAGAATGGAGAGCCGATTAAGCTTATGATTATTGATTCTTTGACTGCACATTTCAGGGCTGAATTTTCAGGAAGGGGGGAATTGGCAGACAGACAACAGAAGTTGAATAAATATTTGCACAATCTAATGAAACTTGCAGAAACCTATAATCTTGCAGTTTATGTCACGAATCAGGTTATGGCAAATCCCGCACAAATGTTCGGAGATCCTACCACCGCAATAGGGGGGCATATTGTTGCACATGCCTCAACTTACCGAATATATCTGAGAAGAGGAAAAAAAGATTCCCGTGTTGCAAAATTAATTGACAGTCCTGATCTGCCTGATAACGAAACTGTTTTCTTTGTTTCTGAAAAAGGGGTTATTGATGAAGAACAAAAATGACCGATAAAAAATGTCCTTTCGTAATATACCTAAATGAAAATAAAACCATTGACGGACCGGGATATTATTGTACTTCTACCTATAGGAATGGTGAGGTTTTAACTCATGATGATTACTTCTTATGCACTTCAGATAATCATGAAACCTGTTTTTGGCATTCGCAGGAAAGTAGATTAAAAGGAATGATTGAAAAATGATTATTCAACAATTTCATCTTTCTTAAACCATAACGCAATTTCTCTTTTTGCGTTTTCTACGCTATCCGAACAGTGAATAACATTTTCAAAAACTTTTGTTTCAGAATTAATTCTGCCATATTTTCCCCTTATTGAAGTTGGGTTTGCTTTTTCAGGATTTGTTTCTCCTGCAAGTTCCCTAATTTTTTTCACTGCATTTTCTCCTTTGTAAACCAAGGCCAGAACTCTATCTGTATGAAATTTTCCTTGAATGTAGTCTAAATTATTCTCAAAAATTTCTTCACCTTTTTCTTTTCCAAATTTTTCAATTAATCTTTGTTTTAAATCAAAATAATGTTTTTCTGCAAGGTGTCTTGAGACTTTCACAACCTTCGCAGCAACAATTTTTAATTTTGTTTCTGAGAGGGTTGTTATTATGTTCCCTGTGAGACTTTTTAAAACCCCATCTGGTTTTATTAAAACAAGAGTTCTTTCTTCTGCCATTCTTTGACAAGAAATTTTTAGTTTAAAAATTTTTATGAAACAAACCAATTTGAAAAAAAGGTTTATAAACTATTTTATCTTAAATAATTTTAACTTTAGAGGTTGTAATGAATGAAAAAAAGAGGTTGATAAATAAAAATATTTTAACGGGGATAATTATCGCTCTTATTTTAATTATCTCATTTGAATTTATTTTATCTAGCATAACTTCTCCCACACAAGTAGGGTATTATACAAATGCTTCCATGGATAATGCTTCTTCAGTATTCGTTCTTAATACTACTTCAAATCTTACGACCTCTGGAACTTATGCTTATATTGCTTCTTTCGGGAATGCTTCTCTTACAATAATCAATGTAACAACTGTTACTTCTCCCACACAAGTAGGATTTTATCAAAATACAACTTCAATAGCTAATGCTTCTTCAGTATTCGTTCTTAATACTACTTTAAATCTTACTACCTCAGGACCTTATGCTTACGTTACTTCAACAAGTAATTCTTCTCTTACAATAATCAATGTAACAACTGTTACTTCTCCCACACAAGTAGGGTATTATACAAATGCTTCCATGGATAATGCTTCTTCAGTATTCGTTCTTAATGGTTCCTCAGGAACTTATGCTTACGTTACTTCAACAGGTAATGCTTCTCTTACAATAATCAATGTAACAACTGTTACTTCTCCCACACAAGTAGGGTATTATACAAATGCTTCCATGGATAATGCTTCTTCAGTATTCGTTCTTAATGGTTCCTCAGGAACTTATGCTTACGTTACTTCAACAGGTAATGCTTCTCTTACAATAATCAATGTAACAACTGTTACTTCTCCCACACAAGTAGGGTATTATACAAATGCTTCCATGGATAATGCTTCTTCAGTATTCGTTCTTAATGGTTCCTCAGGAACTTATGCTTACGTTACTTCAACAGGTAATGCTTCTCTTACAATAATCAATGTAACAACTCCTGCTTCTCCTACCCAAGTAGGATTTTATCAAAATACTACTTCAATGGCTAATGCTTCTTCAGTATTCGTTTTAGGAAATTTTTCTTATATTGCTTCAATAGGCAGTAGCTCTCTTGTAACACTTAACACTATGAATATTGTTTCTCCTACCCAAGTAGGATTTTATCAAAATACTACTTCAATGGCTAATGCTTCTTCAGTATTCGTTTTAGGAAACCTTTCTTATGTTGCTTCTTATGGTAATGCTTCTCTTACCTTAATCAGCACTAATTTATATAATACCCTTCCGAATATTTCAATTATATCCCCCTTAAATAATTCTTATTCTAGTAATAAAACTTTAAATGTTAATTACATTGTAAATGATAATGTCGGCAGTCTGTCTTCTTGTTGGTATTCTAATGATACCTATACTGTAAATTATTCAATTGCCTGTGGTACAAATATAACAAATGTTACTTGGAGCAATGGACAACATAATGTAACTATTTGGGCTAATGATACTATTCATAATCTCAATTTTTCTTCTGTAGGGTTTATAATTGATACTATCCCTCCAACAGGAAGTGTAAGCTGTACCCCTTCTGTTGTAACAGTAGGGCAATCTGTTACATGCACATGCACACCTTCCGATGCTATTTCAGGTATAAATGCTAGCTCAGTTTCTTATAACGCAAATCCTTCTACAGCATCTACTGGTTCTTATACTGTAGGTTGCAGCTTTTCAAATAACGCGGGACTTAGTGGTTCTGCATCTGCTATCTATTATGTTCAGTTGGGAGAAGACTCTGTTCCTTCTTCTGGGGGTAGTGGCAGTTCTGGTGTTAGTGGGGCAAATACTCCAAACGTGCCTACAATGACCTCTAATTCTACATCTAATGTGACCTCTAATACTTCAGCCTCACCTTCAAGCACACAACAGACAACAACTACTCTTCCAACAAATACCCAACAGAAAACGACTGGATTTTTGGGTTTATCTTCAATGGTTTGGATAATCATCGCAGCTGTAATTTTAGTTGCTTTAATCGCATGGTTTTTTCTTAGAAAAAAAGGAGAATAAATTTTCCCAATAATTTTATTAACTAATTTTTTTTTAATATAAGATGGAGTTTAATTTTAATGAAGTTTTATTCGGAGATTTTCATATTCACTCAAGATTTTCGAGGGCAACAAGTATTAATTTGAATATAGAAAATTTGGTAAAATGGGCAAAGATTAAAGGATTAAATTTGTTAGGAACAGGAGACTTTACCCATCCTTTATGGTTAAAAGAGATAAAAGAAAAATTAAGGGATAATGGAAATGGGTTTTATTATTATCAAGATTTTCCTTTTATAATTACGGGGGAGATTTCTTTAATTTATACGCAAGATAAGGGTAGAAGAATACATTTGGTTCTTTTAGTGCCGAATTTAGAAATAGCTGAAAAAATAAATTTATACTTAGATACAAAAGGCAGAAGGGATTATGATGGAAGGCCTATATTCAAAATTTCTGGTGATGAGTTTGTTAAACAGATGATGAATATTTCCCCTGAAATTGAAATAATCCCCGCCCATATATGGACGCCGTGGTTTGGAGTTTTTGGAAGTTCGTCAGGATTTGATTCACTGAAAGAATGTTTTAAAGAGCAATTTGAAAATATCCATGCAATTGAAACAGGGATGAGTTCGGATCCTGAGATGAATTGGAGAATAAAAGAATTGGAAGACAAGGCAATTGTAAGTTTTTCTGATGCACATAGCTTTTGGCCCTTCAGACTTGGAAGAGAAGCAACTATCTTCAAAAAGACAGATTCTTATTCGGGGATAATTGATCAGATAAGGAATAAAACTTTTATAGCAACAATAGAAGTAGATCCTGCATACGGAAAGTATCATTACGACGGACATAGAGACTGTAATTTTTCATGCTCTCCTATTGAAAGCAGAAAATTAAACGGGATTTGTCCGATATGCAAAAGACCTTTAGTAATCGGTGTTGATAATCGTGTAGGGCAACTTGCTTCTTACCCTGAAGGATTCAAAATGAAAAATGCAAAACCATTTTATAAGATTCTTCCTCTACATGAAGTTATTTCATTATCTCTTGGAAGTGCAATAGAAAGTAAAGGGGTCTGGGCTGCTTATAATTCTTTGATAGATGAATTCGGAACAGAATTCAATATTCTGTTAAATGTTTCTTCGGCTGAATTTGCGAGAAAAAATGTTGACGAAAAATTAATTGAGCTTATATTAAGGAATAGAGAAGGAAAAATAAAAGTAAAACCGGGATACGACGGAGAGTACGGAAAAGCAATGATTGGTGAGAAACAGGGGAAGTTGTTCTAAAGTTATTTAACAGAAAAATCAACGCCTAGTTTTTTTGCTTCTTTTTCAGCTTCGTCAATCATGTTTCTCATTTTTTTATCTGCAACTTTTGCATCATCGGATTCTGTTCCAATGCTGTATCTTCCTGCCGAGATATATTTCACATTTATTCCCTTAAAATGTTCAAGGATTTTTTTTATAAGAGTTATCCCATTCGGTTTTATTGTTGTGATGTGCAATTCTTTTTTTATTACAACCTTTTTCTTTTTTTGTGATTTTAAAATTTCGAGAATCTTCATTGAGTCTTCTTTTCCAATAATCTTTTCGAGCTTTGCAGGATTTGTTTTTGCTTCCTCCAAAAATGGGATTATCAAATCTTCTCCAGAGATTTTTTTTATCGCATCTTCTGTCCTTTCCCCTAAAATTCCTTTAAGAATACTCATATAATTTTTTTCCTGTTCTACTTGCTCAAGGACTTCTTTCCTTTCCTTTTGGCTTACTCTTCTTAAGGATAGATCGATATTTTCTCCTTTAATTCTTAAGACTTTGCAAACAATTTTTTTCTTTGGAACAACATAGTCTCTTAGATTTCTTATTCTTCCAGGGGCAATTTCACTCAGAACTATATTCCCTTCTACTTCCCTGCCATCCAAAATCATCTTTACAAATACGACGGTTCCAACAATTCTGTCTACTGTACATAAAATCAAATCTCCAACTTCCAATGACATATTTTAAGAAGAAAAAAGAGGATTTTAAATCTTTACTAATTCAATTTCCAAATTTTTTTTAAGACAGTCAATGAATTCTTTTTCTTTTTCTTGTTTTATCATACACCCTGCCGCAAATTCATGTCCTCCTACTTCACCGCCTATTTTTTCAATTACTAAACTAAGTATCTCTCTTATGTTCCTTCCATTTTTACCCACATTTCTTGAAGAAACCTTAATTTTATCATTATAATAGGCCATGGTCGTTATTATCGTTCCTTCTTCATAAATTGAGGAATTTGAAAGAATGCTAGCTATCGTCCCTGTCATCGTGTCCTTTATTTTTTCTTTTGCATTAATTATTACAAAGCCATTCCCTTCGATTTTTTCAGATTCAGCTGCAAATTTCAATCCTGAAATTATGAATTGTTTGTATCTGGTATGAAGCAATTCCGCTTTCTTTTTTGCTTTCATTGATTCTAAACAAAATTGTACTGCAATTTCAGGTTCTCCTAATCTTGAGCATGCATTAATCATCGCACTCAATTCCCTGGCATCTTCCAGTTTATTAAAAAGTTTTATAAGAAAAATGTCTCCTATTATCCCCCTATTTCTAACTTTTGGGTTTTTTAGGATTATTGCAGTTACCAATTTTGACATTTCTTCCTCATCCAATTCTATCAAGCTTTTATATTTCCCATTTGGCGGGCTTAATCCCACATCTCTTAATAATTCTGTAACTCCTGCAGCATTTCCAGTTATTCCAGGAATGTATGGTTCAGAACAATATTCTAATGCTCGATTTAACGGGCGGGTTGAGGGATATATTAGAAGGCCTCTTTTTCTTTTTACTTCTCCATCATTTAGTATAAAATTATTTAATTTATCTATGCTTTTCTCCATCGAATCTCCAATCATTCCTAAGATCGCAAATTTTGCAAGCTCTTTATTCTCCTCATTGATTTTTTTGCAGAATAAATAAACTAAACTTGAAGCACTTAATTCTTCTTTGCCATTAAGATGGGGATTGATTATATTTATTCCTTCGGGAATCTGTTGGAATATCTCGTGATGATCTATTATAAAAACATCCTTTAGTTTTGAATTTGAAATGTGATCTAGACTTCCTGACGCTAAATCAAGAAAAATTATTATCTTATCTTTTGGTAAATTTATTATAGTTTCTTCTTCAAGCCTTTTTACAATTTTCAGAGAAAATCTTTTGTCCATTTTTTTTAATGTCTGTATAAGAATTGTTGCGGAGGTTATTCCGTCTGTATCAAAATGACTTATTATTAGAATGTCTTTGTTAGAAATTGCTTCGATAAACTTATCCGCAACAGTTTCTATATTAGATTCAAGATTTTTATATTTCAGCCCCTTTTCAGATTCTTCCATTTTTATAATAATCACAACCTTGTTGTGATTAGTAATTTATTTACTAAAGTATTTTTTTGCTCTTTGCAACTGAGCATTAATCCTTTCCTTGTCCCTCATTGCCTTTCTATCTTTTTTATTTTTTTCGTAATGTTTTTGCAGTTTTTCAAGTTTTTCCTGAATGTTCTTCAAATCAGGATTTACATATTTGCTTCCGAGTATTTTTGATATTTTCTTTCCAAATTCCTTTGAATGAATTCCTTCTTTTCTAAGCATTTCTCCGATTTTCTCACTTGTAAAACCCTTATCAGCAAGTTCAAGAACCTTTTTTTCAAATGCTTCTGTTGTTATTTTTTCAGTTTTTTTCTCTTTCTCGTCTGTTTTTTCTTTAGCTTTTTTTGGCATTTTAGTTAATCGCAATTTAGTCTTTTAAATCTTACTGTATAGAGATAATCAGGAATTTATCTTGTTCTTTTTATTTTAATTTTATCAGAAATAATTCTTAAATCTTTCAAGAATTCTTGTTTCGAGAATGTTTAAAGTTTTAACTTTTTCTTCTTTGTTTATAATGCTTGGATAATCGAGAATTCCCTTACCATTCTTTATAGCCCAATTGATCAAAAATTCCAATCTTTTTTCAGGGTTTGTTTTTTCTATTCCCGCAAGAAGATAAAATGGACCCATTTCTTTTATTCGTATTCTTTGGTATTCTTCTATCTCTTTTTTGGTCCAGACCATCTTTTCTTAATTTCTAATCTAATTATTAAGGATTATTGTAATAAAAAGTAATCATCCAAACCCTTATAAATTCAGAGAAATATTTTTCTATAAAGCCCTGTAGTACAGCGGTCAAGTATATTGCCCTTTGGAGGCAGTGACCCAGGTTCGAATCCTGGCAGGGCTATTCGGTAAGAAATAATTCATTTTTTTTTTGAAGCTTTTACCTCCAATTAACACTTCAATTATAACCTATTCTTGGAATAAATTTAAATATGATTAATCTTGTAGGATTAAATGAATTCCTTGTTTAAAAAAATTGCAGGAATTATTGCATTAGGTGTTCCTTTGCTTTCTTATCCAACAAAAATATTTCCTGAAGATTTTTTATATTTGGGGATGAATGCAAGTTTAGGGGCAGGGACGTCTCTTTTTGAGATTAATAATGTTCTGGAAGAGCCTATCAGCTTTTCTCCTTCTTACGGTAGTTTGGAATTAAAATCGGGTATTGGTACTAGGAATTTCTTTTTAGATTTTGAAATTGGTCCTAAGATAGAATTATCTTCTATAGCGAATAATTATGTAAATGCAACTCAGGGATATAATCTTAATATTGATGTAAATGGCGACAAAACTTTTTTTGTTATTCCCGGGGTTTCTGCTAAAGCATCTTTTCTGAAATCTCTTTATGTAGAATGTTCTGCAGATTTTGGGTATGGGCTTTATCTTGAAAAAGAAGGGTTATGCAATGGGAACTCCAAACTTGCGGATTTAATCGACTATAAAATAAAATTAGGGCTTGATTATCCTCTAGATTACAAAAATGGAACAAAAATAGGATTTTGTATCGGGACAGAAATTCCACAATTTCTTAATGAGACTTTTCTCGCTTATGAAACAGGATTAGAAGGCCATCCAAATTTTTTTGTCGAAATGAAAATTGAATTTTTTGATTTTCAAATTCCTCTGGGGGAATAAATCAATGTTTATATCGCCCTCTTTTTTCAACAGCTTTTAATCTTTCAAGAACCTTTTCCGATTCTTTGCTGCTTTTATATCCCCTTTCAATTCCTTCAAAAAGAATTTTCCAATTCTTGAAATGTTTTGCTTCTAATGCCTGTTTAAGCAAATGCAAATCAACTGCTTTGTCTTCAATCTTGTTTGAGGTATAACCAAGTCCGAAGTCAATAAAATATATCTTATCTCCCTTTAAAATCATATTTGATGTTGTCAAATCCCCGTGGATAATCCCTGCATCATGAAGTTTAGCTACTTCTTCTCCAACTTGAATGCAAATTTCTTTTTGTTTTTTCATTGAAAAAGAATCTAAATTTTTAGAAAGTTTTTTTCCAAGTATCAATGGCATTTCAATTTTGGTAAATTCTTTTAGGGGCAAAGGATTAGGTGCGTTTATTATTTTTGAGGCTTTTTCTAAAAGTTTTGCTTCTTTTTTTGTTCTGCTTTTTCTTATTTTATCATCCAATTCTTTTATCCGGTAGGATTTTTTTATTCTATCCTTAATTATTAAATCATCTTTCAGAAAAATAATTGCTTCTGCTCCTTGTTGAATTATTCTTTGTGTCATTAATACATAATTTATTGTAATTATCTTTAAAAAGGATATGCCTCATAAATTAAAATGTCATTAAAATCTTTTTTTACAAATGCCGTTTATGCGATGATGAGGAAATAATACTCGCCTCTAACCGAGGTGTTCAATGGGCTCAAGTTTGGTGTCCTTCATGCAGAACAGATATTTATGTAGGAGAAGTCTTAAAAGATAGTTCTTATTTTTATGCGCATCCTGAAGAAATAATCTCTCAGTTAAAAAGTGATTTAAGAAATAATGACTCTATTCCCGATGAGAAATTTAAGGCTATTGAAAGAAAAGCTTTAATTCAAATAAGAGATTTAACCTCAAAATTGGGGTGCGAAAATGATAAGGATTTACTCATCCAAAAGGCGATAGAATATCTTAAGGCATTTAAAGAGAAATGTAAAGATTAATTTTATCTTGAAAGTTCTTTCTTCATTTCAATTAATATTTCATTCCCCTTCCTGTTAAGTTTTCTTAAATCATCCTTTAACCTTTCGATTATGTTTTCTTGTTTGTCTTCGTGTTCTTTTAACTCTGAAATCAGGATGAATATATTCTTCTCAATTCTAACAAAATATATAATCTTTTCTGAAATTTTTTGGGTATTGAAATAAAGAGGACTGGCCATTTTCTGGAAATTCTTTCTTTCTTTCTTTATTTCTTCGATAATTTTTTCAATTTGAGAACTTCTTTTCACATTTTCAAGCTTACAAATTGCATTAGCATACATTTTTCTATTTTTTTCCATAGTTTCTATAATCTTTTCAAAATATTCAAGCTTTCTTTGAAACATCAAACCCACTTTGCTGTATCTTGCGTTAAGCCGATTGTTCATATATGGACTTAATAATGCTCCAAGGAGCACCCCTAAAAGCCCAACGATTGCTGTCAATGAAGTTGAGTCCATTTTAAAAAATAATTTACAGAATTTTTAAAATTGATTATAGTGGAGATTAACTATCATGTATTTTTAAAGGGAATATCTTTGTATTAATGTGGAATTTGAAGTGAGCAAATTATTAGAATCGGCAGCAGAGTTACATACTCACGGAAAGTTAGACGAAGCTGAGTTAATCTATAAAAAAATTCTTGACAAATTTCCCGATAATCCTGATGCCTTGCATTTGTTAGGTTTAATTGCATATCAAAGAGGGCAATATGAAAAAGCAGCCGGACTAATTGAGAAAGCTATTGAAATAAAATCGAACAGCGCTATGTTCTATGGCAATTTGGGAATGGTTTATGATGTTTTGGGTAGGAAGGAAGATTCTATCAAAAGTTTTCAAAAAGCATTGAGCATTAATGATCCTCAATATCTAGCTTCTTACCTTGCTTATTACAACCTTGCGGTTTATTTTGCAGACAAATGGGATTTTAGTAAGGCCCTTGAGAATTATAACCGAACAATAGAATTAAAAAAAGATTTTTTTGATGCGTACTGGAATAAAGGGCTTATCTTGCTTCTTCTTGGAAAATTTAGCGAAGGATTCCAAGATTATGAATATAGGCTTAAAAAACAAAAACCGACAGATACAAGAATTTTTAATAAACCAAAATGGGACGGCTCTTTTTTAAATGGAAAAAAAATTTTAATTGTTTCAGAGCAAGGTTTTGGAGATGCTATTCAATTTTCAAGGTATATTCAATACGTAAAAAAGAAGGGAGGGTATGTTATCTTAGAATGTAGAAAAGAACTTAGAAATATTTTTGAAAATTTACCTTACATTGATCAGATAATTGACAAAGAAGATAAGATTCCTGATCTCAATTTTGAGGTATACATTCATTTGATGAGCCTGCCAAGTTTATCTTTTGAATCTATTGGAATACCAAAAGAAATTCCTTATTTGAAATCAAACTCTATCATCGCAGAAAAATTTAGTAACCGATTTGATAGAAAAAATTTTAATATCGGAATTTGTTGGGCAGGGAATCCTGAACAACAGGATGATTGGAAAAGGTCAACAACATTTGAAAAATTCAAAAGCCTTTTTGATATTCCTCATGTCAAGTTTTTTTCTTTGCAAAAAGGCGAGGCTTCTAAGCAAATTAATGATTCAAGAGTTGTTTTATTAAATGAGATCGAAAATTTTTCTGATACTGCCGCAATTATAGAAAATCTTGATCTAGTAATTTCGGTTGATACTTCCATTGCTCACCTTGCGGGAGCCATGGGAAAACCTGTTTGGACTTTATTATCTTCTATTCCTGACTGGCGTTGGCTTCTTGAAGGAGAAGGTAGCGCATGGTATCCTACAATGAAATTATTCAGACAGAAAAAAATTGGAGATTGGGATTCTGTTTTTGATGAAGTTAAAGAGGAGTTGAGGAAGAAGGTTAATTCATATACTTGATTATAGTATTCTTTAAAAATATTAAACTTCTTTTTGTCTTATGAAAATTTATTTGTTTGAATCACTTTTAGTTCAGTCCCAAGCTTATGAAAATCCCTTTAAGGAAAGTGAGAGAAGAGATAAATTCTTATCTGGATTAGAGCGAGATTGGAGTATTGGGCTTTGGAACTCACAAGATAAACTAACTGTAAAGGAAGATGGAACTTCAAGTACCAATCTAAATACCATTGAAGTTCGGTTATTTGGTGCTTCTAACAGATATAAATTAGAATTTAGAGAATATAACCTCTCTAATCCTGAAAAAATTTTATCAATTTCTTCATATCACAGTTTTATTGAAACTCCGAGAGATAAGATTATGGATATTGTCCATCAATTGGAACAAGTAGAGATAGATTGCATAGTCTGTTCTAATGGAGGAAATCCTTTGCCTACAGATTATGATTATGCTTCTCCAAAAATCAAAGAGAAATTGAATAAAAGAATTAATGTAAAAACTATTACACTTTAATTTTCTTAAAACCTCATTTTCTTCCCAAACTTCTTAGCAAATTTCATCATTTGCTTTTGATCCATACCCTGTGACATATCCATTCCGCTGACCCCTGATTTTAAAATATCACTTAGCAGTTTGTATTGTTTTAACAAAGAACGGACATCACTTGTCGGAACTCCTGCACCGTTCGCTATTCTTGCAATTCTTGAAGTTTGCTTTTCCAATAATTCAGGATTTTCTTTTTCTTCTTGCGTCATTGATTTTATAATGTGTTCCCATTTTGAGACTTTTGCTTCTTGATTTTCTAACATTCCTTCTGGAATTTTTGCATTCACTCCTGAAAGACCCGGGATCATTGATTTAATTTTTTCAAATCCGCCCATAGAGCCCATCGATTTAACCTGTTCAATAACATCATCAAGGGTTAATTTTCCTTCCTCAATATTTTTCTGGATTTTTTTCTGCTTGCCTTCATCTGTTACAGATTTTATTTTTTCAATCAATGTTTCCAAATCACCCATACCTAGTAGACGCGATAAAAATCTTTCAGGGTTGAATTCTTCTATGTCATTTACTTTTTCTCCTGTTCCTATAAAGTAGACTGGTGCGTGTGTTTCAGCACATGCTGTCAGTGCACCTCCTGCTTTGGCGGTTGAGTCCATTCTTGTTATAATAACTCCCGAAATATTAACAGAGTCTTTAAATTGAGAGGCTTGTGCTTTTGCTGCCTGTCCAATATCTGCAGGAATTACAAGAATAGATTCTGTAGGCTTTGCCTCTTTTGTTATTAATTTTATCTCTTTAATCAATTCATCATCAAGAGTATGCCTGCCTGCTGTATCCACTAATACTAAATTATAATCTTTCAATTGTTTTTCATATTTTTTCCAAATCTTAATAGCATTTTTTTCTTTGGTGTCAACAAAATAATTCAGCTTATTTTTTTCTGCAAGTTGCTGTAATTGTTCCTGTGCTGCAGGACGATGAACATCCAAACCGACAAGTGCAACCTTAAAGCCTCTTTTTGCATAATAATTTCCTAACTTAGCAATTGTTGTTGTTTTTCCGCTTCCATAAAGCCCCAAAAGAAGAATTACATTATGCTTTGATTTCAGTTTTAACTGCTTATATTCCCCTAGAATATTCAAAAGTTCATCATGCAATAATTTTATTAGATGTTCCTTTTTCTCTATCCCTTTAATCCTTTCATCAAGTGCGGATTTTTTTATCTTGTCGCTTAATTCTTTTACAAGAGCGACATTCACATCTGCTTCAATCAATGCTCTTTGCAGTTCCCTTACAATTGAGTCGACTAAATCTTTGTTAAGAAACAGAGCATTTGCTATCTTGTCGGTTGCTTTTTTTATTGCTTCGCCTAGTTTTTCGAGCATGTTTTTAGAAGTCTTTTGCAGGTTATTAAATTTTGGGTTTAGAAGGCTAATAATTCTTAAACATATTTTAAGGAGTAATAATTAATATAAACTAATTTTTTTTTGTTTTAATAATGATTATAGTTGATGTTGAAACTACTGGGACTGATCCTATTAAAAATTCTATAATTGAAATAGGGGCAATTGATTTTTATAACCCCGAAAATAGATTCTTTATCAATTGCCAGGCTAAACCTAATTCAGAAATAAATGATTTTGCATTAAAAATTAATGGGCATACAGCAAAGGATATTTATGATCCTTCAAAGCCTTCTCAAAAAGCTGCAATAGAATCTTTTAATAACTGGCTAAAAAATATTTCAGAATTTACTATAATCGGCGAGAATCCAAGAACTGATTTAAATTTCTTAAACCAGGCTTATTTTGAATCAGATATAAATTCTCCCTTAGGCTATCGCTCAATTGACTTGCATAGTATAATGGTCAATAACTTACTTCAGCGTGGAGTAGACTTTCCGATTAAAGATAAAATATCTGCAGTAAATTCTTCTTTTATAATGGATTATGTCGGGATTCCGGGAGAACCTTCACCTCATAACGGTTTAAACGGAGCGATTTATGAGACAGAAGCTTTTTCAAGACTTGTTTTCGGTAAAAAATTACTAAAAGAATTTATTGATTTTCCAATTCCACGATATTTAGAACGATGATTACAAACCCAGTTTTTCAATAAATTTTTCTTTATCGAATGGCTCTATTTTTTCATATTCTTGCCCTGTTCCTAAATAGAAAATTGGCTTTTTCGTGACGTAACCAACGCTCAGTGCTGTTCCGCCTTTTTCATCTATATCTGCTTTTGTAAGTACAATTCCATCAATCCCTATTGCTTCATTGAAACTTCTAACTTGTTCTATTGCATCATTTCCTGTTATGCTTTCTCCGACAAATATTTTCTTATCAGGTTTGCAGACTTTCACAATTTTTTCCATTTCCCTAAGAAGATTTTTCTGCGTGTGCATTCTTCCAGCAGTGTCAATTAAAACGCAATTGATATAATTTTTTTTGGCATATTGGATTGCGTCAAAGCCAACCGCAGCAGGATCACTTTCATATTCATGAGCAATTACATTTACACCAATCCGCTCTCCATGAGTCTTTATTTGTTCAATTGAAGCTGCTCTGAATGTGTCGCCTGCAGCTAAAACACATGAAATTTTTTTGTTTTTCAGATACTCTGCAATTTTTGCGATTGTTGTTGTTTTTCCGCTTCCATTTATTCCGCAGAATAAAATGATGTAAGGCTCTTTTTTCTCACTAAGCAAATTTTTTTCTTTTATTTCTTCTATTAAATCGGGAGGGGCAATTAAAATTTCCCGGATTATATCTTTAAAAGAATCTTTTATTTCATCTTCAAGCTCTTTTTTCAAAATTTCTTTACCAACTATTTTTTCTTTTAATTCTTTAACCATCTTATCTGTGACTTCAAGAGCAACGTTATTTTCAAGAAGCAGAGTTTCTAATTCCTCTGAATATAACTCAAATTCTTTTTCAGAAATTTTTATCTTACTTAATTTTTCTCCAAACTTTTTAAAGATACTTTTGACTTCTTCTTCTGGCTCTTTTTCTCCATGAACTTTTATTACTTTTTCTTTCTTCCCTTTCTTTTTTTCTTCCCTTTCTTTTTTCTTAGCATCTTTTATTTCTTTGACTATCTCTTTCTTTGTAATTTCCTCTTCCTTTTCAGTTTCTTCCTCAGCTTTCTGACTAAATTTTTTAGTCCAATCTTTAAGCTTTTCCTTTAGTTTTGCAAACATATCCTATAAACTTCCCTAAGATTTATAACGCTTTCTAATAAAAGAAAAATTACAATAATTACGCTGAAATTTTTGCTATTCTTGGATATGTGTTCTCCTCTTCTTTGACATTTTTTTGGACTATTTTCGAAAAATGTTTCCAGTATATTGCCTGTTCTACTGCTACAGGAAGCGATTTAATTCTAGTAACACTTGTTCTTATCATAAGTTTCCAATACTGGAATCTTGCCTTTGAGATAATTCCTATTCCCCACATGCTTTTAAAAAATGCTGAAATCTCGGATAGTGAAATTCTTCCTCTTGTTTTTGGTTTATAATTATCGAGAAAGGTATTGATTCTTTTGAAATACTGTTTTGGAGAGTAGATTGTTGATATTATTTTTTTATAGCCCCTAGAAAGATTTTCTTTTCCCATTTTAGGGATGAAATTTATGCTTCCGTCAGTATTTTCTCCGCTTGTATCTTCCAATAATCTGCCTTCTGCTTTTAATCTATACCATAGCCTTGTTTGGGGCAAAGCATTAAGCACACCCACCATAGCAGTTACTACCCCCACTTCTTGTATAAATTTTATCTGTGACTCAAATACCTTTTCTGTATCATTATCAAACCCAACAATAAAACCCCCCATTACCTGCATTCCGTTCTTCTGAATTTTTTTCACAGAGTCTGCGAGATTTCTATCTGTGTTTTGCAATTTCCCACATTCTTTTAAACTTCCAAGTGAAGGGCTTTCTATTCCCAAAAATACTTTGTTAAAATTTGCTTTATTCATCATCTGCATAAGCTCTTCATCATCTGAAAGATTCAGCGATGCTTCTGTCAAAAATTGGAATGGATATTTATTTTCTTTTTGCCACTTTATCAGAAGAGGCAACATTTGTTTTACATTTATTTTATTTCCTATAAAATTATCATCAACTATAAAGACTGACCCCCTCCATCCTGCATTATATAATGATTGGAGTTCATTTATCATCTGTTCTCCTGTTTTTGTTCGCGGGGTTCTTCCATTCATTATTATTATATCACAGAACTCACAATTAAAAGGGCAGCCTCTTGAATATTGCACTGCCATTGTTGCATAATCTTTAAGATTTATCAATGACCATTGGGGAACAGGAGTTTTTGTTATCTCTGGCCTTTCGGTTGAAGTATAAATTTTTTTTAATTTCCCCCTTTTTAAATCCTTAATGAATAAGGGCAACGTTATCTCTGCTTCATTTAAAATAAAATGATTTATTTCAGGAAATTTTTTATACCCTGTTGTAAAAGCTGGGCCTCCTGCAACAATAATCTTCTCAAAGGGTTCGCATCTTTTAATTATCTCCTTTATACCCTCTTTCTGCACCAGCATAGCGCTTATGAAGATCATATCTGCCCATTCTATTTCTTTATCTGTAAGTTCCTGAATATTAATGTCTACAAGTTTTTTATTCCATTCATTTGGGAGCATTGATGCTACTGTAAGAAGTCCTAAAGGGGGAAATGCAGCCTTTTTTGAAACGAATTTTAAAATATGTTTGAAGCTCCAGAATGTATCGGGATATTTTGGATAGATTAACAGCGCGTTTATTTTCGAAGTGTCCATGTTATTAAATAAGTTTGAAGAGGCTATTTATTCTTTTCTTAATGAACATAAATTTTTATAAAGAATATTGGCTTTTGAAGAAAATGAAAGAAAAGAGGTTCTTATGAAAGGGATTTTAGTGGTAATTGATGGAATGGGAGATTTGCCCAATAAACAGTTGGGAGACAAGACTCCGCTTGAAGATGCTAACATGCCCAATGCGAATTTTTTAGCTTCTAGAGGAGAGCTTGGATATATGTATTCAGTAAAGCCCGGTTTTGTTCCTGAATCTGATGAAGCAATTGTTTCTATTTTTGGAAATGAATTAACCTCAAGTAGCAGGGGGCAATTAGAAGCAAGGGGAACAGACATCAAACTTGTTAGAGGAGATTTGGCTTTAAGAGCAAATTTTGCTACAATTGACTCTTTGGAGAAGGGAAATATTATTGACAGGCGTGCAGGAAGAAATCTTTCAACCGCAGAAGCAGAAATTCTTGCCAAAGCATTGAACAATCAGATAAAACTTTCTTCCCCGTTTATCTTTAAGCCGACAATTGGGCACAGAGGAGTTTTAGTTTTTAAGGGGGGTTTTTCAGATAATATCTCTGGAAATGATTTAACTTATACAAAGGGGAGGGCAGGAATGGTAGACAAGCTGGTTTCATGCAAACCTTTAGATGAAGAAGATAATTCGCAATATACTGCAAATATTGTAAATGAATTTCTGGAAAAGGCTTTTGACATCTTGAATAATCATCCCATAAATGAGTACCGAAGGAGAAAAGGGCTTTTGCCTGCAAATTTCCTTTTGGTAAGAGGAGCAGGTATAGAAATCCCGAAATTAAAATTTTACAAGAAATGGGTTTCTGCTGCTTACATGCCTCTTGAAGTTGGGTTTTCAAAAGTATGCGGAATGAAAACCTATCCCTTTGACTACCCTAAATTAAAAGGAATGGATGTTTATGCTAATCTAAAAGAAGGATTAGCTAAGGGATGCAAATTTTCGATTTCGGTTTTAAAGAGAAACAGGAGAAGTGCAGATTATGCTTATATTCATATAAAGGAAACAGATTTGCCTGGACATGATAACAAGCCGATAGAAAAAAAAGACATGCTTGAATATATCGATAAGACCCTGTTTAATTTCCTTAGAAAATTTGCCCCCCCAAATAATATTAAAGTTGTGATTACTGCAGACCATTCAACTCCCTGCAAACTAAAGAACCATTCTGCGGATCCTGTTCCTGTGCTTTTTTACAATGGTTCTATTCCAAAAGAGAAAAAATTCACAGAAAATGAGGCAAGAAAGGGTAAATTAGGAAGAATTATCGGAAAAGAACTCTTGGATAAAGTTGGTTTTTTGAAATAAGTTTTTTTATATAGCAATCGTTAAAAATCAAACGAGTTTCTTCTTTACATGATAACTTATAATGATGTTTATGAGGCTTCTCGGAAGGAGAGGTATTCTGACCAACTTCAACCATTACCCAAAAATTTTGTACAGGAAGTTTCTGATTATCTTAAAGAAAAAAAAGAAATTGCTTCAAAAGATGATGATGTCTTTTCGGATGTTATTGTAAAGACAAAGAAGCAACTTGAAAATGCGATTACTTTGTTCAAGGAATTAATTCTTAAAAGAAAGAAAAAAATTCTGACCCTTGTACTTATCGCATCTGAGACAGGAATTTCAAAACAGGATTTTGAGAATATGCTTCCTTTTGAAAAAACTCTTTTTGAAGACCTGATGAAATCAATTGATTTTTCTGACAAAAGATTGGGGGACATGTTAAATGGGGGAAATGTGGAACAGCAGAAAAATGAGCTGATCGTTTTTAAAGAATTTGTCGAAGAATTTGTAGGACTTGAAGGAGAAAAAATGGGACCATTTGAAAAAGGGCAGATTGCAAATATCCCAAAAGAAATAGCAAAGATATTAATTGATTCTGGAAAGACAGAATTAGTAGGAGAATAATATTTAAACATATCCTGCTTTTTAATTAAATGAAAGATACTTCAAGGATAATTACAGGAATTCTGTTGATTTTATTAGGGCTTGGTTTGGGTTCTGTAATCTTCTTTGTAAAAGACAGCTATTCTAATCTGATTTTTGGAATTCTTTCTTTGATTTTTGGGGTAATTATTTTAGTGAATAAAAAAGAAGATAAAATTGAAGAAGTTAGAAAGAAATAAAAATAGGTTTATTATTATAAATTAATATGGCTAAAGAAATAATTGTCACGACAATGAATGATATTCCAGGTAAAAAGGTAAAAATAATTGGGATTGTCAGAGGAAATACTGTAAGAAGTAGAAATATTGGCAGAGATATAATGGCATGGTTGAAAAGCATTGTTGGGGGAGAAATTGGAACATTCACAGAATTGATAAATCAATCACGTGATGAAGCTTATAACAGGATGGTTAATCGAGCAATTGAAATTGGAGCTGATGCAATAATTGCGATGAGATTTGACGCTTCTTCTGTAATGCATAACTCTTCTGAGATTTTGGCTTATGGCACTGCTGCAAAATTTGTTTAATTACTTCTTATAAACAATTGACTGAATAAAAAGGGTAAGCCACTCTATGGCTCCGATGGATTGAACTATTGTAGATAAATATAAATTTAATGTAAAATAAATAAATGATAACGCAAAAGTGGATATAATATACAACAATCCCGTTGAGAAGGTTATGTTTTTCCTTTTTGTTTTGAATCCATGGATTATCTGGGGAATTAGAGCTAAATCAATAACAATTGTAAATGCTGCTATTGCTATGTCCTGCCACATATAAAGAAAAGAAAGATCTGGTTTATATTTTTATCTTTCACCAAAGAGAATTGTTCCTAACCGAATTATTGTTGCCCCATTCTCTATGGCAATTTTGTAATCAGAACTCATTCCCATAGAAAGTTCTTTTGGATTATACATATCTTTCAACTCCTTCATTTTTCTGAAAGATTCTTCTTCTTCTTCTTCTTTTATGACTGATGGAATACACATTAATCCAATTAAATTAAGATTTTGTAAATTTTTAATTTTATCAACCAGAAAATTAAGCTCCGAAATTTTTATTCCTGATTTTTTATTTTTATCAAAATTTATTTCAATCATTATACCAATTTTTTTGTTTAACTGCTCGCAAATTTTATTTACCTTCTCTGCGAGTTTTAAGGAATCAATAGTTTCAATACAATCAAATATTTTTGCAGCATCTTTTATTTTGTTTGACTGTAAATGTCCGATTAAGTGAAAAGAAATACTTTTTTTACTGAATAAATCTTTTAATTTTCCATATTTTTCTTTTGCTTCCTGAATATAATTTTCACCAATTATGTTCACTCCTGAATTTACAGCATCAATTATGTCTTCGACAGATTTTGTTTTGGTTGCAGCAAGAATTTTAACTTCCTGAGGGATTTCAGATCTTATTTTTTTGTATACCTCTTTATTGAACATTTCAAAGCCTCTAGAGGGATTTGAACCCCCGACCTACTGCTTACAAGGCAGCCGCTCTGCCACTGAGCTATAGAGGCATAAAAATATTTAGAATTAGAAGGTTTAAAAGATTTCTTATTAAAATAAGGGAGTATATTTTTTATTTGGACCTATATGCGGGGACATTATTTTATCAAATTTAGTTTCTTCCATTCTAGATTCTGCAGCATAACCTAATCTATCGTTTACTCTCCCCGGAATCTTTGTTGTTGACAAAAATAAATCTAAACAATAAACTAACGATTCTTTTATTTGAACGGTTGCAGTAAAAAATCTTTTATCGATACTCCACTCATCCAAATCTTCAAATCCTGTTAAATAAATCTCCCCCTTAAATTTAACCCATTCTGGAGCAGATTTATATTCTTCTTCTGCCTTTTTGATTCCCTCAATATAATTTTCAATAGTTAACTTATCCGATTTTGTTAGGGGTAATAAAATTTTTTCTTCATTTCCTATCGTTTTATATATAGAATATTTAGTCTTGTCAAAAGAAGAATATCCAATTAACGGAATTTCTAAATTCCTTTCAAATATTTTTTCTAATTTATCTTTAAAATTAGTAACCGTATCAAACTTCAAATCTTTAAAGGCTAAATCAAGAAATTCATTATTTTCCATAAAAATGGATGACTAAAACACTTTAAAATTATTATTGTTTTTAGAACTCTAAATTTTTTCCTTTGCTTCAAAAACTCTTAGTTCACAAAGAGCAAGAGGGTAAATTTTTTTCAATTTAGAACTTAATGTTTTTTGGACTTGATTTTTTAGTATTTCATCAAATAACTCCTCTGCATTTTTGTCTTTCACATAATTTATCAATTCTTCTTTTGCCTTTATCCTTAACGCATTTCTTACTGCTCTTGAAACTTTCCTTCTTGTAATTAGGAAAGGTTTTATTTTTAGGTTAGCATCTTTGCATTCTGCAGAAAAAGAATCTTCAACATAATTTGTTCCTTTTCTCATCATTCTTCTAAGGAAGTAAGGCATGAGGACTATTTTTTTTGGGGTGGAAGTTGCTTCATTTCCATTTACCTTAACTTTTAGTGTTAGAATAATACTCTTTCCTTTAAGCAATCTTGTTAGATCATATTTTATGTATCTTCCTTCAAGTTCGGGGATCTCATAAGCCTGAAGCTGAGTAGGTCTCCCAATTATAGGTATTTCAACATCAAAAAATTTCTTTTTTCTTTTTGCTTGTGCCATTTTATTCTTGTACTACCTTCCCTGCTCTTTTTCCTTTTCTTTGGTATTTAGATTTTTTGCATTCTGTGCAAGTATACATTATGTTTGTCTTTTTGTTTGTCTTTGATTTTCTCTTGAATTTTGACATCGCTGGTTTTGAGCCCCACTTTCCTTTGTTTCCAATTCCTCTTCCACGCCCCCTAAGTTTTGCCCTTTGCTTTGAACCTCTTGTGAGTGTTCCTCTTTTAAAACCAGTTCCTACTATCTTTATTTTCTGTTCTGTTTTTTTATTACAATATTTGCAGTATCTTTTTGTTGTCTTTGGAATTTTCATGAAATTTAAAGAAAAACTTGCTTTTTAAAGTTTAACTTTGTTAAAGATTATATGGCCCTGCGAGGAATTGAACCTCGGTCTCATCCACGTCAAGGACGCGTCTTAGCCGTTGGACTACAAGGCCATTTATTAAGTTAAGATTAAGAATATTTAAAAAGTTTATTTCATAATTTAACTAATGGCAAAGTACAGTTCAATCTGGTTTTTAGTTTGTTTAATTGTAGGATTATACTTTTTGAATCTGGGTTTTAATTTTATTGTGATCCCCGAATCATTAAAAACTTCTTTGGGAACCTGGATGAACATTATTGGGGGAGCTCTGATAATTATTGGTGGCGTAATGTCTTTGAGTAGAAGTAATAAACGCGAGTATGGATATAGACGATAATTAACTAAATTCGGATAAGATTTATATACATTATTCTCATTATTTTTCAATGAAAAATAAAAAGGGGAAAAATAATTTTTTCAGAAAAAAAAA
Organism: uncultured archaeon; assembly: GCA_963845205.1. Taxonomy (GTDB): domain Archaea; phylum Nanobdellota; class Nanobdellia; order Pacearchaeales; family GW2011-AR1; genus RBG-13-33-26. The sequence goes on from CAWJRC010000002.1 coordinate 139,482, forward strand.
CAGGGGACAGGTTACAATTTTTATAATAATTTCAATACTTCTTGTTGCAGGAATTGTAATCTTTTTTATTGTGAGTCAGAGTCTTATAAAAGTCAGTGTTCCTGCAAACATTCAACCAGTTTACAATGATTTTCTTTCATGTTTAGAAGATAGAACAAATGTAGGTATAGGAATTTTGGAAAGCCAGGGCGGATATATTCAACTTCCTGCATTTGAAGGGGGTTCGAGCTATAGTCCATTTTCATCCCAATTAAATCTTTTTGGTAATCCAATTCCTTACTGGTATTATGTTTCGGGAAATAATGTAAACAAAGAACAGATTCCAACAGAGCAGGATATGGAAAATAGTCTTGCAACATTTATTGAGGGAGGAATAGAAAACTGCAATTTTGATAATTATTATCAAGAAGGTTTTCAAATTACTCAGGGAACACCGAAGGCAACAGTTAGCATAAGCGCTAACAGCATTAGTGTAAATTTGAATATGGGTTTCCAAGTTAGTTTGGGAAATGACACTGCTTTTATCCAAAATCATAATGTAGTCATAAAATCAAATTTAGGGGAACTTTATAATTCAGCGCAAATTGTTTATCAAAAAGAAAAAAGTGAATCCTTTTTGGAAAATTACGGAATTGATACATTAAGATTGTACGCTCCTGTTGATGGGGTAGAATTAACCTGCAGTCCACAGACTTGGGTAGCAGACGATGTTTTTGCTAATCTGAGCGATGCAATACAGACAAATACTTTAGCATTATCTAATCAGGCTCCTACAACTCCCGACGAAAAATATTTTTATGTTAATACTGGAACGACTGACGGAGTTAGATTTATAAATTCAGAAACATGGCCGCATAGTTTTGAAGTTAACCCTGCTCAAGGATCTTTAATGATTGCGGATCCTGTTGGAAATCAGCAAGGGTTGGGAATTTTGGGATTTTGTTATGTACCTTATCATTTTGTTTACAATATGAAATATCCTGTATTGATACAGATTTATAATGGAAATGAAATTTTTCAATTTCCTGTTGCGGTAGTTATTGAGGGAAATGAGCCGAGGGCTGCACTAAATTCAACAGCTGGAACAGCAACCGCAGAGTTATGCCCATATAATAACACACCGACGACGGTTCAAACATTTGATTCAAATCTTAATCCAATAAATGCAAACATTTCTTACGAATGTTTGGGGGAAACATGTAATTTAGGAAGTACTTCCTCTGGGTCTTTGACAGCGAATTTTCCTCAATGTGAAAATGGGTATATCCTCGCGGATTCAAGCGGATATGCTGAAACAAAATATTTGTACACGACAACAAGTGAAGGTAGCGCAAGTGTTGTTTTGAACAAATTACATCCTTTGAATATAGAACTAAAACTTAACGGAATAGATTATTATGGGGACGCGATGATATATTTCTCTTCTGTCGGAGGAAATTCAGGGGTAATTGATTATCCTCAACAAAATTCGGTTAATTTGAGTGAAGGAGATTATAACATTTCGGTTTATATTTATAAAAATTCTTCAATTCAATTTTCATCTACTACAAGTCAGGAATGCACAACTGTTCCATCTTCAGGAATCGGGGGAATATTTGGAATAACACAACAGAACTGTTTCAATGTCACAATTCCTGCTCAGATTATCTCAAATGCCCTTGCAGGGGGAGGAGAGCATGAGTCTTATTTCTTGGAATCTAATCTAGAGAATTCAACTACATTAGAAATAGATACAACGGGATTTGCGACCCCGGCAACAATGCAGGATCTTGAAAATAATTATCAGTCTTTTGACAGCAATGGATTGGAGGTTGATCTTAAATGAAAAATAGATTAATGTTCATATTTGGAATTTTTTCAGTCATCTTTTTATCTTCGGGAATTTTTTCATATATGGTTTCACAAGTTCAGTACACTCAATTTAGCAGTCCATCAACAATATCCGCAATTACTCCAAATTTGAATCAGGCGGTATGTACGCAGGGGACTGATTTTTTATTACAAATTTCTCCGACAGGATGTTCGCCTACTATTGTAAGAAGTGATTTGCTTGAACAAAACGATGTACCCGTTCTTTGCCAATTGGCAGCTACTCAGGTAAATCCTTTGATAACTGTTAATGCAATTAATACTATTTCTTTTTCAGGGACATACCCTCCAGAAGTTTCAGGAATTGGCTTCGAACCTGCTCAGGCAGCTTTAGGGGTTCAGGGGGCATTAAATTCTCCTGTTCTTGGCAATATAGGCTATGTTGTAATTGTATTGAAAAAACAGCCAAATGATTCTGCAATGCCTGCTTATGTTTCCGGGAATCTGACTGCTAACCTGCAATATAATATACAAAATGCTTTTGGAATCGGAAATGCAATGTTTTATATTCCTCAAACCAACGAGCAATCATGGGCAGCGAATATGAATCAATATAGCTTTTGGGAGGGCAGAGGATCATTAATGGTCAATGATATTGAGCCTAATTCAGCAGATATATCAGTTTATTCAGGAACCCAAAAAATTTCAGAAGTCAATTTGCAAAAAGGACAGACTTCAAACAGCACTTACCTTCCGGGATTTTCATGTCAGGCAGGGCTTGAACTTCAGTTGGTTGGTTTAACGAATCCTGCTACTATGGCAAGACTTTCGATAAATTCTAATATTGTTGATGTTATTAAAGGAGGAACATTTCTTGATAACAAATGCCAGGTTCAGGATTTAAGTCAGTATGGACTTTTGCAAATGGTAACCTTAACCTGTAATGAAGATTCGGGAATAAGCCATTTCAGTTTAACCATAAGTCCCAAAGTTATTTTAAATGTAAATGGAACAAGCAATACATATGGATTAGGGGACTGGCTTTATGATATTGGAAGCATGAGCGTTTATCTTGGTTATATTGGGACAAACGGAGATTCAAATAATCAGAATGATCTGTATGTTTATCTGGTTTCTTCACCGATTAAAGAAAGCAAATTGAGCGATACCGAAATTGCTTCTATAAGCTCTTTAATTGGGGGATTAATAAATGCGAAAGCAACTTCATCAGGATTAGTCTCTTCGCTTTCTGTAGGATTAAAATCTTTTGCAGGAGTTTCCAATTTGCTCGCACGATTTATCAGCAATGGCGAAGACATGTATAGGATTAATTTTGGAGGTACAAGTTCAGGGATTCTTGGACCTATGACTTCTGTTGGAGTTCCTCTGGCGTCTTCGGCATTTACAGTGCCAGTTTCTATTCTTTCATTTGCAGGTGCTCAGAATGTTCAGCTTAGTGGTGATGTTAATGGATCATATGGGAATGCAACAAGTGATTATGATACATTAAGGAACCAATTTGTATCGGAACCATTTGGTACAAATTCAACATTCGGAGAAGAAGCATCTTATAATGAGATTGTTCTTGCATGGAATGCTGGTCAACTTCAAACTGTTCTTAATTTGTGCAGTAATTTTGCGCAGAATTATCCTAACTCAAACAAGGATTTGAGTAATTACTGTAATAATAGTTATCAATTATCAAACTCTGGAACTTCAAGCGCTTATGTTACTGTAGACAAGCAGGCAGAGCAAATTTCTTTTGACGGAATTTATGAACCGAGTTTTAGTGATTTTGGAGCAATAGTTTCTGTAACAACCCCTAATGGAACACAATATTTTGATTTGGCGGACAATCAAATAAATTATCTTGATGCCAAAAGTTCGGATTATGTTCAGCTTGTGGGTTTAAGTAATGATACTGCACAGATAGCAACAGGTATTAGTGCAGTTGGGGTAATGAATGAAATTATAAAACAGTTTAATTCAGATGTTGTTACTTTGAAACTTAATACTCCTGTTTCATTTGTAGGAGGATATTCCTTTACACTTTCAAAAATAAATTTAAATCAACTTGCACAAGTTTCTGTTATCCCGAATATAAATAATGCCGGCACTCAGGCAAATTTCAGTTTTGAAATCCCCATTGAACAAAGATCAATTGATCTTACTCCCGAGCAAATCAAGCAGTTGATGGCAGGTTTAAACCAAAGTATTTCACAATGGACTAGCATTTCTAATACCCTCGGCAATGTAACCCAAACTCTTAAAACTGCATGTCTTATTACTGGAGCAGCATTAACTGCCGAGAATTTTCTAGAAAATGCAGGTGGAGCTGGAATTGCAAGACAAGATGTCATGACTGGAAAAGGAGGATGGAATCAAAAATGCGCAGCCTTGGTTGCTAATCAAACTTACATATCCCTGGATCAATGTTTTTCAGCCAATTCAAATCAAATAGACAGCGATGTTTCAGCATTTACTACTGCGATTAATAATCAGAATTTACAAGTTCAGCAACTTCAGCAGGGAAGTTCAACACAGCAAGGATTGACCACCAATGTTAACACTAACGCATTTATGCAGCAATTTGCACCGCAAGTCAGTAATGCTATTAACAATCTCCCTGGAACTAATATCACAGACCCTTCAGGAGTAGGAAAGTCAATAGATAAAACGGCAATTCTCACAGATTTATCTTATCAAGGATATAAAAATAGTATCTATACTACTGCTCAATTACAGGACATAGATCTTTATGCAACAATTTTAGCTAGCGCGAATGGTAACAGCGATTTGCAGCAGATTGCAGGGCAGGGACTTTATTCTGACTTATCTGCCGTGCAAACAAATTCAGGAAATTTTGCACAACTTTCAAGTCTTGCAAATAGTTTTGGGATTAATCCCAGCCAAGTTACTGCTCTTCAAGCAAATAATACTGCAACAAAAGAATATTATAGCGGATTAACTAATAAGGATTTGGGAGCTAATGAAATACCTGGATTTTCTGACAGTAATCCTATTGCTATTGTCGAGTCTTTTCCGGATGGAGGGCAATATATCGTTGTATTAAATAGTACTACTGCTACAGGAACTTCGCTAATGCCAATCGCACTTTTACCTCCCGCAACTTCGCCAAGTCTTGCAATTTATAGTATGTCAGGAATTCTTGTAAGCAATCCTCCAACTGATTTGAAGAAAATGTATTTCGTAACTGTTAATTCAGCTTCCTATCATAATACCTACAAGAATCCTGAATTGACTTATTATGCAACAGCCCCATATCAGGGAATGCCAGCAATTGTTCCTTTTGACTTGGTTAATGGATGGTATGCTGCGACAGTACAGACTCTTCCAACGGGGGGGAGCAGTTCATCACCAAGTTTATCTTATGAAGCGTCTGCAAGAGTTAATAGTTTTTATCTGTGTAATGTTGGGCCAAACGGGCTTGAGGAATTTCAAAACACTGGAGGTGATGATATCTGTGAGCTAATAAATACAGGAACAGGACAGGCATATAATCAATTTCCGGGGCTGACTCAACAACAGGCAACAACAGAAATAAGTCAAGCAGTTCAGGCAATTCAGCAGGCAACAACATTATACAAACCAGGATTGTCGGGAAAGGTTAAAATTCTGAATGCAGTAGTTAATGTCGGGCCTCCTGCTTCAAATACTCCTCAGTATGAATGCCAGGACTTCATGTCTCCAAAAGATTGTTTAACCCTCTTTAATGTATGCGATCCTGTAATCTGTCCTTCAAGTCGATGTAATCTAGGAGGAAAATATCCTGTCACAGACGTTGTTCAAACTGGAATAATTGGAAGCATAGCATTATGTTTGCCTAATATACAAGAAGGAATCCTTATTCCAGTTTGCCTTACAGGAATCAAGGCAGGAATTGACTCACTTTTATCCATTGAAAATTCTTTTCTGTCCTGTTTGAATGAAAGTTTAACTACCGGACAACAAGTTGGAATTTGTGATGAGATTGAAAGTGTTTACTTATGTGATTTCTTCTGGAATCAGGCTCTGCCTTTAGCAAACATGATAGTTCCATCATTGCTTGAAACAGCTGCAGGGCAGAATGTACAAGGCGGAGGAGAATATCTTAATGTTGCAAGTGCATGGACAAGTGTTCAGAATGAAGTTAATTACCTTGTAAATTCTTATGGAGCAAATTCAAAGATAGCATTTTTAGAAAGAACACAAAATATTAGCGGTAATGACGTTTGTCAATTATTCACTTCCGCAGCTTATCCTTCTTCAGGACAATTACTAAATACATTAACAGAGCCTGATTCCCCTTCACAGTTTACAGCAAGATTCGACGAGATCCCATTCTCAACTGCAACAAATCCACCAACTTCTCAATATAATGTTTACTATCACATTTATGCAGGACAGGATTCAGGAGCATATTATCAGGTATATCTAAAAGGAACCCCTTCTAGTTCATATTATCAAGATGTTGCGCAATCAACAGTTGTAGCTTCTGGTTATATCCCTATTGGCAGTACTGTTGATAATACAACAGACTTCGTTACAACATCTGGATACAAACAACTTTGTGTCAATGTTAATGGACAGGAAGACTGCGGATTCCAGCAGGTTTCAACTTCTTTTGCATCTAACTATATCCAGGATAGTTATGTCAGCAGTGAGGCTAGTCAAGGAAATATAACAACAACAGCAAATTGCGTTTCAGGAAGTGCGAGTGCTTATAGCTTACTTAATCCAAATGCTCAATCAGCAGCTACTCAGTTAGCAAATCCTGCAATTTATAATCAGGGAATAATCAGAGTCTGCGCAACTGCCAATCCTGGGCAGGGGACAGACCCATATGCGGGAACAGCAAATTCACGATGGCAAGAAGTTGGATATTGTGATACTCCTAGCATGGGGTGTTGGATTGATACTCAGAGCGTTTCAAATGTTATAGGTACAACACCGCTCGCAAATGAAACACTTAATCAGATACAACAGAATTATCTAAGTATATTATCAAATACTACAGGTACATTAAGCGCTGACCAATTTTCTTCTGTAGTCCAACAAATACAAGCTGAGAGTGACAATCCAACTAAAATAAGCCTGATTAATAATGCAATGGGGCAAGTATTTTGGAGTAGCCAAAAAGCTGAATTATTATATCTGAGAGGAAATGCATATGCCGCAATTTTCACAGCTTTGTATGCACAACTTCCAAAACCTACTGCAACAACTACAACTTCTTTAACTAATCCCAGTACTTCAACTTCACAGACGATATTGCAGGGCTTAAGCCCTATTGAGTTAAATATATGGCAAACTGCAAAAAATTTTGCTGATGAAGGATGGGTTGAACATAGAGCAGATGGTAGTCAAAATGAAGTTTGTGCAAGATTTGTGTCTCGTGTTTTGATTGATGCAGGCATTAAAACTCCTGCAATTGTCAATCTTGGGGGTACAGTAAACAGTAATGGGCAGACTGTATTTAATGATAATGCACATACAAATTTGGAAGATATTAATTATCTAATTCCAATATTTGAGACTAGTGGTGATTTTACTGAGGTTACATCGAGCCAATTGCAAAAAGGAGACATTGTTATATTTGGAGAGAATGCAGTAAAAACTCAGCATATCACAATATTTGATAGCTATAGTACAGATGGTAAAAATATAAATGCATTCGGAGCTCCGGGTATAACAGATTTGTTAGGGAAAATTATGCCTGCAGCTCTTCAAGTAATTCCTATTAATTCAAATACCTGGTATTTTTATAAAGCTTTTAGGTACATTGGGGATGTTAATCCTAATTCAATCCAGCCATCAACAACTTCTTCGTCTCAAACTTCTAGTGTGAGTAATGCTTGCACTAGCGCAGGAGGAACTTGTCAAGCCAGTGCGTCTTCATGTACTAATGGACAAATCGGTACGGGTATAGATTCTTATGCTCAAGCATGCATAACTGCTTTAAATGGAAATTCTAATGCTGCTTGTTGTAATTCAGGTACTTCTAGTATAACTACTTCTAGTACCGCTACAACTTCTTCATCAATAGGAACAAAAATTTATAATCAAGCTTCTAGCCTTGTAGGTTCTTCAGAGAGTGATATCCAATTAGTAATTGATTCATTAACTAATTCCGGAATTACCGGATTTTCAGGAGTTTCGTCTATTAGTACATTGTCTTCATTATTATCTTCTAATACCCAACTTACAGAAGTGAATGTTAGCAATCTTGTGCCTGGAGATGTTGTTTTAATAGGGCAGGGGTGTAACATATTTGATACTGTAGGGATTTTTTCAAGAACCTCGGGTATTGATTACTATTTTTATACCGATTTAAATGGGCAGATTGCAGAAGACTATACAACTTCTCTTTCACAAATCAGTGATTCTGCAAATAACGATGTGATCTATATCTATAGAGCATATAGGCCAGTAGTAGATTTGACCGCTACAGTAGTGAATAACCTTAGGCCGAGATGGACAGTGAACACTGCAATAACTCAGGTAAATAATATCCTTACGAGTTCAGGGCTAACGAACGGCGGAACATATTCGGACAATCAAGCTTTTTCAGACCAATTAGTTTTCGACGGAATTCTCACCGAACAAGATTGTAGTACTTTAAGAGGAAAGAACGGCGGGTTTTTATTTTTCGGAGCACCTGAAGAAGATATGGCTTGGTTAAAGAATTTATTAGTCCAGAAAACTGCAAATTCTGGACAGGTCTCATCTATACAATAAATTATAAAATTTAATTAGTAATTACTTCTCCTGGAGAAAAATTTGTTTTTTTGTTATCATACATAATTAAATTATTATTTGTGTTAGGAAGAGATTCTATTCTGTTTGTGATTACTTTTATTTTTCCTTCTTTTATTAGATTATTAGTTAATTCCTCTCCTTCTTTCTGCCATTTTTTTCTTAATTTTTCTAAATATCCTGTTTCAATAGGTCTGTAAATTTTATCTTTGTGGTATATAGACAAGTTTCCACATTTATTTTTTATTTCTATTACTGCTTCTTTATTTGTGTCTTCATCATCTTCTATAGGGATTAAAAGATAAGGAAGAAATTTTCCTTCTTCTTCAGAGGTATTAGGTATGTATGGAAAGAAATATTCTTTATCAAGAATTTTTATGGTATTTATTGCGAAGGAAGCTCCATCTTCAGTTGTTATTATCTTATAGCCAAATTTATTTTCATAAGCAGCTACCTTCGACTTATTTAATGGGGACATAAATGCCTTTAATGCATAAGGACCATCTGTCCTTAAATTGACTTTCTCCGCCCATTTTATCTTTTCACCTTTCTTGTTGGTTATTTCAACTAATGTAGGAATATATGTTTTCTCTGATTCTAATTCAATTTTACTAGACTTTGAACCAATCTTTCTTGTAACATCATTATAGCGCCAGATAGCAATGGGTAATGTTTCTTCGGTCTTGTTTGTTTTCTGAAAATATTCTCCGTCATTATACAAAACCTGTTCTTCTAGTTTGTAAGGCGCTATTTTTTGATTTATCATTGAATATTGAACATTTGTTATCTGCCCTTGAGGAAATTTTCTTTCAGGGCGTGTACTGCATCCAGATAATGCCCCAACTATGATAGTTCCTGCAATTAACTTAGATATTAAATTATTTTTCATAAATTTGTTACCGAAAAAATATTTATAAATGTTTCTTTTTGTAACCCCTAAAAAGTTATTAAAAAATGCGGGAGATAGGATTTGAACCTACGCAGGCACTAAGCCAACAGGTCCTAAGCCTGTCCCATTTGACCACTCTGGCACTCCCGCTTACAAGAAATATCATAATTGATAATATAAAAAGTTTTAGAATTATCTTTGTACTACTTCTTTTTCTTTAATCTTATCTTCCAGTTTAAGCTTTTCGATCAATTCTTTATATCTATTCCTAATTGTAACTTCAGTTATTCCTGCAATATCAGCGACCTCTCTCTGTGTTTTCTTCTCATCGTTCATTAATGCAGCGACGTAAAGAGCAGCAGCAGCAATTCCTGCGGGACCTCTTCCAGAAGTTAATTCAACTTTTTCTGCGTTTTTCAAGACATTTAATGCGTCATTTTGCGTTTTCGGAGAAAGTTTCAGAACAGAAGAAAATCTTGAAATATAATCTTTTGGAGAACTTTGTTTAACTTTTATTCCTAATTTTCTTATTATAAACCTGTAAGTTCTTCCGATCTCTTTTCTTTCTACATCTGATGCAGTTGCCATTTCATCTAAAGTCCTTGGAATATTGTAACTTCTGCAAGCAGCATACAAACATGCTGCAATTACAGATTCCATACTTCTTCCTCGTACTAATCCTCTTTGCAGGACATAATTATAGATTCTTGATGCTTCATCTCTTACAACATTGGGGAGATTGAGATAAGATGCAATTACTCTTAATTCCGCCATCGCCAATCTTAAATTTCTTTCAATAGAAGTTGAAACCCTTTCCTGCCATTTTTTTAATCTCAAGAATTTTCTTGTTTGTCCTGGCTCTAATTTATAGATATCCGATATTTCACCGACATTTGTTGTAAGCCCCTTATCAAACTTCTGCATGCTTATCGGAGCTCCACCACGCCCCTTTTTTTCGTCTTTATCAAATTTCCCTTGTAAATCCATTCCGCTATCTGCCATCTTTTCTTCGATAACAAGACCACAATCATTGCAGATTATTTCCCCAAGATGAGAATCATAAGTTAGATTAATACTTCCACATTCGGGACATTTTTTTACAAAATTCATTTTATTTGAAAATCCTTAATATGGTTTATAAATGTTTTCCTTATATAAATCTTTCTCTTTTTTTAACTCTGCCTAAATAGTAAATGTCTTTTAAGGCAAAAGTGATTATTGTTAAAAAGGTGAATTTTTATTTACTTTCTTCAACAAGAATTCCGTTAATTACTCCTTCTTGTGTAGGGCGATTTGTTACCTTAACTTTACCTAGTTCTGTTAAAACGATTGTTCCCTTTGTTATGACATTCTGTCTTGCAAGGAATCTGTTTGAAGGTGTTTCAAGAACATTTTTTATTTCCATCTTTTTATTTTTTCCATTTTCTTGTATATTTATCATTTTAGCTCCAAGCAAAAATATTTTTCTGTTACCGCCCCTTATTCTTTTTGTTTTTATTTTTTCAACTCCTAATTTTATTATTCTTTTTTGCCCAGCTATCTCACTTGATTTTTTCTTTCTATAAGGCACATATTTGCCCCCCGAAATTTTTTTCCCTTTATCCATAATAGGTTTTTTGATTTTTTGTTTAAATACCTTTCTATTATATTGGCTTTGTTGAAAAAGTAAACCTATATAAAGACTTTCTCAACAAAGCCTATTATATTTTTAATTATATTTTCTTTTGACGAAACTTTTATAAATGAACTCAAATGAATTAGATTATGGTTAACGGAATTGAAAGACCTTTGGATTTATTAAATAATTCAAAAGGAAAAGAAGTTTTAGTTTATTTGAAGGGGGATAAACAATTTGCAGGAACTCTCTTAGCTTTTGATATCCATATCAATTTGGTATTGGATAATGTGAAAGAAATGCAAAACAACGAGATAAAAAGAAATCTTGGGTTGACTTTTTTAAGAGGGGACACAATAATCTGTATTTCTCCGGCATCAACTGCCTTAAAGAAATAAATACTTCTTAATCTAATTTATTTGAATTAATAACTTATATAAATGTTTTTTCCTTATTTTATTAATGGAAAAAATTAAGATAATTTTTCTAGGAACTTCTGATGCTGTTCCAAGTGCGGAAAGAAATCATACTTCTATACTTTTAGAATACAAAGATGAGAATATTCTTATTGATTGTGGCGAAGGAACTCAACGACAGTTTAGAAAAGCTGAATTAAATCCTAATAAAGTAACGAGAATTTTAATAACTCACTGGCATGGGGATCATGTTCTTGGAATTCCGGGAATGTTGCAAACCTTGAGCTTTAGCGGGTATAATAGAACACTTTATATTTATGGGCCAAAGGGGACAAAAGAATTCATGAAGAATATGCTTAAAACTTTCGTATTCCAAGAAAAGTTGAAAATAAGTGTTGAAGAAGTTGAAGGAAAATTCTTTGAGAATGATGATTTTTATTTGGAATCAAAGGGTATGAGTCATGGGATTCCTTGCAATGCTTATTCATTTATAAAAAAAAGTAAAATAAGAATCGATAAGAAGAAACTTGAGAAAACAAAGATTCAGGGACCAATTTTAAAAGAATTAAAAGAGGGGAAGAATATTACTTATCAGGGGAAGAAATACAAGGCCAAAGATTTTACTTATCAAGAAGAAGGGAAAAAAATTTCTTTTGTACTTGATACTTCTTTTAATGACAGAATTACCCCTTTTGTTAAAAATTCTAACTTATTAATATGTGAATCAACCTTTGGAGAAGACCTTGTTGATAAAGCAAAAGAGTATAAACATCTTACCTCAAAACAAGCTGCAGAAATTGCGAAAAAATCAAATTCAGATAAACTTATTATTACCCATATCAGCCAAAGATACAGCAAAAATCCTAAGAAAATTTTAGAAACTGCCAAAAAAATCTTCAAGAATTCTTTTTTGGCTAATGATTTAGACAAGTTTGAAGTTTAATAGAAAGGTTTTAAATAGAATTTTTTCTTACTTTAACTAAGCCCTGGTAGCTCAGCCTGGATAGAGCATTAGCCTTCTAAGCTAAGGGTCGCAGGTTCAAATCCTGTCCGGGGCGCTTAAAATGAAAAAAGGTGTTGAAAATTTAACTTTCCCTTTGAAAGAAAAATGTGTAGCAATGCTAGCTCCTAGTTTTGTAATTGATTTTGATTACCCTAAAATAATTTATCAGTTAAAGGATTTAGGTTTTGACAAAGTTGTAGAATTGACTTTTGGAGCTAAGATGATAAATCATGAATATCATGAGATACTAAAAAAATCGGAGGGATTAATGATCTCAAGTGTATGCCCTGGAATTGTCGAGACTATAAGGGGGAAATTTCCTAATTACAAAAAAAATCTTATTCCCGTAGATAGCCCAATGATAGCAACTGCGAAAATCTGCAAAAAAATTTATCCTAATCACAAAATGATTTTTATTGCTCCTTGTAATTTTAAGAAAATTGAAGCACAAAGTTCCCCTTATGTCAATTATGTTATTGATAATATTGAATTAAAAAAATTATTTAACGATAACAAATTAACAAACAAAAAATATTCAAAAAAAGAGATTGGAATTTTTGATAGGTTTTATAACGATTATACCAAAATTTATCCTATTGCTGGAGGGCTTTCAAAAACAGCTGGCCTAAAAAATATAATTCCCTTAGAGGAGAGTATCGCTCTTGATGGTATAGATGGAGTAATTAACTTTCTTAATAATCCGGATAAAAAGATAAAATTTCTTGACGTAACTTTCTGTAAGGGCGGATGTATCGGCGGGCCTAAAATAAGTTCAAAATTACCTTTGATATTAAGAAGAAAAAAGGTTTTGAATTATTTGAAGGAAGCCGAAAAAGAGAAAATTCCTGAAAATAGAAAAGGACTTATAAAAAAAGCAGTAGGGATTTCTTTTAAGACAGATTATACTACTAAATAAGCTAAAGCGGAGGGTGGGACTCGAACCCACGAATATTCACTCTGCAGGCGAATGCAGTAGCCGCTGTGCCACCTCCGCATGGTCAAGATTAGAAAACATCATATATAAAATTTGTTAATTCAAAAGATGAATATAAACATTTAAAAGTTAAGAAAATTTCTAAGATTCAACAGATTCATAGAATTTGTATATTATAAACACCAAGGGAGGAAAAATGGTACAAGCTTATTGTGTTAAATGTAAAGAAAGTGTAGATATGAAAGATGGAAAAGAAAGTAAGACTGTAAGAGGAACCACAATGATGAAAGGAAAATGCCCTAAATGTGGAACAACCGTCTGCAGAATGATGGGCAAAAAGTAAATTTATTAAATTATTTTTTATTATTCATTTTGTGCAAGGTCATATTTCTCAAAAAGATATAAAAACGGAATTATCTCTTGAGAATTATGGTTATTGTCAAAATTATCCCCTCTTATAGAAATCTGGTTGCAGTTTGTGATTCTGATTTAATAGGGAAAAAATTTGAAGAAGGAGACTTTCAATTAGACATAAAAGAGAATTTTTATGGTAAAGAGGAATTTCCAGAGAATGAGGCGATTGTTATAATGAGAAGGATGCGTAATGAGGATGCAACTTTTAATATTGTAGGGGAGAATTCTATATGCACTGCGTTAAAGGCTGGCATAATTGATAAAGAAGGAATAAAGGAAATTCAGGGGATTCCTTTTGCATTAGTCTTATTATAGGCCCAAAAAAGATTTATATATCCTCCTTTTCCTAATAAAATATAGGTGGTAAAATTGATTAAAATTAAAAAAATTTTCAATTCAATAAAAACTAAAATGGAAGAAATAGACCCTTACGGTTTAGGAGAACAAAATGATAATAGAAATAATAGCAATGCTAGCACTAGGAATACTGACCGATGTATTAGTAACTCTTTATTACATATTCGTTGGAAGATTACAAGCGCTCCCTGCGTCATTAATGACAATTTTAATAACTTTGTTGAACTTCTTTATAATTGAGAAGATAGTTATTTCTATAAACTGGGTATTGATCCTTGCTTATGCATTCGGTTGTTCTATAGGCTGTTTTTCAATAATCATTCATCAAAAGGATAAGTTAAAGAAGAAATTGGAAAAGAAAATAAAAAAATAGGCTTTTACAACATATTTATAAACAATTTTCCTTTTTTATGAATATGCAAAAAAATCTTGAAGAAAATGAAAATCAGCCTGTTAGCCGTGCACCATTGCCGAGAGGGGAAGAATCAATTGGTATTATAGAACAAAGACTTGGAGGGAACAAAATGATGGTTGCGTGTCTGGATGGAAAAACAAGAAATTGCAGAGTTCCTGGTAGGCTTAAAAGAAAACTCTGGCTCCGTCCTGGTGATGTTGTTATTGTAGAACCTTGGGAGCTTGATAAAAACAAAGGAGACATAATTCTAAAATACAAACCCAATCAGGTTGAATGGTTAAAGAAAAATCAATACCTCAAAACAGAGAAATCCGAGTTTTAAAATGAAAAATATATTTTCAGAAAAGGTTTCTAAGATAATCCAGAATAAGAAAAAAATTGAAAAAGAATTAGGCGTGAAAATTTCTGCAAAAGAGAAAGAAGTTTCAATTGAAGGAGATGTCGAAGAAGAATATGTTGCTGAAAAAGTTATTGATGCTATAAATTTTGGTTTCCCTGTTTATGCAGCACTAATGATAAAAACAGAAGATTTTGTCTTTGAAGTTTTGAATATAAAGGATTATACACCAAAAAAGGATTATAAAAGAATAAGGGCGAGAATAATTGGCAGTGGAGGTAAAACACTGAAAACATTAAATGAATTAACAGAATGTTTTTTTGAAATTAAAGAGAATAATATTGGAATAATCGGCTCTCCAGAATATATAAAAAATGCACATGACGCAGTTATTTCTATAATTCAGGGTTCAAAACAAGCAAATGTTTATAGTTACCTGGAAAAACATCATGTTCATCCAGTTCTTGATTTGGGATTGAAGGAAAAGAAAAAGTCCAAAAGATAGTTTTAAATATCAAAAAAAATTTTGCTTGATAGGTCCCCGTAGCTCAGTTGGTAGAGCACATGACTGTTAATCATGGGGTCGTAGGTTCGAGTCCTGCCGGGGACGTTTAAAAAAATGGTAGAAATAAATATTCTTAAAGTGAGAAATTTAATTAAATTATTAAAAGAAGGAAAAGTAGATGAAGTTTATAATCAAATTTATTCAGAAGCGGAGAAGATTGCAATCCATGAAATGGAACAGTATGAAGCAGAAAAATTATTAGATGATATGATTGACAAAAATGCAGAAAAAGAACATATGAAGAACATGTTCAAGTATAAAAGAGAAAGAATAGAATATCACATGAATAAAATGATTGAATTATTAAAGATGACTAAAGAAAAAATAAGTTCCGATTAAAAATTAAATCTGCCCTGTCTGATTGAACTTAGCCATTAATTTTTCAAGAACAACTTGTGGCGCAAATCCTTTTCTACTGCAAGCCTTTGCGAAATCGTCATAAATGTTCTGGGCTATGTTATAATCAAGTTTTCTTTTTTTTGGATCTGGTGGATATGTTCCCATAATAAAAAAACAGGAATATAATTTATAAATTTAACTGAACTGAACTTAATATGTCTCGTTCAAAAAAACAGAATATAATCAATCAGGAAAATTTACAAAACCCAAAAGAATTTTTAAGATTTGCCACACCAGAACAGATTGCAAACTATCGCGCTGAACGGTTGAAGTGTAATACTCTAGTTGATCTTGGTGCAGGAATTGGCGGTCAGACTGTTGCTTTTTCAAGGAAATGCAAAAAGGTCATCGCGATAGAAATTGACAAAACAAAAATAAACCTTCTTTTACAAAATATAAAAAAGCTTAGAATAAAAAATGTGGACGTAATTAATGGAGATGCTTTGAACAAAAGCGTTGTCCAAAAAATTTCTAAAGAATCGCCTGATGTAATCTTTATGGATACGGAACGTCCTGAGCAAACAGAAAGAACATTAGATAAAATAAGTCCTCCAATAAATAAAATTCTTGAGGTATATTCTAAATTAACATCAAAGATAGCAATAGAAATACCCCCCTTCACAAAAGATATTGAAAGATTAAAGGAAGAAAATTTTTTTGAACAGGAATTTATCTCTTTAGATAATCAACTGAATAGACTAACCTTATATTTTAATGAATTAAAAACCTGTGACAAATCTGTTATTTCATTGCCCTCAAAAGAAAGATTGATAAATTCTAAACAAGAAATGAAGAGTAAAGAAATTTTTTCTGCAGAAGATTTTAAGTATCTATATTCAATAGACCCCGCGATAATATTAGCAGGTTTAATTGACGAGTTATCAAATAAGTTTAACTTAGACTTATTGAAATTGAATAAACCTGTGTTCTTATCAAATGAATTTGTAAAATCTAATTTTCTAGTCCCTTACAAAATTCTGGAAATTTCTGAAAATAAATTTGAAGGAATAACTAAAACATTAAAACGGATAAAGGCAGGAAAAGTTGTTCTTAGATATAATGTTGATCCAAAAGATTATTGGAAAACACGGAATCTTTACGAAAAAGATTTAACAGGGAAAAAAGAAGTTAATCTTTTTATAAATGAAAGAAATAATGAAGCTATTATTTGTGAAAAAGCCCAAACCTTTTTATAATTTAGATTTCTTTATATCTAATGGAGTTAGATAAGACGATTCAGAATAGGAGATGCGTCAGGAAGTTTAGCAAAAAAAAGCCTGATTGGAGAACAATTATCGAATGCATCAATTCTGCACGTTTTGCTCCAATGGCAGGAAATAATTATACAGTGAAATTTATTCTAATCGATGACGAAGAAAAAATAAAAAAAATTTCGGAATCATGTCAACAGCAATTTATTGCAGATGCAAAATACCTTGTGGTTGTATGTTCAAATCCTTCACGTCCTATAAATGCATACGGGAAGATAGGAGAAATTTTCTGTAGACAGCAGGCGGGGGCAGCAATGGAGAATTTTTTCTTAAGTATAGAAGAAGCAGGGCTTTCAACTTGTTGGGTAGGTTATTTTGTTGAAGAACAGATTAAAGAAGAATTAAAAATCCCTGATGAAGTAAATATTGAAGCAATCTTTCCAATTGGTTATGAAGCTGAAAAACCGAGAACAAGGCATGTAAAAATAGAGTTGGATAGGATTTTATATTTTAATTCTTATGGCAATACAAAGATGAAACATCCAAAAAAAGTGGATGAAAGAATAATAAAATAAAAATAAAATCCCCGGTTTCCCGGGGAAAATAGAAAATAAAAAATTAAAATAAACTGATTTCTTACCAAACTTCAATTCCAAGATCAGACATTTCTTTATGAGCTGGGCGTGATGAAGTGTTTTCTTCAATGTCTCTTCCGAGAACATATGGAGATTTGACACCAGTCATTATAGTTATAACTCTTACTTTTCCGGTGAATTCTTTGCTGATTCTTGCTCCGATGATTACATTTGCGTCTGGATTCAAGTTTTCAGAAACAACTCTGCCTATTAAGTCGAATTCTTCCAATTTCAAATCAGGTCCGCAAGTTACATGTATCAAAGCTCCGGTTGCTCCTTTATAATCCACATCGAGTAGAGGATGTGTAAGAGCTTGCTGGCATGCTTCCATAACCTTGTTCTGTGTGTCTGCTTCCCCGATTCCAATAACTGCAACACCGCCGTCTTTCATTATAGCTGAAACATCTGCGTAGTCGAGATTGATCAAGCTTGGCAATGTAATGGTTTCAACAATACCCTTTACCATTGTGCTTATTAATTCATTAGCAACAGCAAAAGCCTGTTCAATTGGCAATTGCCCTGCAATATCAACAAGCCTGTTATTGTCAAGAACAATTGTTGTATCAGTAACTTCTCTTAATTCCTGAAGTCCGAATTCAGCCTTGTCAAGTCTTGCTCTTTCTGATTCGAAAGGCATTGTGACAACTCCTATAACGACTGCTCCAGATTCTTTAGCAATTTGAGATATTACTGGTGCTGCCCCTGTTCCTGTTCCGCCGCCCATTCCTGCTACGACGAATACCATGTCTGCGCTTCCTACCGCCTTTTTCAACTCAGCCAAAGCTTCTTTTGCAGCTTCTCTTCCTCTCTGAGGCATACCGCCGCATCCAAGTCCTCTAGTCAATTCTTTCCCTATAAGAATTTTCTCATCAGATTTGGTGACACTTAGGTGAAGTGCATCAGTATTACATGCATATACAGTAGCGCCGTTGATTCCTTTGTTGTAAAGCCAAGTTATTGCATTACTTCCCATTCCTCCTACACCAACAACTTTGATGTTAGCTTTTCCAGCTTTCAATTCATCAAAATTAATGCTGTGAGTTGCTGCGTTCTCAATCGCTTCTTTTGCAAAATCTAATACCATTTTTTTTATTCCTCCCTTGTACTTCTATATTAATCTCGTTATTCGAGACTCGGAAATGTATTTTTCTCTAACGAAATGTTTAAATATTTCACACATTTCCATTTATTATTAAAGAAAGAATGCCTCATCAACTAATATCAATTTAATCTACTTGATGTTTAAATTAATATTAAAAAAGTGAGGCATTTTTTATTTAAAAATTCTTATATTCTCTGGAAAATAGTTATTTTATCGCTACTTCCAACTTCCGAATCTTTTCCCAAACTTTTTCTAATTTTTTGTTTGATTCTTCTAGGACGATTTTCAAAAATTCTTCGCTGACTAAAATCTTTTTATCTTGAATTATTGGAAATTCTAATCTTTCTGTGCTGTTTAATTCAATTGTAAAACCATTTTTTATTCCGATAATACCTGATTTTTTCCATCCTGCAATTTTTGCCTTCTCATAAAGTTTTTCAGCATCTTCTAATGTCTTGCAAGAAATATGGAGGATACAAGGTTCAAATTTAAATTTTATTTTTTTATTCTTTTTTAAAGCCAAATACAACTTATCTTTCAATTCTTCAAAAGAAATTTTTTTGTGGGAAACAAAAACAAATAAATCTGCTCCCTTTTTCTCTTGATCAATCATTAAAATAATTCTGCCCGAACATGACGAAGTGGTGTAATAATTTTCCAAAGAATTTATTTTATCGCAGAGTTTTGCAATCTTTTCATCCCACTTTCCTATTGAAGATTTGTCTGATTTTGAAAGAACATCTTTTTTGCGTTTAGAAAAATCATCTCTCATTCCTTCTCCAGAACCGTGGTGTTAATTCCTTCTTTTTCACATAAACTTACAAACTCTTCAACATCATCATGCCCATCCCTAATTATTCCGTAATGCATTGGAACTGCGATGTTTGGTTTGATTAATTTAGCTGCTTCTGCGGCTTCTTCTGCATTCATTGTGAATTTCCCGCCTATCGGAAGAAGTGCAATGAATTCTTTTCCTGGCTGTTTATAACCTGTAAGTTTCTGCATTTCTGGGATTAAATCGGTATCCCCTGCGTGATAGATTAAAACTCCGTTCATTTTTATTAAATATCCAACCCATCCTTCCCCTTTTGAATGAAATGTTTTATCAAGGTTATATGCAGGTAATGTCGAAATCTTTAATTCTCCGAATGCAATTTCTTGATTAGGTTCGACTATGTGTATATCCACGGGGGTCTGGAATCTTGTTACCTTGCTTTGGCAGTCTGCAGTAAGAACAATTTTAGTCCCTTCTTTTATTATATTCTTTATATCTGCTATGCTGCAATGGTCATAATGACTATGTGTGATTAGAATAATATCTGCCTTTTCTGAATTTTCTTTTATGTTATAAGGGTCTATGTAAATGATTTTGTGATTCTTTATTAAAAAGCCTGAATGTCCAAGCCATTTAATTTCTATTTCCCCTATCTTCATAAAAAGAAGAACTTTAAATTCCTTTTAAACTTACTGCCCAATAAACTTAATCTTATGACCAGCCGATTATACTTTTTCAATTCCCCTTGCTATCTGTAGTAGTTTTTGTTCATTAAATTTTTCACATATTATCTGCATTCCTATAGGGATATTTTCTATTTTCCCTAAAGGGATGCTTATTGCACAGTCTCCTGAAAGATTAATTGGGCATGTTAGAGCATCATACTGAAACATCTGTTCAATTGGGATTTTTTCCCCTATTTTGTGAGGGAGTCTTGGAACAGTAGGGCAGATTATGCAGTCAAATTTCCTGAAAGTTTTTTTGAATTCTTCTTCAATCAATTTCCTAGCCTTTAATGCGAGATGGTAATATCTTCCTTCATTTTCTGCTTTGCTAACCTCACTTCCTGCAATAATTCTTCTTAAAACTTCGCCCCCACAGACTTCTTCAATTCTTTTTCCATACCTTCTACCATCAAATTTTCTAGTTGCCGAGAAAAATTCGGTATAAACAATTGGGAAATAAGTAGCAACAGCAAAATCGATATAGTTCAATTTTATTCTCTTAATTTCCCATTTATACTTTTTTGCTGCTTCAGAAATTTTTTCTTCGAGAATTTTTTGTATCCGTGAATCATGAATTTTGAAATCAAGAATTCCCACCTTCAAATTTTTTGGAATTTTTTCTATTTCTCTTAAATCAATTTTGCTTCCGATGCTTATAGCATCTCTTTCATCTTTTCCAGTTATTACATCAAAAAGCAAAGCTGTATCAGAAACATTTTTTGCTATCGGCCCGATTTGATCAAGACTCATGCTCATATCAATTAATCCGTATCTACTCACAGAAGCATAGCTCGGTTTTAATCCAACAACCCCGCAATGACTAGATGGAACTCTTATGCTCCCTCCAGTATCGCTTCCAAGAGACATATCACAAAAGTCTGCAGAAACACTTGCACAACTTCCGCTTGAACTTCCTCCAGGTACAAATCCTAATGCTTGGGGGTTATTTGTAGCTCCAAAGGCAGAAGTTTCTCCGCTCCATCCGCATGCAAATTCATCACAGTTTACTACCCCAATAATCAATCCATCTTCTTCCTTTATTTTTTCTATAGCACTTGCATCATAAGGACTTTTATAATCTTCAAGGGTTTTACTCCCACATGATGCGTTTAATCCAAGAACATTTATAACTGCCTTTACAGAAATAATTTTTCCTGCAAGCTTTCCTCCTTTCCCTACTTTTATTTTCTCATCAATTTTTTTTGCTTCTTCAATTGCATGAGGATTTAATTGTAGAAACGCATTTATTTTTTTGCCTTTTTTGTCATTCTTCTCGATTTCAGAAAGATAATTTTGAAGCTTTGAAAGGGTCGTCATTTTACCATTTCCTCCTTTCGACAATTATAGAATCATCATTTTTTTCAAGCGCATTTTCAAACATGATTTCTCTAGACAATTCAAGGGGTTTCCCGTCTTCCTTTCTCTCAAATTTTTCTCTTTCAATAAAAGATTCCTCCGATTTATTATCAATCTCAGAAAGTTTTTTCGCAAAAGATTGGAGTATAGAACTAACTTGTTTCTTTATTTCTTCCCGTTCTTTCTCAGAGATATTGTGGAATAAAAAGTCCATAGAAATTTTAAGAATAAAGGATATAAAAATTTAGTTATTCTTTATATGGTCTTTAAGTTGCTGATCTGTATGTGTTTTTTTGAAACCAAATACCGCTTCAAACAATTCTCCATTTTTCATACCCTCTTTGTAAATTTCTGCAAATTTCTTTCCATATAAATCAATAAATTCTTTAGTTGCTCTTTGTTTTCCAATATCTTGCCCCTCTTTTTCAGAATGCATATACTTATAATCATAAATTAACCTCGTCTGTTCAATCTGCCTATTACTCAATCCAGTAGATTCAACTAGATCTCTAAAAAAACACCAATTATTTTTCTCACAATCAAGTTTATTGCATGGACAATCTTTTGTAAGGTCTTCTAATATTTCTTTGTTTATCATATTCTGTTAAAGCATCACTTATATTTAAATGTTACTATTAAATAGTAGTGGATTTATGGGGTAAGTCTATCTCTATCTCGGGGAAACATTGTTGCTTCTTTTATGTTATCTAATCCGCAAATTATTTGCGTTATTCTTTCAAGTCCGATGGCCCAACCTGCATGAGGCGGAGCACCATATCTAAATGAATCAATATAAGATGCAAAATTTTTTGGATTTAATCCTTTTGCCTTTATCCTTTCAGTTAATAATTCAGGAAGATGGATACGCTGTCCTCCAGAACTTATTTCAACACCCCCATAGAGTGCGTCAAAACCGCAGCTTTCTTTTGCTTTGGGGTTTGCATCCTTTGGCATAATATAAAACGGCTTGATTGAAGCAGGCCATGAATATGTGAAAATAATGTCTCCAGGGTACATCTCGCAAAGTTTCTTTTCCTGCTCTGGAGTAAAGTCCTCTCCAATTTTTCCATCAGCTTTTTTTATTGCTTCTTCATAACTTAAATAGATTCCTTTAGGAACTTTCAGATGTTTAATCCCCAGAACTTCAAGTTCGGTTTTACATTTTTCCAAGACTCTTCCAACAACATATTTAACTGCTTCTTCAAGTTCTTTCATTATTGTTTCTTGATTTTGAAATGCAGCTTCAATATCAATCATTCTTATCTCATTGATGTGTCTGGTTGTATTGTGTTTCTCTGCTCTCCAGCTTGGTCCTAGCATAAATGCTTTTTCCATTGAGCATGCAAGCATTTGTTTGTATAATTGAGGTGATTGCGCAAGATAAGCTTTTTTTTCGAAATACTGAACAGGAAATAATTCTGTTCCTCCTTCAGATGCGGAACTTATTATTCCTGGAGATTGTAGTTCCAAGTATCCTTTATTGTAAAAATGTTCCCTAAAAGAGTGAGCAATTTCATTTTGAATTTTAAAAATCGCCTGAACTCTTGTGCTGTGAAAATCTAAAAATCTGTAGTCGAGTCTTTTTGGAAGTTCTGTTTTTGAAAAATTTGAAATATCAATCGGCAGAGATTCTTCTGCTTCATTTAAGATTTCAAGTTTTGAAGGAATAATCTCTTTACCCCCTGGTGCCTGTTTGGAGTCCTTAATCTCTCCAGTAATTAAAATAACGGATTCTCGGGGAATTTTATCCATAACGTCAAATACTTTTTTATCAACACTCTTTTCAGGGGCAGTTATCTGAATTTCTCCAGAGATATCCCTTAAAACAAGAAATTTTATTTTTCCTAATGCACGGGAATTCTTTACCCATCCCGCAATTTCTGCATTTTTGCTTTTTGAATTAAAAACTTCCGAGATATAAACCCTTTTGTTCATGTTAATTTCAGAGAAAAAGGATTTATTAGTTTTGTGGTAAGAATTATAAATATTCTTTTGTTAAATAGATAATGAGAGAAAAATCAATTTCGAACATTATTATCTCGGAAATTGTTGGATTCATAATTTTTGTTATTCTGCTCACGATAGCATTTGTTCTTATGGATTATATTAAAAATCCGGTTTATATTGAAACAGTGACCTTTTTTCTTAATAATCTTGGATTAGCAATAACAATCTTAGTCATTACTATAATCACAAAAATTTTCTGGAAATTCAATTTTCCCTTTAATGTTCCAGCACCAATTTTTGGGGCTGTGTTGGGAATTTACATCACAACTTATGCATATAACTTATGGGAATTAATGGAATCACTTATGAATACCGGAATTTCTATCCCGATAAATCTTATTTATGCAATAGTTTTTTGGATAGTAATTTTAACTGGATACATTAATATATTCTCGATGAAGAAAAGGAAAGAGATTCAAAAAAAATTAGAAATAAAATTAAAGAAAAAAGACTGGGTTGAATGGAAAGATGTTGAAAATGAATTTAGGCTTTTCTTATTCAATATAGGTGAGGCAATGAACGACTGTTTTGAAAAAGATGAACCTAAAAAAAGAACTACAAAAAAACGAAGAAAAAAATAAATTTATTTTATTACTAACTTCTTTATTATCTCCATCGCTTCTACGCCAGAAATTTTTCCTTTCATCTCTTTCATTACTAAACCCATATAGGCATTTTCTGAAAGTCCGGGTTTATTCCTAATAATTTTCATAACTTCTTCTTCAATGTTCCCTTCTTGTTTTTTGAATTCAGTTGCTTCTTTAATTTCCTTTCCCTGAACGATCCTTTCCATAACTTGTTTAATGTGCTCTTTTGAAAGTTTTCCATTACTAACATACTCTGCAATAAAGTTTAAAATTTCTCTATTAAGAATTTTCTGAACTTCTTCAGCAGGTTTTTTTTCATGAGCTGCGATTTCCTTAGGAAAAATTAGCAACATTTTAGCAGCCAAAATAGGTTCATTGAGTATATTCATCAATTCTTTAAATTCCTCAATCTTATTCTGCTTAAACAAAAGTTTTATCATTTCTTCATTCAGTCCAACTTTCTCCAGATCTTTTTCAATCTCTTCTCTGAGTTCAGGAAGATTTTTCTTTACTATGTTAGTTAGATCTCTTGAAATTTTCAGCAAAGGCAAATCAGTTTCAGGATACATTCTTGCTGCTCCCGGCATTGGTCGAAGAAATTCAGTGCTTCCATCAGGCAGAGCGTTTCTTACTTCCCCCTTAATCCTTTTTCCCGAATTTAAAATAAATTGTTGCCTCTCAATTTCAGAATTAATTGTTTTGATCATCATGTCCGGATCCTGAAACCCCTTGATTTCAATTCTTTCACCATTTTTTATTGAAAGATTTATATCCTGCCTTATTGTTCCGATTCCTCTTTTAACCTTACAGCTTCTCAAAATTTTTCCTAAGTATAATGCAACTTCTTTAACTTGTTCAGGAGTTTGCATATCAGGAGAAGTTGCGATTTCAATTAGGGGGATTCCAAGCCTATCAAGTCTGTAAATAGTTGAATCTTTTTTCTTTTCAATTATTCTTGCAGCATCTTCTTCAAGGCAAATACTCTGAATTCCGACCCTGCCTGTTTTTGTAATCAACCATCCATCATGAGCAATTAGAACAGTTCTCTGAAATCCAGAAGTATTGCTTCCATCAATAACTGTTTTTCTCATAATCTGACTAATTGGAAGAATCTTAGCGTTAAGAAAAATAGCAATCTGAAGTGCAATCTCTAAAGCATCCTGATTAATTTCGTAAGGAGGCATTTCGTCTAATTCAACCAAGCATGTTGTGTCATATCCTTCATAAAAAAAATCTTTTTCCTTCTCAGCTTCGTGTTTTGCAGCTATATCAATCTTGCCCGATTCCCCTGCAACAATATGCAGCTTTCTTTTTATTGTAAAATCAGGTTCATCCTGTCTTAAAACTGAAGGGCAGTTGCAGAATAATTTTTTTGTATCAAGCTGCTGGTGAATTTCAAGCCCTGATTTAAACCCTACCTTGTTATAATCCATTTTTTCCATACAAATAAAAACAAGCAAGGATTATTAAATATTATGACTGAAAATTCTTCAAAGAACAATTAATTTTCCTATCAAGAGACTGAATTCTGGGCTCTCCGTCAGAACCTGGAGAGACCAAACAATAAACATTTCCATTCCCAAAAAAGTTCTTATACTTATTAATTTGAGAATTTGCTTTTTTAGAATTTAATGAAGCTGGACTTGATTTTAATTCCATATAAATTTTCAAATCCCCTTTTTCAGCAAATATATCCACTGCACCTTTTCCAAGAGGAAGAAATTTTTCTGTTTCAACTAAAAAATCTCTCTTCAAAAATTCTTTTTTAACTACATTAACTAAATCTGTATGCTTTTTATCCATTTTATATCTCAAAGCTCATAAAAATTTTCTTATTTTTGCCAGGAATTAATTTTAATCTTGGACTTTTAGAAGGGTCATAATCAAATGCTCCGATTTTTGGGGAATAACCATCACAGAGGACAACTTTTCTCGCAAAACCATCATTTGAAGAATTAAGCCAAAATCCTGCTCTTGAATCGTAAGCAAGAATAAGCTCTAAATCGCATCCAGTAACGTTTTGGCTTCCATGGTCCCCACAGATTTCTAAAGCAATATCTTTCCCTTTGAAATTAAATTTGTTTTTTGAATTATCCCCTCTTCTGTAAATAAGACAATTTTCTTTTGCTAAACTTTCTTCCCCATTATCTTTTTCTTTGTGAAAAACTCCAAATAATTCCCCCCTATAAAATAGGGGAGATTCACAAACTATCTCAAAATCATTGATTGGATATGTTATAGAACCAGGAGCTATTAAGGATTTTGATTTTGAGGATAATAATCTCAATTCTTCATAAACTTCTTCTTTGTATTTTCTATTACTTAATTTTCCCGAATTTAAAGATGCGTCTGGACCTATAATAATAGAAGGGTTATCCTTTAAAGCTTCAACTAATTTTGACATAAAAGAATCAAAATCTTCTTCATTTATCTTATGATAGATAGCATTAATTTTCATAAAAAAATGAATTTTTTAGTATATTTAAATTCTTCTATTTGTAACTCCTAATTAGTTATAACATTAGAATTAGTCTATTTTTACAATATCCCCTAATTTGTCCATTTCAATAAGGTTGCTAGTTTCATTCTTTAAATATTCCTGACATTGATTTTGCGGGAGATTATCTTCTGTGGTTCTTGGAACGTGAACTATATCAATTGAATAGTTTCCACATGCCCCAATGCACTGGGATGAAAAATTAATTCCTTGATTTCTTATTTGAATATATAGTTCCATGCTACATAAAATCACTTGTTCCTGTTTTAACACTTCTTCAGGAGTTGTAGTCGGATTTCCATGTTTAATCCATACTCCCCTATTATCTTTGACCCATGCGTTTTCATTAATCCCAACAAAGAAGTAAATAAGAGATATTATCAAAATTAAAAAAATGAAAATTCCAACTGAGATAATCCAGCATTTTTTTGTTTTATATTTTTTCTTCATATTCAATTCTGTTATTTAGCTCCCCTGCAAAATTTTCAAGCATTTTTTCTTTGATTACTTTTTTGTTTTTATTCCATTCATTATGTCCTAAAACCCAGCCAAGTTTTACTAGAGCAGTTTCAGCTAACATATCATTAAGATAAATAACCCCCGTATCCAAAATTTCTCTTCCATTGCTATAAACTAATGGATCAACTCTTCCATAGATACATTGGCTTGTCGCACATATAATAATTCCCTTTTTTTGAACTTCTTTCAATTTTGTTGTCCATGGATTTCTCGCCCTTTTAGTAGGCGCATGCCCAAGTCCTGAAAGTTCCAAAACAATTCCTTTATATTTATTTTTGACATAATAATCAAGAATATCTGCATTCTGTCCAGGATAAATCTTAATCAAAGCAACTTTATCTTCAAATTTAGAATCAAGTTTTGCTTTATTTTTATTTCTTAATTTATGTTCAGATATTATTTCAATTTTCTCCGGAAAAATTTTTGCGAATGGCTTTGAATTGACAACTTTAAATGCATCTCTCCTTGAAGAATGTAATTTTCTAACTTTTGTTCCGGGCATTGCGTAGCAATAGTCATCATTTGAAGATGCATGCCCTACGAGCATGACTTCTGAAATGTCTGAAATAGCAGCTAATGCTGCGCACTGCAAATTAAGATTAGCATCTGAAGATGCTCTGTCAATGCTTCGCTGACTATAAGTCAATACAACAGGTTTGTTTAAATTTTGAATAAAAAAGCTTAAGGCAGCAGAGGTATAATGCAGGAAATCAGTTCCATGAGTTATTATAATTCCTTGAATATTTCCATCATTGAGAAGTTCAACTGCTGTCTTCGCGATTTTCTGCCAGTCTTTGAAGTCCATGTCTTCACTTGCTTTCATGAAAGGAATTTCGACCTTGGAGATATTTACCTTTTCAAAAATTTCAGGATAAAATTTGAATAAATCTTCGGGGGAAGTAAGCCAGTCAACACCCCCCTTCCTCGGATTCAATCTAGCAGCAATAGTCCCCCCTGTAATTATAACTGCAACATTCTTTTTTTCAGAATTCTTTTTTATGTCTAGTTTTTCTTTTTCTTCCTTTTCTCCTTTTTTTAAAACTTCAATTTTAAGAATATCTTTTCGGTTAAATCCAATGTCATATCCCGAATCAAGTTTCAGAAGAACAATCCCCTTTTCAGTTTCAGGTGTTTCAAGCAAAATACCTTCATAAATTAATTTTGTAAGATGGACTTCAACGTAATCTCCAGGGACTGCAGATGTTTTTTCCATAAGATAAGTAATTAGAATAGATATAAAAGATTTGTTATTTCTTTATAAGAAACTTTTCTAGTTTATGGTAGTGAATTTGCTTAGCCTTTTTTATGTCTTCTGGAATCTCTTTACCCTCTTTTTTATATTCTTGGACTTTTTCCCAATTTTTTATATCTTCCTGAACTTCTTTTGCAGTTCTATATTCAAGTTTAACATTAATCTCATTTTGAGGAAGCATTTTTTCTAATTCCTCTGCTGCTTCTTCTAAACATCTTCCTTGATGATGGTATCCAAAGATCTGTCCATTTTTAGAAATATATCCTCCTTCATTAGTAATATTTGTCCCGCAACTCTGACAGTAAACTCTTTTTTTTGTAAAAAATATCATAAAGAGATACAATAAAAATTCTTTTTAAAGTTTTATATACAAAAATTAATAAATTAACATACTCTTTTTCTTTTATGCCAAAAATTGGATTAGAAGTTCATGGATATATCAGTACAGAAAAAAAACTTTTTTGCAGATGTAAAACAGTTCATGGACTAAAAGTAGCAAAGCCTAATACCAATATCTGCCCCGTTTGCACTGCACAGCCAGGATCAAAGCCAATGCTTCCAAATAAAGATGCAATTGAAAAAGCAATTCAGATTTCTTTAATTTTAAATTGCAAGATAAATTCTAAATTAATATGGCAAAGAAAACATTATGACTGGCCTGACTTGCCGAAAGGGTATCAAAATACACTTTCAGGTCCCTATGCGTTTCCGGTTGGTGAAAAAGGAGATTTTTTAGGGATAAAAATAAGGGAGGCGCATCTTGAAGAGGATCCTGCTGCATGGAATCCCAAAACAGGAGAAATAGACTACAATCGTTCTGGATTACCCCTAATAGAAATTGTTACAGAACCAGATTTTTCATCTTCTCAGGAAGTTGTGGACTGGTTAAAACAGTTGATAACAGCACTGAGTTACATAAAAGCTATCGACAAAAATGCAGGAATAAAATCAGATGTAAATGTCTCTCTTCCGGAATTAAAGGGAGTAAGAGTTGAGATTAAAAATGTTAATTCACTTAAAAATATCAAAACTGCAATTGAATCTGAAACTGCAAGACAAAAATTAGAAGGTGTTGCAAAAAAACAGGAAACAAGAAGATTTGATGAAGCAAAAGGTACAACCTTAAAGATGAGGGAAAAAGAACAGGCAGAAGATTACAGATTTATTTCAGACCCAGACTTGCCTGTAATGAATATTGAAAAATCAAGAGTTGAAAAAATAAAATCTGCTTTGCCTGAAACTCCTCAGATCAAACTGCAAAAACTCATAAAAAAATATAAGATAGAAAAAAAATACGCAGAGATCTTGACAAAAAAAATTGAGATTGAAGAATTTTTTGAAAAGATAATAGAAAAAACAGATTCTAAACTTGCTTCGCAGTGGGTTACAACTGAACTACTCAGCGTTTTAAATTATAATAAAAAGGATCTTGAAGATGTTGATATTAAACCCGAACATTTTATTGAGCTTCTTAAACTTATAGAAAATAGGAAAATTACCGAGCTAAAAGCTAAAGATATTTTAAGAAGTTGGAAAGAAAAATCTTTTTCTCCTGAAAGCGAAGCAAAAAAAAGCTCACAGATTTCTGATACATTAGAAATTGAAAAGATTGCTAAAGAAATTATTAAAGAAAATTCTAAAGCAGTTGAAGATTATAAAAAGGGGAAATTAGAATCCTTGAATTTTCTTATTGGAACAGTTATGCAAAAAACAAATAAGCGTGCAGATTTCAAAACAGCTAAGGAAGTTTTAGTTAAATTGATGAAATGAGCCCGCGAGGATTCGAACCCCGATTAACCGGTCCGAAGCCGGTTGTGCTATCCGTTGCACCACGAGCTCTATAAATTAACATAAGCAAACAAAGTTAAGTTTTTATATATTGTTTGTTTTATAAGAAAATGCCGCTGAAAACACATCACAAGATTATTATTGGAGGAGTTACCTTTCTGTTAATCCTTGTTATAATAGCAAATAGTATTTTTATGTATTGGGTTTATACTAAAGAGACAATGGATTATGAGGGGTTAACAAGTCAATTAAATCTATTTCAAAATGATACACAGATGAAAATTAGTAGTTTATCCGCCAGCCTCCTTAACACCCGAAATGGATTAAGTTCTCTTGGTTTGCAGGTAGGTTCAATAAACCAGAATATAACTCAACTTAAAGCATCAGTAAGTTCAGATTTCTCTGGGATAGTTGAAAATGCGATAAAATCTGTCGTTACAATACAAACTGATGTAGCACAAGGTTCTGGATTTTTCATTGCTAATGGGGGATATGTTGTCACAAATGCTCATGTGATGCAGGGTGCAACAGAAGCAGAAGTAATAACTTATGACGGAAAACAGCATTCAGTTTCAGAAATTGGCGAAGATACAAATATGGATATAATCTTATTGCAGATAAATGATACGGGTTATACTCCTCTAACTTTAGGTGATTCAGATAATGTTCAAATTGGAGAAAAAGTCATTGCTATCGGAAATCCTCTCGGTCTGCAGTTCTCTGTTTCAGAAGGAATTGTTTCTGCGATTAACAGACCAGGGGAAAATGGATTAAATGTCTATATACAAACAGATGCATCATTAAATCCAGGAAATTCTGGTGGTCCGTTATTAGATGTTAATGGGAATGTAATTGGAATAAATAATTTTAAAATTAATGGGAGTGAGAATATAGGGTTTGCTTTGGAATCAAATTCTATAAAAAGTACAATAAACAGCATTTATTCACAGGAATACCAAAAGGATTTAATATAACAAATTCTGGAGAGAACAAATGAAGATAATAATAAAAATTGGAACAGCAGCAATCTTTGATTCCGAGAAAAAAAAGATTAAAGAATATATTCTAGAAAATCTTGCAAAAGATATCTCTAAATTTTCAAAAGAAGGAAATGAAATAATACTTGTTACATCGGGGGCAGTAGGTTATGGTAAACAGATAATTTCAGGAAACGGCGAAGTTGGATTAAAGCAAGCACAGGCAGCGGTGGGGCAAATTAAACTCATGGAGAAATATTCTTTAATTTTTTCAAAATACAATTTGTATGTTGCACAATTTCTGTTAAATTCAAAGGACTTGCACGAAAAGAACAGGATAGAAAATTTAAAAGAGACTTATAGAAACCTAAAAGGAAAAGCTATTCCAATTGTAAATGAAAATGATGTAACTTCAATAGAAGAATTAAAAGTGGGGGATAATGACACTCTTGCTGCGAAACTGTTATTGAATATGAATTTTGATGTTTTGATTATACTTACTGAAATTGGAGCATTAATAAAAGATAATCATGCCTTAAGAAAATCAAATTTGTTTCGTGTTGAAGATTATGACAAGATGAATATTCCTTCAAAGGGATTTGGGGGATTAAAATCAAAACTTGATTCTGCAAAGATAATTGTTCATCATAAAAAAAGATGCATGATTGCAAAAGCGGGAGATTCTATAATAGATATTCTTAATGGAAAAGCTATTGCTACTGAATTGTATATAAATTAATTTAAATAGAAATTCTATTAAAATCCGTCAAAGGAATTATGGGATTAGAAAAAACAATCATTGATTCTAATAAGGGGATTGGACTTGTGCTTTCTGGAGGAGGAGCAAGAGGATCTTATCAAGCAGGGGCAATAAAAGCATTATCCGAGTCAGGTTTGAAATTCAATCTAATTGCAGGAACTTCTGTAGGTGCTTTAAATGGTGCTTTTGTTGCAACAGAAAAGATAACCCGGATGATTAATATTTGGGAAAATATAAGTCCCTCCCAAGTTTTTGGTTTTGATATAAGAACTTTGGGTAATGGTTCTCTCTTGAGTAATAAACCCTTAGAAAAATTAATTAGGAAAGAAATAGATGAAAAATCTATTCAAAGGATTATTGATTCTTCAATCAAATTAATGATTATATCCTCTAATCTAAAAACTCAACAGGCAATGATTTATCAGAATTTTAGAAATTATGGAGAAATTATTGATGCTGTCTTAGCTTCTTCTGCAGTCCCTATCGCCTTTCCTTTTCTAAATATTTGCGAAAATGAGGGAACAATGCAATTAATTGATGGAGGAATTATAGATAACTTCCCTCTTATAAAAGCGATTGAAACGGGTTTATGTAAAAGATTTTTTACTATCTCCCTTTATACTCCTGAATCTAAAAGACCGGAAGATGGTGAAAAATATAATCATAATTTAATGGGGATTGGAATGAGAACATTAGATACTCTTTACACCAGTTCTTATGTGAGAGAAATAAAAGAAGTAAAAGAAAAAATAGAATTAGCCAATAGTTTGAAATATAGTATTGGGGGGACTAGAAAATTATATGACCGATATCTTAAAGTTTATGAGGGGGTACAATTTATCGAAATTAACCCCCAAGATGAACTGCCTTCTGAATTAGAATTTTATTCAAGAAAAACACAAAAGGCTTTAGAAAGAGGTTATGAAGATGCTAAAAAAAAATTAGAAAATGTTGAGTTAATATAGTCTATTCTTCAAAACATTTATTAAATATATATCATTTTTTCTGTGATGGCTGAGAAATCACAAGAAGGAATAACTGCAAAGAAAGAAGAAAATTTTTCCGAATGGTATCAACAATTAATTCTTAAAGCAAATTTAGCAGATTATACCTCTGTTTCGGGATGTATTGTTTTTAGACCTGAATCTTATCAAATTTGGGAAAAAATAGTTGCCGAATGCAATAAAGAGTTTAAAAAAGTAGGAATAAAAAATTGTTACTTCCCCTTATTAATCCCTGAAAAGGCTTTTGAGAAAGAAAAAGAACATGTTGAGGGTTTTGTTCCTGAAGTCGCATGGGTTACACAAGCAGGAAACACAAAACTTAATGAAAAACTTGCAATCCGGCCGACTAGCGAAGCAATAATGTACGAATCATATTCAAAATGGATAAGAAGTTGGAGAGATTTACCTTTAAGGTATAACCAATGGAATAATGTAGTAAGATGGGAGTTCAATAATCCCGTTCCATTTTTTAGAACAAGGGAGTTTTTGTGGAATGAGGGACACAGCGTTTTTGCTACAGAAAAAGAAGCTCTTGGAGAAGGAAAGCAAATAAGAGAAATTTATGAAAAAGTTGTTGAGCAATTTATGGCACTTCCGGGAATTTATGGGAGAAAAACAGAAAAAGAAAAATTTGCTGGTGCGATCTTCTCTGAAAAGATACATTATATAATTCCAAATGGAAGGGTTATAGAGGGTCCATGTTTTCATCATGACGGACAGAATTTTGCAAAATCTTATAACATAAAATTTTTAGATAAAAAAGGAAAAGAAGAATACGCTTGGCAGAATACATTTGCTATTTCAACAAGGATGCTTGGAACAATGTTCGCAGTTCATAGCGATGATAAAGGGCTTGTTATTCCTCCTCGCCTCGCAGAGAATAAGGTAGTCATTATTCCGATCTTATTTGATAAAACAAAAGCAAAGGTTCTGAAAGCAGCAGAAAAGATAAAAAAAGATTTGGAAGAATTTTATCCAATTTTAGATAGCAGCGAAGATTCAACTCCCGGAAGAAAATTTAGTGAATGGGAATTAAAAGGAATTCCTTTAAGAATTGAAATTGGACCAAAAGATTTAGAAAAAGATTCTGTCACAGTTGTTAAAAGAAATGATTTAAAAAAATCAATTGTCAAAATTAGTGGATTGAAAAAAGATGTACAGAAGATTCTTGAACAAATTCAAAACGAATTATATAAAAATTCTGAAAAAATTTTGAATTCCAGTATAGAAAAGACGGAAAATAAAAAAGAACTTATTGAATTGATAAAAGAAAAAAGGGTTGCGATTGTTCCTATGTGTTCATCAGAAAAATGTGAAGATATTTTAAAAGAAGAAACTGGTGGGGCAAAGACTCTTTTTATCGATCCAAAGAATACTTCCGTAAATGGTAAGAAATGTATAATCTGCGGGAAAAAAGCAGATTACTGGGTTTATGTCGGAAAGACATATTAAAATTTGGCATACTGACTAGTATAAATTTTTTATCATTTTATTACTAGTCAATTCTATTCAATTCATCCTCAAGCCGCAATGTAATCTCCAATAGCTGGCTTAGTTCTTTTTCTACAATTTCTTTTTCCATCTTTTCTTTTCTTTTTTTCATTTCTTTGTAAACCTCAATCTCAGAAACCCTTCTTGTCCCAAATATTAACAATAAAACTCAAACCAATTCAGGACCAAAGAAAAATCACTGAATTAATTTGAGGGGAATTTAATTGAAGTGTGGACTAGTGCATAGGTACAAAAATTCCATAAGCTAAAACTAAATCCTCTCTTCATAAAATAAATAGTAAAAGGGGATTTTTATATTTTTCGTAAGAAAGGTTCTAAATCTCTTTTTTGATATTTTCTCTGAATTTTTCTAAATCTTCAACTCTCATCTGACCTCCAACAGCAAATTCATGCCCGCCTGCTGTTGCCCCCTCAAGCCCCTTTACTGCTTCAAGGATAATATCCCTTACATTTTTCCCTCTAGCAGAAATATTTGCCTTTATTCCCATAATATAAGCTACAACGATTATTTTCTCGGGATATAGGTAAGTTAATTCATTAGCTAAATCCGCACTTATGCTGGTGTCTCCGGCATATTGAAAAAATAAAAGTTTATCTTCGGTTGCAATCGACTTCGCTTTTTCTATTAACTTTTCATATTTCCTATAAATCAATTTGAATCTTTGATGCATGTCTTTATTTTTGTTCGTTTCTTCAAGAACTTCATAAGGACTCTTTACTGAAGTCAAAAATTTTATCATTTTCACTACATTACTTGTTGTGTCTTTGATTGCAAAATAAAACATTCTTGCAACAGTGCCTATCTGCGATTTGTAAAAAACATCAAAAGCATCTTTTGTTTTAATTGATAAATCGGGGTAATTTTTAATGAAATCTTTGTAAAATTCAGGAATAAACCTGTCTGATACACACCCAACAATAGCAAGCCACATGTCTTCTTTTTTCCCTGTAATTTTATAACATAAATAGGTTACTGGCTCATTTTTTTTCTTTGTCTTTGTTAAGGCAGAATTATAATAATGAACAAATTTTGGAACAATTGTCTGGTCTGTCTTATGGTGATCAATCCATACAACAGGAATGTTAAATTTTTTCACTTCATCGAAAAATTCTTCTGAAACAACTGGTTTATCTAGAACAAAAATATAATCCGAATTAAGTTCGTTTACTTTACGAAAATATTCAGCATTCATACCTGGATAAGATTTTATTGCGACTCCTTTACCTCTTCCTAAATATCTTCGTAAAAGCAAAAATGAGCACAGACCATCGGGATCGTTGTCAAAAAAGAATATGGGGTTTTGTGCTTTTTCAAGATGCTCGCGAATTTCGGTGACTTGTTTTTTTGTTAACATGAAAATAATAATTTAATAAGATATTTAATGTTTCTCTTTTGCGAAAGTTTCTGCTACCAACAATGGAAATAAAATTGTTGCATCTCCAAAAATCTTTTCTGAAACTCCGTCAATTCTTATTTTACCCCAAGAAACAGCTTCATCAGGTGAAGCTCCTGCGTCACTTCCATCAAATTCCTGAGCATTATTGATATAAACTGCATAATCTGCACCATCCCTGTAAAGGTGAGCATTTAGAATGCTATGTTTTATAATTCCGCTTCCTAAAATTATAACTCCCGATTTTTCTAACCCAATAGTTGAATCATTAAGATTCTTTGTATCTTCTGCAATATCAATTGAAAAATTTTCATTCCCTTTCTGATATTTAAAGAAATAAATCATATCCCCCAAACTTCCATCTGTTATAGATGGACAAAAAACAGAAATTTTATTTTTCCACGCCCAATAATAAATGCTGCTCTTGTTGTTTATTTTTTCTCCAAGTTTCCAAATTAATTGTGAAGGCAAAATAGGTTTACCTGTTTTTTTCTGTTCTTCATAAAGCTCTTTCAAAACAGGCATCACAAATTCTTCAAATTTCAAATATCTTGAATTTGGGACAAAAATG
The DNA here is from genome assembly GCA_963845205.1 of uncultured archaeon. Taxonomy (GTDB): domain Archaea; phylum Nanobdellota; class Nanobdellia; order Pacearchaeales; family GW2011-AR1; genus RBG-13-33-26. The sequence continues at coordinate 176,063 of CAWJRC010000002.1, forward strand.
TTTCCTATCCGATTTATTGCCTTTTTCCTTAATTCCTTTCCTGAAGCCTTGAAATCTCCAATAAGAAAGTCTCCAAGGCATTTTATTATGTCTTCTTCAATTCCCCCTCCAGAAGTTACAATACAGTCAATTTTCTTATTCTCAGCTAAATATCTGAAGACTTCCCTCAATCCAGAGCTTACCATATTAGAAGTATATCCAAGAAAAATTTTTGCCTTCTTGTCAATCATCATTTGAATAATCTCCTTTGCATGATAAAAATTTGAAGCTTGATACCCTGTTGTCTTAAAACTTTCTATAATTTCAGAAAAGTCAACTCCTTTGTCAAAATCATATCCTTTCACAGACTTTCCTTCCGGTTCAGAGCCTTCTCTAAAAATGTTTTCTTTTGCTGTTTTTTCTTTGTTTAACATGGTAATATCTCCTTAATTTTATTTAAAAAAGTATGTATTCCCTTCTTCAAAAAATACATTGTACAATAAAAATCTTTTTAAATCGAAATTATATAGAAATTTAATGAATAAATGGATTGAAATCTTATTGGGATTAATTTTCCTTAATGTTGCAATAGCAACCTGGGCTTTGAATATCTGGAGCTTTGGAGATGCTGCTTTGAGTTTCTTCAAAGGCGGATTAGTCTGGTTTGTAATCTTAATAGGAATTATTTTTATAATGCTCGGAATCAGCGATTTAAAGGATTAATTATTTAATTAATATTATAAGGCTGCCTTCTATAATCCCTGCAATAATTAGTAATGGAATCACTACTAACAGAAAAACCCTTAATGAATCTATAAGATTTTTTTCTACATATCTTATTTTATCTTTCTGAAACCCAAACATGCCTAATTTTAATCCAAGCCCAAGGGAAATAAAAACTGCAGGAAGCTCAAAAATTCCATGGGGAAAAAGTTTCCATAATGTAATAATCCCTCCATTGTTAACGCTAAGCAGAGAAACAAAGCCTAGAATATACCCGTTTGCTATCGTAACTACAAGAGGGAAAATCCCAGCTATAATACCAAATATTATCGCAAAAAAGGTGTTTTTAATATTATTTGAGATAATAAATGCAATTAGCTGTGTCATGGATAACCCTGCTGTTTCATTTACAATCTCTTTTAAGAAACTAATTATTTCATCGTAAAAAAATTTTGGTATGGGGATGAAAAAACCCACCAGTACGAAAAAGAAAAAAATTCCAATTACAACATAAATAAAATTTTTAGATTCTTTTATATATTCCCAACTTTTCTTGTACTCTTTAGCGAGGCTGAATCTTTTTTTGGGAGAGACCTTTTTCCCTCTTTTTTTTGCCATAACTATTAACTGAAATACCTGCTTAAATATTTTGTTTTATTCTTGTACTTTGATCTAAGGTAAAATCCATAAACGATTCCCGCAACTAATCCTCCAAGATGGTCCATATTTCCAATAGGTAGAACAATAAAAATTCCTATGATAATAAGGGGGATTATTGCGACTATCGGCAAAATCCAAAAAGAAAGTTCAATAGGTAATGAGATTATTCTTATTCTTGGATTAAAAGAGAATATCGTAAATATAGAAACTAAAATATAAATTTCTAATATAAAATCAATTGCTGAGATAACCGAACTTCCTGAAAATAATGTGTCTGCTACTGACTGGATTATTATTGCAATTAATGGGCCTGCAATCAAATAAATTTTTTTCTTGGGAATTAAAACTGCCAAAAGCCCCAGCAATCCGAATATAGCTCCCGATGCACCTACTCCCATTAAAGAAGGATCCCCGAAAATTTTTGCACCTATTCCAAAACCAAAAAATCCAGATAATAAAGAGAGAAAAATTCCTGCAAAAATTCCTGATATTAAATAAAACCAGATAAATCTTTTTTTTCCGATTATCTTCTCGACAATACTGCCTACAAAAAATAAGGAAATCATATTAAATAATAAATGAGCGAGGTTTGCATGAACAAACATACTTGTTATTAGAGTCCAGAGATTTTTACCCTGAAGAATTAATGAAGGAGTTAAAGCAATATAATTGTCTAGATTTGGATAATATAGGCTAACAATTGAGGTAATAAAAAAGATTAAGGAATTAATAATAATCAACCATACGGTTATGCTAAAATTGAATTTTTTTCTTTTTTGCAGGCTATAAACTTCGGTCATTTTCTTTTTTGTACTAGAAAGTTTTTATATTAATCGCTATCCTTATTTTTTCTTTTTCTTCTTAGCTATTTTTTTGACTACAATCTTTTTTTGAATTTTTTTCTTGGTGGTTTCTTTTTTGGGAACAGTTTTTTTCTTAGCTTGTTTTTTTGTTTTAATTTTTTCTTTTTCTTCTTTTTTCATTTGCCTAACCCTATTCTTTTCATTTTTTTCTTTTTCTATTTTTATTTCTTCGTCTATTCCTTCAAGTTCCTTTCTGAGCCGGTCAAGATTTTTATTGTACTCTTTTATAACTGCAGTGTTATCTTTCCTTGTCATAATCTGTCCGCATTCATTGCAAGTAAAATTATGTATCAAAGCATTCTCTTCCGTAAATTCAATATTGCACATTTCACAGGTGTAAAATTCTTTTGTCTCCCTGCTTTTTATCTGATGGCGAATTTGTTCCATTTTATTCACTGTTTCATTTCTCAAAAATTCCAAACATTTCAAAATTTCAATTTTCCAAAAATAAGTATACCATCCTTTTTTCTTGTCTTTCTTCCTTATCGAAGATACAAGCCCATAATCAGAAATTTTATACAAAATATTTCTCGTTTGGTTGATTGTAAGATCTAATTTTTTTGCGATTATAAATTCATTAATATATTTTTTTCCGTCGAGGAGATTTACCAAAGGTTCTGCTGGCTTTCCTGCAACAAGTACCATAATGTCTTCAAGAAGTTTTTTGAGCATTAATTATCAAAAAAATAGCTAAATAAATATCTTTCGGTTTTATTCTGTAAACATTTTTAAAGTTATATTCCATATTATATTTAGCAAAATATATATTTTTAAGATGGCATTATTCAAAAAAAAAGAGAAACCAAAAATGGAGCAACCGCCAAAGTTACCCGATATTCCCCAATTGCCAGAATTACCCGAATTTAAAATGGGGGAAGAAGGGTCCTTATCTCAACTTCCGAGTTTTCCAACTGATTCATTAGGAAATAAATTTTCACAGAATACTATAAAAGAAGCGGTCGCTGGGAAAAAAGAGAATAAAGAGGTTGGAGCAGATGAATTTGCTGAGGAAAAAGTGCAGATGATGCAAAAACCTCTTGTAAAAGAAGAAAGAGGAAACAATCAATCATATCCAAAAGTTTCTTCTCAAAAAGAGGAAGGTCCAATTTTCATAAGGATAGACAAATTTGAAGAAGGTTCTAAAACTTTTGAAGATGTGAGAAGACAGATTACAGATATAGAAGGTATGTTTGAAGATATAAAAGGTGTTCGTGAAAAAGAAGGGAAAGAACTTGAGTCGTGGGAAGAAGAAATAAAACAAATAAAAGAAAAAATTGAAAGCATAGACAACAACATTTTTTCTAAACTAGAATAAAAATGGAAGAAGAAAATCCTGTTTATTTCAGATTGGAGTACGATGAATCAGTTGATGCAAAAAAAGATCTTTTATCTTCTGAGGTTTCTTTGCTTAATATTATAAAAATAACAAGGAGATATAACTTATTGAGAGCCGATGAAATGAACTTAAAATCTCAGATATATAAAGCAGTGAGAGATTTGGAACTTGCCATTAAAAAAACAAGAAGTTCTTTTCCCTTTCTAAAAATTCCAGAAACTGCCAAAAGAGAAGAAGTTGTAAAGAAAAAAGAAGTTGTAGTAACAAAGGAGCATTACGATGCTGATTTAGAGGCTCAGTTAAGAGATATTCAGGCAAGGTTAAGAGCAATATAATCAACAAATAATTTTTAAAATCTCTATTCTTAATAATTATATGGATCGCAAAAAGTTAATCGAAAAATATCTTGATTTTTTTCAATCGAAAGGGCATAAGGTAATCCCCAGCGCAAGTTTAATTCCAGAAAATGATCCAACAGTTCTTTTCACAACAGCAGGAATGCACCCTCTTGTTCCTTATCTTCTAAGTCAGCCGCACCCGTTAGGAAAAAGATTATGTAATGTTCAAAAATGTATAAGAACAGGAGATATTGATGAAGTCGGGGACACAGTGCATCACACTTTTTTTGAAATGCTTGGCAACTGGAGTCTTGGAGACTATTTCAAAAAAGAGGCAATAGAATTCAGCTGCGAATTTCTTACAAAAACTTTGGAAATTAAAAAAGATGAATTGTCTGTTACCTGTTTCAAAGGAGAAAAGGAAATTCCTAAGGATGAGGAAGCCGCAAAAATCTGGAAAAGTATCGGAATTAAAAAAATAAAATTTCTTCCTAAAGAAAATAATTGGTGGGGTCCTGCAGGAAAAACAGGCCCGTGTGGTCCTGACACAGAAATGTTTGTAAACGGAATTGAAATCTGGAATGATGTATTTATGCAGTATAATAAAAATTCAGAGGGAAAGTATATCCCCTTAACCCAAAAAAATGTGGACACAGGAATGGGTGTTGAAAGAATAGTTGCTATACTAAACAATTTAGATGATAACTATCTAACTGATTGTTTTCTTCCAATAATTGAAGAGATAGAAGAAATTTCAGGGAAAAAGTATTTATCCGAAAAAAACAAAAAACCGATGAGGATTATAGCAGATCATGTAAAAGCTTCTGTTTTTATTATTGCCGATGGAATCGTACCAAGTAATGTTGAACAAGGATATGTTCTAAGAAGATTAATTAGAAGAGCTGTGAGATATGGAACAGAATTAGGTATGAAAAATTTTATTTCAAGGGTTGCAAAAGAAGTATTTGAAATTTATGGGGATTATCTCGAATTAATAAAAAATAAAAAAATAATTCTTGATGAACTAAAAAAAGAAGAAGAAAAATTCGGACTGACTCTTGAAAAAGGGATGAAGAAGTTCAAAGAATTTATCACAAATTTAGATAAAGTTCTCTCAGGAAAAGAAGCTTTTTTGTTGTATCAAAGTTATGGATTCCCTATTGAAATGATTGAAGAAGAATGCAAAAAAGCGAAAATAAAGTTTGATATAGAAGGATTTGCAAAAGAACAATGTATACATCAAGAACTTTCAAGAACAGCAACGCAAGGAAAATTTAAGTCGGGACTTGCGGACAACTCGGAAAAAACAACAAGGCTTCATACTGCAACACATTTACTTCTTGCAGCATTAAGAGTTGTTCTTGATGATAAAAATATAATGCAGAAAGGGAGTAATATAACCTCGGAGAGGCTTAGGGTCGATTTTAATTTTTCAAGGCAATTGACAAAGGAGGAATTAAAAAAAGTTGAAGATTTAGTAAATGCAGAAATTCAGAAAGAATGTGAGGTAACAAGAATGGAAATGTCCCCCAAAGAAGCAAAGAAAAAAGGAGCAATTGGAGTTTTTGAAAATAAATACGGCGAAAAAGTTTCAGTTTATTCCGTTGGAAATTTTTCAAAAGAAATTTGTGCAGGCCCGCATGTAAAGAATACTTGTGAGTTGGGGAAATTTCGAATAACTAAAGAAGAATCTTCTTCTGCGGGTGTAAGAAGGATTAAAGCGATTGTGGAATAATCCTTATTTTGTAATAATTTACTAAATTTAGATCTATGTCTCAAAATTGATAATCTGGGAAAGTCTGTAGTCCATACCGCGTTTTTATTTCTTGATACTGAAGATATTGGATGAAATTTATTGTTCCCTCTTTTTGTGAGGCTTCCCTGATCTCTTGAAGTGTTTTGGCATCTCTATATTCAACTAAATCATTTCCCAACGAAATTCCGGAGGAAATATTTACTATATAAGGAGCTGAGGTAAGACTTATTCCTCCGACATATTCATTTTTGTCATCAGTGATTATTGATGGTCCTGTTGTTTCAACAAAACAATAGCTTGAATTTGGGATACTTTCTGTTGGTGGGCATTTTATTCCAACTGCTGCGTGATTTTCTGGAGCATAATAAAGGAAAGCTGCATCATATCCTATTTTCTGGAGCAAAAATACTAGCAGTTCTGATTTTTCGTTACAATCTCCTTCCATGTCATAAAGAACTTCATAAGGATATCTTTGATAGGGAATCTCTATATCCCCTATATTAACCGTTTTAGTTGAATTTCCAAAAGGAATATTCTGAACTATGCTAATTGCAATTCTGGCCTGATCTTCTTTTGTTGTAGCGGAATTTTCTATAGCAATAACGAGGGGCAATAAGAACTCTCTTTGTTCTTTATCATCTATTGTTGCCTGTTCAAATTTTAGAAGAGTCGGATCATCGCTTACATTGATATAACGGGGCAACATTGAAGTATAATTGTATAATCCTTGATAGACTGTGAAATTAATTTCCCCCTCTTTACCCATAAAAGTATAATTTAAAGTGATATTTTTGGGAGCAATTTGATAAACAGATAAACATAGATCATTACTGATTTCTGAAGAATTTAAACAACCACATACCGATGCCTTTTCAATTAAAGTACCGTTTATACAAAGGTAAGGTTTTATATTTGAACATCCGCCTTCAATTGTTCCATCATTGCAATTGGGAGTGTTATTATTAAAGAAAATGAAATAAGCAGGAATTAAAAGAACTAAAACCAAAATTATATAGACTACTATTTTTTCAATCTGCCCCTCTTTAATCATTAATGAGATTAGAATGGAAATTATAAAAACTTAACTATCTAAATCTTTTATAATCTTTATAGGTGTAATTTTTTTCATTGAAAGCGTCATAATTCATATGAACTGCTTCATTACCATTAAATACTGGTTTTTTTCCGTAAAAAGCAATTCCATAATTGACTAACTTTTTTTTCCTTCCGTTTATAATCATTAGGTCTCTCCATCTATCTTCAAACTCACTAAAAGTAAGATATGTCCTTACAAAACATGAAGGATCTTCAAAATAAATTCTTTCTTTGTCAAATCCGATCGGGACAACATAATGTCCGTCATTCCATTCTTTCTGCCAGTCCTTTATATTTTTTTTCCATGCGGGAATTCCCAAAAGTCCTTTCCATGCTTGAATTAGGATTATAACTGGAATTTTCTTTTTAATATACTTTTTTATCAAAGGAAGATTCATTTCCCCATCTTTATATTTTAATCCGAATTTCTTTGCTACCTTTTTTAATCCTGCAGGAGAAGTGCCTATTTTCCTATTTGTTCCTGCAATTTTCATCACAGTTTGTTCATTTATATCAATCCCATAATACATCAAAACTCCCTGCATTGCAATTGCTCCGCAGTCATAATAATGATTTTGTCTCAATTCGGGAAACACCATCTTTTTCATTTTTAATATTTGGAAAAATAAGTTTATTAATTTATTCGAGATAAATTGCCGGTCTTTCAGGTTTAGCCTTCTTTGATTTGTTTTCAGGATCATGTTTATTCTTATCGTTAACTGCATAGATAAAAACTTCAAGATTTGTTTTCTTTTTTATCATTTCCATGGCATCTCGATAGATATCTTTTTCTTTAGGAATTGTATAAACAAAAACCTTTTTCTTTTCGCCTAAAATCTTAAGAACATTATTTATGTCCTCTGTAAGCGATTCAATTGCTTTCTCTTGTTTTTCCAGTTTATCCTCGATTTTTGATTCATCTATCTCTGGCCATTTTTCAATACTGACAAATTTTTTATTACCCATCTTTTCCCAAAGTTCTTCGGCAATATGCGGACAAAAAAGAGAAATTAATTTTATCAATATTTCATAATCCTCCCTTGAGATTTTCTCTTTGTTTGAAAGGTAATTAATGAATTCTATAATTGCAATTATCGCCTTGGGATATTCAAAAGTTTCTATATTTTCGGTTACTTTTTTTATTGCTAAATTATATTTATGCATGTCCATTTTGCTAGTTTTAATTTTCCCAATTTTGTCATACAAAGAGATAATTCTATTTATAATTCTAAAAGAACCCTCTATTCCTTCATCATTCCATTCCATCTGCTTTTCGGGGGATGCAACAAACATCAAAAATAATCTTGCAGTATCTATACCATACTTTTTTGCTATTTCATCTTGAGTTACTATATTGCCTTTGCTTTTGCTCATTTTTGCTCCATCTTTGTAAACAATTCCCTGATTGAGCAAATTTGTAAATGGTTCATCAAAATTCAAAAATCCCAGATCTCTCAGAGCCTTTGTAAAAAATCTTGAATACATGAGATGACCTACGGCATGTTCTATTCCTCCGATATATTGATCAACAGGCATCCAATATTCCACCTTTTCTTTATCAAAAGCAAATTTATTATTTTTAGGATCACAGTATCTTAAGAAATACCATGAAGAATCAACAAATCCTCCCATTGTGTCTGTTTCCCTTCTTCCCTTTCCGCCACATTTCGGGCATTTTACATTTTGAAATTTTTTGCTTGATAAAATTGGATTTGTATTACTTCCAAATTTAATATCATCGGGGAGCAAAACAGGCAAATCTTTTTCAGGCACAGGAACAACTCCGCATTTGTCACAATAAATTATTGGAATAGGAGTTCCCCAAAATCTTTGCCTTGAAATGAGCCAGTCTCTCAATTTGTAGTTAACAACCCTTTTTCCTAATCTCTTTGATTCAAGAAAATCTGTGACATGCTCTTTGGCTTCTTCATTAAATAATCCATTAAAATCTTCCGAGTTAATCAATTTCCCCCCTTCGGTATATGCTTCTGACATTTTTGTAGGATTTAAATCAAAATCTTCAGGCTGAATCACGATTTTCATTTTTATTTTATATTTTTTCGCAAATTCAAAATCTCTTTGATCATGGCTAGGAACAGCCATAACCATTCCACTTCCGTAATCAGCAACCACAAAATTTCCAGCGTAAACAGGAACTTTTTCTTTAGTCATAGGATTAACTGCATAACTTCCTGTAAAGACCCCTTCTTTTTCTAATTCTTCCAAATCTTTTTTTGAACCTGATTTAATTTTTTTAATAAATTTTTCAATATCTTTCTTCTGCCCTTTTGTTACAAGTTCCATTAATCTTGGATGGTGCGCTGATATTACCATAAAGGTCACTCCAAAAATAGTATCGGGACGCGTTGTGAATATCGGCCATTTTTCTCCATTAATCTCAAACAGTATTTCTGTCCCAAGGGATTTTCCTATCCAGTTTCTTTGCATCGTCTTTAATCTCTCGCTCCAGTTAATGTCATCCAGTCCGTTAAGAAGTTCATCTGCATAAGAAGTTATCTTAAAAAACCATTGTTCTAAATCTTTAGTAACAACTTCCGTTTCACATCTCCAGCATTTTCCATTTTCAACTTCTTCATCAGCAAGAACAGTTGTGCATTTAGGGCACCAATTAACTGGAGATTTTTTTCTATACGCAAGTCCTTTTTCAAAGAATTTTATAAAAAAATATTGATTCCATTTAAAATACTCCGGAGTGTGTGTTGAAATAATTCTACTCCAATCATAACTATTTCCCAATTTCTTTTGGTATTCCATTATTTGTTTTATAGCCTTTTCAGTATATTCTTTTGGATTTATTCCTTCTTTTTTCGAAGCATTTTCAGCAGGAAGTCCGAAAGAATCATACCCCATGGGATAAAGAACATTGAACCCATTCATTCTTTTATATCTTGCAAAAACATCCCCAATTGTATAATTTCTTACATGACCCATATGCAGAAAACTTGCAGAAGGATAGGGGAACATTTCAAGAACATAGAATTTTTTCTTTTTTCCGTCTTTAACTTCAAAGATTTTTTCCTTCTCCCATCTTGTCTGCCATTTTTTTTCTATCTTTGAGAAATTAAATTCTACCATAAAAAAGTTAGGGATAATAAACTTTTAAATATTACTTGTCTTTTAAGATATATGGAAAAGATAAAAGCTTATATTACTGGAGAAATAGTTTCAAGTGCAGATTCAAATGCGTTCTCTCTTTATGAAAAAAGTCATTTTGGAGAAATGAAAGAGGATAAAATTCAATACTCTATTGCAGAAGCTATGTTTCTTATTAAAAGAGATAAAATGGAAATTTTTTCGAAAAATAAAAAATTGACAAAAAAGGATTTTATGAGCAAATGTGAAAAGATTGATAAAAAAATTCAAATAAAATATCCTGTCTTTAATGATTTGCGTGAAAGAGGATATGTTGTAAAAACAGCCTTAAAATTTGGGGCTGATTTCAGGGTTTATGAAAAAGGGGCTAATCCCGGAGAAAAACATGCCAAATGGATTGTATTTGCAGAACATGAATCAAGTAGACTAACATGGCATGAATTTTCAGCAAAAAATAGAGTAGCTCATTCCACTAAAAAGAATTTGCTTTTGGCAATTGTGGATGAGGAAGGAGACATAAGCTATTATGAAGTAAAATGGCTTAAACCATAGCATTTCTAATATCCTTTTTGTATAACAAATTTTATTAATCATTTTAATCTTTTTTATTCATGTCACAAGATGCTATGCAAACAAGAGAGAAAATAATCTCTTTTATCAAATTAAAAGGGCCGAGTCTTCCTGTTCAGATTGCAAAAGAGACAGGATTAAGTATTTTATTCGCATCAGCATTTCTTTCTGAGCTTTATGGTGAAAAAGAAATTAAAATGAGCAATATTAAGGTAGGAAGTTCTTCATTATATTTTATTTCTGGTCAAGAGCCTCAGCTTGAAAATTTTTTTAACTTTCTTAAAAACAAAGAAAAGGAAGCATTTCTCCTTCTAAAGGAAAAAAAGATTCTGAAAGACTCAGAATTACAGCCTGCAATTAGAGTTGCTTTAAGAGAAATAAAAGATTTTGCTGTTCCATTTGAAAAGAATAATGAAATCTTTTGGAGATATTTCTTGATTCCAGAATCACCTGAGATAGAAGTAATTAGAGTTGAAGAAGTTCAAGCAGAAAAAGAGGAACAGATTAATGAAGAAAAGGGTTTGATTGAAGTATTGCCAGAAAAAATACTTTTAGAAAGTTACAAGGAGGAAGATACAAAAGAAATCATTCAAGAAATTCCAAAGAAAGAAAAAATAAAAAAACCAAGACAAGAAAACAAAATTAAAAAACAAACTAAAGGTAAAAAGAAAGATGAGAACTTTTTTAATAAAATAAAAGAATTTTTAGCAAAGAAGGGAATCGAAATTCTTGATATAAGAGATTTCAAAAATGATGAAGCAATTCTTAAAGTTAAGAAAGAAAAGAAAGAGGAATTATTTTTTGTATTTAACAAAAAGAAGATTACAGAAAAAGAAATACTTAAATCAGCTAAAAAAGCAGCTGAAGAAAAAATGTTTTATAGTATTTTATCCTTAGGAGAGACCCCTAAAAAATTAGAAGACCTAATTTCTGCTTTGAAAAACCTTTCTGAAATAGAGAAAATTGAATAAAAGCTAAACTAAGAAAAACACTTAGAAATTTTTTAAAAAAATTAAATGTCTAATGGGTCATGATACTTGAACCATTCATCCCATTCATCCAATTCAGATTTTTCATGATAACTTTCTTGTAAGGAATAATTTTTATTAACAATTGGTTTTATTCCCTTCTCATCTGTACCCGGGTTTTCTTTCAAGTTATCCTGCAACATTACTTCTATTACCATTTTTCCTCCATGTTATTTAATTGCCAGAACTAATAGTAGGACTTCAATCCAACACCAACATAACATAACATAAAAGAATCAAAGCCCTAAAACAGTTTAGTTCAAGAGCTTAATAGACACAGCTAGAACTGAACAATTCAAACACGAAACTGACATTCTAATCTGTCTATTCATTAAAAAAGGAATACATTGAAATTTATATATTTTGCGTTTATAACTCCGAAAAAGAAACCTTTAAATAACTAAAAAAAGAAAAAGTTATATGGGAAAAATAAAATCCAAGCTTGTAAGACGAGCGGCACGAAATCTATCAAATGAAGGAGTTCCGTTTAGCAACGATTTTGAAAAGAATAAAAAAATATTGGTGGGTTTGGTCATAAGTAAAAAATTAAGGAACCAAATGGCAGGTTTAACTGCAAAAACTAGAAAGAGAGAAATTGCAAAGACAAATTCTGTATAAACTCATTATTTTAATAGCACAAAGGCTTTTAAATTATTTTTTTCTTGTAATCTCGGCTCTGTAGCTCAGTGTCAGAGCGCTGCTCTCATGAGGCGGAGGTCGGGAGTTAAATTCTCCCCAGAGCCATTTTATAAGATATTGTTTGAATTTAGTCCGTCTCCCCTTTTCCTCGGCAAAATGTGCAGATGGAAATGTTTTATGATCTGTCCAGCTACTTCAAAATTATTATTGATAATATTAACACCCTGAGCATTATACTTCTTCATTAAAATTACAGAAGTATTTTTTATGCAGTCTAAAAGTTCCTTTCCGGTAATTGAGGGCAAATCAAGAATATTTTCAAAATGTTTTTTTGAAATAACTAAGCTATGCCCTTCAATTTTTGGGTTTACATCCGGAATAGAAAAGAAATTTGAATTTTCATAAACTCTAATTACAGGGATTTCTCCATTCACAATCTTGCAAAAAATACAATCTTCTTCCATAAGTTTGCGGAAAGCTTAAAATAAAAAACAATAAAATAAAAGATAATTGAACTGCTGAATTTTTTGGATTCAGATAAGAAAAGAAATTATCTTCTTTTCTTTTTAGTTGTCTTCTTAGCAGTTTTTTTTACCTTTCTTGTTGTTTTTTTAGCCTTTTTTTTAGCTGCCATTTTTCACCTCGAATTTTTAATTAATTATGTTAAGTAAATGTTGTTTATAAATTTTTGTATAAAAAAGTTGTATAACTTTACAAAAATGCATTTTTATCGACGGAGATTTAACTTATTATTTTTCCAGCTTTTTCAAATACAATTTTTCCGTCAATTAATTCTCTAAAAATATTTTTCAATTCAGAAATTTTTACTCTTATCTGTTTTTTAGTAGTTCTATCCCTTATTGTAACATCTCCTTTTTTCAGAGATTCCTCGTCGACAGTTATGCAAAATGGAGTCCCTGTTTCATCATTTCTTGCATATCTTCTTCCAATACTTCCTGATTCATCATAAAGAACATTCCATTCTGTTTTAAGATCATCAAAAATGTTCATACATATTTTTTCAAAATCATCCTTTTTGACAATAGGGAATATGGCTGCTTTTATTGGAGCAAGTTTAGGATGCAAGTTTAGGACGATATTTTCTCTTTTATTGTCATAATTGTAAGCATCAAACATGAATACTAAAAAGGCTCTTCCTAATCCAAGGCTAGGCTCGCAGACAACATGCGGCAAAAATTTTTCTTTTGTCTGCTCATCAAAAAGTTTCAAATCTTTTCCGGAATATTTTTCATGCTGCCTTAAATCATAATCTGTTCTGTTAGCCATTCCTTCAAGTTCCTTCCATCCAAAAGGAAAGTTATATTCCAAATCCCACGTATCAAGTGCATAATGACTTTTCTCGTCGGAAACATGCTGTCTTGCTCTAAATTTTGAAGGATTTGCTCCTAGATTTATAAACCATAAAAATTCTTGTTCAAGCCAGTAAGCATGCCAATCTGTTTTTATTATCCCTTTTTCATAAGCCTTTTTCAAGGTCATTTTCTTAGGCTCCTCTTTTTTTTCCTGCATTTCTGCAGAATAGATTAAAATTTCAGTTTCGCCTATTTTGTAAGGACATGTTTCATTAGGCTTTATGAAATATTCAATTTCCATTTGCTCAAATTCTCTTACTCTGAATAAAAAATCACGTGGGGCAATTTCGTTTCTGAAAGATTTTCCAATTTGTGCAATTCCAAAAGGGAGTTTCATTCTTGCGTTCTCATAAACAAATTTAAAATTCGCAAAAATTAATTGAGCTGTTTCAGGTCTAAGATAAGATTTTATAGAATTTTCTTGTATTGGTCCAACTTGTGTTGTAAACATAGGATTAAATTCCCCTTTATTCTCAAATTCTCCTCCACATTTTTCACATTTTGCTTTTCCAACTTCATATTTGTCTATTTTTGTTTTATTTCCGCATTTCTTGCAGACTACTGCGATATCAAGAAAATTTGCAACATGTCCTGAAGCTTCCCAAATTTTTGGATTTGTGATTATGCTCCCGTCAATCCCTTTAATGTCTTTTCTTTGCCAGACATGAAATTTCCACCATTCTTTTTTAAGATTATTATTTAATTCAACTCCTAACGGCCCTAAATCCCAAAAACCTGCAAACCCCCCATATATTTCTGCAGAAGGATAAACAAATCCCTTTCTCTTGCAAAAAGTTGCCATTTCTTCAATTGAGATATTTGTTTCCTCAATTTCTTTTTTCTTTCCTGGAACTCCTATTTTTTCTTTTTTTTTCATCTTAATTATTTCCTTCGCTTTTTTTTCAGCTTCTTTTTTGGTTTTTCCTAGATAAGCAATACTTTTGGTTTTTACCTTTCCTTCTATTCTCTTATTTTCATTGAGATAATAATAATCTTTTCCATTTATTGTCTTTTTTACAATAAAAGCCATTTATATGTTAGGCACTACTTCCTATTTAAATTTTTTTAAAAAATTTTCTAGAAGTTTAAAAGAGATTCATCGTGAATTACATCTTGCTTCGCACACTATGCTTTGCACCACAAGCCATGCAATGAATGAATGCTAGTCTGTCCTCTTTTGATAATTCTGTGTCTGGTTTTCCACATTCCCTACACAAAACAAATTCTTTGGTATACTGTTCTATTTTTTGATTTATCTTTTCACTGGGAACTTTCATATTCAAAACTAATCTGTCCCCCTCTCTCTGACCCGAAACTGCCAATTCTCTAAGTATAAATTTCTGGAAATGTTCGGGGTTTCTTCTTATGTGAGAAGCAATTTGGAAGAAATTTGTTAATATAGTTTTCTTTCCTTCAAAATGCCCTTCTATTTTAGGAATCTCAAATCTTTCTCCCGAAGTTTCTGGCTTTTTGACTTTGCTGTATGCTTCATTAAGCAATTGTTCATAAGTTTCCATGAATTAAATTCTAAAGACAAGTTTATAAATCTTTTAACGATTATTTTTTTATGAGGCATCCGACAAAGGTTGAGAAATATGAAGGTTCACTTCTTGAACTCGCAAAAGATATAGGAAATTTGAATTATTATCAATTAGCTCATTTTTTAGATTATCTAGCGATAGATTTAGAACAACAGTCAAAAGCAGATAAAAAAAGAGGAAGAAAACAATTGTCGGGCAAATTAGAAGAAACATCTAAGGAAATTTTTCAGGCAAGAGATGAAATGATCTCTATTGCGAATCTTTGCGAAAAACATAAAGAAGAGTAATCTTAACCTATTTTTTTGGTTTAGATTAAATAATAAGGAATAATTGAATAGTCTAAGGGTTTAGAAGTGGAAGTAAACCTTTCCGGTATTATTCTATAATTTTTTGGAGCTGAAGTTGAAGTTAAATCTTCGCGCAATATTTCAGGAAATGGTTTTAACCCATTTGATTTGGGGATAATTGTACCTTTCAAATTTTTAATATCTTCAATTGACATTTTACCCCAGCCACCTTATTTTTCCCGGGCGAGGTTCAAATATTATTCCTTCTTCAAGAAGTTTTTTTATTTCTTGATTTATCATTTCGGGGGAAATTTCTCTTAAGTTCATGATAATAACATCAATTTCAATTCCACCATCTTTCTCTGCATTTTTTATTATATCAAGAATCTTATCTTTTACAGCAATTATCTGCTCCCTCGCAAGGGGTTTTACATTTTGATTTTTTTCTTTTTCAATTTCAAGTTTTCTTAAGAGAAGATATCTTATATCCTCTTCCCTCATAATTTCGGGAGATATGTAAGTCTCATTATTAAAATTTCTTAAATTCCCTATGACTAAAATAGTCTGTCCCTGGACTATATTCTTAAATTTTTCAACTTCATCTCCAAAGCATTTTATCTTTATCTGCCCGCTTCCATCATCAATCGTAAAAAAAATATATTTCCTTTCTCCTGAACTTTCATATTTGTCGGTTACATTTCCTATGATATTTACTCTTATTATCTTTTTATCTCCTAATTCTAAAAGAGAGAATCTTTCATTATCAAAAATCGGTTTTCCTAGAAGAACTTCACCAATCCTGAATTTATATGCAATATTTCTTTTAAATTGCCCTTCAGCCATAACATGAAAAATTAAAACGGATTTTTAAAGATTTAGACATTCGAATAATTGTTAATTTGTCCTGCTGACAAATCCACGACGGGGGCTAAAAATATCCCCTGAACTGCTTAATTTATTTATTGATTCATCGATTTCTTCTTTACTCATTTTTCCTTCAAGCTCTTTTTCAATTTCTTCAAGGGGAATCAATTTTCCAATTCTGCTCTCTAGATCAATTATTATATCTCTTACAGTTAAGATTTTCCCTCTTTGAGAACTTGAGAACTTTCCAGAAATTCTGTCTATGTCAAAAGTTTTTGATTCATAATCATATCCAACTTGCATTAGATAGTATTTCATAATCTCAATCGCAATTCTTGCATCTTCTCTAGTAACTTTTTTGCTTAACTTAACTTTAGCGGATGCTTCTGCCATTCTAATCAATGCCTGTAACTGCCTAGCAGAAATAGGAATAGGACGCAAACCACTTTCAACTGCAACAGGCTTATTTCTTAAATCAATATAAAATTTTTTTATTTCTTCAACTGCTTCATCCGTTAATTCTGGCTTGATTCTTTGTTTTGCATAAGCTACATATTTTCTAAATAATTCACGTGGGATAAACATCCCTTCCCCTTCTTTTCTGTGTTCATTTAAAACATGCTCTGCAATCATCTCATCTTTTTCCCTGTTTGGAACATCTCTTAAAGTAAAAATAATATCAAAACGGTTTATTAGTGTAGGAGGCAAATCGATCTGCTGTGCAATCGGCTGGCTGGGGTCGAATCTTCCAAATTTTGGATTTGCTGCTGCTAAAACACTTGTTTCTGCTCTTAATGTTGCTTGAACATTTGCTTTGCTAACAGTTATTGTCTGTTGCTCCATTGCTTCATGCATTGCACTTCTATCATTAGGATCCATTTTTTCTAATTCATCGACACAAACAAGACCTTTATTTGCAAGAACCATTGCACCTGCTTCAAGACTCCAACCTCTAAGATATTCATCTCTGACAACTGTTGCTGTAAGTCCTGCGCCTGATGCAGATTTTCCAACTACATATCTCCCCTTTGGGGAAATATTTGCCATAAAACCTAATGTTACCGATTTTGCAACTCCTGGATCTCCTATCAGCAAGATATGAATGTCCCCCCTGCTTTTTTGGCCATCTTTATGAACTTTCTGGACTCCGCTAAATAACTGCAGGACAAGAGATTTTTTTATTTCTTCATAACCCCAGATACTCGGAGTTATGCTTCGTGCGAGGTTCTCAAAAACCATTGGATCTTCTGCAAGCTCAAGAATCTGTCTTTCATCTTCATCACTGATATCCAGTTCTTCAAAAGTCTCTTCCATGGGGATTACATTATTTGCTTCAAGAGCAAGTTCAAATCTTGTAGATAATCCTCCTGTCTGCAAAGGAATCGGGACTTCTTTTAAAATTCCTATTACTTTTATCCTGCTTCCAGGAGTTGTTTTCTCTTCCATTTTAGGTTCAACTAAGTCTTCTTTTACAAAGACATTAATCCTTTTTGGCTGTTCTCCTCCTGACAAAGATTCGGGTGCTTCTTCAACTACAAGGCGTTGAGTGTCAACCATTTCTTTACTTATCAATCTGAAGCCGCCTCTTCTTCCACATGAGCATCTAGGTGGTTCGCGAAATTTTCTTTCAATTTGAAGAACAGACATTAATGTCCCGCAACTTGGGCATTCAAATTTTGCATTAACTACTTGAGGACGGACGTCTGAAGCTTGTCTTATAATTCCCTCAATTACAATCATTTCATTGAGATTTTTTGAACGGATATTTCTAACTTTTATTTCCTGACCTTTTGGGACATTCATTAAACGGACGCGTGCATTTTTTATCAGACCCGATTCTTCTACAGCTAATTCAATAATTCTTAAGGTGTCTTCTGGATCTGAAAGAAGTTCCTCCGGCAGTTTGTTTGAAAACTCTGTAAGTTTCAGAAAATCAAGACTTACTACATTTGAACCTTTTCTCATTGACTTTCCTAAGTCTTTCTTGTAGAAATCAAAGAATTTTTTTGCTTCAATTATTAATTCCTCTGTTTTCCCCTTTTCGGATTTCTTTTCTACAGCTCCTGAAGAATTATAAGGCTCCTCATCGAATTGTTCACTCTCATCCATAATTAGAAAACTAAGGGATTATTTATATTAATTTCTATGAGAAAATAGATAAGACTAATCTACTGCATAACCAATAAAAGTACAATTGAACAAAAAAGCTGTATTACAAGGATAACCTGAAGCATGTTGAGAACATTGGCAACCCCCTACGGGATTAGATCCGCTAATAATACAATTTGAAGGTCCTCCACTATCATTTCTGACTTCAATCTGTCCATTACATCTAGTTTGGGTAGGACAAGTTGGATCTGTTTCTACAGGGCATTGATAAACCCAGATATCTCCCAATTTTTGTGAAGTAGGGCTACAAGTTAAAGTATTTCCGTTCCAACTTACTGCTTCACCAGCAGTACAGCCTGAAGGAACAGAAATCTCATTGAATAAATGTCCCGGATTTGGAGCAACTCCAGGAGTAAGAGCATATGTGCTAAAAGCAATTGCTGAAACAATCCCTATAATTACAAATAAATAAAGCAGTTTATTTGTTTTTGTTTTATTTTTTTCCATTTTAACTTGTTAGATATCCGAAAGATGTACATGATAATTTAGCACAGTTAGATCCATGATAACATTGAAGATTATTAATACTTGAATAATAAAAAAGATGAGTTCCTCCATCACAATAGATTTTGTCATAAGAAATAAGTGAAAATGGAAAGTTGCATTGAGAATAATCTGCTTGACTAGGACAAAGTCCAATTATAATTGAGCTTAATTGTGGATTATTCTCACAAACTATATTTGTCCCATTCCATATTAAAATTTGGTTAGCTGCGCATCCTGAAGGCGCACCAATATCATTTAAACTATGTCTGTAAGAGGTGACAGCATAAACTCCTGCGCTTGCAATTACTAATATTCCTAGCATTATTAATACATAAAGCAATTTGCTTGAAATCTCTATTTTATTTTTTTCCATTTTAATTTACTAAATGTCCTGCCAATAAGCAGCCTCCGTAAGCCGTAATCGTATCTGTTGATTGAGTTATTTGAGAACCATCAGGCCCGACGCAATTGTAAATAGGCTGATTTTCTACAGCGGAATTACTGCAGATAAAATCTGTTCCATTTGAAGTTATTGCCTGTCCTGATGTGCATGGAGCCGGAGGAGCGATTTGAGATGTAGGATGCCCCGGATTTGGAGTTCCGCCCGCTGTTACTGCATAAACTCCTAAAGCCATTAAGGAAAGGATTATTATTGTTGCAAAAAATAAAACCAGCGATTTTTTAAATTAATTCTCATTACCCCTTTTTTTTACTCTTCATATTAATCTTAAGTTTAAGGTTTTTTTAAATGTTATCCCTTATAGTTCTTCAATGCTTCTTTGACATTTTTAAGAAGTTGTTTCATGCTATCTTCAAGTTGTTCTTTGTTTTTTGTTCCTGTACATACTAGTTTACCATTACTAAAAAGAAGAAATGTTGCATTTGGTTCTATTAATTTGTAAACTAAACCCGGAAATTGTTCTGGTTCATACTCTGTATTCTGCATCTCCAAAGCTAAAAAATTTAAATTTAATTTTAAATTGATTGTTCCTGATGCGACTATGTTCTGAACTGTTATCTTCGGTTTGGTTGTTATTTTTACATTTATTTTTTTTAATTGCTTTATTACCGCATTTATGACTTCCCTTACCTGCGTTGTTGATTTTGTTCCTGTACATACAAGATTTCCAGATGAGAAAACAAGAACTGCAGATTTTGGTTCTTTAACTCTTAATACTAAACCTGGAAAAGTTTCAGGATTGTATTCTGTATTTGGCTGTGTTCTTGCTAATTTTGTAAGAGGAACAGGTTTTCCTAGAGAAGCAGTCGCAACTATATTCTGTATCTTGTAATTGCTATCTGACATGTTTATAAATGGAAAAAATGCTTTATAAAGGCTTTGTCGATATCTATTCCTAATCCTTCAGCTTTATTTAGATTAATTTTTTATACTAAAAAAACAAAAAAGATTGTGGTCTCCAAAAGAAAAATTAAGAAGGAAATCCTTGATTATCTATTAATTCCCACAAATTGGGAAAAACAAAGAAGAAAAAGGGTTTTAGAGGAGCTAAAAAGAAGAGATATTAAAAATATAATTATCCTAAATGGGTTTGATAGCGAAGATGATATTCTTTATTTGGGGAAAAAATTGAAGGGGAGAGAAAGAATTGGTTTTGTAACTTTCCCTTTGCATTATTTAGAATATAAGGAAATAATAAAAAAGGCGATTAAGGAAGGAAAATTTCCAAATAAAATTAAGATAGAAAATATAAAGACTAAGCAAACCACAAAACAATTTATTTATGGAGTTTTTGGTTTATTAGATGAAAAACTAAAAAAAAGAAAATTAGATTATTTTCAAAACAGACTTGAGAACCCCCTTATATTTACTATCAGAAAATTTTTTAGAAATTGTTTAATAAATAATTAATTTATCCATACTTCCAATTTCTTTTTTGATTTTCAAATTCTTTTTCTATCTCTTTGATAGTAGTTATATCTGACGGAGAACGATCAGGACGTAAAGCAGTAAATCTTGGAAATCTTAATGCAAATCCAGAAGAATATGTCGGTGATTTTTGAATTTCCTGATAGGTTATAGAAATTACTATCTTAGGTTTTATCTTCACATTTTTTCCCTTTTCTTCGGTTATTAACGGCTTTATCTTTTCTGTTAATTCTTCAAAAGAAACTCCTTCTTCCTTTTTTTCTTTGAATCCTGTTCCAACTTTTCCTATTTCTAGGAATTTATCTTTATCGCGGCATGAAATTATGAAACTTGAAATCCAGCCATGACGTTTCCCTGTTCCATATTCGCCTCCGGTTATAACTAAATCAAAATCTCTTTCTTCTGGCTTGATCTTTAGCATATGCCCCACCCTACTTCCGGGATTATATTTAGCGTCCAGATTTTTCATCATTACTCCTTCCTGATTATCCCTTAATGCCTGTCGATAAAACTCTTCAGCCTTTTTTTCATTATCAGTTATTATTTGTTTTGAGTGGATTATTTTATACGGATGACTTTCAACAATTTTTCTTATAAGTTCTGTTCTTTTTCTGAAAGGTTCATCGAGCATAGATTTTCCATTATAATATAATATGTCAAAAACATTTACTTCTACTGGAAGTTCGTCCTGAAGTTTTCCAATATCATATTTTCTTTTTATTCTTTGGCTTATGCTTTGAAATTGTTTGTACTCTTTTGTTTTTTTATCAAACCCTACTGCTTCTGAATCGAGAATAGCTGAATTTGCATTTACATATTTTTTAACATAATCAACTACTTCTGGAAATTGTTTTGTAACATTTTCCAACCTTCTTGTAAACAGCACAACATTATTTCCTTTTTTGTGAATTACTAATCTAAATCCATCATATTTGTATTCTATTGCGCACGGCTTTCCAACTTTTTCAAAACCTTCCTTTACATTTTTTGCTTTTTGTGCTAGCATTACTTTTATGGGTTTTCCAATTTCAAGTTTTACTTTTCCTAAATCTTTTATTTTTCCTTTTTTCACAATTTCAAAAACTGCGGCAATATCATTTGTTTTATCTATCGCATCTTGGATCTCTTTTGTATAACCTTGGTCTTTGAAAAAAGCTTTGGACATCGCATCTCTTATTGTGCTTTCCTGTATTCCAATCCTTAAGTCTCCGATTAATGTTCTAGCAAGATAAAGAGACTCTACAGGAGTTGCAGAAGTAAGCAGTTCTGTTATCAAGGCCATCTTCTTGTCTATTGTTCCTTTGCCTTCTAAGGCTGGAAGTTTTCTCAAATTTTCCAAAACCTTTTCTGTTGTTAGAACATGGCTTTGCAATGTGGACTGTTTTTTATTTTTTGTTAATTTCTCCGCTACTTTCCCCAAATCACCTAAGGATTTCCATTCATGAACAACTTTTTCTTTTTCTGTTCCTGTAGCCTTTGAGATAGCTTTTATCACAAGCTGGCTGCTTATACCTATCTTTCTTTCATCATATTCAGCATAAATATTACCCAAAAGGAGATAGAGAACTTCTGTATCTGATTCAGAAAGTTCTTTCAAAAATTTTGATAATATATCAGTCTTTTCAAGTCTTTTTGTTGTTTCAGAAAGAGACTCATATAATTCTGCAAGTTTTAGATATCTCATAATCACCTTAAAGATAATTAGAAATCCAAGTATTTAACTTTAATTACTGGATTAATTCTTTTACTTCTTTTTTTGCATTTTCTATTTCTTTAGCTTGTTCTTTATCCAACTGTAAAAGCAAGGTTTCAAATTCACCCATATGTGTTTTTTCTTCTTTCGCGATGTCCATTAGAACTTTTTTTATATTCTTATTTTTAGCCTTTGAAGCAAGCTGTTCATAAAGACTAACTGCATCAAGTTCCGCAATCATACCCAATCTTATAATCTCTTTGTCAATTTCTCCTTCAGGAACTTTATCAAGATTTATTGGAGATTCTGATAACATATTCTATATAATTAATTAAGATTTAAATAACTTTTGCAGATTATCTTCCGAATCTTGCTTTTGTTGCAGCAGAAGTCAAACCTCTAGCTGCTCTTTTTTTGTTATTAGATCTACAAATCCAGTTTATTGTTTTATCGTTTTTTATTTCTGGTGCACTTGGATTTACTAGAATAACTTCATAGAAATAATTCATTCCATCTTTTCCGATTTGATAAGAGTTTAATACTTCAAGATTTTCGTATTTTTTTGCAGTTCTTTGTTCTGCAATCCATTTATAATTCATTTGAAGATTTTTTCTTGTATGCATTCTTTTACCTCTTCTTCCTTTGTTTGGACGAGGTCTTTTATGCCCTCCTCTTTTTATTCTCACTCTTACCACGACGAATCCTTTTTTGTCTTTATAACCAAGAGTTCTTGCTCTGTCCAATCTTAAGGGCTTATCCACTTTGGTAAAAACAGAACTATGACGCCATTCGGTCATTCTTTCTCTTAATGTTTTTTCATCGGGCTTCTTCCAAGCCTGCTTCATATAATGATAAAATCCATTAGCCATAAATTATTGAGATAAAAATGGTTTTTAAAGGTTATGAAAATGAGACTGCAAGGATTTGAACCTTGGACCCCTGCCTTATCAGAGCAGTGCTCTACCAAGCTGAGCTACAGCCTCATACATAGAAAGTAGTGAGAAAGTTATTTAAAAGTTTTTGCAATTCATTTATTTGCCAAATCTTCTTTCTCTGCTTCTGAACTCTTCTATCGCAGATTTTAAATCCTGTTTCGTGAATTCCGGCCACATTTTGTCAAGAAAAATCCATTCGCTGTAGACTGATTGCCAAGGCAGAAAATTGCTTGTTCTTTTTTCTCCGCCTGTTCTTATTATAAAGTCGGGATCATCAGAAAGCCACAAACATCCTTGAAAATTTTTCTCATTTATTTCTTTACCTTCTTTTATCAATTTCTTAATTGCTGAAATTATCTCACTTCTGCCACTGTAAGCCAAAGCAAAATTTACTATATAATCATTATAATTTTTTGTTTTATTCTCTATTCTATCCATCATTTTCTGAATATTTTTATTTAGAAGTTTTCTTTCTCCGATAAATCTAATCTTTATTTTATTCTTATCAATTCTCTTGTCATTTTCAAATTTTTTGAAAAATCTTCCGAAAAGCTTCATGAGAAAATTCACTTCTTCTTTTGAGCGATTAAAATTTTCTATTGAAAAACAATATAATGTAATCTCTTTTATATTCAGTTCTTTAGCCCAGTCCAGAAGTTCTTCTATCTTTTTAGCTCCTAGCTCATGCCCGTCCCAGGGCTTTTTATCAATGCTTTTTGCAAATCTTCTGTTTCCATCTAGGATAATTCCGATATGCATTTTAATTTTTAATATCTAATTCAAGAATTAATTTTCCATTGGAAAGATTATATTTTTTTATTGGAAGATTGATGGGGATTATCTTTGCATACGCTTTGTTTTTTGAAATGGCCTTTATCTCTATGCTATTCTCCAATTTAATTATAGAAATATCCTCAGTTGATTTAACTCCCGGCATTTCAATTTCATAAACTACTTTATTTGAAAGTCTTCTTATGTTTGTTTTTGGTTCTTCTCTTTTGAGACTTGAAAAATTCTTTATTTGGCTATCTGTAAAAAAATTCTGTTTAATTGGCTCTATTTTTTCTTTAGGAATTTTCTGATTGTTTCCCATTTGGGTTACTTTTATTTTAGGCGGACCATCTCCAAATGTAGATATACTTATACTTATTCCATCTTTTTTCATATCATTTTGTTTCCTAATCTCATTGAAATTATTGTTCATCATTTCTTTATCCAGTTCTTTACTAAGATTTTTTATCAAAGAATTGAATAATGTATTGAATCCTAAGGGAAGTTTTACGTTATTTAGAGGCATAAAATCATTTTTACCCAACATACCCCAATCTTCATTTTGCCCTTCTTCTAAAATTCTATTTCCGCAATAAGGGCAGAAATCATATTTTTCTTCTATCTTTTTACCACATTTTCCACATTTTTTCTTCTTAAACATATAAAAAATTGTCGAATTTAATTTAAATAACTTTGGTAGGATAAATCTACAAATATGCGCCATTCGGGAATTGAACCCGACTCTAAACCTTGGGAAGGTTTCATTCTACCGATGAACTAATGACGCATGATTATTTTTGATAAAACAGCAAATAATTTAAAGGTTATCATAATGAAAATTTTATGAATAGACAAGTTAGATATAATAACCTCCGTTCAAAGCAGAATCTAGAATGCGATGAATGGTTCTTTTTAATTATTAATCAGAACAGGGAAATTTCAGAGATAAAACAAAAAATTTATGGCCTATTTTCCCCTATTTTGGAGGAATATTCTACAATTGAAGGGAATGTTCCTGAAACGGGATTAAGATACATCCTTATTGATTTTGAATCTGCTAAGAAAGTTGAAGACTATCAAATTAGAGATTTATATCATAAAACTGTAAGGGATGTTGATCTTTATTCAAGAAAAAGAATTGATATTTCAGAATATTTATCCCCCTTTGTTGACAAAGATTAAATTTTTATATTCTTTTTCTGTGGGATTACTATGAAGAAAAAATTTTATGTTACAACCCCGATTTATTATCCTAATGATATACCTCATATTGGTCATGCTTACACTACAATCGCTGCAGATATAATTTCTAGATGGCATAAAATTTTAGGGTATGATGTATGGTTTTTAACAGGAACAGATGAGCATGGTAAAAAAATTCAGAATGTTGCTGAAAAAGCAAATAAAACTCCTAAAGAATTTGTTGATGCTTTAGTTCCTAAATTCAAGGAAGCCTGGAAAAAACTGGATATTCAATATAACCGGTTTATTAGGACTACAGACAAAGATCATGAAAAAAAAGTTCAGGAAATCCTGCAGAAAGTTTATGACAAGGGGGATATCTATTTAGGAAAATATGAGGGATATTATTGCACAGGATGCGAAGCGTATTACACAGAAAAAGATTTGGAAGATGGCTGCTGCCCGATTCACAAAACTAAAATTGAAAAGCTGAAAGAACCCAGTTATTTTTTTAAGCTTAGTAAATATCAGAAAAAACTTTTAGATTTTTACAAGAAAAATCCAGAATTTATCTCCCCTAAATTTAGACAAAAGGAGATCATAAATCGTGTCGAAGAAGGATTGAGTGATTTGAGCATTTCACGAACAAGCTTTACTTGGGGAATTCAATTGCCTTTTGACAAAAAACATATTTGCTATGTATGGTTTGATGCTTTGATAAATTATATTTCAGGGGCAAATGGTTTCTGGCCTGCTGATGTTCATTTAGTCGGAAAAGATATTATCTGGTTTCATACAGTATATTGGCCGGCAATGTTAATGTCTGCAGGGATTGAACTTCCTAAAAAAGTTTTTGCACATGGCTGGTGGACATTAGACAAGGAGAAAATTTCAAAATCACGAGGAAAAGTTATTAATGTTGACGAATTAATTTCAATTGCAGGGGTAGAAGCGGTAAGATATTTCTTATTTAGAGAAACTCCTTTTGGGGAAGATGGGGATTTTTCTGAAAAAGCGTTGATTGACCGATATAACAATGAACTAGCAGACAAACTTGGAAATTTAATTTCCAGAGTTGCAGCTTTGGCAGAAAAATATGGAATTGAGAAATCAGATAATAAATTATTAAAAAAACTTAAATTAAAAGAAATTGAAAAGCATTTTGAAAAATATGAAATTGACAAGGTGTTAAATGAAATTTTTGCTTTCATTGATAAGTGCAATGAATATATTCAGGGTAAAAAGCCATGGGAAACTCATGATACAAAGGTCTTGTATGAACTTGCCGATTCGATAAAAGCAATTGGAATTTTGCTTTTCCCTTTCATTCCTTCTACAGGAGAAAAAATTGCCAAACAATTTGGATTTGAAATTGATTATGAGGAAATTAAAAAACCTTTGAAAAACAATAAAATTAAAAAATCTGAGATCTTATTCAAGAAGATAGAAAATTAAAATGCCATACATAAAACAAGAAGACAGAAAGAAATGGGAAAAAACAATAGAGGATATTGTTGATTTAATCAAAATCATTCCTGAAAATAAACGTGAAGGTGAATTGAATTATTTTATAAGCACTATCCTTAAAGGATCGTATGAAGCGAATTATTCCAATTATAACAAAGTTATGGGACTTTTGGAATGTGTTAAACAAGAAATGTATAGAAAAGTAATCGGTCCTTATGAAGATAAGAAAAGAAAAGAGAATGGAGATATTTAATGGAAGGAATAATTTCACACGAAGATTTTGAGAAACTTGATTTGCGAGTTGGAGAAATAATTGAAGTTGAAGATATTGCGGGAGCAGACAAGCTTTACAAACTTACAATTAACATTGGGGAAGAAACAAGAACTGTTTGTGCAGGAGTAAAAAAATATTACTCCAAAGATGAACTTAAGGGAAAGAAAATTATTCTTCTTGCAAACCTCGCGCCTAGGAAATTGAAAGGGGTTGAAAGTCAAGGAATGATTCTCGCTGCAGTAAATAAAGATGAAAACGAAATTGTTTTGCTATCGCCTGAAAGTGATATTGAAGTTGGAAGCAAAGTGAGATAATAAATAAAATTAATCTTTACTTAATCTGAATTTTCTCATTATCTTTTTCCAGAAACCTTCCCTTTCTTTTCTTGAATCATATTCGATTTCAAGAAGTTTTGCCGCGATTTCTTTGTATGCGAGTGAAGCATTGCTTTGCGGATGTGTATGAACAACCGCATTTTTCATGCTAAGTGCTTCCTGCACAGATTCATCTTCAGGAACCATTCCAAGAATAGGGACTTCAAGCATTTCTTTAACATTTTCAGGTTTCATTTCCCAATCATTTTTTCTTACTCTTGTAACAATAACCCCCAAAATTGGGCGCTTGTTCTGTTCTGCAACCTTAATTGCTTTTAACGCATCTGTAATTGCAGGCATTTCGGGATTTGTAACAATAATTAACTCATCAGCCATATTAATCAAAGCAATCGCTTCATTTCCCAATCCTGCGGCACTGTCAACGATTATATAATCTGAAATCTTTTTGAAATCTTCCTTAAATTCCTTTATTTTTTCAGGTCTTAATTTATTCAATTCCTTTATTGAAAGAGAAGAAGGCATTATTTTTATTCCTGATTCATGTTCGTAAACAGCCTCATAGGCGTCTGCTTTTCCAGCAAGAACATGATTAAGATTTATTGGAACTTCAGGAGAATTAAGATGAACCCCCACATTTGGGGTTGTTAGATTCCCATCAATTATCAGTACATCTTTTCCAAAATAATTCATTGCTGCCCCTAAATTTATAGCTGTTGTTGTTTTTCCGACACCACCTTTGCCTGAGGTTATTACTATTATTTTTTTCATTTTAAAGTGTAGAAAATGTTTCTACGATACAAGAAATTGCTTTACTTTGCTTATAAATTTTTCTAACAATTCAGCGTATTCTTTAAGTTTCTCGAGATTAACATCAATTTCCTTTCCCTGATAAAATATTTTTAGTGTTACGTTTTTCCTGAACTCTCCTATCCTTTCTGTTCTTAATTCTTTTATCTTTCTGAACATTTCATACAAATCAATAACCTGCAAGAATTCTTTATCTTTTTTGAATAGATTTCTAATCTCATTTATTTGTCCAACTGGGTTTGTTGGAATCGAGGAAATTTTCTTTTTCTTTTTTGCATGTTCAAGAATTTTTTCTATGCTTGTTTCAATCATCTTTCTCCACCTTAGAATAAGATTCATAATTACATCGCACGTTTTTGTGTATTTCAAACTTACATAAAGCAGATGGTCTGCACTAATTTTTTCTTGAATTATTTCTTCCATAAAACCCCTTTAGAAGTATGATTTAGAATGATGCTTAAGTTTTTATATTTATCTGCAAAGACAATAATTTTTATATAGGTCATCCAGTTTAGTAAACTATGAAGTTATCTAAGTTCGAATATAGCACTTTAGGGATGGGGATAAGATAACTTATCTTTACAACCCCCATAATAAATTTGCTTTAGTTTACGTAAACAAACAAAGTGAATGTGGGTTGGAAAGGACCTCTAAAATTATTCAGAGAATGGATAATCTTATTTCTGGCGGGAAAGACAAGCCAGAATTTAATTTTGAAAAATTTGAATACAAAGGGGAAATAACTTTACCCGATAAAGAATTTGTTGATGCGGTTTTTACATGGATAGGATATGAAAATTTGAAGGACAAAGAAAAAAGAACAAAAGAAAAATTTTCTGAGCAAGTTAAATCTTTAGCTGATTTGATTAAGTAAAACTTTAACTCAACTTCAAAATTGCTTCTGCCAAGTCTCCTGTTTCTTCTAAAGCAATTCTAGCTTCTTTTTCTGAACAGTTTGTTTTTTCCATTACAACTTTAACATCCTCTTCTGAAAAGCCGGATTCTTCTGAAACATCCCCTGCAATCTGAAAAGTTTCCTGTCCCTGCATTTTTATTTTGGTTACAGAAGGATTGTTTATTATTATTTTATTTCCGTCTTCTTTTTCTATTATAACTTTTGAAGCAGGGATTTCATCTTGGGACATTCCGAGCTGCTTCATCATAGCCTGCATTTGTCTTGGGTTAATTCCTGGAACCATTTTTATTACTCAATATTTATTTTATAAAAACCTGCAATCCAATTCTAAAAACTAGTATTAAAACTACAAAAACAACTACATGTGTAGGTTTTAGATTAAACTTACTTTCGTATTCTTCTTTAAATTTAACTAAACCGCCCATTCCTGAAGGGATGTTCATTCCGCTGTCTGCCATAATTAATTTAGATACAGATAATTTTTAAAAGTTTCTAAGGTATATGTTTTGATGGATATTAAGCAAGAAAAGGAAATTTCTGAATTTTGGCAGAAAGAAAGGATTTACAAGACAGATTTGAAAAAGAAAAATATTTTTTCAATTGACACGCCTCCACCAACTGTTTCAGGAAAAATGCATATGGGGCATGCTTCTTCATATTCCCAGCAGGATTTTATTGCAAGATTTCAGAGAATGAAACAAGGAGTTTTTTACCCATTCGGAACTGATGATAATGGGCTGCCGACAGAAAAACTTGTTGAGAAAATAAATAATGTTAAAAGTAGAGATATGACAAGAAAAGAGTTTATTGATTTATGTTTAAAGACCTTGGAAAAGGTAACACCTGATTTTATTCAAGATTGGAAGAATTTGGGAATTTCTGCGGATTTTAGCATGGCCTATTCAACGTTAGATAAAAAAGTACAGAAAATTTCACAGGAATTTTTTATTGATTTATACAAAAGAGGGGAAGCTTACAAAAAAGAATTTCCAACCATCTGGTGTCCTGAATGTCAAACTTCAATTGCGCAGGCAGAACTTGAGGACAAAGAGCAGGCAACTTTATTTTCAACACTAAAATTTTCATGCAATAATAAAGAACTTTTAATTTCTACTACAAGACCTGAACTTTTGGGCGCGTGCGTTGCTGTTTTTATAAATCCAAAAGACAAAAGATACAGATGGGCTGTAGGGAAAAAAGTGAAAGTTCCATTATTTGGCTTTGAAGTTCCTGTTATTGAAGATGAATCTGCTGAAATAGAAAAAGGGACCGGGGCGTTAATGATTTGTTCCTATGGGGATAAGTTTGATGTTGATGCGATAAACAGAAAAAAACTTGTTCCTAAAGTTATCTTGAATAAAGACGGGACTTTGAAAATTAAAGGATATGAGGGACTGAAGGTAAAAGTAGCTAGGAAAAAAATTCTTGAAGATCTGAAAAAAGAAAATCTGATTAAGGAACAGAAACCGATAACAAATGTGGTTAATGTCCATGACAAGTGCGGGACCGAAATTGAATTTTTACTTACGGAACAATGGTTTATCAAAATCCTTGACAAGAAAAAAGCCCTTGTAAGACAAGGAGAAAAAATAAAATGGTCCCCCGAATTTATGTTTAAACGTTACAAAAATTGGGTTGAAGGACTGG
Organism: uncultured archaeon; assembly: GCA_963845205.1. Lineage (GTDB taxonomy): Archaea > Nanobdellota > Nanobdellia > Pacearchaeales > GW2011-AR1 > RBG-13-33-26. Next base: position 206,799 of record CAWJRC010000002.1, read on the forward strand.
ACTGGGACTGGAATATTTCAAGAGACAGATATTTTGGGATTCCAATCCCTGTTTGGTACTGTAGAAAATGTAATGAAATAATTCTTCCTGAAAAAAGCGAACTTCCTGTTGACCCTCTTCATGAAAAAAAGAAATGTCCAAAATGCAATCAGGTTGCAGAAGGAGAACAGAAAGTTCTCGATACTTGGGCAACTTCTTCGCTGACTCCACAGATTGCAAGCTCCCTTGTGGGGAATAAGATTAAAGTCCCCTATTCATTAAGGCCACAGGCTCATGATATAATCAGGACATGGGCATTTTATACAATAACGCGCTCTTACTTGCATGAGAATAGTATTCCCTGGAAAGATATTATGGTTTCGGGAATTGTTACATTAAAAGGAGAGAAAATGTCAAAGAGTAAGGGAAATGTAATCTCTCCTCAAGAGATTATTGAAAGATATAGCGCTGACACTCTTAGATTCTGGGCTGCTGGTTCAAGACTTGGAGAAGATTTGGATTATCAGGAAAAAGATTTAGTTACCGGGAAAAAATTCGTTACAAAACTTGAAAATGCATCAAAATTCGTTTTTATGAATCTACATTCTTATACTCCAAAAAAAATAGAACTGGAAGAAACAGACAGATTATTCCTTTCACAATTAAACGATTTGATTAGATCATGCACAGAAGATTTTGAGAGTTATGAGTATAATAAAGCTAAATCAGAAATTGAGAATTTTTTTTGGCATTATCTTTGTGATAATTATCTTGAAATTGTCAAGAACAGAGTTTACAATGGGAATAAAAAAGAAAAGGATTCTGCATTTTATACTCTTTATGAAAGTTTATTTTCAATTATTAGACTAATCGCACCAATAATGCCCTTTGTAACAGAAAAAATTTATCAAGATTATTTTAGAAAGAATGAAAAAATTAAAAGCGTTCATATCTCAGGATGGCCTAAAGAATTGCAGATAAAAAAAGAAAAGGATGATAAGAAAGATTTTGATGAAATTTTAAATTTCAATGGTAAAATATGGAAAGAGAAAAAAGAGAAAGGGAAGAGTTTAAGAGACGAGATTTCTATCAAGATTCCAAAGGAGCTTGAAAGATATAAAAAAGATTTAATCGCAATGCATAATATAAAATGATAATGTCAATTGATGAACTTAGAGAAAAAGTTGTAGAACTTGAAAGTCATAAAGGGAGGCATACCGAATTAATCAGCGTTTACATCCCTGCTGATTACGACGTAAATTCTGTTCAGAGGCAGCTGGAGGCAGAAAAATCAACTGCAAAAAATATTAAGTCAACGACTACCCGAAATGATGTTCTTGATGCCCTTGACAAGATAATAAGGCATCTTAAAACACTTAAGAAAACCCCCGAAAATGGTCTTGCTTTATTTTCAGGAAATATCTCAAAGGTTGAAGGTCAGACTGATTTGCAAATGTGGATTATTGAACCGCCACAGTCATTGAAGACTAGGCTTTACAGATGCGACAAGGAATTTGTTTTAGAACCCCTGAAAACTATGCTTGAAGTTTCAGAAATTTTTGGATTATTAGTAATGGATAGAAAAGAAGCTACAATCGGAATGCTAGAAGGAAAGAGAATTGAAGTACTTCAAAAAATGACATCAGGAGTTCCGAGCAAGATTAGAGCGGGGGGACAGTCTTCACAGAGATTCCATAGAATTACAGAAGGATTAACAAAAGAATTTTACAAAAGAATTGCAGATGAGATGAAAAAAATATTTTATGAAATGCCTAAGTTGAAAGGGATTTTAGTTGGAGGGCCGATTCCGACAAAGGATGAATTTATTGATGGAGAATATATGCCTACAAAACTAAGGGAAAAATTAATAGGTCGAATTGATATTGGAGACAGCGATGAATCAGGATTGAAGGAACTGGTTGAAAAATCAAGAGATATCTTAGTTGGTCAGGAAATTGTTAAAGAGAAAAAGATTTTGGAGAAATTTTTTGAAACTCTTGGAGAAAAACCCGAGCTGGCCTTTTACAAGGAAGCAGATGTAAGAAAAGCACTTGAATATGGGGCAGTTGAACTTTTAATTGTTTCAAAAGCATTTGACAAGAACAAAGCTAAAGAACTTACCGAAATGGCTGAAAACATTAACTCAAAAGTCGAGATGGTTTCTACTGAAACGACAGAAGGGGAGCAGTTCAATAATCTTTCTGGAATAGGCGCTTTGTTAAGATTTAAAGTTAGGTAAGTTGCGCCTTTATTAGAATAGTTCTTCAAAAACTCTTTAAACATTAATTCTCTATTTTTATCATGGCAGATTCTACGAGCAAAACTTTAGATGAAATTGACGAAGCACGAGAAAAAGAGGATTTGAAAAAGCTTGAAGCTGTTTTTTTTGTAAGCGGAAGATTTCTTAATATGAAAGAACTGATTTCCTTTACTGATTTAAATCCCATAATTTTACAGGAACTGATTGAGAAGTTGCAAGAAAAATATGAAAAGCAGGATTCTGCAGTTGAAATTGTTGAAAAAAATGGGATGTGGAAAATGGATGTCAGACAAGAATTTTATAATATCATAAACAAGCTTGCAGGAGGGAAATCTGAATTTTCTAAAGCAGAACAAGAAACTTTAGGTATAATTGCATATAAACAGCCGATAAAGCAATCGGTTATAATCAAAATACGGGGGAATAAGGCTTATGATCATATTAAACTGTTCTTTGATATGGGACTTATTAAAAAGAAAAAAATAGGACACACACATGAGCTGTCCCTTTCAGAGGATTTCTATGATTACTTCAGTTTTCAGGGAGATAATTTACAACAAGAATCTTTAAAAATTAATGATTCTGCAAAGTGAAATGGATCTTCTTTCTGTGATTTACCTAGGGTATATGTTTTTTTCAATTTATTTTCTGTTCGTTTTTTTATTTTTATATTACAATAATAAGAAAACCCTATTTGATTACCCTACTGCAAAGAGAAAATACACAATATCGGTTTTAGTCCCAGCTTTCAATGAAGAAAAAACGATAAAAGAAACAATAGAATCTATATTTAACATTGATTACCCAATTAAAGAAGTAATAATTATTAATGATGGTTCAAGCGACAGGACAAAAGAAATTGCGGAAGAGCTTTTAAAAAAATATCCTAAACTAAAATTGATAAATAAGGCTAATTCAGGTAAAGGAGACTCTCTTAATCAAGGGATTAAAATTGCGAAAGGAGAGTTGGTTGTTGTAGTTGATGCTGACAGTTATCCGGATAAAGATTCTTTCAAAAAGCTTGTCGGGTATTTTGATGATGAGAAAACAGGGGCAGTTACATGTGTTTTTACTCCGAGAAATGACCATAAATTTATTGAAAAAATGCAAGTAATTGAGTATAACATTATCGCATTTACAAGAAGACTCTTTGGATACGTAGATGGGGTTTATGTAACCCCCGGTCCTCTTGCAATGTACAGAAAAACAGCCCTTGAAGATATCAGTGGATTTGACACAAAGAATATGACTGAAGATATAGAAATTGCATGGCATTTGGTTAAAGCTGGATACAGCAGAAAAATGTGTCTTGCAACGCATGCGACTACAACTGCTCCAGACAAGTTTAAGGCTTGGTACAGACAGAGAAGGAGATGGAATATAGGGGGAATTCAATGCATTTCAAAATATAAAAAACAGTTCATGAAAAAGGGGATGCTTGGCATGTTCATTCTTCCTTTATTTATCTTACAATTTTTTCTTGGAACTGTAGGGCTTGGAATTTTTTTATACCTTTTTAGCAGAGAAATGATTTCAAATTTTTTATTTGCAACATATTCAATTCCGGCCGGTGTTCCTCTTATTACAATGAATAATTTTTATATAACACCCAGTTTTCTAAACTATCTTGGGGTTATCTTATTTGGAGCAGGATTATTTTTTACTTTCCTTGTTCTTTCGATAATGAAGGGAACAATCATAAAGAAACAGAGCTTATTTGATATACTCTTGTTCTCAATATTCTATCTTTCAGTCTACCCCTTCCTGACTATAACCGCAGTATATAATTATTTTAAAAGGGATAATCGCTGGAGATAACATGATCCATAATCAAAAACGTATTTTTTTGTATGCATTAATTTTGACTTTGATAGTGTTTAATGTAGGAATTTTTATGGGTTATATGCTTGAGGCATCAAGAATAGATCAGATCAATAATCTTTCCCTTGATGCAGAACTTGAGCTTATTGATCAGATGAATCAAAGAGATTCGATGTCAATTTTGAATCTAAGCTGTAGCGAGCTTACTAATGAAAATATACAATTCGGAGATCAAATTTATAGCGAAGCATTACTGCTCCAGAGATATGAAGATGCGAACAGGATAGATGATAATATAGTATTTCAACATAAAAGATTCGACTTGCTTAGAACATTATTCTGGATAAACAGTATGTCAATAAAACAGAAATGTAATTCTAATTATCATGATGTTATTTATTTTTACCAGTACAATAATCCTTCAATTGAACAGCAATCAAAACAGAAATTCTTTTCAAATTTGCTTACAGAAGTAAAAAACCAACTTGGAAACAAAGTCATGCTTATTCCTATTTCTGGAGATAATAATATCTCATCGGTAACGCTTCTTATGGATAATTATAATATTACTGAACTTCCTACAATATTAATTGATGAAAAAGTAAAAATTACTAACGTAACAAGCGTTAATGATGTAGAGAAATATCTTCAGTAATATCTTTTTCACAACATAAATATTAAAAAAGAGACCTGACTAAATTTTTCAATGAGTGAATGTTTTAGGTGTGGGGTTTCAGGAGAGAATGTTAGGTTATATGATGCTATATCTAACAAGGGGATAGTAAAAATTTGTGAGGATTGTTCTGTTATTGAGAGAATTCCTGTTATAAGGAAGCCGACTGAAGAACAGTTAAACAGTGTTCATAAGTCTGTTTCTGTACGAGACAGGCTTACAAATATGAACAGAGGAAAATTGATGGCGGGGAAAGAAGTAAGCCTTAGACAATTAGTTGATAGAAATTTTAAAGTAAAGGGAATTTCCCATCCTGATTTAATAGAAAATTTCCATTGGACAATTCAGAGAATAAAAAGAGCGAGAAAAATTACAAGAGAACAATTTGCAAAAGCTATAGGAGAAAGTGAAGCGACAGTAAGAATGGTTGAACAGGGATTTTTGCCTGAGAATGATTATAGAATAATAAGCAAAATTGAGAGCTATCTTGGAGTCAGTCTGAGAAAAGCTGGAAGTTCAGGTTTTCCGGAAACTAACCAAGAATCGATAAAAGAACTTCCTAAAAGATTCACTCCTGAAGAAACAAGGCAGATTAAAATTTCAGATTTGAAAGAAATGAAAAAAAGACAGGATGAAGGAAAATCAAAATCTGAAGAGGTAAGCTGGGATGAAGAAGGTAGCGAAGATGATGAGAAATATTTAGATGAACACGAAGAGATTTCTGAAGAGGAAGATTAAAATGGGTTCAAGTTTACAAAATAAAGTTAAAGAATCAAAAATTTCATCATGGCTGCTTATTAATTGGGCAATTGAGCTTTCCCGTAACAAAACCCTTACATATCAAGAAATTTATAGATATTTCCATTCTAAGAATATAAATGATTATGGAGAATAAAATGCATGAGTTAAAATATTCAAATACAGGATATAAACCAAAAAAAGCTTCAAAATCTGAACTTGAACGTTTATCTGAAGCTAGAGAGATTATGAGAACATGTATGGAGCAGGACTATAAACTGGACCAATCAAGGAAAAGTGATCTGCCTAAAGATTGGCGGAATCGTATCATTTACTAAAGAAATTTATAGATTTTTCCTTCCAAAAATTTTTATAATCATAAATATTAAAAGAATAATATGGAAAATGAAGAATTGAAACATTATGTAGAATTTTTTTTTGAAAAGAATTTGGCTAATTTTTGCTATGAAAATTCTGTCAAAAAAATAGAAAGCAGAGATTCAGAGATTATACTCCCGGAAAATGCATTTGCTTACAGGATTTTTGATAGGCAAGAAGCAAAGGCAAAAAATGGAGAAGTTCTGAAAGGACAGCCTATAAATTATTCTGGAAAATTTTATATTGGGCGGTTAATTAGTTTAGAAGAAATTAAAAAAGAATTTCCTTATGAAAAATCATTAGTTGATGTTGTTAAAAGAAATGTTGGAGAAAGAAAAGGAGATAAGGTCATAAAGACGAAATATACCTTCCAAGTCTTTGAAAAAGGAGACAAAATTTTGGACTGAAACATTTATAAATCTATTTTAAGATTTCTTATTATGGAAATTAAAGTTCTCAAAAATGAAAAAGAAGAAATTGAGCTTGAACTCGAAAGCCTTACTATTGCAGAAATCTTAAGAGTTTACCTTAACAAGGATTCTTCTGTAACTTTTGCTGCATGGAAAAGAGAACATCCAACAAAGAAACCCCTTCTTTTAGTAAAGACAAAGGGAAAGACTGCAAAGAAGGCAATTTACGAAGCTGTTTCTGCAATTACAAAAGATTTGGACAAAATAGACTCTGAGTTCAAGAAAATGAAATAAAGCAGATTTATAAATTTCAAAAATATACTGTTCCTATGTCAAAAAAAGGGGAAAGAAAAGAAGCTTGGTTTAGGATTGTTGTTCTTATTGTAAGTGGAATAATATTGTATTTCTGGGGCGGATTAGCTTATCTCCTTGCTATCATAAACTGGTTTATTGTTATATTTACTGGAAAAAAGAATAAAGATCTTTCAGGGTTCCTTGAATATTGGAATACAGAAAATTATAAGTTTATGAGATATTTAACCTTTGTTTCAAATAAAAGACCTTTTCCATTTTCTAGAATAGAAAGAATGAGCAAGGTTGAGAAATAAAATAAACAATAATAATCCTTATTAATTCTGAAAATATTTTCATCTAATGGCAGATAATAGAATTTCTACAGGAAGTTATGACTTAAACAAATGGCTTTATGGGGGGTATGAAAAAGGGATCATAACTATGATTGCAGGATCACCTGGTTCTGGGAAGACTAACATGGCTCTTTTAGCTACATGTAGCCAGGCAAAAAAAGGAAATAAAGTAATTTTTATTGATACTGAAGGGGGATTTTCTTCTGAAAGAGTGAAACAAATTGTTGGTGAAAATTTTGAAGAAATCTTGAAAAATATTTTATTATTAAATCCTTCAAACTTTGAAGAACAGAAGAAAGTTTTTACAACTTTAAGTAACCAACTGAAAAAAGAACAAATAAGCCTTATTGTTGTAGATGGTATGGCCATGCTTTATAGGCTTGAACTTGGCGATGCGAGAAAGGAAGGAGATGAAACTATACGAAATGTTAATCGTGAAGTTGCCAAACAGATGAAAATTCTTGCAGAAATATCAAAGGAACAAAATATTCCTATAATTATAACAAACCAAGTTTATCAGGGATTTCAATCAGAGGAAGACTGGAAAAAAGGAATCGAGAGAGAGGTGAATATTGTGGGGGGAGATTTATTCCAATACTGGAGTAAATGTATAATTCAGCTGAGAAATGAAAGAGGAAAAAGAAAAGCAATTCTTTTAAAACACAGAAGTTTGCCTGAAAAAGAATTAGGTTTTGAAATTAGAAATGAAGGGATATTTAGAAAAGGTTGGATTTAAAGAGATATACACCCAATAAATATATCTTTACTTTTTATATAAGCCTCTTTTCTGTCTCTTAGAATTTTATTAATTGCTTCCTTTGAATCTTCAACTTCATGATACGCTATCTGCTTTTGTTCTTCCTTACTGAGATGAAATTTTTGGAAATTATTATGATTTTCTTTTGCTAGTTCTTTTTCTAATCCCTTATATCTTACTTTGTCCCCCGCTTTATTATTAACTAGTTTTTCTTCTTCCTTAAAAAAATTACGTACTTCCTTATTTATTTCCTTACCCTTTTCTGTTAATTCAAATTGTAACACTTCTATATAACCATATTCTCTTAAACTAAATCTAGCTATCTCATCAGTTAATTTATCTTTCTTTGGATGATCTTTACGATATTCTTCAAAAGAATTGTACTTAACGTTTTTTATTAATTTCATAAGATAATTCAATGAATTATCTTTTTTAAATATTATATGCCTTTTAGAACAGATTTATTTTTAAAGAGATAAAATAGATGTTTTTTATGGGATGGGAAGGAAAAGTAGAACGTTCACCTTTGGAAGGAAATTTTACAGATTGCACTGAAAAAATGAATTCGTTATATTTAGAAGTGTTAGAACGTGGAAAAGATTTGTATATTTATGGGTGTAATCCAACTTATGTCGTTGCATTAAATAAAAAAGACAGAAAAGAAGATGAAAGAGGATTGATACTTGATTTTGAAGATGTTGAAGAATTGCATAAAATGTTTCCGATTTGTTCTCATGCAAGATATGTAGACGCTTCTATCACAATAAAAGATAAGAGATTAAGGCCATATACGGGGAAGGAGCATTATCATGCCGCAGAAAAACCAATTGATGTCTCTGATTTAGAAACAATTTTAGAGAAAGGGGTTATTTTAGTATATAGCGATTTAGTATAAAACCAACTGAATTTTTCTAATTTTTTATTAGTGACGACAAATTAATTTAAATAAAAAGTTCTTAAAATTGTATAATGCAAGATATAAAATTTGAAGTTATAAAGAAAATTAGTGAAGTTGGTTTTAGATATAAGAATTTGGCGAATATTTCAAAATTAGATAGCAATTCGCCTCCAACGGTTTTTATTGGAAGCAAACTGAAATACCCCCTTGTGAATGTTGGAATTCTTTCTCCTTTAGAGAGAGATGAAAATGCTTGGATTTACGATGATTCAAAATATTGGGCTAATAATAATTTTCAGATTAATGACGTTTTGAAATTAAGAAATGGTTTACTCAATTCTAGATTTCAGTCAACTGTGCATGACTCAAGAACGAATAAAAAATTTGTACAGATGGCACAGGAAATTGCGATTGCATCAAGACCAGTCGATTTGGAAATTGAATTAAAACATAGATTAAGCATAGGAAGAAACAAAGATCGAGTTTTGACCCCTCATGGAATGAGTGCGGGGCTGAAGGAAGCAAAGATAACAGGAAATGTTAAGATAAACCAGAATGTTGACAGAGTTATCAATGATGAAATAAAAGCATCTGAAGGGATGGAAACTTTGTATAAAAAAGGTTTTAATGAATATACATTGAATAAAATCCTTAGCGTTGGGGTTTTAGGATTGAAGAAGAATAAGAAACTTGTTCCAACAAGATGGAGCATAACTGCGACAGATGACACCTTGGGAAAATTGCTTCTTAAGAGAGTGAGAGATTATCCCCCCATCGAGAATCCTGAATTATTCTTTGGGGAATTTCTGGGAAACCAGTATTTAATTATGCTTTTCCCTGGTATCTGGACTTATGAATTGTTTGAGCTGTATCTCCCGAGAAGCTCATGGAACCCTTCTGAAGAAATCAAAGCGTCTACTGATTATGAGGACTTTCATGGTAGAAAAGAATATGCGTCTGCGACAGTAGGGGGTTATTATGCTTCACGACTACCAATAATAGAATATTTGAATTCAATAAAGAGACAGGCTTCTATTCTTGTTATAAGGATTGAAACCCCTTCATATTGGGCTGCTTTAGGTGTTTGGGTTGTTAGGGAGAGTGTCAGAAAGGCACTTATGAATAAAATGAAATTTTCGGATGATAATGAATTGAAGGAAAGTACAAAAAAAATAGGAAATATAAAATATAATTTTGATATTTCTGAAATTTTAAAAAAAAGCAAATTGTTAAATCAGATAAAAACTCAACGCAAATTGGGTGAATGGTTTTAGAAATTTATTCCAAACTTTCTTCTGATTTTATTTCTGAATTTTCCCGTTCTTTCTTTTCTCGGTATTCTTCTAATCTTTTTTTATTAGATTCGCATTCGTTATTAAAACAAAAAATCCATGGCCTTTTTCCTTTGCTTAATCTCATTAGCATAGGGAAACCGCAGAATTCGCAAATTTTGTCTGTTTTTTTTATGGCTCCATTTGGAGGGAGGGAGTAAGTTTTTCTGCATTCAGGATACTTGTCACATGCAACAAAACTTCTTCTTGTTTTTTTCGAATAAATTATTCTAAGAGTTCCTTTTTTACATAAAGGACAGATATTCAATTTATTTGCTTCCTTTTCACTTTCCCAAATTTTAGTCTCTGCAGTTACAAGCTCTTTTCCTATTTCTTTTTTATTTTTTTCAAAGTCTTTTGCTATCTCTGTTATAGTTCCTTTTGCTTCTTGAACAATTTTATCCTCTTTTTTTTCAAAGTCTTTTTTTGATTCCAAAATTGAGTCCATTTCCTTCTCAAATTTTCTTGTCAGTTTCTCATCAATTATTATCGGGGAATATTTTTCAAGGGTTGAAATCAAAGATATCCCGAGAGGAGTTGCTTCAATGCTTTTTTCTTTTATGTAACCTCTGTCGTAAAGTGTTTCAAGTATTGCTGCTCTTGTTGCCTTTGTTCCAAGATTTCTTTTTTCAAGTTCTGAAACTATTGAAGCAGGAGAGTAACGTTTTGGTGGTTGAGTTTCTTTTTCCTCTGCCCTTAAATTTATTATTCTGACTTCCCCATCTATATCTGGAAGTTCTGTCTCCTTTATTTTATAAGGATAAATTTCAAGCCACGCTTTTTTTCTAACTTCACTTCCCTTTACAGAGAATGTTAGATCATTGTGCTTTGCTATTATCGTCTTGTTGTCAATTATTGCATCATCACAGAAAAGGCATAAAAATCTTTTTACAATCAAATTGTAAATTTTTTCTTCTTCCTCACTTAAGGTTCCATTTTCCCCTGTAGGATAAATTGAGGGATGTGCTGAATCTGTTTTCTTTCCTTCAATAGGTTTGTCTTTTGTAATTAATTTTTCTGCCTTGAATTTTTTTGCAAGTTTTTCAAGAATATCTTTATAACCTATCGAATCGGGTAGTTTTTGTGATGATGTTCTTGGATATGAAATTAATCCTGCAAGATAAAGAGACTGCGCAATCTGTAAGCTTCGTGTCGGAGTTATTCCATACAATCTGTAAGCTTCCATCTGTAAAGATGTTAAATTAAAAGGAGGATTCGGGGGAAGTGACTCTTCTTTTTTTATTGTTTCTGCTTTAACATTTTTTCCGATTAAATCTTTGAATTTGTCAAGTTCTTTTTTGTCAAATATATCCCTATTATACTTTAATTCAACTTCGTGAGAATTCTTTATAGTTATAAAAACCTGCCAATATTTCTGGGAAACAAATTCCTGAATTTTTCTTTCTTTCTGAACAATTAAATTAAGTGCAGGCCCTTGGACTCTACCAATTGACATTATTTTAAATCTTCCTGCTTCCTTTATCGCACTCATCAGAGCTCTTGATAGATTAATTCCGTAAAACCAATCGAGATAATGTCTTGTTTCTCCTGCGATCGCCTGACCCCAGTTTATGCTTGGAGACTTTGTTTCATAAGCTGAATTTAATTCCGGCTTAGTAAGAGTTGAGAATTTCATTCTGTTAGCATCTTTTTGTGAACATATGAATCTCATTACATTTAATCCAATTACTTCTCCCTCAATATCATAATCTGTCGCGATTGTAATACTTCCCGCATCTTTCGAGAAACTTAAAAGGGCATCGTAGTATTTTTTTGTAAAATCATTCTTCTTCACAAAATAATTAGGGACCCATTTTATGTCAAATACAGGAAAACCTGAGCCTTTTTGCATTTGTGTTAATGTGAATAAATGTCCAACAGCACATGCGACCAGGATCTTTTTTCCATTTCTATTCACTTCATAATAAGGGATTCCATGCATATTACTTTTTTCGGATTTTCCAAGGGCATCAGCAATTTTTAGTGCTGCCTGAGGTTTTTCGGTCACAATTAATTCATATCCCTCTTTTTTAAGAGTTATTTTAGGAGGTTCATAATTATTTATCTTTTTAGAGAATATTTTCTTTCCTTTGGCAGTTTTTGTTCTTTTGCTATAGGTTTTTTTGATCTTAGTAGACCTCTTTTTTTCTTTTGTTTCTACCGCTTGTGATATTCCTGCTCCTTGTTGTTTGTACGGTTTTTCAATCGCGTATTTTACATCATTTGCATCTACAGGAAAATAACTTTCGGCTATCTTCTGTTCTTTTGGCTTTTTTATTTTACGTGGCATTATATTCCTGAAAGAACATAGTCTTTTATTTTTAAGTGTTTTGGAAAAATATAGTTTTAATATATAAGCCTTATAAGTTGTAAATTAGCAATAGCTTTTATGATAAATTTTGACCTAAGATACATTGGAGTAGAAAGAATCGGCCATAGCCTTTCATTTGCTAAAAGAATTAGCTTAATCGAAAAAATAAAATCTGAAGATTTTATAATAAAATCCCCTTCATTTGATCCTGATTCTGTATATATTTTCCCTAAGGAAAAAGATTTTTTAGTCGTAGGGTATATCTCATACAATTTTATAGAAAAAGGGGAAATAGTCTCCTCAGACACTTCTCATATCGAACTTTGGAATCTACATAAAGAGGAAGCTAAAACTTATTGTGAAAAATTAAGAGAATTATATAATTCTATTAAATAAATTCTTATAAACTATTAATTCTTGATTAAACTATGAGTGAAGGGGATGAAAGTCTGAAAAAATTTAATGAACATTATAACTTAAGTAAGAATGTTTGTAATTCTCTTTTGTTCAATTTTGACAAGGTTCTTGAAACCAGGGGTGACAGAGAATTTACTATTCCTCCGAATGATGTCTGTGAAGAAATTTTGACTAGTTCTCTAAAAGATATTGGAAAGATGAAGGGAGATTATGATAATCCTTGCATATACGCCCGGAAGTTAAAGGAATTAAAAAAAATAGAACCTAGAATTGCAGATGCTATCTACGATTCTTTTTATAGCGTTAAAGATGTGCAAAATTTTTTTGAAGGATACTTATTCTCTGGAAATTTTGATTTTGAATTTTTTTATGGATTTGGGACTTTTTTCAGATTTTATCCTAAATTAAAAATAGAAGCGGAAAAGAATATTGAAAGTTTTTTTAATGAAAAAGAGCTTAATAGTCTAAGTTTAATCGGGAAGTTGATTAAAAATTATGGAGATATTTGGTGGGAGGAAAGAAATAAATCTTAAATCTCAAAAATTTTTTCTTTTCTTGAAACATTAATTACCCTTGTTTTTCCCATCTGTTCTTCAAGTCCGGCTGCTTCATGAATATGAGCAGTTATCAAAAAGTCAGGATGAAACTCATTTATAGCTTTTCTTACTGCTAAACTTCCCGGAAAACCTGAAAATTCTGCCTTGCTTCCTTTTGGATGCATATGTGTAACCATAATCTTTTTATGTAAATCCTTTATGCTTTCATGCCCTTTTTTAAGAAGAGAAAATAGTTCTGAATCTTTGATTTGATTTATTCCTATATCTGCTGAGCCTGCTCCGAAAATTCCCAAATCATCTTTTCTAAATGAATAACCATGAATATTCTTTGTGTTTGGATACATTTCTGTAAGGAAATCAACAGTTGCAATTGATTCGTGATTTCCAGGGATTATTAAAACCTGTTTTTTTGCCTTTACAAAAGGACCTATTAAATTTTTTAATGATTGTTCAGCGAAGGTTAAATCCCCTGCAAGTATAACTAGGTCCACATTTTCTTTTTTAGCTCTTTCAGCGAGCCTTTTTACTAATCCCGTATCACCATGAATGTCTCCTACGGCTAGGATTTTTGTTTTTTTTGCCATTCATTGATTAATTAATTGGAATTAATAAATATTTTTAATAGACTTTTTTAAATGTATATTAGATATACCTATACTACAAAAGATTTAAAAGTACACCACTATCTGAATATATACAATGAAAGATAACTTTGATATCTTTTTTAGAAGAAAACCGGCTTTGATGCTGGTATCTTTGAAGAAGAATACAAGAATGAGGTACGGTAGTATTTTGGCTAAGGAAGTTGATTGTACATACAGCCATGCAGTAAAGATACTGCAAACATTAGAAGACCTTAAGTTGGTTGCTTTTGAAAAAAGAGGGCGTATAAAAGTGATACAACTTACAAAAAAAGGTAAGGAAGTTGCTGATGAGATAGAGAATATCCAGCATCTTATCAAATAATTCTGATACCATCGCCCTGAAAAATTGATTTGTTTTTATATTTAGAAATTTCTTTTTTTTTGTTTTTTGTTTTTTGTTTTTTTACCAAAAGTTTAAATATTTATTTATCTTTTATTAAAGAAGGTAAAATGAAAGATTCAAAAGAGGTTTCGCTGGAATTTAAGCTTCCTGAATTTGATAAGAAAGATATCCATCTACATCTTTCAAAAAATTCTCTTTCTATAAATGCTAATAAGAAATCGGAGAAGAAAATTAAAAAGAAAGATTATTTTCACGAGGAAAGAACCGAAAGACATTTTACTTACACAACAACTTTGCCTAATATTAAGCCTAAAAAAGCAAAGATAAGTTTTGAAAAAGGGAATTTGAAAATAAAAGTTCCTAAAGCATAATGGTTCTTCAATATAAACTTAAATCAGAAACAAGATGGAAAGATTATCCTGGAAAATCTAAGTTGAAGGATTCAACAGATATGTATGACTTTAGATTATTAAATGAAGCTAAGACTAAAGTCCTTGCTGAAAAAGGAAGTTATGAACAGGTAATGAAAAGATTTAGACAGATTGAGTTTTTTAAGCATAGAGGATAAATTTCCAAATAAGCAAATTATTAAAGAAATTTAAGAAAATCACCACTTCTTCATTCTTTTTTTCTTTTCACTTCTTTTCCAAGATACAACAGCAGCTTTCGATCTTCGTGCAAGTCGTGTCAGGACAGCAGTTCTTATTTCAATTGCTTTTACAAGTTTTCTGTTCTTGTATTTTTCAGCAACCCCGTTCCCGATTTCTTTCGCCATTTCATCTCTCTTTACCTTTGAGACGCCGGCGTCTTTCGCAGCATTGCTTATTGCATTTTTTATTTTAGAAGCGCTGAAAGTTTGTTTTTTCCCGCTTCTTTTCATGACTTGTGTCATAATACAATATATATTTTATAATATATAAATTTTTTGAAAAAATATTTTGTTAAATAAAAATGGCCCCGATGGGATTTGAACCCACGACACCCAGATTAAGAGTCTGGTGCTCTAACCAGGCTGAGCTACGAGGCCATGAATAATTATTAGAAAAAGAGATTAAAAATCTTACCTATCTGCCTTAATTTTTTATAATCTTGAATTAAAATCTTCAGATTCATTTTGAATTCTATTACTTTCTTTTTTTATGTTTAGCCCTAAGTCTTTTTTTTATTGCCATATATTTAAAGAAATCTTTTATTTATATAAGCTCCTACCTATATTCTCTCCAAACATGATCACACTTTGTGCATTTGAAGAATTTTGTTTCTGCCTCATCTCCTGAACGAGTTTGAACTGTCCAGAAATATGCTTTGTCATTTTTACATTTTTTACATTTTTCAACGATTATAGGGAGAGTTTCCATATCCTTCTTTACAACTTCAAGTTCAGCATTCTTATCCTCAATCTTTTCAGAAGATACTATCTTCATTTTTCCCTTTGAGGTATAACTACATCTAGGACATGCTTCTCTATCTTTCTTTGGCATAAGAACTGAGCCACATTTAGGACAAAATTCCATCTTAATTTTTACCTCTATTTGTTATCTTTAACTTTAATATATTTTATTTAAAAACCTTTCTAAGTTTCTGTGCAAAAACCTCTTTCTGATTCAGGTTTTGAGCCTTCATAAAATATTAATTTTATCCATCCTAGCTCAGGGGCTACCCTAAAAACAGCTTTTCCTACTATCTGGTCGGGTTTTATTTCTCTTTCATCTACACCGCTAGGATTGTTTGAGGGAGTTAATACTTGATTATTATTGTCCCCCATTGTTGTGAATATTCTTTCCCCATCTTGTTCTGTTATGTTTATTATTCTATGAATTACTGGAGCTCCGCCACTTCCTGAATTGAATAAGATTATATCCCCTATCTTTAATTTGTTGGGATCTGCTCCAACTATAAATAAAATATCCCCTTTACTGAAACCATTCTTAAATACAAAATTCTGAAATTCTGCCTTAGTTATGTTAAGTGCTTCATATTTGGGTTCATGATCTGAAAACCAGGTATTAAAATCCGAAAAAACATTTCCTTGGTGATACATGCTACACGATTCAACTATTGCCAATGGTAAGGCTGTTCCTGTAACTAAACTCAGGAAAGGGAAAAAAATGAATTTTATAAATACAAATAGAAAAATGAGAGAGAAAATCCACCCAGTTATGCTATTGTCTTTCCAAAGCAAAAACCAGAATTTTTTTAAGCCTTTTTTTGTTTTTTCACCTATCTTCTTTAAACTCATCCAAATAATTGGAAAAGAACATTTTTAAAATGTATTATAGGAATTGGAAAAAATTATAAAATAAAGAATTATTGAATGGGATGCATAAATTAACCCTCGATGATGTTGGAAAAATTTTAGAGACAGAATTAGAAGGAAGCGACAATATCAAAATTAGTAGAGAATTTACTGAACATGAAGAACTAGAAAATGATGATTCGGATTTGTTATGGGTTTGCCCAAAAAAATTGGTTGTAATAACCCTGGAAAATGAGGGAATAAAAATTCCTAAAGAAAGTTCTTATCACTCCTGTTTTGTATGTGATGGAAAAAATTATAACTGCACTGGGGTCGAAGAAGAATAATCAATTTTCATATTCATCCAAAATTTTCATTAGTTTGCTTTTTGTTTCTTTATTCCCTCTCCAAAGACTATTGAAAGCTTTTCTTTGATATTCGTCCAATTTTTCCATATCTTTTTTGATCTCAGAAAATTTGTGAAAATCAAAATTTCCATTTTCATCTTCATTTAAGATTCTGAAACCCTTTTCATCGATTAAAGCAATTTGAGGATTGTTGTCGACATAAAGATTAATCTTTGCGACTTGGATTATAGAGTAAATAGAAAGCTCAATTGCTTGTTTCTTTGATATATCTTTTAAACATGAATCTCTTAAAATTTTTTCTGCATTTTCTTTGCCTGCACCAATAATTGTAAATTCATCTACTCGCTGTATCATCCCCCCATCAATAAATTCATATATCTGGGGTCTATTTTCTTCATATAAACTAAAAATTCCTACAAAATCTTCTTCATCTTTTTGTAAGGTAAATCCTATTTTTTTATAAGAATCTAACAATTCTTTATAAGTAATTTGTAACATTTTTCTTATCTCCTCGCTTTCATTAGAGTTTAATTTGTCCATATTTTTTTTTAAATCTTCCAAAAATTCATCTCTTAAGGGTACATGTCCACAAATCGCCATTACACCATTTTTAATATTGAATATTTTTTTCTTTAAACCATAATTTGGGTCACTATAAAATTTGCTATCAGAAGAAATTAACACACCTTTTCCATTATCATAATACATTCCTATGAGCAATGTCATAGGAATATTTATTTATTTTTTACTTATAACTATTTTTATCCTTGACCATATAGATAAAAAGAATTAAAAATCTCTATATCCTGTTTTAATAATGGCTAAAATGGGACCGATAACTCTGCTGATGCTTAAACATCATGGGATAATAAACGGATTTCTAGGGGATTTTGAGAAAGTGTCTGAAGATGATCCCGATGAATTAAAAAGGACTTTTAATATTTTTAAATGGAATCTAGAAAAACATGTTTTTGTTGAAGAAAAAAATATTTTTACAATAGCAGATAAAACAAATAAATTGGAAATGATGCAGCTTAAGAATTTGCTTAAAGATCACAAGGATATTATGGTCGTTGTAGATAATATCAGTGAAGATATTAACGATGGAAGGAAACCAAATGTTAAAATTTTAAGAGATATATTATTTGCGCATGAAGGAAGAGAGATTGAAAATTTTTATCCTCTTCTTGATAACAGACTTTCTGCAGAAGATAAAAATGATCTTGTACAAAGAGTTAATGATATTGTTCTTGGATAATATAATCAATATTCTGAATTATAGAAATATTTAAAAAGTATATATCTTATGTGTATACATCTTGTATATACAATTAACCCCTTTCAACCTGCCGCGTTAAAAAACACGGCTGGTTAATAATCAAAATAAAAATGGCAGACATATTCGACAACACAATTTTATGCAAAGAATGCAATTCAAAAATGCAA
Source organism: uncultured archaeon (assembly GCA_963845205.1). Taxonomy (GTDB): domain Archaea; phylum Nanobdellota; class Nanobdellia; order Pacearchaeales; family GW2011-AR1; genus RBG-13-33-26. The sequence goes on from CAWJRC010000002.1 coordinate 225,013, forward strand.
AAAGCACAATTAGTAAAGAATGGTTTTTTGTTAAGATTAATGGTTTGTCCTAAATGCGGAGAAAAGTTAATTCATCCTGTTGATGAACAGGAATACAGTAAATTTGCAAATCTAAGAAACAAGGAATTTCATGTAAAGATGAGACTTGTAGGAAACAGCTATGCTGTCTCAATTCCCAAGGAAATTGTCTCATTTATGAGGGAACAAGAGAAAATAATGAATGATATGGTAAGATTATGCTTTGAAGATATAGGAAAATTGAGCTTAAACTTTGTAGAAGAAAAACAAAAGGAGATAAAATGACAAAAGAAAAACAAATCAAACTTAAAGTTGTAGAAGCGATGCAGGATGATGCATATAAAGGAATTGCTAGAATAGATTCTGAGACCATGAGGGAATTAGGAATAAGAAGAGGAGATGTTATTACAATCAAAGGAAATCGGGAAACTGTTGCAATTGTTGACAGAGCCTACCCTGCTGACGCTGGTGAGGGAATAATCAGGATTGATGGAATTCTAAGAAAAAATGCAAAAACCGGAATAGGAGATGTTGTCTCGGTTGAAAAGGCAGACATTAAAGAGGCAAAAAAAGTTATGATCGCTCCCGCACAAAAAAATATTATGGTTCAGGCAGATGCTGAAAATTTGAGGAGAGGGCTTTTGGGAAGAGCAATTCTTAAAGGAGATATTATTGTTCTTGGAGGAGTTCAAAGAAGAAGAGATTTGATGTCAGAAGAATTTGGCGGGGATATGGACGATATTTTTGGGAATCTTGGAGATATTTTAGGAGGAATGGGTCTTGGCCAATTTGGTGGAGGAGGAGTTACTCAAATTAAATTTGTAGTTGTTAATACAAATCCGGGACAGCCCGTTATAATTACAGAAAATACCGAAGTTACACTTAATCCAAAAGCAGTTGATATTAGTGATGAAAAAATTCCTGAAATAACTTACGAAGATATTGGAGGATTGTCAAATGAAATTAAAAAAATAAGAGAACTTGTTGAAATTCCTCTTAAACATCCCGAAATTTTTGAGAGATTAGGAATTGAACCTCCAAAAGGCATTTTGCTTCATGGACCACCAGGAACAGGAAAAACTTTACTTGCTAAAGCTGTTGCAAATGAATCTGAAGCTAACTTTATTTTACTTAATGGTCCTGAGATTATGTCAAAGTTTTATGGAGAATCTGAAAAAAAGATAAGAGACATTTTTGAAGAAGCAGAGAAGACAGCACCTGCAATTATTTTCATAGACGAGATTGATGCTATTGCTCCAAAAAGAGAGGAAGTTCAGGGAGAAGTTGAGAGAAGAGTTGTTTCGCAATTATTGACAATGATGGATGGTTTGAAGAGTAGAGGCAAAGTTGTTGTTATCGGAGCTACAAACAGACCGAATGCGATTGATGAAGCATTAAGAAGACCTGGAAGATTTGATAGGGAATTAGAGATCAGCGTGCCAGGAAAAGAAGGAAGATTGCAAATTCTTAAAATTCATACAAGAAATATGCCCATGGATAAAAAAGTAAATTTAGATGAGATCTCCTCTATAACACATGGTTTTGTCGGAGCAGATTTGGAATCTCTTACAAAAGAAGCTGCTATAATTGTTCTGAGAAAAATCTTGCCCCAAATGAAATTGGATGCAGATGAAAAAATTCCTCAAGACATACTTGAAAAATTAATTGTTAATCATACTGATTTTATTGACGCTCTAAAAACAGTACGTCCTTCTGCTATGAGGGAAGTTTTAGTTGAAACTCCTAATGTTGAATGGAATAGTGTTGGAGGATTAGATTCTGTTAAACAAGAACTTAAAGAAGCAGTTGAATGGCCTCTTAAACATGCTGAAAGTTTTGAAAGGATGGGAATTCGACCATCAAGAGGAATTTTGCTTTATGGACCACCAGGAACAGGTAAAACTCTTTTGGCAAAAGCAGTTGCAAAGGAGTCAGAAGCTAACTTTATTCAAATTAAAGGACCTTCATTGTTAAGCATGTGGGTTGGAAAATCAGAGGAAGGAATGAGAAAAGTTTTTGAGAGGGCAAGACAAGTTGCCCCTTGTATTATTTTCTTCGATGAGATTGACTCACTTGCAGGAAGAAGAGGACAAGAAACAGGAACAAAAGTTACAGAAAGAGTTTTGAACCAAATGCTTGCAGAAATGGATGGACTTGAAGATTTGAATGATGTTATCGTCATCGGGGCAACAAATCGTCCTGACATGCTTGATACCGCATTATTAAGACCCGGAAGATTTGACAAGATTTTACTTGTTAATGCTTCTGAAGAAGATGGGAGATTACAAATTTTGCAAATTCATACAAAAAAAATGCCTATTGCAAAAGATGTTGACTTAAAAGAAATTGCCAAAGAAACAAATGGATATACTGGTGCTGATTTGGAAGCTGTTGCTAGAGAAGCAGCTTATTTTGCATTGAGAGAAGATATGAGTTCCAAACAAGTAAAGAAAAAACATTTTGATGAAGCTCTTAAAAAAATCAAACCTAGTGTGAATAAATCTACAATTGATTTATACAAAAAAATTGAAGAGACTTATCTTAAATCAGCTAAGGCTGCTTTGCCAATGGACAATTCTTATTTAGGGTAAAATGGAACTTGAAGAACTTCTTGGGATGTGTTGTGTATGCGGAAAAATAAGAATTGATAATGAGAAAAATAAGTGGATAAGTGAAACAGAAAATCCTTTTTTATACAATTCTTTAATAAAAAAATATGAAGGGAAGATAACTCATGGGTATTGTCCTGAAGATTACGCAAAGGTTATGAAAGAGATCAATAATAAATAATTTTACTCACTTGTTACAGTAATTTTATCATCTACAAGAATTGTGTTTTCTGCTTGGCTTACTATCGCATGAGATGCTTCAACTAATTGAGGATATTGATGAATATTTCCATTTTCTTCTAATTGTTTCAACGAAAAAAGAGCCTTTGTACCAAATTTTTTTATAATCCATCTTGAACAGAATGGGAGTGTTTGATACTCTTCTCCTATAAAGTCCAGAACTTTTCTTGCTTCAGGACTTCTTACATTTTTCCCATTTATTAAAATATAAATTCCTGAAGGTTTTCCTTCATATATCTTTCCACTACCATTTGTCGCAAAAGGTTCAATTGCATATAAGCCTTTATCAAGTTTATCTGTTCTTGAATTTTTGATATTCATAATTGTTAATCCTGCATGAAGTTCATATTCGTCCATCTCGTGCCCTGTTAAATTTATTATCGGAGAAAATTTGTGTGATTCAATTGTTTCCTGAACTGTTTTTCCAATTTCTCCAAGAGAACCTTTTTGTTCAACTTTCTTTATCGCGTTTTTTAGAGCTTCTTTGCTTGCTTCGATTAATTTTCTATTTTCTTCATTGTTTTCTAAATCAATAGAAAAGGCGGTGTCTGAGATCCAACCATCAACTTGGACTCCCAAATCTACTTTTAGTAATCCTTCTGCCTTTTTTTCATCATTGTAAGAAGGGGTATAATGTGCAGCAATTTCATTTATTGAAAGATTTGTAGGAAATGCAGGTTTTCCTTTAAGTTCGATGATTTTTGATTCAATTTTTTCTGCAATTTCAAGCAAAGGAGTTCCATTTTTTATTTGTGGTTTAATCCATTCTTTTACTTTTTTTGAAATTTCACCTGCAAGGAGAATTTTTTGTTTCTGTGACGCGTTCATTATATATTTTTGTTACTTAAGATTTAAATAATCTATGCTCACAAATAATTTATGGAAAAATTACTTGAATTAGAACCAAAAGGAAAGTTCGTTTTTGTTGGTGATACCCATGGCGATTTGGAAGCGAGCGAAATAGTTATAAATAAGTATCTAAATGTTGAAACTAAAATTTGTTTTCTAGGTGATTATGTGGACCGCGGAGAAAAAAGCAAGGAGAATGTTGAATATCTCCTGAAAATTAAAAAAGAAAATCCCGAGAAGATTATTTTACTCCAAGGAAATCATGAAAATTATCCTATACAGAATTTTAACAATGATAATTTTTGGGAAAGTCTTAGCTCTGATGAGACAGAGGAATATTATAATATATTCAGAGAGTTTCCGATGGTATTGTCTGTAGGAAACGTAATTGCATTACATGGAGCGCTGCCGCAGATAAAAAATCTTAAAGAAATAAATGACATAAAAGAAAAAGATGAAAATTGGAGAGCAATTCTTGGAGGAGATTTTTTTCCTAAGTTTATTGATTGTGGAGAAGATAGCATTGATGATTCCGATTCATATTTAAGGCCAGCATATAAGCAAAATTATTTTGAAAGTATCATGGATAATATTAATAAAAGAATATTGATAAGATCGCACCAGCCTGATGCTGAAAAAATATTGTTCGACAAACGCTGCCTAACAATTTTTACATCATCTGCTTATGGGACAGAAAGAACTATAGCAATGGTTGATTTTGGAAAAAAGATGGATACTATTGAAGATTTGGTTATTCAGAAGATTGATTAATTTTTTCTTCTTTGTATTTTAATCTTCTATTTTTTGGAATGAAATTTGTTATTTTGTTTTCGGAGATCTTTCCTGTTCCAAGAAAATCGTCTTTGAACTTCATAATAAAAAATCCCTTCTTACCTGTTGTAATATTCAACTCCTGCCCCATCATCCACTGTTCTGCTTGTTTTTCATCCATCTCAAAAGTATTTTTAGTAACCTGTTCTTGGAGAAGATGAACCCCTTCAATGCTAAGACGTATTCCATCGTTCTGCTCTTTTGCAAAATACAGTCCAATGCCTTCTATTCTTGCAAAATTGTCCAGATTGAAGATTTCTTTTTCTGAAATATCCCCTGAGAAAATCATAATTCTTTCTTTTCCGAATTTAGCAAGTCTCCATGGGATCTCATTTATTCCAAATTGTTCTTTAAGCTGTCTGATCAGTTTTTCTTTTTCCTGTTTGCTGAAAAATTTTAGTGGAATCATTTTAACTTCCTCATCTTAGTTATAAAAAATCCTTCTGTATTTTCATCCTGAGGATAAACTCTGCATGAATATTTAACATCTTCCAGATATTCTTTTTCATACCACTTTGTTATTCCTGGGCGTGTGTTTAATGGGAGATTTATTTTTTCGATCTTTACCCTGAAATTTTTTAATGCAAAATCAATAACTTCTTCATTTTCTTCAGGAGCATGAGTGCATGTGCTGTAAATCAACTCCCCATTCGGTTTTAAGATGTTTATTGCTGAAGCAATAAGGGCTTTTTGAAGTTTTGAAAGATTTTCAATTGTTTTAATATTCCACATTTCAAAAGTCGCAGGAGTACTTCTGATTGTTCCTTCACCCGAGCATGGTGCGTCTAACAAGATTTTGTCAAAGAGGAAATTTTCTCTTTCAAACCTTTTGCATAAAGCAATTCCATCTCTTCTTGTCATTATAGTATTCATAACTCCGCATCTTTCAATATTTGATGCTAGAATTTTTACTCTTCCAAATTTTACTTCATTTGCAATTATTAATCCCGAATTTTCTAGACTTGCTGCAATCTGTGTTGTTTTGCTGCCGGGGGATGCGCACAAGTCCAGAACTCTTTCACCTTTCTTAGGATTCAGGACTAAAACAGGGAGCATGCTTGCAATTTCCTGAATATAATAATAGCCCAGAATATGTTCTAATGCTCTTCCCAGTTCTCCTGGTGCAAGTTCATTTTCAACAATCATTATTTCTGGGTAATTTTTGAAGGGAATTTTTATTTTCCATCCTTTTTCTTCAAGACGTTTTTTCAAGTTTTCGGAATTTATCTTTAATGTGTTACATCTTATAGAACGAACTGGCCCTTTTTTTAAAATTTCCATATAAGAATCAAAATCTTTTCCGAGAAGTTTTTTCATTCTTTCAAGAAAAAGAGGTTTTGGTTCGTAATTGTTTTTTCTGGTCATCAAAACTCCCCCAATGTTCTTTGCTTTTTTTCTTCAAGAATTGAATTAACATCAAAATTGAAAACCTGCATTATATTTTCAACAGCAGGGAGTATTTGGTGTTTTAGATAATATTCTATATTGTATTCCCCTTTCTCATCTGTTAGCTTTACTTTATCTCTTATCAGTTTTTTCTTGTCTTTTGTCTCAGCTATATAATACTCAATTAAAGTTCCGGCAGAAATGGGAATTTCTCTTTCAACCATTTTTTGTGCTGCAACAACATGGGGGGAAATTGCCCTGTACTCTGAGATTGGTTTCTTTAACTGGGTTCTTATAGTCATTTTTTTCAAATCTATTTTCCTTTCTTTAACCTGTTCAACAATTCTCTTTAAATATTCTAATGCTCTCTTTTCGTTGCCTTCTTTTAATATCATAATTAAGACTTCATTCTGAACTTCTCTGGCCAATGCACACCAGTCTCTGCGAACAGTTTCAAATCCTCGAATTTTTAATTTTTCCTTATCATTTATTAACGCGTATTTTTTCTTTGCTCCGAATTCTCCTGTTCTTGTTGTAACCCAGATCCCTCTTTTGTAAAAATCTTCAAGTTCAAGTTCCATTATTCCTGGCAGTTGGGAATTTAATTTTTTAAGAAATTCTAAAGTTTTTTCTCTTAAATTTTTATTCAAGGTAAATGCAAAACCATCAGTATCAGCGTAAATTACTGAGAAGCCTGCTTTATTTGTTTTTTCAATCGCTTCTTTTATCGCTTCCCTTGCAAATGCTGCTGTTGCTGCTGCAGCTTCTTCACAATAATACCTTGCTCCAAAAAACCCAAGATAACCATAACTTGCATTTGCAAGAAGTTTGAATGCATTGCTCCTTGCATTTTTTATTGCATCAGGTTTTTTTCTCAATTCCTGTTTATACTGTTTTCTTTTTTCTATAATCTCTTTTAACATTTCTGGGAAAAATCCCGGCTCTTTTGAAAAGTAAACTTTCTTTTTTTCTATTTCAATGCTATAACTATTCTTTTCCGGCTTTTCAAGAAGGGTCGACTTTGATAAATTGTATGTCACAATAACGCTTCCATAACTGCTTGTGAAATCAAACATAGCGAGATTTTCATACAATCCTGCTTTTGGTTCAAGAACAAATGCCCCCTTGTACTTTTCCCTACTTCTTCTTTCACCTATTTCATCGTAAGATGGACGTTTTTCGGGAATTTCATTAAATTTTGGCAAGTTATGCAGAATATAATCCTCAACATTCGTAGACATCCCGTTTCTTGAAACATCAAAAACAGGTTCCTGCATGATTCTTGTGAACTCTAGAAGATCAGGCCAGATTTTTTCGAAAATTTTATAAGTTAAGACTGAATCGTGAAGATTATACTCAAAATAATTCGTCCATTCATTACCATCTATTTTTGAAGAATGTTTGTGCTCATGTTCTTTTTTTGATTCCCCTAAAAATTCATTTGCAACTTCATTCAGAGAAAGAGTTTCTGACTGCATGTACTGAGAATAAGCTGTCTGAATAAAACGAAGCAGGTCTATATGTACAATTCCATCAATCTTTGCTGTTGTCATTACTCCCCTTGAAAATTTAGGCTGGCTTCCGTCAAGACCAATTGACAATTTAACTTTATACTTATCTGCTCTTGCTTTAAGATAAGGAAAATCAAATCCATCAGAAAAATATCCCGTAATAAAATCGGGGGAAATTTTTTTTACATATTCAACAAACTTTTCAAGAAGCTCTGCTTCATCTTTTACATATTCTACATTTGGAATTTCTTTATATTTCTTCCAGGTTATAACTTTTTTAAAATTTTCAGAGACGAGAGAAATCATTAAGATCTCGCCCTCTCCGATTTTGAACTCATCTGTTTCAATATCAAATGCAAGAATCTTTGGAAAAATGTCCAATTTGTCTATTTGCTTTATTGAATCTACTTTAATGCATAAGTCTACATCCAATGAAGAATCAATTCCACCAAACTCTAAGCTATTATCCAAAACTTCCCCTTCAATTTCATACCAGTTTAAGGGGTACAATTTTTTTTCAATTATATAATGACTTATGAAGCCTAGATCATAACCTCTTCTTTTTACTATTTCAGGCATTCCCATCTGTTCTGCGATATCATGCATATCTTTGTAATTTGTAGCAAATATCTTTATTGCCTTAACATCTTTTCCGAGAAATTTTTTATTCTGTAATTCTGTTTTTTCAACTTTAGTCTGCCTCCCCTTTACATCAAGTTGGATTTTTTCTATTTTTTCCCTAGCCTTTTCTATTTCTTTTTTGCTTAATTTTTCCTTAAGAACTGCCCAGAAATAAACGTCACATGAGTCAATAATACAAATTCTTTTCCCTTTATTGTCTCTTCCAATTACTTTTGCGTAATTTTCCCCCTCAAAATCAAAGTAATTATAATCTATGGGGGTAAATTCTATTTTCATAAAAAGTAGAGGATGTTTTGTTATTTAAAACTAATCCTACACAAATCTTAAAAACTTATTTTTGATGTTTTTTTCATGCCAAATTTAAATAATATAATCGGGAGAATTCCTGATGATCCGAAAGAAATCGCATTTGAAGATTTGTATTTCGGTTATAACTCTGATGAAGATCATAATGGAAGTAGGGGAATCGGTTTAGCAGATGCTGTAATTCAACGAGCAAAAAAAGCTGGAATGAGTACACAAACATGGATAAACCTTCATAGGTTTTATTATCAAATGAGAAAAGACAAGGAAATGGAAAGATATAATTCCCATTTATAATAAACTATTTATAGAAGAAGCACATGTCTAATTTATGGGGCTAAATATACGTGAAATTATTCCGAGAAGTGAAATTGAAATTTCTGACCTAAAAGGCAAAACAATTTGCATTGATGCATTTAATACTCTGTACCAATTTTTGTCTTCAATAAGACAAATGGATGGAACTCCATTGATGGATAGTAAGAAAAGGATTACAAGTCATCTTTCTGGAATTTTTTATAGGAACATTGCTTTACTTGAGCAGGGAATAAGGTTGATTTATGTTTTTGACGGAAAACCTCCTGAACTAAAATACAAGACATTTATTGAAAGGGCTGGAGGAAGAGAAATTGCCCGGGAAAGATATGAAAAGGCAAGGGGCGAAGAGAATATCGAAAGTATGAAACGATACAGCAGCCAGTTAATTAGATTAAATGACGAGATGATTAAAGAGAGCAAACAACTTTTGGAAGCAATGGGGATTGCTGTTGTACAGGCACCAAGTGAAGGAGAATCAGAAGCTGCATATCTCGCACGTACAAGAGAGAATATTTATGCTAGTGCAAGTCAGGATTATGACAGCCTGCTTTTTGCTGCTCCGAAACTAATACGAAATCTAACTCTTGCAAAAAAAAGGAAAACAATCAGCGGATGGGTTGAAGTAAAGCCTGAAATTATTGAACTTGAAAAAGTTTTGAATTATCTTGAGATAAATCTTGATCAATTGATCTGCCTGGGAATTTTAGTAGGAACAGATTATAATCCCAAAGGAATTCCCGGAATTGGGCAGAAGAAAGCTTTGCAGATTGTTAAGAAATATAAACAACCTGTTCTGATTTTTGAAGGGATGAAAGAACAAATGGAAAATTTATCTGAAGAAGATAAATTTGACTGGAAAGAAATTTTTGCACTTTTTCATAAACCCGATGTTTCTCATGCAATTTTCAAATTTGAAAAAGTAAATGAAAAAAAGATAAGGGAAATTTTAGTTAAAGAACATGAATTTTCCGATGAAAGAGTTCAGAAACAGCTTGAAAGACTTAGAGAGATTACAGAAAAGAACAAGCAAAGTGGATTAGATAAATGGTTTTAATCATCCCACTTTCTTTTTTTCATTTCTTAACTGCAAAATTCTGTCTCTTAATTGAATTAGATAAGCACTATTATTCGGATCTTCTTTCTGGACACGATTATATTCATTTATAAGACTTTTTAATTCAGCATCTATGTTTGTGGTTAATTGTTTTGTTTCTTTTTCTACCTGTTCTTCTTCTTTTCTTTCTTCGTGAATTATTTCTCCCTGAACTTTCTGTTCCTCTTTTCTTCCTTCTTGAACTATTCTTTGATCTGTTGCTTCAGCCTGATTAACTTTCTGTTCTTCTTTTTTAATATTCCCTATGTTACTCTTTTGTTGACTATAAGGGTTGTTATTTACTAAACGTTTTTTTTTTCCGAGAAAAAATAATCCCGCTATGAGTAGACATGCCCCCAAAACAAAAAGAACTGTACCATCATACGCAAAAAAACCTAACAGAATTAATATGCCCCCAAAAATAAATAATGAACTGCCCTTTAATTTTACTATTGTAAAAATAACTCCCCCTAGTATTACAATGGGCAGTATAACGCTGAAAGTATCTGAAGAAATTCCCAGATTAAAGAAAAATCCGCTTATGTTAAATCCTGATTGATTTACTACATAAACTAAAAGGAATGCAATTACTCCCGAAATTATTCCCGAAATACTAGTGTTCCCCTTGAAAACTGTTCTGTTAAGGGAGAAAAATATAATTGAAAATGAAAGAATGAACACTGCGGATAATATCACTGTAGATTGATCTAATTGATTTAATAAGTCACTTATAGTACCCTGAGCGCTTACCAAACCAGTTAATGCTATAATCAAAAAAATTCCTAACACCCCTTTTTTCATATTGAAATTAAGAAGAATCTTTTTATAAACTTTATGTCGATGGATTTAATAATTATCGATATTTAATCATATAATGAACGAGGTGAAATCTTTTGATGTTCTGGGAAATATTGCACTTATAAGATTCCCTAAAAATTCCAAAACTAAAGACAAAGAGAAATTTGCTAAAAAAATTCTAAAAAATAACAAATCAATAAAGACAATTTTGGAGAAGAAAGAGAAAATAAAAGGAAGGCTTAGAAAATTATCTACACAATTTATTGCAGGAGAAAACACTAAAGAAGTATTATACCGGGAAAATAATTGTGTTTTCAGATTTAATATAGACAAGACTTATTTTTCTCCGCGTTTGAGTAATGAAAGGAAAGAAATTGCATCGAAGATAAAAAAAGGCGATTTAGTCTTGGTTATGTTTGCAGGAGTTGCACCGTTTTCAATAGTGATCGCAAAGAATTCCAAAGCAAAAAAAATTTATTCAAATGAACTTAACAGAGAAGCAAATAAATATGCAGAATTGAACATCGCTCTGAACAAAGTTAAGGATAAAATTCAGCTAGTCTCGGGAGATGCAAAAAAGATTGCAGATAAAATTAGGGGAAAATTTGATGTAATTGTTATGCCCCGCCCGCAATTGAAAGATACATTTTTAGAATCTGCATTTAAGCTTAGCAAGAAAGGAACAAGAATTTATTATTATGATTTCTGCAAAGAAGATAAAATTGAGGATGTTAAGGAAAAAATTTGGACAGAAGCAAAAAAAGCAAGAAAGAGTATAAAAATTCTGAATATCAAAAAGGCAGGGGAAATAGCTCCTTACAAAATAAGATTACGCGTTGACTTTCAAATCTTATAATTGTCTAAACTTTTTAATAATAACAATAGTAGGATTTATAAATAATATTCTAATATTTTTTTAATGGGGAAACTTACAGAAATAGCAGAAAATTTTTATAATACAATAAAAAATCTTCCAAATAAACATCCTGAAGAACTTAATCTAATTAGTTCTGGATTTGAGGAAATTTTAGGGGAGTACAGCAAATTGATGTATACCTCTTTTATTACAACCCATAAATATTCTAAGGGAATTAAAGGAAGACTCTGTTTATGGAAAGATTATATTCTTCCAGAATGGTATAACCTTTCATTGGAAAAAAATGCTGAAGAAGAAAAATTGGAAGTTAAAATTTCAAATCATCTTTTTAAAAGCAGATTAAGCATAAATGGCAGCAATGATGTAAAATTAGATGTTTGGTCTCCAAAATTTTCTACTATCCTAAGTTCTATTTTTGGAAATCGGATAAGAGCAGAATTGAGAAAAAAATAAACCTTTCTTCGAAATATACTTTCTTCTGCAATTAATTTTATAAATTGGTTATTTTTTTATAAAATATGAAAAAAAGGCTGATTAGTTCTGAATCTGTTACAGAAGGACATCCTGATAAAATTTGTGACCAGATTTCTGATGCTATTCTTGATGATTTGCTTAGACAAGATAAGGATTCAAGAGTTGCTATTGAGACCTTAGTAACAACTGGAAGCGTTCATATTGCAGGAGAAGTTACAACAAAGGGATTTTGTGATTTCCAAAAAGTTGCAAAAGATACTTTAGAAAAAATTGGTTATACTGATCCTGAATTCGGAATGGATTATGGAGATGCCGGGATTTGGAGTTCTATACATTCACAAAGCTCAGATATTGCGCAAGGAGTTAATTCTGATAATCATGAACAGGGAGCAGGAGACCAAGGAATGATGTATGGTTTTGCTTGCAATGAGACCTCTGAACTTATGCCTATGCCAATAATTCTTGCCCATAGATTAACAAGTAAACTTGCAGGAGTAAGAAAAGAGGGGATTATTCCTTACCTTGGACCAGATGGAAAATCACAAGTTACAATTGAATATGAAGGTAATGTCCCTAAACGACTTGAGGCGATTGTAATTGCACAACAACATAAAAAAGATATTTCAGAAGAAGAACTTAAAGAAAATATTTTGGAAAGAGTAATATATCCCTTATGTGGGGATAAGATAGACAAAGATACAAAACTTCATATTAATGCAACAGGAGCATTTATTATTGGGGGACCTGAAGGAGACACGGGAGTTACAGGAAGAAAAATTATTGTTGATTCTTACGGCGGAGTTGGAAGACATGGTGGAGGAGCTTTTTCCGGAAAAGATCCAAGCAAAGTTGACAGGAGCGGAGCTTATGCTGCAAGATATATTGCAAAAAATATTGTCGCATCTGGGTTAGCAGATAAATGTGAAGTTCAGTTAAGTTACGCAATTGGAGTAGCTAAACCAATTGGAATTAATGTTGATTGCTTTGGAACAAATAGAATTTCAGAAGAAAAAATTGAGGATCTAATACAAACTTACTTTCCGCTTAAACCTGCAGATATTATTAATGAATTAAAATTGAAAAATCCTATCTATTTACCAACTGCAGCATATGGACATTTTGGCAGGAATCCTGAAACGAAAAATAACTTGGAATTTTTTACTTGGGAAAAAACTGATAAGGCTGGTTTATTAAAATCGTCCCTTGACTAAAAATTACAATTTTAAGTATTCAATCTCATCTTCTTCTAATTTAAGTTCTTTCTGAATTTCAGGATTTGACTTTATAATCTGTTTTATTATCGGAAATTCATTCATGGCTCGCTTTTGGCTTACATGAACATAATGCGAATATTTTTCACATATAGTTTTTTTCTGTATTGTTTTTTGATTGTTCATCCATATTTGAAGAATCCTAGTCGGTTTTTTGTAGCTGGTAAATCCTGTTTTTGGTTTTTTCTTTGATGACGCAATTCCATAACTCAAAAAAATATTTTCATAAAGCAAAAATCTCCAATATTGCTGCTTGTAAATCCTTCCCTTAAAGATATCCGCTTTGCTGAGTAAATCATATGCTCTTGCAAGTTCTTCTCCGGAATATTCTGTTGGTATGTTTTCTTCAAGCCACAAGATTATATCATCAATAGACATGTTTACAGAATCAAACATACTAAGCATATCATTTGAAGGTTTTTCCTTGAAGATTCTTCTTAATGAGTTAAAAATATCTGTTTCCTTATTTCTCTCGTCAAGAATTATAGAAAAATAATCTTTTAATTTTGATAAAGTTTGTAGATCATTTATAGCAGCTCTTAAATCCCCTTTAGCTTTTACTGCAAGTTCCGTAAGAAAATCTTCATCAATTACAAGATTTTCTTTTTTAGAAATTTCTGAGATTACTGATTTTATTACATTATATGTAATTTCTTTTAACTGAAGCATTTCGCATTTTTTTCTCAATGCATTGAACTTCCTGTTCCATATATCATTGGCAGTGATTATCATCGGGTAAGTAGTTGTTCCTATTATATCCAAAAGTTCACTTAATCCCCCGTAATCATATTCAGAGATCCCATCAACTTCATCAACAAGAATTATCTTGCTTTCATTTTTCAAAGATTTTTGTTCTACTGCAGGCCTTAATATCTCCCTTAATTTTTCTTTATTCCTTAGATCAGAAGCATTCAATTCGAAAATTTCAGAATTTATTTCGTTTGCTGCTGCATGTGCAATGCTTGTTTTTCCTGTTCCGGGCGGGCCATACAAAATTATCGCATTTTTCTTTTTGCTGAAATTTTTTATGAAATCATTTACTTTTATAACTGCCTCATCTTGTCCTTTTATTTCTTCAAGTTTTTTAGGGCGATATTTTTCAGTCCATGTCATCTTATTTAGGTAAAGAATATTTTTGTTTAATTAAATTTTTAATAGGAAGAAATAAGGGGGTTGGGAGATAACCCCAATCAAACCATCCAATTTCTTCGCATTTTTCTGGTTCCAATATTCTCGGTTCTCCAGAAATGTATTTTGCTTCTATGTAAAGAGTAATATAATGCTTTTTCTCTTTTTTAAAAAAATCATTTGTTATCGCGATCGGCTCTTTGTTAATTACATCAATTTCTAACCCTGTTTCTTCTTTTGTTTCCCTTTTTGCACATTCTTCGAAGGTTTCAAAAAATTCTAAATGACCTCCAGGAAAAGACCATTCTCCTGCACCATGCGATCCTTTTCTTTTTAAGAGCAAAACTTTATTTTCTTTTAAAACAATAACACCTAACCCGACCTTTGGTCTATCCTCCATTTTATTCCTTTCCCAAACCAGCAAGAACAAAACTTGCGAGTAGAGACTGCAACTGGATAAATGGGTCGCTTCCTTCAACTATCCTAAATTCAACTTCACCTGTTTTTTCTGTAAGCTTAACTTTAATTGTCGGTTCTACCGGAAGATTCCAAATTTCTTTTTGAATTGCTTTTATAACATCCTGTCCTGAAATGCTCTCCTTTAACATCATATCAAGAAGTTTTTCTTTTGCTTTTTGGAAATCTCCTGAAATTGCGTAATCAAGAACAACTTTGACATCTTTAGGTTTTGTGTTTGAGATTATTGTAGCAACTAACTCGGGGGTTATTGATGGAGAAATTGAAGCTGTTGACTGGAGAATATTAATGCATCTACGGCAATCTCCTTCGCAGCCTTCGTATAAAATTTCAACTGCAGCCGGACTTGTTGTAAGCTTCTCAGCTTCAGAAATTTTGTAAATTACTTTTTCGATATCTTTCTTTTCAAGAAGCTTAAATTTAAAGATTGCACAACGAGACTGGATAGGATCAATGATTTTGCTTGAATAGTTGCAAGATAAGATAAAACGGCAGGTTGTTGAATAATTCTCCATTGTTCTTCTTAATGCTTGCTGAGCTTCTGGAGTCAAAGCATCAGCTTCATCCAAGAAAATTATTTTAAAAGGAATATTTCCAAGAGATTTTGTTCTGGCAAAATTTTTTACTTTTTCTCTTACTACATTTATTCCTCTTTCGTCAGAAGCGTTTAATTCAAGGTAATTTTCTTTCCAATTCTCCTTATATAACTCTTTTACTACAATCAGCGCTAAAGTCGATTTTCCTGTTCCTGCTGGACCTGCGAATAACATATGGGGGATGTTCATCGAATTTGTAAGAGCTTCGACTCTTTTTACGGAATTATCCTGCCCTACAATTTCAGAGAATTTAGAAGGACGATATCTTTCAGTCCATATACTGCTTGTCATAATAGGATATTTTCAATTTAACTTATAAAGATTATTGTGATAAATTTAGAAATTATATCTTTTTACTTAGCTCTTTCTTTTCTTACTTTTCTTTTATGCTTTTCCTTTCTAAGTCGCTTTCTTTGCCATTTCCATCGCATTTGCCTTTTCTTTTTCCATCTACGGCTTGATCGTTTCATATTAGGACTAGAAAAAGTCGGTTTTTAAAGATTTTTGTCTGTGTTTTTGTATGATAATACTTTTAAAGGATAATCTTTAAAACTTTTTATGGCTAAGGAAGAAGTAAAAAAAGTTTATTGCCAATATTGCGGGACAGATTTAACTGATATTGGCGGAGATATTTCCGATAAGGGTAAAATTTATTGTCCTGAACCCAGAGACGGTTTTCCTATTTTATGCCTTGAATTAAGTGTTTTTAATGATCCAAGCCAAGGAATGCTTATCGGGAATTATTTTGGTCCCAAAGAAGTACAAAGGGAAATAAAAAAGGGTAAATTAGTTCATTTTACTTTAGAAGAATCAGTTAAAAAATTATCTTAATTTTATCTGTGTCTTATAACGCCGATTCTTGGGCAATATTTATTTATTGGGCATGTAGAACATAGGGGAGAAATCGGTTGGCATATTGTTTTTCCGAATTGTACAAAGATCGAATTGAATTCTGTCCAATATTTTTTTGGAAGAATCTTATTTAATTCAGCTTCTGTCTGTTCTGGAGTCTTTGTTTTAATCCAGCCTAGGCGGTTTGGAATTCTGTGACAATGCGTGTCTATCGGTAGAACTTTTTTCCCGAATGCAAATGCAAGAACTATATTCGCTGTTTTTGGGCCAATTCCCTTCATGCTCATTAATTCTTCTCTTGTTTTAGGAACTTTCCCATCAAATTCTTCTATCAAAATCTTTGAAACATGTTTAAGTGTTCTTGCTTTATTTCTGTAATACCCTGAAGAATAAATTAATTTTTCTAACTTCCCTAAAGGCAAAGCTAGAATTTTTTTGGGAGTATCTGCAACGGCAAAAAGTTTTTCAGAAGCAATTTCTGTGTTTTTGTCCTGTGTCCTTAACGAAAGTAAGCAGGAAATTAATATTTTAAATGCGTCAGGATTTTTCCGCATTTTGTTTAATGTGGTTTTAGCAACTGGAAAATTCTTTTCAAGAATCTTCATTACTTCTTCTATCTTATAAGAAATATTTTTATTCATTTTTTAATAATTTCGCCGAAAGTTTCTCCAAAAATTCCTGTCGCATTTCCCTCATCGGTGTCGAGATGCAATGACAATCTGTAATTTTCGGAACTTCTTACAATAATATTATGAAAAGTAATCTCTCTTACTCCCTTAACTTTTATCGAAATTCTTTGATCATTTTTTAATTTTAATTCTTTTGCTTCCTTATTAGAACAATGCAGATGTCTTTGTGCAATTATGCAGGGAATTTTTATTGATGATTTCGGGCCTTTGACTAAAATTTTTGTTGTATCTACAAGATCTCCCGAAACTCTTATTTTTGGCAAAGGTTTTAACTTTAAGTTATAAGAATCGGTTATTGCAATTTCGGCTTGGGAGCTTTTTCTGAATGGCCCTAGAATTCTGACATTTTTTATCTCTTTTTTTTCACCTATTAAAGTTAGCATTTCCTGCGATGCAAATTCTCCGGGCTGAGAAAGATTTTTGATTTCAGTTAAACTTTTATTTTTCCCGAATAATTTTTCAAAATCCTCTTGTGATAAATGAATATGCCTTGCCGAAATTTCTACTGGAATTTTCATTTTAACATAAATTCTTTGCAGTTTATAAAATTTTCAAAACTTCTTCTAACACCATTTTTTCTTCATTTGTTTTTTTGACAAAAACTTTCACCTTTGATTTTTTTGAGGAGATAATTTCTAAATTGGATTTATTTTTATTTTTATCAATTTCAATCCCGAGAAATTTAAAATTAGAACAGATATCTTCACGTAATTTTGGAACGTTTTCCCCAATTGCTGCTGTAAAAACCAAATTGTTTAATCCATTCAAAACTGCGATATAAGAACCAATCATTTTTACAATACTGTAAATGAAAAGATCATAGGCGAGTTTGCAATCTTTGTTTTTATTCATCCTCAATAATATATCCCTAAAGTCATTAAATTTCGTCAGTCCTTTTAATCCAGATTTTTCTGTTAGTATTTCTTTCATATTATATCCCTTTTTTTCCAAAAAGAAGATTATTCCCGGATCTATTGTTCCTGAACGTGTCCCCATAATCAATCCTTCTAAGGGTGTAAAACCCATACTTGTGTCAAGCGGTTTTCCATTTAGGATTGCAGAAATGCTTGAACCTGAACCTAAATGGCAAGTTATTGTTTTCCCACTTAGATTTTTTGAGACATATCCATGAGATAAACCATGAAATCCATATTTTCTTATTCTGTATTTTTTTGTTATCTCTTTGGGTATTGCGTAAATTTTAGCAACTTCAGGTATATCAAAGAAAAATGTTGTATCAAAAACTGCATATTGAGGCTTTTTGTAAACTTCACATAATTCAATTACTAAAAGTTGTTTTGGATTATGCAGGGGGGCCAATTCAGAATTGTTCTTTATTTCTTCCTTTACTTCTCCTGTTATCCTACACGGTTTTTTCAAATTTCCCCCATGAACGACTCTATGTGCAATTAAGTCAATTTTTTTTGTGTTGAATCTCATGAAAATTTTTTTTACTGCTTTGTCATAATCTTCTTTTGTTTTTAATCTCTCAAAATTTCCAGAATCAATTAAATTTGAATCTTCAAAAAAACTATATTTTACGCTAGAACTTCCCACATTGAATACAAGAATGTTCCCCCTTTTTTTCATAAATATTTTAATTGAATATTCTTTTTAAGCTTTGATAATTTACAAAAGCTTTTAAGTTTTAATATGCTTTTAAAATAAAGAGGCGATGGGATTATTTGGAAATTTTCTGAAAGAGTACGTTGATCGTTTAGGAATTCCTATGCTTATTATCTTTACACTTTCAATTGTACAAGTTGTTCTTTCGGTTTTTTGGCAATCATTTTCTTTTATGGGCCAGATTGAAATATCTTCTAATCTTTATTTTCTTAAGTATAATCTTATGAATCCGTTTTTTATGATTGAATTTTTTGAATTTTTTGTTGTATTTTGCTTTGGATTTTATCTTGCAAAAAAGAAATTCAAATTGAGAAATAACATTGTTGCAGGAATTGTTCTTTATTTTTCTTCTATACCCTCAATATTCTTTATTATCTTAATATTTCCTGTAGGAATACAATTGACTCTTAAATTATTCTGTATTGTAATTATTTTTGTAACCAATTTTTTATTTTTTATTTTGGCTTCTGTTTCGGGGGGAATTATTGGAAAATTATTTTTGAAACTAAAGGATTAATGCCCCCGCCGAGATTTGAAAATGGGATTGAAAACCCAACCCGAGATAGTTTTGCTCATATATGGAGGATTAAACCTTAGAATCCTCTACAACCTTCTTAGTAATCTTTATTGTTTCAGAACAGCATTGAACTAGCTCATTTGTTCTTGGTTTTGGAAAAGCACAAAAAACTATCTTTTTCTTTAAATGAGTTACAATATATCTAATTGCAGGACAAAAATCTGCATTACTGCTAAAGAGCAAAGCTTTATCATACTTATTACTTAATGCGTCAAGTAAGAGATTTATTGCTAGATTAACATCTACACCTTTTTCTGTAGACTTATAGGTATCAGAAAGTTTTATCTTTTTGTCACATTTTGGACAAGAGAGGTTATCTGCTTCTTGGACGCCACATTTATTACAAGTTATATTTATTTTGTTAAGCGGTCTTCTGACAAGATTCCCTAAATGAATTTGAATCAGAGATGATAAAAAAAGATAAAAATAAATGGGATAAAGAAGAAAAAAAGCATTATAATCAATTAATTCTTTTCCTTAAGAAGATAACAAAAAATCCTGATAAAGACAAATCAATATTAATAATTGCTCATGGAATAACTAATAGAATAATCTTATCTTATTTTCTAGATTTAGAAATAAAAAAGTTGGTACAATTTAGACAATCTGAAGCGGGGCTTAACTCCATTTATTGGGTCGGAAAATTCAAGAATTGGAGATTGAAAATTTGGAATGATAATAATCACATTCCAAAAAGATTGAGATATAGCAAATTTAGTTATTAATCTTTTTTTTGAAAAACCATTATCGCCTTTGGAGGAAAGATATCCAGATTAACTGAATTTTCCTTGATAAATTCAGATTTTATCTGTTTCATGCCAGATTTTTCAAATATCTTTTTCCCTTCTTCCATAGTTTTATAATTGTAAAGAAGAATGCCCCCGTAAATTAAATTATCTTATAGACTATAACAAGGTCCTTCTCCATGACAAGGTTGATTACAGATACAATCACAAGTATCACAAAAACAACTTTGGTCATATGTTTCGTTCTTTAAATCATATTTGGCACCAGCAAGAACTTGTGCCCCTTCTAATGATTTTAAAATCTTTGAATCAATTTTTTTAATATTTTCTAGGCTCATTTCTCTCTACCTCCTTTCAATTCTATTAGAATATTTACGTTATATCCAAAAACTTTTTCAAATAATTCAAAAAGTTCCTCTTCTTTCATATTAGAAGTAATTTGATTTAGAAATTGGATTAATTTTATATTCCCCTGTTCTTTAAAATGCTCCATAATTGCACAGATAATCAAATGACCAACTCCATAATCATATCTTGTATCAATCCCGCCTCTTAATGTTGGTAATTTAAAATTTATTTTATTATTACATTGCTTATTACGATGATATTCTGCAATCCCCTCATTAAACAAATGTAGATTAATAAATTTGGAATACCCATAAAATAAATGTGATAATTCATGAACGATTGCACCAAAGATATTTTCTTTTTTGTGAAATGTATATTTTTCAATAACAGAGGGTGAAAAGATATTAACCGTAGTATTATATCCAGTCATAGCACTCATCCAATTTTCAAATTTTTTCCCAGTAAAGAATGAAAATTCTTCAGGTGAATAAATAAAACAGATTCTAATAATCGGCAAATCTCCTTCAAATATATAAAATTTTTTTATTTCCTGATATTTTTCTTCAAGTTTTTCAAAATCAAATTCTTCAAGATAATCTTTATCTGCTTCTTCATATCTTATAAGGAATCTTCCTTTTTGGATTATCATTCTAATAAAAATCCTCCCGCTTTTAAAATTCTTCCGAATGTTTCTGCTTTAAGTTTCAGATTTTCAGGAAAATCATTTAATCTAAAACCTGTAGACTTTATTCCTTCAACAAAGTCTTTCATTTGTTTGTTAACTAACAAAGTTTTCCCATTATATAATATGTATTTTCCTTCCTCTTCTTTTCTTGTTCCATAGAGATTTACTCTGTAGCGAATATCTTTATCCATAGAAGGAAGTTTTTTTAATGGTGTTTTTTGTTTTAGTATCTCAACCATCCTTGAGTCTTTTTTATCTATTGATTGTCCTTCTTGCAATCCTTCATATCTGCATCCCCCACCACAAGAGTTTACTTCAGCACATTCCTTGCATTCTTCAGGAACATATTTATTCTGCCTAAATAAAACTAATCTGTCCCAAATGTCACTAAATGGTTCTTTAAACACATTCCCTTCGATGAATGGAGAATGCCCACAGGTTCTTATATCCCCGTTATAAGAAATTTGAATTGTCCCTCTACCCGCTCCGCAACTTCTTTTGAATATTTGATCTTGTCTTAAATCTTCGGGCAGAGCACAATAAGGAATTACTTCCAAGGCATTTACTTTTATTCCAAAATCTTTTTTTAATTTTACTAAATCTCTTAAAACATTTGCCATTTCTTCATTGCTTAACTGATATCCTGAGTCTCTTCTAAATGCAGGTTTTAATGTTGGAGTTGTTGCAAAAGAATCAATACCAAAAGTTTCAACAAGAAATTTTCCTTGTGAATAGACTGAATCCTTATTGAGTTTATGAACAACCATATTAATTGTTGGCTTAAATCCTTCTTGAATAAGAATTTCTAAATTTCCTAAAACTTTTTTTAAATTATCTTTCCCCGTAATTTGCTTAAATTTTTTACTTTGAAAATATGGCAGGGAAATTAAAAAACCCATATCTGAATTTGCATTTTTTAATTGTAAAATCTTTTCCTTACTTGCTAAGACAAGATTTGTATTCATACTGCAAGGAGCCTTTTTTTCATATAATCTTCTAGCAATTTCTATTGATGCAGGCATATTCATTAAAGGTTCTCCTCCTGTTATCACTATATCAAATGGTTTTATCTTATCAAAAACTATATTCATTAATTCTCTTGCTGTCTCTGAAGACATTTTTTTATTAACTGGATTGTCTTCTCTCCAATAATTATAACAATAGAAACATCTGTGATTACAGTCTTCAGTTACTTCAATCTGAGCATTTAATGGGTATCTCAATCCTGTATTTTTATTGTAATCATCCATATGGGGATTATAATTAATAACTTTAAAAATTCTTCTGTTGTTGTCACTTCAAAGATACTAATGCCCCCGCCGAGATTTGAACTCGGGTTACCACCGTTCTCTAACTGCAGATTTCTCCGCAGTTCGAAGTCTGTTGACTTCTTCAAAAATGAGAGATTGCATTGAGATGCATAGATCTCTACTCTCATCGAGATTTGATCACCTCTCCATTTCGTTTTGAGAGGGTGGTGTCCTTGGCCTCTAGACTACAGGGGCATTATTTGTACAAATCGTTTTTATTTAAAAGAGTTTGCTTATGAAGAATTAGGTACGATATCTTTTAATCTAAAACTATTATCAAATTTTATTGCATATTCTACTGCTTTAATGTTTACCCCATATTCTGCAAGCTTACAAATTTTGTTGTATATTATCTGGGCCTGAAATTTTTTTGTTGTGGGGCAATTTTCATTACAGCATTGTGCTTCTAAAAATGCTTGTGTAATCTCTCTTTCTATAAAACGAATAGAAGGATCATCTAAATATCTTTTTTCTTTAACTTTAATTTTTGTGATTATATTAATTAATTTTTCGGTCATATTTTTTTAGGGTATATTGGTATATTTAAAACTTCTTATCAAAAACTTTTAATAGTCTTTTAACAACGACTATTTAATTGACAGCCCCATAGTACAGCGGTCAAGTATATCGCCCTCTGGAGGCGGTGACCCAGGTTCGAATCCTGGTGGGGCTATAGATTATTCTGTCTCAGTTTGCAGGAACATTTTGGATACTTTTTGAGGTATAAAATAACTTATAGATTCTTTACCAAGAAAAAATAATGACTGAAGAAACAAGAAGGTTGCAGAATCCGGAAAAATATTATAAAGCCTTAGAGAAACTGAGAACAGATAAAACTTATTTATTAATTTCCAAAAATAAGGAATTGATACTGCAATTTTTGCAGGATGCTGAAATCGGCAGAACAATATTGAAGGGACAGAAAAGAAAAATCAAACCAGGAAGGCTGCAACGCATGCTTGGACTATTGCTGAAGATGGATAATGAATGGTTCAAGAAACCTTTTAATGAAGTCTCTGAAGAAGATATGAGTCATTTTATTCTTAACCTTGAAAGAGGGATAATCAAATCTTCAAAAGGAGAACCTTATACAGGAGAGACACAATCAACAATAAAAAAATTTATCAGGAAATATTACAAATACCTGCTTGGAGAAAAAGAGAATTATCCGAAGCTAGTTCAGTTTATTGATACAAGCACAAGAATGCTTGAGATAAAGAGCCTGAGCAAGCAGGAGAATGATAAGTTGATTGAAAACTCTTTTAAATTAATTTACAGATTTATTTTTGCAGTGCTTTATGACAGCGGAGCAAGAATTGAAGAGTTTTACAATATCAAGAAAAGTGATTTGAGCAATGAAAATGGAATCTACAAAATAAGAATCAGGATATCAAAGACAAATCCAAGAACAATAAACCTGCCACTTTATCCCAAGATAATTGAAGCATACTTAGAATCCAATAATTTTAAAGAAGATGATTTTTTATGCACAATTAATTATGGAACTTTAAGAAAATACATGAACCGTGTGGGAAAACAATTCCTCGGAAGGACTATTTCTCCACATACATTCAGACATGGATCTGCAACCTATTATGCAAATTATCTCAACAGGTATCAGCTATCCTATCGATATGGTTGGAGTGCTTCATCAAAGATGCCAGATAGATACATAGATATGAATGGACTAATAGATGACGAAACAGTAACAAAGATTGCAGGAGAAAATTTTATCAA
This sequence comes from uncultured archaeon, assembly GCA_963845205.1. Lineage (GTDB taxonomy): Archaea > Nanobdellota > Nanobdellia > Pacearchaeales > GW2011-AR1 > RBG-13-33-26. The sequence goes on from CAWJRC010000002.1 coordinate 249,004, forward strand.
GACTGATAATGAAAATAAAGAACTGAAAACAAAATTGGATGTAATTAGTTCTACAATGGCAGAATTATTAAAAAAGCAACAGGATATGGAGAGTCAGTTAGAAATAAGAAAATTGGAAGGAGAAATATTAACAGAGATGAATAATTTGCAAGTTGGGAATTCTGATGCAGCGTTAATTACATTTTTGAAAGAAAGAAAAGATGTAGTTAGCTCTCTTAAACAAATTCTGAACTTAATTGAAAAATAGATACTTTTGACTTGGTAAGTTTCTATATGTTCTTGTATCTTAGAAATAATTAATGGAGACATTTAACTTTCGATTAGAGAAAGACATTCGAGATAAGCTGGACTTAATAGCCAGAAAATACCGACGGAGCAGAGCTGATGTTATACGATTAATGATTGAAGAGGAGGCTGTTAAAGATGAAGAGAAGTGAACTTAATCCGTTGATCCAGCGACTTCTTGATTTAACAAATAAATACTTGGAGATGCAAGATGGAGCAAGAAGAAGCGAAGACATATCTCAAAAAGAAAGTTAGGCTAGTTCTAGATAATACTTATAGATTTACAGGAGAAGTAATAGAAATTACTCCTGATACTTTTTTGATTAATGATAAATTTGACAAGCAAGTTTCTCTTGCACTAAAGAATATAGTTAGCTGTGAGGTATTAGAATGATATTTCCTTTGGACCCAGAAAGAAGTAAAGTCATGAGTGCTTATATTTTTGATGAGTCTAAAGTCCTTAAAAAGAAAGTTTTTACTCAATTAAAATTAGATGATAATACTTTTGCCTATGGCATCTTATTGCCGAAAGAAAGAGAGCTTAAAGATAAAAAAGGAAATGTCGTCGGGAGAGAACAAGTTTGGTCTCCTGTATTAATAGATTCTGACAGAAATATTATAGAAGCAACAAAAGAAATTGAATCAACATATAAAATTAAATTTGAATCAATCCCAGAATATTTTCCCCTTAGGTGGTCCCTTGAATCTATTAAAGGATATTTGGAAGGAGATGATAAAATCCCAGAATTAGAACCTCTAGAACTTTTCAATAAAATCAAAAATAAATATGAAGATAATTGTTTTTTCAAAGAACCAATATGGTATAAAATAAATTCTCTGTGGGATATTGGGACTTATTTTTTTGAGATATTTGATAATTATCCTATAAAAGAAGAAAGGGGATTACCAGGAACTGGAAAAACTAAAAGTATGAAAGTAAGTAAAAATATTTCTTTTAATGCTACAGATATAATGATAAATCCTAGTGAAGCAACACTTTTTAGAGAAACAAATGATAAGAGACCAACAAAGTTTATAGATGAAGCAGAAAAATTATTTACTTTTAAAAAAGGTCAGATGGAATCGGATAATCGTGTTGAATTAATAAATGGTTCTTATTCTAAAGGATCGACTGTCCCGAGAATAGAAAAAGTTGGGAATAGATTTATCTGCGTTTACTATCATGTTTATTCTCCTACACGAATTGGCTCAATAAATGGACTCTTTGGAGCAACAGAATCCAGGACAATCACACAAGTTCATACCAGAAGTTTAGACAATGATCCTCGAGGAGAAAAAGAGCCACAAGACAATGATATTGAATTTAGAATTTTAAGAGATTATCTTTATCTATTCGGATTAAAATACTGGAAATTAGTTGAAGAATCTTATAGGGATAATTCTTTATATGAAAATCTTAAACTAAAGAAAAGAGATTTACAAATTTGGAGACCTCTGCTTGCATTGGCTAAAGTTGCCAGTGATGAATGGTTTGAAGAAGTTGCAACTTTTGCTGAGAAATTGTCATTGCAACGAAAAGAGGATTTTTTGTCGGAGGAATCATGGGATTATAGAATTTTAGCCATTATCAAGGAAATGATTGAATCAGGAATTGAAATCATCAGACCTAAGATCATTAAGGATAGATACGCACAGAAATATGTACAAGAAACAGAAAGGCCACTACATGAGAAAACAATAACTACAAGGTTGGATCATTTGGGGTTCAAAGAATTAAGACAAACTAAAGATAGGATTGGTGTGTCATATAAAATAAATAAAGAGAATTTTGAAATTATAGCAATTCCTATCTGTCCCGATTTATCATCGAATTCATCACAATCATCACAATTCTTTGTTGATAATAAAAATTCTGTGACGAATGAAGAAAAAAATATGATGAATGGTGACAAATATGAAATTGTAAAAATAAATAGTCATGACGAATTGACGAAAAAAGATGAATATGACGAAAATCCGCAAGTTAATAATATAGAATTGAAAGGAGGTGATAAAAATGGTAATAACTCTTAAGCCAACAGAAGAACAGATTGCATATGCAATTAATTTGATGGAGGATTTAACCGAAGATAATATAGAAAATAATTCAGAAGAATACCAAAGAATAACTGCTTTATCCGATGAGAAGTTGCTTGAAGAATTTCGTTATTGGAGACGTATATACTCTGGTCTTTGTCCAATAAATATTTGGGCATATGAAGGTGTAGTAGCACACTTGATTGGTCGAGAAATAAGTAAAAGAGATTTATGGAAACAGGCGGAAGCATTGGCTAATATAAAAAATATATCTTGCAAAGAATGCCCTCTGGCTAGTGGTCAAGAAGACAGAGAAAATCCCATAGACTGCCACCCCACAGTCGGCTGTATTGCCTGGGTTGATAATGTGCCATTAAAGGAATAAGAGCCAAATTTTATTTTTATTTTTTTAAATTTTTTTATATGCAATTAGAATGAGGCAAGGAAGGAAAGAAAAAGGTGCCAACGTTGGCACCTTTAAAGGAAAAACAAGAGAAAAATGCCAAAAAAATTAAATGAAAAAATGCAGGAAGAATTTCTAAACCTATTTGGGAATAAAGACCATTACTATGATATAAGGAGATCCTGCAAGGAAGCAAAGATCGGTAAATCAACCCTTTACAGATGGATGCAGAATCCGGAATTCAAGAAAGAAATAAAGAATATCAAAACGAGGAGAAGAAAAGATCCTTATTATCACTTAAAGAGTTTTCATAACATTAGGGCTATAATGCGAATTCTAAAAATGTCTGGAAGAGGATATTAAAATGTTAACACCATCAGATAGGAAAAATATAGAAAATTTCGAGAATCTTAAATCAAATCATCAGAGAGTCTTTAAGCACAGGCTCAGGATGAAATGCCTCTCTGCAATAAAAGACATTCGATATGTTCTTTCAAATTGTATCAAACTTGACATAAAGCCAGACAGGTTTATTGACATAAATGAATTAGTAGACTTGCTTGAGGATTACGATCATGCTTGTTTGTTACAGAATATGTAAATATTTTAAAATTGCATATATAAAATCATAAAAATCCGGGAGACTTTCATTTTTGAATTTGCAAAAAGTGTCCCAATAAAAAATAATGGAAGAAACACAAAGTCAAAACACAAAAGTCGAGTCTACAGCACCAAACAGAGATAATACTGATTTTACATTAAAACGAGCAGATCCGTTGCCGGAGATAAATAATTATCTTGGAGCAGTATTCAATCTGAGCCAGTTCAGGGTATTTTATCCAACAGGTGCAGAATCAGAAGAATACTGGCAGGAAAGAAACCAACTTGAGGAAATTAAAACTTATAATGAAATAGTCAATGGACTTGAATTGGATCTGAGAAATTTTGGGATGGAAATAACTTATGCAGCAAGGGCAATCATAAATGATATAGCCTTGAACATGATGCTCATTCAAAGAATAAAGGCCCAAATGCTTTACAAAAACCCTGTGAGAGACAAAGAAGTATTAAAACCAAGCGAGACTATTTCAAGACAACAACAGTATGAGACTAAAAAGAAAAATATCTACACAATTTATGAGAAAGAATATCTGAGAGAGGCTGAAATTCATCCTGCTATCAAATTATTGCACCAGTTTGAAAAACAAATTCATCAAGGACTTAAAGATTTGGGATTACTTCCTTCCCAGACTATCGAGAGGCAGAAACTGACAATTGTAAAAAAATTAAGGCAGCAATGCGAAAATGTGTCTGCTGAACTTTCCATCAAAAAAGAAATTATAAGAAATAAAGAAGAGAGAAAAATATCTCAAGAACAAATTAATTGAATTTCTCTAGATTTTTTATGAGGATAATTATTCTTATCAAGAAGTTGGAAGACCATACTTCTGAGAAATAGCTTGCCATTGATAATATTGACTTTCAGATAAATATCCATTATTTTGGTCCCCAATATTATTCAAATTTTCAAGTGTTATTGCATCATTGTATTCTTGAATTACAGAATCAAAAGAATTTCCATCTGCAATTGTTATTATAGAATAATCATTAGATAATTTTTGAGAACAGGCAGTTGAAGGTGCCCCTATTACTGGTATGCAAGTAATATCCCCACTGAGAGGATAATTTCCACTGCTATCTGTAATTATTGAAGGTATAGTAGTCTCTATAAAACAATATCCTGTTCCTCCTAAACTATATTGAGTAGGACATTTTATTCCTACAGTCTCATGATTTTCAGCAGGATAATCAAATATCACGGCTCCATAACCCAAATCTTTTAACATTAATGCAAGAAGTTCAGATTTCTCACCGCAAACTCCCAAGTCAGTATACAAAACTTGATATGGATATTTTGAAGTTAAGTCTGAACCTCCTCCATAAGGTATATTCTGTACAAGTGAAACAGCTATTCTAACTTGGTCATCTGCATTATTAGTGATATTCTGAATGTCCGATACCAGTGGAGAAATAAGTTCTTGTTGGTCTTCTTGGCTTAAATCCCTTGTTATAAAATCGTTTGTTGTGGGGGTAGATTCACCTTCATAATAAGAAATAGATTTATCCAAAGAGGCAAGATAATCATTTAATCCCCCATATACTTCATAATTTATGCTGCCTTTCTGTCCATTTAAAACATAATTAAAAGTAATTTCTTTACCATTTGTTGCATATTGAGAAATACAAGTATCTCCTTGTGATATTTTTCCCGTCGGACATCCACAATAATTAGCATTTTCAACTAACAAACCATTAGAACAATATAAAGGCAAAGTGTTTGAACATTCACTATAATCTGTGCCGTCAGAACAATGTTTTATTTTTTCACAATTATTTCCATTTATTTTATAATCGTAAGGACAGCGACAATGACTTGCATTATTCACAAGAGTTCCATTGGAACAATAAAGAGGCTGAGCATTAGAACACTCACTATAAAATGTACCATCAGAACAATTTAATGGGCTGAATATATGCATTCCTCCACTTGCAAAAAAGATAATTGCAATAACAGAAATTGAAAATAATATTATGAAAAAAAAGTTAATATGAAATTTTCTTATTTTTGGAGTTTCACTTTTCTCTTCTTTATTTGATATATCCTTGTGATTTATTATTTTCTTCTCTTGACTAAATTGTTTTGGTTTGTAGAATTCTTGTTTTATTTCTTTCTTCCATCTTTCTTGGTTCCCTTTTTTATGTTTCTCTAATCCTTCACAATTATGGTCTTCAGGCAGTCTATGTTTACCGCAAAAATGTTTATTACAATATCTGCATTTAAATGAAAAATCTTTTATTTTTCTTTTGCATTTATAACAAATATTTTCATAGCTCATTATTTTTCTTTATCTCCATATAGCAATCAATTATCGCCTTTGTTGTTCTACTTATGTTCACATTTGAATTAGATGTCCAATAAGCAATATGACTTACATCATGATAATTTGGTTTTGGATGGCCATTTGCTTTTATTAAAAAAACTTTATGCAGATTTCTTATTTTTCTTCTTTTTCCATCATGATTATATTTGGGTTCATTATGTGTAAATAAATATTTGCAATAATATGCTTTAAGTCTAGTCTCTTCCTTTAATTCCCTTATAGCAGCTCTACGTCTACTTTCCCATTTTTCAGCTCCTCCTCCAGGCAACAAGAATAATTTATTTCTGCTTGCAGTTACAAGAATACCTTTTGGTGTTTCAACAATTGCAGTTCCTCTTCTTCTAGTTATCATTTTTCATTAAACTTACAGTTTTCCTCCAAATATCTTTGTCTAAGGCCTCTTTTCTGTTCAACATTCTTTTTTGAATAAAGTCGTATTCACAAAGAATTCTCTGATCTTTGATAAGTGTAGCTCTTAAAAGAGAATGTTTAAATTTTGGCTGTTTAATATTTTTTACATAATTTTTAATCTGTAAAAATTTCTTTTGGTCTATTTTCATAGCTAGGGTAATATGGGGGGAATATCTTTTTTTTATTTTCAGTAATCTTGACAAATAAAAAATATCAGTCTTGTTTAAATTACTATAAGCCTTTATTTTTTTTAATAATTCATTTCTGAATTTTAACAGTTCTTTGCTTGGATAAATTTTAATATAAACTACTCGGGAATGTTCAAACGTGCCATATCCTTCTATTGAGAAATCAACCAAAGAATGTTTAATGCAAATTTTTTCAAAATCAGATACTAACCTTCTTTCATGTTTGGTATAAAATGGTGCAATTAAAGTAATATGGGGTATCGATCTATTTTTTGAAAATACTTGAAATTTTTTATTAATTTCCAAAATCAGTTCTTTTATCTCGCCCTTTGCCCTTCCTCGAAATCTGAACTCAATAAAGTATTTTGTCATTTTCTTAAATGCCCCTCTAATTCTTTGATTATCTCATCTTGTGTTTTATTTCCATCAATTATTATATCTGCTTGCTTTCTTTGGATCTCTTCATATTTTTTTGATTCAGGTATGACAACATTCCTAGCATAATCAAGTTCTTTAATATCATTAAACCTCTTTAATCTTCTATAAATTAAGTTCAAATCAGAAACATCAACCCAAATTTTCTTATCAAATAATTTATTTAATTCTTTGTTAACAAAAAGAAGATAGCCTTCAACAATAATCACCTTATGAGGTTTGACTTCTCTGTCAAAATTTTCTGTCCATCTATGTGTTGGGATAAAAGCTTTCTTACCTTCTTTTAACAAAGTAATAGCCTCAATAATTTTATCAAATCTTATTGATTCTGGTCTTTCCCAATTTTCTGCTTTGATTTTAAAGAATTTATCTTGGTTGATATGTAAAAGATCACCTTTATATTTTTTTTCAAGCTCTTTAATAACTGTAGATTTTCCCGAACAACTTCTACCGCCAACCCCTATAATTAGGGGTTTTATTTTTTTTGAGAATAATACCATTTTGATCTCAATCCTTAAACAATTCTTTTGGCTTATAACTTTCCTGTGCTTCTTGGTTTATTTTATTTCCTAATGTCAAATAATGCATAAGCTTGAAACCATGAACCTTAGCAACAATATTTCTTGGAAATCTTTGAACTCTTTCATTATAATCCTGAGCTATTTTATTGTAATGTCTTCTGAATTCTTCCAATTTATGTTCAATCCTTGAAATATTCCCAGACCCCATAATTTGCTGGTATAATTTATCAGCTTTTACTTTGGGATACTTTTCAAAGACTGCTTGAATTTTGAGAAAATTATTCTCCATTTCAACTTTGTTATTAAGGGGAGCATCCTTAGACCATCTACTTCTTGCTTCTATAGTATCTTTTATAGTCTTATACTCATGTATACTATACTTCTTAGCTACTTGGGCTAATGAAGGAAGCATATCAATTCTTCTTTGCATTATTACATCAATGTCTGCAAAAGCTCTTTCTGCTCTTGTTCTCCAGTAGACAAATTTGTTGTAAACTTTTACCCATCCTTTACTTAAGAAAAATAAAGCTGTTGCTCCAACAGCAATTCCTCCAATCCATATTATTGTTGATATTTCCATTTTTGTTATTCCTCAAAGTAATCTTTATTTTTTAAGTTCTTTGGCTTGATTTCTGCTTTGAAATATTTTACCATTTTTTTAATAGCTTCTTGTTTTGTATTTAAATTATTAACCAATTTATAGATCTCCACAATTTTGTCTTCTTCCTCGCTTAAATCTATTTGTATCTTTGTCATTTTGTATCATTATATAACATGGTAATATAAGGCATTATTTAAATCTTTCGGTTATTACTTTTTTATGTAAAATTAACAAAATGATTTAATAGAAAAATTTATTGATTAATTAAAATATCTTGTTTGAGATCCTTCATCTGCTTTTATAGTAATAGAATGGATTGGTTCATTCAATTTTGCAAATCCGAATTGACCCAGATCACAAAGTTGTCCTGCATATTTAATATAATCATAATTGTTAATGTTTAAACATGAATCTTTTTCTGACTGACTGCTCAGATATTCTAAGTAAGGCATGACAGATGAATCTAATTGTATCTCCTCCCCCGGACCTAAGGGATTATAAGTTTGTTTTGGAAGACGTAAAATATATTTGTCATTTATCCAAATCTCAAAATTATGCCAATCATAATTATTTCCATTTTTAATAATGATATCATTACATCCCTGTGCATTAAGCATATCCGTCATGGTATCATAATTATAATTGATTCCATTTATTGTACAACTATTATCTGATGCAGCTTTTCCATAACTTCCGCATTTTTGGAATATTACATCATCACTACAATTTCCGTTCCATTCTTCCATATTTTTGTATGGTGACGGAAGTCCTTCACTAATTTGATTTTTTAAAGTAATAATTGGATTCAGTTGATCAGTAGTTGTAGTTCCAATCTCTTGAAGAGAATTACTTCCTGTTTGATCACTCAAAGGAGTGTTTGAATTTTGATTATTATTAACAATTTCACAATTATCAATCATTACATTCCCCAGAGTATATCCAGAAAATTTTCCTTGGACAGTTACAGATTCTCCTGTGGATAATGCTGTTAATTCATTTTCATCTGAGAAATCACAAAAAACCCCATTAAATTCATATTGTTCTCTGAGAACTATATATGGACTGCCTCCCAATATCCCCTTTCCATGTATTGTATCTAATCTTCCGGTTATTTCAATTAATTTATCCTGATATTTATTTTTTGCATTGATTTCATTGGATTTAAATTCATTCATAATATCAGCTGCATTAACTTTGAAAAAAACTGTTTCAACGGGGGGATTATTCTGTGTAGGGTTAGTTATGTTATCTGCTACATTCCATATTATAGTTAATATCACAAAGCAAATTCCTACAATTACCCAAAACCACCATTTGGTATAAAACTTTTTATTTTTCTGTTTTTCCATCAATAAATGTGCCCTTTTTCTTTTTTAAAGGTTATGCTTATGTTACTCTTATGTCACCAGTTCTTTTTAATAATTGTTACGCTTTGGTTACGTGGAAAATAAAGAGCTAAAATTATTAATTTTTTTGAAGAAAGGAGAACTTCGACAAGAAGTTTGGAATAAGTTAGATAAACCAAAAACTGCTACGGATATTGCTAAGGAATTAAAGAAACACCGAAGTGCAATAAGTAGAGTTCTCTTAGATATGGAAAATGCAGGATTGGTGAAATGTGTTAATCCTGAAGATAAGAGTTTCAGGCATTATGTAAAGAAATAGAAAAGAGATTATTTTTTAGATAGTTTTTTCTTAAAATATAAAATAGCTGAAGATATTATGATTATCCCCAATATTGTTAAAAAAGAATTAAGCAGATTAATTTTAAGTCCAATGAGATTTAAGTAGAAAATAGCAAGAGGAACAATTGCAATTGATAGGGCAAATGATAAAGCAATTCTTTCAATCCAATCGATACTTCCTTTTTCTTTTTCATTGTCTTCAAAAGATCTTGTTTTTGGAAAGAAGATAAAACTGATAATAAAACCTGGAATAAAAAGAACATAAACAGAACCAAAAACTATTCTTAATGCATCCAATAAAGATAAATTAGCAAAAATTGTTATTGTTATTGAAACCAAACTTAAAATGAAAATTATTGCTAGAGCTCCTAGAAAATATAATAGAGATTTATTTTTGTAAACGTGTTTTATTTTCCTTACTTCACTTTCTTTTTCATCTTCTAAAACCAGAATAGATAATAAAATAATTAAAATTCCTGCTATAATTGAGATTAACCAAGAAAGCCAGCCTAATTCTTCTGTCTTAAACTTTATTATAATAAATCCCAAAATTCCAAGGGCAGATACAAACCCATAATCCCACCATTTTGATTTTTTTTCTTTCTTTTCTTGATGTTCAGAAAATATGTCTAATATTCCTGCAATAATGACTGCTAGGAGGAGATAATTAATATTAAAGTACAAAGATACTGTTGTAGGCCATATCTGCTCTACCAGAAGCAAAATAAGATATGTTATCAGTAAGGCTTGAAATAAATGATTAATTATCTCCGCTATATGCCCTTTAAATTGAAGTTTTGGTATTTTAAATTTCATTTTTCAAAAAACCCTTTTTTATGTACTGTTATATTTATCCAGTCTATTGGAATGTAATCGTTTTTAGTATTATTTTTATTTTGATTTAAGTGACCAATATCTAATAACATGTTTAATTTGTTATCATTAATATATAGATTATTTTCTTCAATATTTAAAGATAGGGAAGCAATTCTCCAACCATTTTCTTCTTTTGGAGAGGTATATTCAACCAAAACATAATCTGCATTTTGTTCCAAATAATTTAAATTACTTTTATATTGCACATTTTTTCCTTCAAAAGGATTGAACCAAGAGTCTTCTGTAAAAGAAAAAAATTCTGGTCCAGTTATTGTTATATCATTTTTTTCTGATTTAATTTCATAGAAAATATCTGAAGGAGTTATACTTAAACCAGACTTTGCATTTCTTTCAGTTATATTCAATTCTTTATTATTAACATTGATTGTTTGTAAAGAGTAATCATGAGATGTTTGAGCTGTAAGTTGTGTTGGTTTTTGAACTTTAAAATAAACTTTTGAAGATTCTTCAAAATTATTAAAATACTCCCCACTTTGAGCTAAGAAGATAGATCCGCTCAGCACAATCTTATTTTGGTTTAATCTGATCTTAGTAATTAACATATCGCCATTATTTTTTAATTCTAATTTGTAAATTCCTTCTTTTAATTCAGCTGTTTGAAGTTCTCCTTTTTGATCATCAGTATTATTTTTATCTGTCTTTATTCCTGTTTCTCCATCATCTTTTATTGTACTAAAATCAATTAATTTATTATTTGAATCATATAATGAGATATTAAGTATGTCTGACCCGTTATACCAATTTAAATCTCTTTTCCAAACTTCAACATCAAGATAACCTTTTATATAAACATAAAATGTTTGAGTACCTCTTAATGCAGTATTGATGGTAAATTCTTGTGGTTGATAATCTTGTATTTTAAGTTCGGGAATTGTAACATTTAGGGGGGTTGCTAATCTCACTAAAGGAGGATTTGTATAAAAATCATCTATTGTGTAATCTTTAGAATAATTATTTATTTTGAATAAGGTTAAATTATCTTTTTGAGAATAAGGATATTTTTTTATTAATTCTTCTATTGTTTTATCATAAATTGTAAAATATTGGTAAGACCATTCTTCTTGATTTTTTGCTCCAATTAAAAAATTAGAATTATCCGGGAAATTATCTTTAAACTTAATTGATAAATTTATTTCATCTGTTCCCTTAACAGTTGGTATATCAAAATAAACTAACTGATCTGTTAAATTTCTATAAGTTATTCCCAAATCATTTATTTTATCTGAGATTCTTCCTGCAGGAGAAAGATAGTTATCATTATTGCTTCCAATATCATAAAAATAATTAAATTTCTGAGGAATAATATTTGAATATACTACAAATCCAATTAATACCAAAGGAATCAAAACAATAATCATAATTTTAAAAATTTTAATATGCTTTGGTTCAACAACAAAATTTTCTACTTTTTTAATTTCTCTTTCAATATTTTTTTCTATTTTCTTTAATTCTGGTTCTGTTTTGTTATTCTGTCTTTTTTTTCTTTTCATTTCTAAATAAGCATCTAATCTTTTTTCATAACTAACTCTTGGTTTCTTTTCTGTCATTTTAACAAGTATATTTGTAAATTTTATTATTTAAGTTTTGATAATAAACTTCAAAACATTCGGGGAATTTTTCCAGATTATCATTTTGTTTTTCTCCAATAAAAATGTATAAAGGTTTTTCATAAGCATCCATAAACTGCTTGATTTGATTTATATCATCTGTAGTCCAAAAGACAATCCATTCTTCCTGATTCTGTTTATTGTAATCAAATAATCCGGGAGCAATTGTTTTTCTGTTAGAATAACCCAAAAGCCAAGGAGAATATATTGAAGAAGTTGCCATAACAAAAGAATTATTTTCTGTATTTTGAATATATTGAATTGTTTGAAGCTCATTTTCATTTATCAAAGGTGTTGTGTTTCTTGCTTCATTTAATATAACAAATCCTGCCGAGAATAGCATAATAATCAAAAGTATAATTCCAAATTTCTTTTTGTTCTGAATTATTGTTGAAAACCCAATGGAAGATAAAATAATCAATCCGATGTCTAAATGAATTATAAATCTATTAAAAAAGAAAAATTGAAAATAAACAATCATAGCAGTAACTAATGTCCAAAAGAAAATCATATTAAATTGTTTTTTTCTGAATAATGCAAAGAATCCAAGAATTGCAAGAGGGAGATAAGCTAATACTGAAAATTGATAAGTGAAGAAATTAATAAAAGTTCCTGGAGATTCTCCTGTCTGAAGAAATCCTTGAATTACCGGCTCGAACATATCTGTTATTGCAGGAATAAATTTCCCAAGATAAAATAATCCTGCAATTGCAACAATCAATAACCCATAACCAATATTCTTTCCTAATTGTTTAATGTTATATTTTTTATTTTTATAAGGAGAAATAAGAACATAGAAAAGATAACTTAATCCGAAAATATAAAATGTAGGACGATGCACAGCACCCAATAGTCCTCCCAGAATTATAAACATCCAGATAAAATTTTTATTTTTTTCTGATTTTTTAAGAAAGTAAATTGAAAATAAAGCCAAAGAAAGTCCAATTATATTTCTATAATACATATAAGTAAAAGTAAAAAACTGAATTAATGAAACAGAATATATCATGAGGGCGATTATTGCCGTTTGTTTATTGAAAAATTCCTTTGTTACAAAATAAATTGCTAGTCCAAGCAGGATACAAAACCCAATTAAAAGATAAGTCAGGATAAATTGAGATGAAAATAATAATTTAACAGGCTCCATCATGTAAAGAAATAAAGGTTCCATTGTTGGACCGGTTATTAACCAATTGTCCATATTTTTTAATCCGCTTTCTATAGCATATTTGTAAATCCCAGCATCATAACCAAGAGGGATTGAATTGTTAATATAAGGAATTGTCCTGAATAGAATAATAAAAATTATTGCCAAGGCAAACAGAGAATAATGAAGCTTTTTTGATTCTAAAGATTTGTTAAGTTTTGAAGATTTATCAGAATCTGACTTGTTAGAATTCAGAATGAAGATTCCCAAAACAGCAATGATTACGGCAAATATCTGAAATTGCAGAGAATATTTCCAGAACAAGTTTAATGAAATTAACAAAACTAAAATTGCATAAACTGCCAATAGCTGATAAAAACTGCTTTGGAATACCTGCTTAATTTTTTTTAACATTTTCTCCCCCTTTTGGTTTATGTTTTAACAAGATAATTGAAAAGATTGGACCGAGAGTAAACATTGTAATCATCTGAACAATTCTCCCCAAAATTGCTACTGACAAAGATTGGGCAGGAGTTATCCCCAATATCAAAGCAGAGAAAACAGCAACAGTTTCTGCAACTCCAAGGTTACCTGGAGTTATCTGCACTAATAACAACAAAGAACTGATTGATGCCAAGAATAATGCCTTGATAAAAGAAATATGTATTCCGAAGACATAATATTCAATTATCAGTGAAGCAGAACTTATCAACAAAGCACAGATAGTTACTATTAAGCATGTTACAATTGCTTTCTTGTTATTTCTTATTATATGCCAGCCATTTATTACTGTTACAAATTTGTTTATGATTTTATTTTTTGATTCGTGAAATTTTGGAGAGAAAATAATTATCCCCAGCAATGGAAGAAAAACACCAAGGAAAACAAGCAAGATAGTCAAGTTAAAAATGTCATAAATTTTCCAGATTGCAATTAAGCTTCCCAAGCCGAATAAACTGTTTATGAAAAAAGTCATTACATACATTCCTGCAAGAACAGAAAAAAATTTTGCAAAAGAGAAAAGATGTTTTTTCTTAAGATATGTTGCTCTCACAAACATTCCACCGTAAGCAGGAGTTATCAAATTATAAAAACCAGTAACTATTGAAAGCATGTAAACTTCGATATGCTTTAATTTTGCACCAAGAGGTTCAAGAAGAGTTTTTGTCTGAAGTCCAATAAAAAAATAACTTAATAAGAATAAAGCAATAAGGGGAATTAGCCATAATGGATTAATTAATTCAATCTGCTTGAAGTCAGATATATGATTGTAAATATAATAAACAAAAAATCCTGCGATGAGGATTAATACAAAGATACTGATGATGGTTTTAAGTTTGAGTTTCATTTTTTGTGATTTTTATAAGCTCATAATCATTGGACGGAAAATTTGAGTCAACATAAAAACTATATCCTTCTGGCAAGATAGTAGAAACATTAAAACTATAATCTGTTTTATTAAATCTTAAATACCACTCTGGAGGCGAATGGGTACTTCTAAACAAATACATTACTTTATTTTGAGAGATTATTGAATTCAAGTTAGATTTTAAGTCATTCATAGGGATTTCTGAGATATCAAAAAGATTGATTTGATTATTAAAATTAATCAAGCCCAAATCTAATGAATAAAATAATATGCTTCCATTAGGGATAGTTTTATTTATATAATCCGATATTGCTTGATTGCTATTTATGTAACTTTCTCCAAAAATACTATAACCAACAAAAGGATAATCAATAGTGATAGATAATAAAGAAATTAAAATTATAGATGATAATATTATAATCATTATTTTCTTCGGAACTTTTTTTTCTATATGACTCATTCCGATAATATAAACTAAAAAAATTGCGGGCAGAATATACCTTAAATGAGAATTTATGTGAGCAAAAGTAGTTGCATTCCCATAATCAATCATATTCCCAAAGACCAAAAAATAAACAAATAGGAATAATATAGAAAATAGAACTAATTTTTTTCTTGGCTTAATTAATATTAATGGAAATAGAAATATAATGCTGAGAAATATCAAAAAATTATATTTTGCAAAATAACCAATATCTTTTATAAAATTATTAATGTAAGGAAATATCCCATTCTTTGGATAAAATAAGTTAAATAAAAGATTTTTCCCAGATTCTATAAAGGATATTGAAGAATTACTCGGCTGGAAAGGAGATGTATAATAATCATGAGAGAAAAATAAAGGATTTGAATAATGCAAAATATTATAATAAAAAAATGGTAAGAGTAGTATAAATAGAATTGTGATTATCTGGATAGCAATAATAATATTTTTTTTAAATTCTATTTTATTTTTAAAGATTATAAATAAAAAAATTAGAGGACATGCGAATATTATAGTTATTTTTGTAACAATAGCAAAAAACAAGAATAAAGTAAATAAAAGATAATTATTTTTATCAGTGAGAAATCCCCAGAAATAATAAATAAATGCAGAAAGGAAAAAAAGAAGGGGTATGTCTTCAAAAAATTGAGTGAATAAAGAGACGTAATTTAAAGTAATAAAAAAGAGTATGCTAAATATAAACGCATTATTTTTATTAATTTTCATCCTACGATTTAAAATAAGAAAAGTGAATATTGAAGTTAAAAGTCCAAATAAAACAAAGATTAAATGAATGGATAAATTATTAGAATAAATTATAAATAGTGGAACTGAAATAAAATTTGAATAGATAAATCCTATCGGGACACTTTCGAATTTAGAATTTACTATAAACAATTGATTATGAAAACCATAAGTATTGTATTGTTCATTTAAAGGATTCGTATAAGTTATTTCCCCTTTTTCATAAATACCATTCACAATATTCGGTATTCTGGCCCCATCCCCAAGATATTTATCAATAGGCAAAGTAGCTAGGAATAAGATAGTTGCAAATAAGACCAATATTAAGGCAACTAGGATTATCTTTTTATTAAACCATTTTTTTGTATAATTCAATATATCTTTCCCCCATTTTATGAATTGAAAATTTTTTTATTACTTTTTCTTTATTTTTTAATCCCATGTTTTCCCTTAGCCTTTTATCCTTTTTTAGTATTTTTATTTTTTCTACAAAATCATCAACATCATCTATTTTGCATAAAAAACCATTTTTTCCATTTTCAACGATTTCGGGTATAGAAGAACAATTTGTTGAAATTACTGGTTTTCCACAAGCCATTGCTTCTGCAACAGCATAACCAAAACCCTCAAGTCTTGTTGGGAATAAAAGAGAATTGCATTTATTATACTCTTTAATTAAATCTTCTTCACTTAATCTTCCCAGGGGTATCATATTTGATAAATTAAAGTCCTCAGGAATTTGAGTCCTCAATCCAGAAGTATAAAACAAAACAAATTCTTTTTCTTCTAATTCTTTCATAATCTTTGGCAAAAGGTCTACTCCTTTTCTTTCAGTTAAATTTCCCACAAAAAGAAGTTTAAATCTTTTATCATTAATTTTTATTTTCATTGGTTTGAACTTGTTAGTATCAATCCCGTTATGGATAACATAAACTTCTTTATCTAATTTAAAATAATCAAGAATTGAAGTTTTTGTATAATTACTTACTGCAATTATATTGTCCGCAACATTTAATGATTTTCTCAAATTGGGTTTTATCCATAAATAATGGAAAATCTTTTGAAAGAGTGAAGTATATTTTTGATAATTTTTATCAAATACTGAATGGTGAATTGTAATAACCAATTTTTTTCCCGCAATTTTAAAATAATGACCAAATTCAGCATTAGTATGAATTATATCATAATCATCAAAATTAATTTTTTTTAGATACATTGGTATTAGGAATGGAATTTTTTCGAGAAATGAGGGAAAATAAAATATTTCAGATTTAATAAAAGAATATTTGTTAAGGGCATTCTTTAATAAATTATAATAAACATCACTCCCAGAATTACCCTTAAGACTCACAAATGCAATTTTCATCTCAATATTTCTTTATATTTTTTAGATATAATATTCCAATCAAATTTGTCTATTAATTCTTTTTGTATTCTGATTTTGTTTCTTATTGGATTTTTAATTAATTTGATTATTTTTTCAGAAATATCTTCTGAATCTTTTTCTTTAGTTAAAAGACCATTATTCTTATTAATTATTTCCGAGATTCCACCAACATTTGAACCAATTAGGTTACAACCACATAATCCTGCTTCTGCAAAAGTTAATCCTAATCCTTCTCTTAAACTGGGGCAAACAAATAAATCTGCTGTTGCATAATATTTCGGAAGTTTTTGATTTTGTATAACGCCTATAAAAATTATATTTTTATCTAATTTTAAATTTTTTACTTGTTCTTTCAATTCTTTTTCTAAAGTTCCTGTGCCAATTATCAGAAGTTTTGTTGTTGGAAACTCTTTTATAACTTCAGGCATTGCTTCAATTAAATATTTAATTCCTTTTTCTGGAGACAATCTTCCAACAAATAATAAAAAAGGTCCATCTATTTTATATCTCTCTTTTATAGATAAATCTCTCTTATTTGGATTGAATAATTTAGTATCTATCCCCATGGGAATAATTTCTATTTTATTTTTTAAGGATGAATCAATAGTTCCTATTATCTTTTTCTTAAGATAATTACTAACAACAGTTATCTTTTTTGCATCTTCAAGAGTTGTTTTTTTAATACTCATAAATCCTTTTAATCCAAGAATATCACTTCCATGACTTGTTACAACATAAGGCACATCAAATTTCTTTTTTATTTTTGATGCAATCCAACCTTGAGGAATTATCCAATGAGCATGAATTACATCTGGTTTAATTTCTTGAATTGCTTTTTTTAATGCAAAATATTCTCCAGAAAGAAAAAAAGGAACCTGAAAAAAGAATAAAGGATTTTTCTTCAGCGTTGGTAAAATTCCCCCACTTCCTGCCAGTTTCTCATATCTTTTAAAAAAATAATGAAAACGATAAACTTTCATCTTATCCATTACTTCAAAATCTTTTGCTCCAGGATAACTTGGAACAAGAACAGAAACATCAAATGTATCAGTTAATCTTTTAGACAATTCATAAACAAAAGGAGGTAAGGTATCATTCTTCCATCGCGGAAATGTTGAAGCAAATACTAATAGCCTCTTTTTATCTTTCATCACTACTTTCCTCCTGCAAATTCCTGTTTTTTCAATTTGTATAAAACCTCTTCTGTCAGCATTCTACCTGTCTTCAAAGAGTCCCCGATTATTCCCAATGCGAATAATAAGGCAGAAGTAACTATCAGGACAGCAGATATAATCAATGATTGAATATTTCCTCCGCTAGTCTGAGTAACATAATCTAAAAACAACCATCTTAATACTAATGCAATTCCCGGCAGGAAGAATAATAAAGAAAGATAAGTGAATGTCTTCATAGGTTCATAAAGATAAAAAATTCTAATCAGATTTGTTCCTGACTTCTTCATATGCTGGAAAATATTTTTGAAAAGTCTTGATTTTCTTGTCGGAGGATTTGTTTCTATGTCAATGCTTTCTATTTTCAAATCTTTCTGAACTGCCTGCATTATTGTATCAAGAACATATGAAAATTTTGTAACAACGTTAATCTTTAACATTGCATCTTTTGAATATGCCCTGAATCCTGAAACAGTATCGGGAACATCCGCCCCCAAAATTTTTCTGGTAACTCCATTTCCAAACCATTGCAACATTCTCTTTAACGGAGAAAAATGTTTGACTTTCCAAGGTTTTCTGTTGCCAATAACCAAATCTGCCCTGCCCCCAATAATAGGCTTGACTAATTCAGGGATATATTTGGAAGGATATTGATTATCAGCGTCGGTATTAACAAAAATATCTGCTCCAGAATCTAAAGCAAACTGCATGCCTTCTTTGAATGCAATTCCCAAGCCTTTATTTTTTTTATGTCTTATTATTCTTGTAACCTTAAACTTTTTTGCAACTTCAATTGTTTTGTCAGTAGAACCATCATCCACAATTTGAACTTCTATCTTATCAATTCCTTTTATCTCTTTTGGCAATTCTTTTAATACCAATGGAAGAGTTTTTTCTTCATTATAGCAAGGAATATTTATTACAAGTTTCATTTTAATATAAATTATCAAATACTTTTAAATCCATTTTTTGATGTTGCTCCTTTAATATTAAGCCAATCTCTTTTCTTTCTAAGTTTAAGATTAGTCTTCCAGACTTGTTCAAGAAGTTCAGGATGATATCCTTGCTGTTTAGATATATGAATTAAAGCATTCAAATCTTTTGGAAAACATTTTCCTCCAAAGCCGAAATCATTATCATTGCCTGGGACATTAATATTACTTCCAATCCTTTTATCCAAAAGTAAAGTATTCTTTACAACATCATAATCAATCTTAAATTTTTTACAAATTTGATATATTTCATTAGCAATCATTATTTGAGAAGCAAGAGTTACATTAGAAGCATATTTTATCATTTCCGCAGTTCTTGTATTTGTCAGGATATATTTTGCATCAGGAAATATTTCTTGATAGACTCTTTTTATTTTTCTTGCATTATTTTCATTCTCAGCACCAATTACTACTCTGTCTGTATTTCTCATATCATTAAGAAAATTTTTCTCAGTTAGAAATTCAGGATTAAAAGCCAGATGAATATTATTATATTTTTTTTGTAATTTTGCGATTGTTCCAGGAGTAACTGTAGAATGAACTATTACAAGAGGGTTTCTTTTTGCTTTTTTTACTGCATTCGAAATAATTTTGAGTGCATCTTCAACATAACTAGTATCTATTTCTCCACTAGGTTTCATAGGAGTAGGAACTGCTAAAAAGATTATATCTGCATTTTCTGCAAGAGGAGAGATATCCTTATATTGTTCCTGATATTTATCATAAATATAAATAGGGAATTTGATCTCAAAAACATGATTCAGTGCTTTTCCGAGAATACCAAATCCGATTATTCCTAATTTTGTTTTTCTTATTTCTTTATTTTTCATTTTATTTTAATATATATTTTCTAGTATATTTAATTGTTTTTAGAAAAATTATATAACTTTTAAATCTTGTCATTTTGTTGTTCTTTTAAAGTAACATCAAAAACGGAATATTTAAAAAGGAGTATTTTATTGAATTATTATTATAAAAACATTTTTAAGTTGAAAAAACTTACAAATAATAGATAAGACAAAATGAATTCAATCAAAGAACATACAAAGAAACATGCTTCGAAAATTGTAGCATCAGTAATAACTTTGTCAATTATAACTTTACTTATTCTAGCAGGTCCTGCAGGAGCACTTGTTTTAAACTTAGATAATTTTTCAAATTCAAATCCTACTCAAGGAACTTCAGTTTCTTCAAGTTTTACAATCACAATAAATTCAAATGAAAGAATGGGCTTTCCAAATCCAATAGGAATTTTTATGGATGGTTCAAGTTCTGCCTTATGTTCATTTTCTGTCGATGGTTCAAGTTCTGATTGTGCAAGCAAAGGAATAACAGTAAGTTTAGTTTCTAGCTCAACTGATTATGGCTACGGATGGGGTTATGGGTATGGTTATAGTTATGGCTATGGATATCAAAATGGTTACTCAAAGGGGATTCTTACATATCAAATTACCTTAGATACAAATCAATTTTCAGTTGGAACACATAGTATAAAATTAATGGTAAATACAGGAGATAGTCACATTTATTCTTCAAATGAAAAACAAATTACAATAAATGCTCGCTCTGGTGGAGGGAGCACTATTCCGAAGAATTCATCAGCAACAGCTATAAGTATAAATCAACAATTACCTGCACTAACTCCTTTAGCAAATAAAGGAACAGGAGGAGCAATAATAGACAATACTCCAAAATCTACTATAACAAATGCTTTTACAAACTTCCTTAATGGAGCAGTTACAGGAATAACTAACTTTGGAAAATCTCCTACAGGAATTACAACAATAATTATATTATTCACATCAGTTATTGGTGGGATAGTTTTCTTCAGCTTTAGAAAAGGAAAGTTTAGAAAATAATTGGAAAAAAATATAAATTAATGAGGTTATATCTTATTAGATTATTACTTCTTAATGCAATAAATATTAAAAAGAAACTTAATAGAAAAATATCATGGAATTAAAAGAGAATGCTTCTGTTAGTATTGCGCCTTTAGCAATCCAACCAGTATCTGACTCAGAAGATTCCTTAATTAAACAACTTGAAAAAAAGAGAGGTACTAAAGTAGTCCTTTTAACAATGGATGAGAGTAGAAGTATTGATAGTTACTTTGTTTCTCAGGTTTATAATCTGATGGAACAACTTTCTTCAGAGGTTAGCTTTGATAACCTTGATGTTATCATTCACTCTGGTGGAGGTAGTGCTGATGCAGCATATCACTTAGCAAAGATATTAAGAGGATATTGTAAAGGAAAACTTACTTTTATTGTTCCAAGATATGCAAAATCTGCTGCAACTTTATTATGTTGTTCTGGAGATGAAATTATCATGGATTTACCTTCTGAACTTGGTCCAGTAGACCCTCAAGTTATGGATTATGTTAGGGGAGTGAGGTACTCCGCTTTATCTATGGCTGAAACAATGAAATTCTTAGATAAGATAGAAAAAGAATGTAGTAATAATGAAGAATGTAATAAAGTGATAAAAGAAGCGGTAGGTAATATCCCTTTAATGGAAATCGGTGACAATTTGAGGGCACTGAATCATATAGCAGACTATTTGCATGAACTTTTAGTGGAGGGAATGTTTAAAGAAGAATATGCTAAGGACAAAGATTCTGCTGAGCATATTATAAAAAATATTGTCTTAAATTTGGTTAGTGGCCACTATTCACATAGTAAATGTATTGATAATTCAAAAGCAAAATCGATGGGTTTAAAAATTATTCAAGCTTCTAAGGAAGAGTGGGGGATAATTTGGAAGATATTTAGTATGTTTGAACAAGAGGTGTTAATAAAAAGATGAGTTTAATGTTAAATGAATCAAATTTTAATGGAAAGAAAGTGAATATGGATCCAAAAGAGATAGAAACTAAAGTATTTGAATTATTAAGAGATCAAAAATTGACTTTTTACGAGATTGCCAACGAATTGGGGTTGGAAAATGGAGATAGGGAATTATTACTAAAGATATTATTAAGATTAGAAAGAGAAGGTAAAATAAAGAAAGAAAAAATTCAAATAAATTTAGAGAGTGGCTTAAATTTAACTACCCGTTTTTTTATTTAACTAATTTTATATATTTAAAAAGGGTTTAGAAAAGATATATCCCATCACATAAATTTTTTTGTGGATTATTCTGATTAAAAATTAATGAAAGATTCAACTGGAGAATTTTTTCCTGAATGGTCTAAGAAAATACTGGAATTAACTAGTTCAAAAGAACTTTCTAATTACTATAGCCTGAATGATCTGGCATTTGAGAAACTAAAAGAATGCAAGGCTAATTTTTACGGGACAATTACTTTTGATAAAATTTATTCTAAAATATGCAGTCAGTTCAGCATCAAGAAAGCCGAGTGCAGGAAGCTTTTGAAATAT
The DNA here is from genome assembly GCA_963845205.1 of uncultured archaeon. Classification (GTDB taxonomy): domain Archaea; phylum Nanobdellota; class Nanobdellia; order Pacearchaeales; family GW2011-AR1; genus RBG-13-33-26. Next base: position 271,691 of record CAWJRC010000002.1, read on the forward strand.
TTTGAAAGCATTGGCAAGATTGAATTCATTCCATATAAAGGAATAAAGATAGTGTCTAAAAAGTATACAAAATAGCACATTTTAAAAAGCAATACATTGTAGTTACATTATGTATACCGATACAAGCACATTCAGAATCAGGAATGGTTACGGGGGTTTTACAATGCCAAAATCTCTGTTAACAGATCTTGGCTGGGGATCGGGGGACTTACTTGAATTTTGGGGATTAAGTGAGGTTATTAGGATTCAAAAAATCCATACCAAGGAGGAATTGCAGGAGCTTAAAAAAAAGGGAGAAGTCCAATATAATAAAGAATGGAACAAAAAAATAGCAAAGTTCGGGGGGGCTAAGGGAACCCTTGGAGTAAAAACTTTCCCGGCACCTTTAATCTCGGAATTCAAAATTAAAGATGGTCAAAAAATCTATTTCTTGCCTGAAATAAATACTTGGCTCGGTGAAGGTAAAAAATCACAGGATATTGTACTCATGGCTTTCAATAAAAGAGATTTGAATCGATTAGATAAACTTTCGGAAGAAGATAAAGAGAAAGAACAAGAAGAATGGAAAAAGAGATTAGCAGATCATTATCACCTTCATTTTTTTCATGGAAGATCTGAGATTAGCGAGAAGAATAGCCCAAAGACAAAAAGAAAAGTTTTGAATATAGATAACACAATTAACAAAGATGCAATACTAGCTTTAAAGGCAGAGATTAAACGGGCAAAGGAAACATTAAAAAAAGAAGTTCCTACTTGGCCAAATAAAGAAGGGAATACCAAGAGAGCTGAAAATTATATAAAAAATCTTGAAATGAAAGTAGAAGAATTGAAAACAAATCCTAGAAGAATTTTTAAAGAAGATAAAATAAATACAATTGGAGGAAATAAAGAAAATATAAGTTCCTCATAACTGAGACAAATAGTGCCGCCATCCTGGTGGGGCTATATTTGTTTGGGGTTATATATAACCCGCTATATTTGTTTTTGTTACAGTTTTGATAAATAGTCTTCTACCGCATTTAGAAATATTTTTATACATCTTTTCACTTTATTAAATATGGAAATGAGCGTGATAATTGTTGTAGTTATAGCGATTATAGCTGTAATTTATTTATTATTTGCATTTAAGGGTATGAGACATAAATTTTTTACACTTTTTTTGATAGGATTAGTTCTATTTGCATTTTTCAGTTTCACTTTTGTGTTCGGGGGTAAAAATATTCCTTTAAACAATATTTCTGATTTGGGAAAAGCTTCACAGATTTATCTATTATGGCTTGGGAATGTTTTTAACAATATCAAGATTGTTACAACAGATGCGATAAAAATGAATTGGAAAGGCAATAGTTCATCATAATATTTATAAAGCATAGTTCATAATATATATTATAAAATGGCAAGAAAAAAGAGGACGACAAAAAGGAAAACTCAAAGAGTTACGAGGAGAAGAACAACAAGGACAAGGAGAACTCAGAGTGTTTCTTTGAACATTAAAAACAGAATTATGATGGTTTTTAATAACCTTCTTTTATTCATTGCACTATCTCTTGTTTCTTTTGTTTTGTACAGATATGTTCAAAATGATTTCCTGACAAATTTTTTCCTTGTGATTTCAATGGTCTTTGGTTTTGTAGCTGTTGGGTTTTTAGTGGCACTTGTTATACTACTAATTATGAAATCTGTTTCTAAAAAAAAATAATTTCAAAAATCTTTTTATTTCTTCAATTATTTTATTCATATTCGGATCTGCATTAATTACTAAATCTGCATATTGATAATATAATTTTTCTCGTTCTTTGTATAATCTTTCAAAACCTTTTTCTTTTAACCTAACAATGCCCCTGTTGTTTGGATTACGAATTCTCTGTTTAATCTTATTTAACGAAGACTTCAGAAATATTATTGCCGAAATTTTTTTCAGAAGTTTCATTGACTTCTCTGAGTAAACCACACTTCCGCCCGGGGAGATAACAGTATCATTTATATCCTTTAATTTTAATATTTCCCTTTCTTCTATCCTGATAAAATTTCTCTCACCAAAAGAATCCAGAATTTTTTGGAGAGGTTTATTCTCATTTTTTTCTATTTTTTTGTCAAGGTCTATGAACTTATATCCTAATTTCCCTGCCAGCTTTTTTCCTATTGTGGATTTACCTGCGCCAGGCATTCCTATTAAAGTTATATTCATAATAATAGGAATACCCAATCTTTGATAAATTTAATGCATAAGCCTCAGCTGAGGATTGAACTCAGGACCTTAACATTACCAATGTTACGCTCTTACCAACTGAGCTACTGAGGCATTATTATACTTAAACTGATAAAAATTAAATTTATAAACTTCCCCCTTGAGTTAAATATATGACAGAAGAATGGAATCTTACAATATTAAAAGACAAATACAGGAATTTTCAAAAACAATATAACTTGCTGCCTTTTGAAAAACTTAATGAAGATTTTCAGATAGAGAAAGTATCAGAGATAGAAACCGACTTTGTTTTGAAGGAAATTAGAGAAAATATAACAAATAAGTTTCTCAATTACCTAAGGTTTATCGAGTCGATATTAAATCCAACAAATTCACCGATGTTTGTTTTTGCTATAACAAAGACTCTTGGAACAAAAGAAAGAGAAAAATTAACTGAGTTATACAAAAAGATTGCAAAACTTGAAGTTGATTTGATTGAACTTGATTTGGAGTATTCTGAGAAAAAAGAAGCAGAAGCTATAAAAAAATATTCTGAGATGTGGCAAGAAATGAAAAAAGAATTAATGGGAATAATTAGTATAATAAAAAAGAACTGGGATAATAAAACAGAAGATGACGGGAAAGGCTGTTATCTCGGTTAATTATTTTTGGATTTTCTTAAATATTTCTTCTAGATTAACTTCAAATAAAGCAACGGGCATTTTAATTTTCCAATTTTTCAGGATTTTGGGATGTATTTCCCCGAGAAATCCTATATTCTTATTATCAAGCTTTATTTCTACGACTCTACCATCAATGAAATAACTGGGAAATTTATCTGGTTCTGAAATTTTAATTTCCAAATCCATTATTCTGAATAAATATTCTAAAACCTGCCTTACTTCTGTGAAGTTTGCAGGGGCAATGGCAAGTGAAAGATTCTCTGTTTCAGTTGGAGTAAAGACTTTCCCAACCTCAAAAATTTTCTGCGGATATTCCGAATCAACATTTTCTGAAAGAATTTTCAATAAATAATGAGTCAAATCTTTTCGGAGAATCGTATAATCGGTTTTTGATTCTTCAACTTCAAGAAAATTTTCATCCTGAACAGCCATTTTCTTAAACTGGTCTTTTTTGTTTGTCAGGTGATAATTTGAAATCTCCAAAATATTAAGCCCGGAAAGAATTTCAGCTATTTTCCTTTTTATTATCTCTTTTTTATTTTCTTCTCCAATAGTGGCTATTGCAGGAATTTCGGGTATAAATTTTTCATACCCATATGCAATTGCTATATCTTCAATCAAATCCACTTCATGAAGGATATCAACCCTCCAGGATGGAATTTCTACATTTCCTTTGTTATAATTAAAACCCATTTTTTCAATAAGTTCTTTTATCTGCTTTTCATCCAAATTCAATCCAAGAAGAGAATTCGCATTTTTCAAATTTAGCTTCATTTTTTCTGATGCCAAATTAGGGGTAATCTTTTTATCCTTGTATTCTAATTCCATCTGATAAATTTTACCCCCCATATCTGCAAGAATTGTTACGAGTATATTCAGACATTTGTTCAGGGTTTCAAAATCAAATCCTGAGCATTCAACAAACACATCTGTTGTTTCTTCTGTTATTTTTCCAGTTAAATGCGAATTTATAATCGGAGGCATACTTAAAACATTATTATCTGCATCTGTGAATATGGGGAATTTTGGCTTACCTGCAAGAAGGTGAGCATATTCTCTTCCTGTTGGATGTCTCTGCAGAATCTGCAATCCGGACATTTCCCGGTCTGATTCAAGAGGGATAAATTTTATTTTATCTGGTTCAAGCGCCTTGAATGTTATCGGGAGTTTTATCTTTTCTAGAGGATAAATTCCTATCGCAAGTTTTTTTCTTTTTCTGCCTACAGTGAGATGCAGTTTTTCCTGTATATCAATTATTTCCTTAATCTTATCATCATCAAATTTCAACCCCCTTATAATTGCGCATACAGTATAAGGACGAATGTCTTTTACAGAAGAATCTACATTGACTCTATAATCTTTTTCTGGTTTGTTTATCTTATATTCTTTAAGCCCCTTTTGTTTTCCTATGAATGCTAGAAAAGATCTTTTGAATCCGTGGTAAGAAAGCAAATCTGGGCGGTTCGGAAAAACTTCAATTTCTATATTAGCATCGTCAAATTTTTCTAATGGAGTTCCAAACATTGCAATCTTATTCTGCATCTTTTCGTCTAATCTTCCAATTTCTTTTTCAAACTTTTTTCTTGGAAAGATTACGCTTGCCATTTTATCCTCTCATCCCCCTTTCTGATAATCTCAATTCAACCCCTCTAAATCTGATTTTATTATTCATATAAGGATTTTTTAACTCATAATAGCAACCACCTTTATCTATACAAAACCCTGATTTTTCAAGAGCTCTTTGTGAAGCAATGTTATTTTCTGAGACATCTGCTTTTATTTTACAAAAATTAAAACATTCAAATAATTTTTCACAGAATAATTTTATAGCGTCTGTTGCATAACCCTTCCCCTGATGAGTTTTTCCAATCCAATAACATATTTCCGCCTCATTTTTATTATAATCAATGGTATGCATACCGATTCCTCCAACTAATTCTTCCAATCTTCTCTCTTTGCAATTATCTTTTATCTCAATTCTTACGTCTAATTCTTTTATTATAGCCAAGTTTATATTTCTTGGCTTGGATTCGTTATATTCAGCAATTGTTTTCTCCAGCCATCTTTTTTCTTTATTTATTGTTAACTCATTTACATTAATTTCAAGTTCCATTTGCTTTATTATCTCGGGGGCTTTGAATTCTTTCAAAAGGTTTTCTGCATCATTAAGCTTAAATTTTCTTAGATATACAATTTTTTCTTCTTTCATTTTTTATAAACTCCCTCCATCCAATATTATTCTCTCTGTTTTTTCCTGTGCTTTGTTTATTTCCATTTTATTTCATCCAAAATTTCATTTTCCTTAATTGAGTTATATCATTTTTGTACATCTCTCTTAAATCTTTGATATTATAATAATCCATAATCATTCTGTCAAATCCTGGGCCCCATGCAAGAACTGTCAATTTTTCTCCAAGAAGGGGGATTACAACTTCTGGCCTGAAAATTCCTGCTCCGCCAAGTTCAAACCATATCTTTTTTTCAGGATGCCAGACATCTATTTCAACGCTTGGTTCTGTGTAAGGGAAATAAGAAGGGCGGAATCTTATTTTCTCAAATCCCATCTTTTTGAAGAATTCCTGCAGGTAGCCTAAAAGATTCCTAAAGTTCAAATCTTTACCCACTACAATTCCTTCTGACTGATTAAATTCAAATCCATGACTCCAATCAACAGTTTCATTTCTGAAACATTTTCCTATTGCGAAAAATTTTGTGGGAATATTCTTTTTATCCAAATTTGCAAGTGTATTTGCAGACAAACAAGTTGTATGTGTTCGTAAGACTAATCTTTTTGCATCTTCTTCATTCCAAGAATATTTCCAGCCCTTGCTTCCATCAACCCCTTTTTCATGACTTTCTTTTACTGCTTTGACTAATCTTTTATCAGGTAGTTCCACTTTTTTATTTATGAAGAAAGTATCCTGCATTTCCCTTACTGGATGATCCTGCGCTGTAAATAAAGCATCAAAATTCCAGAATGAACTCTGCAACATATTCCCATTCATTTCTTTAAAGCCCATCTCTGTCCAGACTCTTCTTGCATAGTCTGTTGCTTGATTTACAAAATGCCTTTTTCCACCATTTACAGATGGAAGAGGTGAAGTTACATCATATCTTCTGAACTTTTTTCCTTTCCATGCAGATTCTTTTTCAAGAATTTGTGGAGTTATTGCTTCAATAAGTTCGCCTATTTTTTTTGATGATCTTATTATTTCTTCCCCGAGTTTTGTCAAATTTATATCCACAATCTCAATTTCTTTTATTTGAATTATGTTTCTTCTTCTTTCAAGAGATTTTAATGCGTATAATTGTTCGGGAGTAAGGGTATTATAATCAAGGGGGAGAGACTCGATAAAGATTTCTTCTAAGCTTTTTTTTGAAATTTCTTCTACGCTCCCTGATAAGGAAACTTTTTCGTTTTTTATTTCGATTAATGCTTTTTTCTTTAAGGCTCCGATGGATGCTTTGAATTCTTCATTTGAAAGAACACTTTCTTTTTGAGCTTCATCCAATCTTAGAATTCTCCTTTCATTTAACAAACTTAAAAGCCTTCTTTCAGGCAGCCCTTTTTTTTTGTAAAGTGCTCCATTAACCCCTATTTCAACAATTTTCTTTCTTTCATGAGAAATTGTGATTATATTCTTGTTCCCAAGGTATTCTAAAGCACGCAAAACAGAAGTTCTATCAAGTTTTGAATTTCTTACTATCTCATCGATATCTCTTTCTTTAAGAAAAGGGAGAATTTTTCTCTCATTTGGACTCAAAGATTCAATGAGTTTTTCTGTATTTTTTGCCATGTTATTCCTAAATAAGTTGTATTAAAAAAGATTTGGTTTACATCGTTATCAAAGCGTTCAATAGATTATACCAATCTTTTTAAACGCTTAATAAATTTTAATTAAATGTTAAATCAAGATGAACTTGATCATTTAAGAAAAAATTTAGAAGACCGATTAATCAAAAAAAAGAAAGAACTCTCCCCTCATTCAGTATATGACTTTCTTGATAGATTCTATGAAAAATCACGTGCAAGCATTTGCAAAAGTACAATGAAGGAGAGTATAGACGTTTCTAATGACCTTTTGAAATATCTTTCTTCTGAATTTAAGCTAGAATATAAGAAATTGGATCTGAAAGAAATCTTTGGTCATAAAATAATCTAATTCTACAAATCTACGACCATCCAAGTAGGCATCCCTAAAACTAGACCAAGAGCTTTTAAATCAAACGTATTCCTATTTTTTTCCCCAAAGAATCCCATTTTTAATTTATTCTTATTGCATATTTTTATATTTTGGGAGATACGTGCAAGAATTAGTGCTTTTTGTTTTTCCTCTGAGTCTATAATTTCGTCGAGATTTATTCCAATGACCACATTCTTTTTCTTTGCAACTTTTGCCATAACGTGATTAAGCCCAGAATTTCTTTGTTTTTGAAAATCTTTTCTTCCTTCCTGATTCAGAAGCAAAACATCAATTTTTTCTTTTTCAAGAATTTTTCTATTCAGTTCATCATCTTCAGAAGAGAAAATTATTTTTTCACCTGAGTTTTGCTTTATGAGTTTTCTTGCCTTATCAAAGTTATTTTCCTGAATTAAAATCTGTTCCATAGATAAATCAATAAAAAGGAATTTATATTTTTATTGAATTCTTATAAATACTTATTCAACAATTCTGAATTTTTGGATTTGGCTTCTTCTATTGATGGAAGTTCTCTAATCTTTCTATAGTTGTTTATTATTTCTTTTCCCTTACCCGTCAATTTCTTTCCGTACATGCTTATTTCTGGAGAAAATTTTTCATATTCTGTCATCCCGAATTTTATATCCGGAGAATCTGGCTTATTAAAATCATCGTAAGGGGTATAGTGAGTGACATCTAAAGAAACTTTTTCTAATTCGTCAAGCATCTTTTTTGTTTGATAGTATAGTAATCTTTCCTCTTTTTCGGTGTTATCATTAATTTTAATGTTGCTGTCAAATGCATTATTAAGATCGTGATAGTTCCTTTCTACTAACTCTAATACAAAATTTACAGTTTTCTTTTTAATTCCAGCTTCCCTTTCGATTGCATTATATTCTTCTTTGAGAATTTCTTCTAAAACCATACACAAAATAAATTTAGTGTCTTTTTAAAAATTGTTGTAATATTCATAAATTACCAATTACTGTTCCCTTAAACTTTTTAAAATTAAGCAAGTTATCTAATTGTTTCATGTCTTCTCCGAGAATATATGTTGTTATTCTATTTTTCATAATCATCTTCGCAGCAGTTTGATCCAGAACAAAATGCTGTCCGGGCTTATATTTTATTTTGTCAACTATTTTATTGAAATTTTTCCATGAGATTTCTGGAATGAATTTCGCGTCTTTATGCTCTTTTGGATTTTTATTATATAATCCTGCAACATCTGTTAAATTAATGAATGAACAACCAAAAACTTCCGCAATTTCTGCTGTTGTTGAATCTGATGTTTGATGGGGTTTGTATTCCAATGCTCCGCAAAAGACAACGTCATATTTTTTTACATACTCTTTAAGTTCCTTCATTTTATGAGGAATTCCTCTTTCCTGATCTTGATGGAAAAAATATGACATAAATCTCGCATTCATTCTTGTCGCTGAGATTCCGGCAAAGCTCTGAAATGTTTCATTCATTCCGATTTCTCTCAATGCATAAATGTATTTTCTTGCAATGCCCCCTCCACCGCACACAATGACAAATTTGTATTTGTTTACATTTTTTAGAATTGTTTGCCTGAACTCTTTAAGATATTTTATATTTATATCATTGGGAATTATGAGGCTTCCGCCAAGGCTAATTGTAATCACCTTCTTTTTCATATGGATTTTACGTAGACAAAATTTAAAAAACTATTGAATATTATTTTTATATGCAATCTAAGAAACTTAGCCTTGAAGAAGTACTGATCCAGGTTGGATTACGAATAGCAAAACGAGGAGAAGGAGCGCTTTTTGTTGTCGGAGAAGTGCCTTACAAAACACTGGTCAAACAAACAGTTCCGCCGTTTAATATCATAGAAAACCCAAAACTTCTTGAATCTTTAGCATTAATCGACGGTGCGGTTATAATCGACAAAAAGGGTTTTCTTAAGGCATACGGAGTTATGATAAAGAGCAAAAAAGTTTTTAAGAATTACGGGACAAGGCACAGTGCTGCCTTAAGTGCTGCAGTGGGAGATAATCTTGTTGTAATTGTTTCTGAAGAAGACAGGAAAGTGAAAATTTTGAAAAATGGAAAGTTAGTAATGCAATTGGATGCTCTTCAGAAAAATGTAGAGAAATCAGTGCCTGGTGTCGTAGGTTTTTTGGAAGCGATCGGTGCTGGAACAGTTGGTGCTGTAGGCACAGGTCTTCTTGCTCCTGCATTGGGAATTGCTCTTCTTCCCGGAGTTTTAGTTTTTGGTTCTGCTTATTATTTAGTTAGGCTTTTGCATAGAAGATACGGACAATAATTTTTTATTTCACTGTGAATAATTTGTCATCATTAACATCAAAAATATCCAAACGAACTCCTGAATCAATCCAACCATGTGCATAGTTTAATGCAGCGAATGCATTTACAAAATCCAAATTTTTTTCAAAATGTTCTGCGTCAGATAGATAATTTTCAACCATATCAATTATCTCCTTCGCATATTTTTCTTTCCCTTTAATGACATTTTTCTTAACTTCTTTCAATGCTGTTGATGTTAGTTTAAAGTATTTGTCAATTTTTTCTTTAGTTATCCGGTCATCCATAATTATTTGAAGAATTTTTTATTTATAAAATTAAGGTAAGTACTGTTAATTATACAATCTAATCAACAAAAATGTTTTTAAACCTTAACTGAGTTAATGAATAATGATTAAAGGAAAGCAAAACAGGCTAGTTATAGGATTAATATTAATCATTGTTGTTCTTTTTGGAGTTATAGGTTATATTTTTTTATTAAATCCTGCAATAAATGGATTTGCTATAAACCAACAAAAAATAGGAGCTCAGTACGGAGCTCAGTATACAGTTTTAACAATTGCACAGCAAGCAGCGCAATGTAAAGCTGTTCCGTTAACTATCGGAAATGAAACTATAGACTTGGTTGCTGTCAATTGCCTTCCTGCAAGTTGTCTTCAACCTCAAACTAGCAAATAGTTCTTAGTTAGTTTTTTAAATTTAGAATTCATGATTTAATTAATGAAAAAAAGAGAAAGATTATTCTTTAAAAATAAAAAGGGATTATCCAGTATTGTTATAACTCTTATTATAACCCTGCTCGCTCTTGTTGCAATAGGAATTGTATGGCTTGTTATCCAAAATCTTCTTAAAACAGGTTCCAGCGGAGTTGGGATTGAAAAATTTACAGTCGATCTAAAGATAACAAATGCATATGAACAGGAAGGAAATATTTCTGTTTTCGTAACTAGAAATGTTGGTGCGGGGGATTTAATGGGCATAGATCTTATTCTTTCGGACAATTCGAATTCTGAAGTTATAACTGAGAATACAACGATGCTGGAATTGGAATCCGATACTTTTTCTCTTCATCCTTCAAAATTAATTGCTACTCAGGTTGTTAGCGTTTCGGTTGCTCCTATCATAAAAATGTCTGACGGAAGTGAAGCTGTAGGGGATATTACAGATACATATTATCTAACTTCAGCTCCAAGTTCAAATCCAAATCAGACATTAAATAATCAAACACAACCTGGGGCGTGCGTTCCTGACTGTACAAATCTTCAATGCGGATGGGATCCGATTTGTGGGGTTTTGTGCGGAACATGCCCCGGAACAGATCTTTGTACTAATGGGATATGTGTTTCTTTAAATTGTGTTCCCGAATCTCAAGCAACTATTTGTGGATCATGGGTATGTGGTACAAGAGTAAATAATTGCGGGGCAGAAATAAATTGCGGAACTTCTTGTCCAGCACAGCAGATATGCACTAATGGAGCTTGTACACCCGTAACCCCATTAAATAACGGAATTGTTGAAGATGCATGGCCCGGAACTTCAGGGATGTATTTTGGAAGTTCTAATCTTTCTACAAATGTAAGTTATCTAGACGATTATATTAGTTTTCCTAATAGCAATCAATCTGGTTGTCTTTTAATTGCAATATATCAATTCCCCCTTACCGGATATGAAAAAAGCCACATTGGATTTGATTTTGGAACATCAATACAAGTAGGAAATGCATATGATATTTGGCAGACAGTTGAAGCATGCGAGTCTTCTCTTCCTCCTGGTTCCTCTTAAATTATAAAATTTTATCTAAAATTATTTCTTCTAACCTGTTGCTGAGGCATTTGCTGAACTGCGGTAGGGGTTATCATTTTTCTTATAATAAACTTTGAACCAACAACATCTGAGATAATTGCTGAAAGAATCAAATTTCCCACGGCAACTTTATAAATTCCTTCACTTATAGGAATCCTCGAAGAAACTGAAAATGCATTTATAACCCGGTCTATATCCTCTTTATTAAGAGTTATATTTGTTGATTTTGTGCCCATCGCTCCTGTTACAATGACTTTCTCATCGGGATTAACTTCAACGATCCTTACTGCAGGATCTTTTATCAGAGGATTAAGTTTTGATAAATCTATTTCTACATTTGTTGTAGGGACAGGCTTTAAATATTCCAAATTTGAAGGCAGTTTTGGTTCTGGTATAAATAATGTAGAGGGAACATTTTTAACAACAGGTTTTGTAAACTGAATTTTAGGTTTTTCTTCTTTTTTAGGAAGAATAATTTTTGTTGCAGGAACTAAAACTTCTTTTTCTGTTTCCTTTTTTTCAATTCTTTTTTCTTTTAGTTCTATTATCTTTTGAAGATTGATAATCTCGGCTTTTGAAGAATGATTTATCAGTTCTTTTGTAAACTTTATTAGAAAATACTTTTTGAAGTCATCTGAGAATGTTTCTTCCATACTAAACATTCCCAAATTTTTGATTTTGAGGATTTACAGGAGGAGGAATTCTACGAGTTTCAATTGTTCTGCTTGGCATCATTTGAGGTCTTGTTACTTGTTGAGGAGAAACTTGCGAAGGAGGGGATGGTGGAATTTCAACAGAAATCATATTCTCCTGTTCGGAATTTCTTTCATGCAGAAGTGCAATCCCCTTTGCGATTATTTTATTCTGTTCAAGGAGGTTATCTAATTTTTCAGCTAACTTCTTATTCTCTTCTGTATTCTTATCATCATAACCCTTTTCAGCGAGAGTTTTTGCAGAAATTTCAAACAATTCAAGAAGTTTTGAAATCTGGTTTGAAAGTCCATCAAATTTTAAAGCCAGGTTAGTCATAACTTTTTGCAATGATACAAAATTTTCAACAAGAACTTTTTCAACTCTAAAATCATTTTGAACTGGTTTTACAGCCACGTCCTCTTTTTTTACGTCAACCTCACTTTTATTAGCCATAATAATACCAATGGTTTTTTATTTATAAAATTTTGTTATTTAGAAAATGTCTAGAGTTTCTTCTGGGCCTTCATCTTCTTTATATGGTTCAACTTCTTCTTTGTAGTATTCTCCTGATCCATTTTCTTTTTTCTGTTCAGTTTCTCCTTCTTCTGACTCAGGTTCTAATTCAGCGCCATTCACTGCAGGAAGCTCTTCTTCTTCTTTTGGTTGGTACTGCCTAGGTCCTTCCCCTAATTCTTTTTCAATTTCTGCTACATAATCAGAAATTTCCTTTGCTACATCAGCATTTACACTGATACTGTCAATCCCTCTTCTTACTAAAAAGTCAACCATTTCTTTTCTGCTTGCTGCCTGTCCGCAGATACTTGATTCTACATTATTTCTTTTGCAGACTCTTATAACAAATTCCAACTGGTAAAGAACAGCGGGATGCATTTCATTATACAAAGGTTGTACTTGTTCATTTCCTCTGTCTACTGCTAGAATATATTGGGTCAAATCATTTGTGCCAAATGAGATAAATTTGATTCCTGCTTCACAGAATTCTTTTATTAGCTGAACTGCTGCCGGTGTTTCAACCATTATTCCTATCTTATTATCTGTAAAATTAATTTCTTTCATGAATTCCTTGACTTTTTGGACTTCTTCAACCGAAATTATCTGCGGCATCATTACCCCAATTTTCTTTTTTTCTGCTGCTACTCTTTTCAGAGCTCTTAATTCTGCTTTCAAGATCTCAGGATATTTTATTCCGAATCTTATTCCATGCATTCCTAGCATTGGATTGGCCTCAATTTTTTTAGGAGCACCTTCAAGCTCCTGAAATTCATCGCTTCTTATATCAGAAGTTCTTACCCAAATTTCATCAAAGTATTTTGCAATTTCAGAGACACCTTTGTAGATAACTTCTTCATAATCTTCCATCTTGTTATTTTTTAGATAAAAATTGGGATGCTTTCCTGATTCTGCAATTATACCTTCCAATCTTGTCAAACCTACACTTCTTATCCCTGTTCTTGAAGCTCTTTCAGCGAAAGTCGGAACATCAATAATCACTTTTATTTTTGTTTTTGTTTTTGCAGTTACAGGGAGAATTTCTTTTTTCTTTGTTTCTGCAACTTTTCCTGAATAGACTTTTCCTGAAGAACCATCGACAGTTATAATTTGACCCTCTTTTAATTTAATTGTTGCTTCTCTTGTTCCGACTACAGCAGGAATCCCCATTTCTCTTGAAACAATAGCAGCATGCGCAGTCATGCCTCCCTCATCAGTAACTATCGCAGCACATTTCTGCATGCTTACTACCATATCTGGATTTGTCATTTTTGTGACTAAAATATCTCCCTCTTCAATTTTATCCAAATCATCCAAATTTATTATTATCTTGACTTTTCCAGAACCGATTCCTGGCGATGCACCTAATCCCGCAAGAATTACATCCCCCGTAATTCCTTTTTGATCTTCAATCTTTTTCCCGATTGTGGTAATTGGACGCGTCTGAACAATATAAATTTCTTCGCCTTCAATTGCAAATTCTATATCCTGCGGTTTTTTGTAATGGTCTTCAAGTTTCAATAATGTTTCTGATAATTTTTTTATTTCATAATCTTTCAAAACTTGCTGATTCGATCTTTCGGGAGTTAGTTTTACAGTTATCTGAGTTCCGCTTGAATCTCTTGTATAAGCAATTTTCTTGTCGGAAATTTTCTTGTCCATTATTTTAAGGTCTTCTCTTGACACAACATATTTATCGGGGGTTATTGCTCCTGAAACAATCCCTTCTCCCAATCCAAAAACTGCTTCAATTATTATATACTCTGTACTGTTCGTCGGGTCTTTTGAAAATCCAACCCCTGATTTATCAGAGTTAACCATCTTCTGGATAACGACTGCGAGGCTTGCCTTTGTGTGTTCGAATCCTTTTTTGTAACGATAATATGTCGCTCTTGGGGTGAATAATGATGCAAAACATTTTTTGATGCTTATGGATAATTCAGAATTTCCCTTGACATTTGTAAATGTGTCCTGCTGCCCTGCGAAACTTGCTTCCGCTAAGTCTTCTGTTGTTGCAGAACTTCTAACCGCAACGAAAATAGGTTCTGAACTCTTCATTGCCTCGAGAATAGTTCCCTTAACATTCTTTAGACTGTCTGTATCAAGAAGCTCATATGATTCTAAAATTTCTTCTTTCATTTCTTTTGGAAATTCTGCCTTGACAATTAAATTCCTTATCTTTTCGGTTATATTATTCAGCTCTTTTGTATCCTCATAATCTATTCCTTCAAGAAGTTTTTTTATCTGATCTTTTAATCCTGCTTTTTCTATAAAATAATCATAAGCTTGGGCTGTTATTACAAATCCCGGCGGGACATTAATTTTTGCATTATACATCTCTGCAAGATTTGCGCCCTTTCCACCAGCGATACTTCCTGAATCTTTATTTAGTTCAGAAAACCATTTTACAAATTCTATCTTTTCCTCTTTTTCTTGCATGTTTAAGAAAACAGAATATAGTTAATAAATATTTTGTTAGAATTATTTATAGAATTATTCGCTTATTGCTTGAACAGGGCAGGATTCAATTGCTTCCTTTACACAAGGAATATCTTTTTGAATCTTGACAAAAGATTTTCCATCTTTGCCTGCAGCAAAAACTGTAGGGCATATTGTCCAGCAAAGCCCGCATCCTATACATTTTTCTTGGTCCACCTTAATTTTCATTTAATTAATCAGAGAGTAAAGTTTATAAATTTATTTTTCATCCTCTTTTTATGGATTTATTCACATGGATAATTATCGGAGTCGTTGTATTAGTTGTCGTAATCTTTTGGAGTTATTTTAACAGACTTGCCACTCTTGGGAATAGAATTGATAATTCATTGAGCCAAATTGATGTTCAGTTGAAGAGAAGGGCAGATTTGATTCCTAACTTAATTGAGACTGTCAAGGGATACGCGAAGCATGAAAAAGGAATAATGAAAGAGGTTACTGATGCTAGAAAAGCTTTGGTCAGCGCAGGAGATATTACTGCTAAAGTTAAGGCGAATGATCAACTCCAATCTGCATTGAAATCTATTTTTGCTATAGCAGAAAATTATCCTAATCTTAAGGCAAATGAAAACTTCTTGGAACTGCAGAAAGAACTTTCAACTACAGAGGATAAAATCTCTTATTCAAGACAGTATTATAATGACAGCATTCTCGCCTATAACACTTTATGCACAACTTTCCCTGGAACATTCTTCGCAGGAATTTACGGAAAGAAGTCAAGGGAGTATTTGCAGATAGCTGCTAAAGAAAGAGAACCAGTAAAAGTTAGTTTCTAAATTAAATGGTATCCGAGGCTACAAATTCTTTATTTGCAGGGATTATTTCTGGGTGGTTAGTAATAGTAACTTATCCAGCACTGAAATGGGTTGTAGAAAAATTGAATAAAAAATGTGATTTACCTAAATCGATATTATATTTCTTTTTATCCCTTATTTGGCTTTTAGCGATGATGGCATTCGTTTTAAAAGTGTATGGTTAATCTTTCTACGAAAACTCTTAAAAACTCATTCTTCTTTCTTTTTTTATGCCTGAAAAAAATCAAAGAATAGATTTTCGCGATCAAATTTCAAAAAATAAATGGAAAACAATTTTCTTAATGTTCACAATTTTTGTAGTAATTGTACTACTGGGTTATGTAATCTCACTTGCGTTAGATCCAACATATTTTTTTATAATCATGATCTTTGCAGTTATTTTCTCTTTGTTATACCTAATGATTAGCTATTATAACTCCGGAAAAATTGCGATTGCAAGCGTTGGGGCAAAAGAAGTTCCTAATGAAGGAGATTACAAGCAATATTATGATCTAGTTGAAGGACTTACTCTCGCAAGCGGATTGCCAATGCCAAAACTTTATGTTATGAAGTCAAGTCAGATAAATGCTTTCGCTTCAGGAAGAGATCCGAAGCATGCTGTAGTTTGCGTTACAGAAGGTGCTTTGGAAAGATTAGACAAGAAAGAGCTTGAAGGAGTTTTGGCTCATGAACTTGGACATGTTGGAAGTTATGATATAAGGTATATGACCCTTGTAGCGGTTATGGTCGGAATGATTTCAATAATTTCTCAAATATTTTTGAGAAGTCTTTGGTTTGGTAGTGGAAATAATAACAGGAAAAATGGAGCAAGCGCAGTTTTCATGATAATTGGAATTATTCTGGCGATTCTCGCTCCGATTGTTGTTTATTTTGTGCAATTAGCAATTTCAAGAAAGCGCGAATTCAGCGCAGATGCCAGCGCTGTTAAATTTACCAGATACCCTCCCGGATTAATCGGGGCGCTTAAAAAAATAAAAGAAGAAAATCAACCAGAAAAGAAAATTAATAAAGCAGTTGCTCCATTATTTTTTGCAAATCCATTTAAAGGATTAGGAAGCACGCATCCTCCAATTGATAAGCGAATTGAAGTTTTAGAGAAGATGTAATCAAGTAATTTTATAAACCTCTTTTCATTATTTCAATTATGGGTTTTATAAGAGGTTTTTTCCTTGTAATTATTTCTGTTCTGTTACTTTTTTCTTTGTTATCAATGAATTTTTTGTGGATTTTATCTTCTTCACTGACTTTTGAAAATGTTCAACAACAATCTGTCTTTGCTGTGAACACTTTATTAATGGGAAATACGAATATTAGCAGTATTATAACTGAAATTTCCCCCCAAATTCAGGCTTACTGCAAGTACAGCAATGATTCAGATTATGTTTTTGACGAAGGAGGATATACTTTAAGTATCCCGTGCAATGTTTCTTCTCAGGGGAATGACGCGATTATGGGCGCATTAATCGATAGTGCTGTAAATACTATTTATTTTACGCCATATGACTGCACCTTTTGGAACTGCATACAATCAAATCCTCTTTTTTTAATTTCAGAACAATCGTATAATTATTTAAACAGTAAATTTTATCTTTTTGTAAGTATCTCTGTTATTCTGGCTGTATTAGTTTTCTTTTTGGTCAAGAAAAAGACAAACATGCCAATTCTTGTTGGAAGTCTTTTAATAATCGCTTCCCTACCATTCATAAAAATTGAACTTTTATTATCTCTGCTTACAAACACCACTTTTTTTAATTTGTTGAGCGTGTTTTTTTCACAGTCATATTCAATTTCTGTTATAACCATAATTATTGGAATTGTTCTAATCGCCATAGGAATTGTGCTTAAGGTCTTCAAAATGGGATTTTCTATTGAAGAATTCTTTGCTAAATTTCAAAGTAAGGAAGTTAAAACCATACAAAAGCCCGTACAACAGAAACAAATTCAAAAACAAACGTCTAAAAATACTATCAAGAAACCTTCGAAAAAATCCAAATAATTTTTATAGGATAATTTTCTTAAAATAACATGTGCAAATTATGTGAAACAAAACCTGTATACGAATTTACTAACCGGAGAAAACTCTGTGCCAGATGTTTTGTTAATTATTTTGAAAAAAAGGTCTTGTATACTGTAAGGAAATTTGATATGGTTAACTCGGGAGATGTTATCGGATATAAAGAAAAAAAAGATTTTAAGGGTACTGTTTTGAAAGAGATC
Source organism: uncultured archaeon (assembly GCA_963845205.1). GTDB lineage: Archaea > Nanobdellota > Nanobdellia > Pacearchaeales > GW2011-AR1 > RBG-13-33-26. The sequence goes on from CAWJRC010000002.1 coordinate 289,569, forward strand.
CTTAATTTTATCTCCGATAAATCAAATTTTGATATAGTTAAACTCCCAAACAAAAGGGCAAATAAAATAGCTGTTGATTCTTCAATTGATTCAGAAGCAGTTGATGTATCTAAAAAATTAATTGAGAGAACTGTTTCTGAATTGAAAAGAGATTTGCCTGTTGAAGGGAAAATCATAAAGCCTTTATATCTTTTTTTGGATGATGAAATTTTGCTTTACGCAAAAATAAAAAAATTAAAATTCAAGCAAATAAAAGAGAATAAAAATAAAATTAATCATTTCCTTGACGAATTTGAAAAAAAACATCCAGAAGTAAAAAGGGCTATAGTTAATAGTCTGCTTGAATTATATCAGTAATTATTTTTATCCTGCCTGTTCATGAATCTTTCAATAAACTTTTTGGCATCTTCGTTTTCTTTTTTTATCCCTGTAACAACAAAAACAGGAGTTCCATCTCTCATTTCTTTTTCTGTCTTAACTTGTTGTAATCTTAATGAATCATTTATTTTATCACTAAGAAGAATTTCTCCTCTTGAAAGAGATGCAATTTTTTTTGAAATAGTCATTATTGAACCCATACTCATGAATTTGAAGACGTTGCTTTCAACTTTAGCTACAATTGTTCCGTAATTCAATGATATTCCGAATTCCATTTTTTGGTTAAACTTTTTATTATGTTCTATTAGAATGTTATTAGCCTTTTCTGCAACATCCAATGCTGTTCTCTCATTCTTAAAAGTTTTAGTGTTTGAAGGCGCAAAAATTAGGAATAAGTAATCCTGATTTTCATAAACTGCTGCTTTATTTTCTTCCGCAATATCAACTATTTTTTTTATTGATTCTGAAGCACTTCCTTTCCCATGCTTTATATTTCCAAGATCTTTTATCTTGATACAAATTATGCTTGCATCTTGTTTGCTCCCTTTTATTGACAAAGAAAGTTCTGCCTTGTTTCCAGTCTGGTTCAATACCTTGTAATTATCTTTAGCTTTTGATGAGAACATTTTTTGGGTTTGTACCTTTTCTTTTTTATGTTTAATTCTTCCAAAAAATGGTTTTTTATATACTTTTCTGAAAAATAAAACAACTATAATTACTAAAACTAGAATTACAACAATCCATAAAACCGGCCACCATGAAACTGTTCCCGCCTCTTTTATATCGACTGCATTTCCTGTAAGGCCCATTTCCTGATTAAATTCATTACTATCCCCTGTATCTATCTTTACAGTATATTCTCCGTCAGGTGCTGACGCAATATATTTTTTACTTTCTCCAACTCCAAGGTTAATTGGTAAATTTAACGGCGTATTCCCTATAGTGACTAATAATGTTTTATTATAAGGAACATTTCCTGTGTTGGTTATAATAATTGTTCTGTTTATAACCTGAACATCTACACTTTCTTTCGGATTTATTGTGAAGCTATCTTCTGCGGTCAATTGGCCAGAGTCTAAATAAACTGTTAAATTAGAGGGGGATTCATTTGAGGGTACAGTATACTCAAAGCCATCACCTAAATTAATTTCTTCCTCTTCAATTATTTTTCCCAAAGAATCTTTCAAAGTTACATTCCCTGTTGAAATTATTGGATTTCCTGTTTGATCATGAAGTACTGTGCTGGCAGTTAATGATTCTCCAGGATCTACCTGATTACTTCCCAAAACCAATTCAAGATTTGTCGGAACCTGGTTTACATAAATATTATAACTTGAAGTTCCATTATTTGTAATCATTTCATTGCTGTCTTTTTCATAAGCATCTACTACCAGTGTGTAATTCCCTGATTCCTGGTTTGTAGGAAGAGAAATATTCATGTTAAAACTTCCATTTGCGACTATTCCATATTGTGTTAAATTCTGATCTATGTAGTTATTACTAAAAATGTCTGCTTCGATGAATCCACTTGAATTTTCCCCTGTTTCTCTTGTAACATTTCCACTTATTGAAACAAATTCTCCCGGATTAAAAACTGCCTTACCCAAGGCTCCGTTTATCAGCAATACATTTGAAATGTTGAATTCATTAGTTAAAGTAGACTCATCCCCTAAGGTTGCTTCTATCTGACACACTCCTTCCTGGTTTCCAATTATATTGCTTATAAGAACAAGTAACGGGTCATTGTAACTCTTTGATTCCCCTGCATTTAAGTTCACCCCCGTCTCATAAAAATTTATGGGAGCATTATTATTGCAGATTAAATTCATCTGGAGGGTTCCGGAAATATCATTAACACCTTCTACTGTTACAGGAACAGGAATGCTGTCCCCTAAATTATAAACCGAATTTAATTGCTGATTAAAAACTATATCTGCAGAAATCATAGAAGTCATTAGTATTGCTAGCGTAGTAAAAAAAATTATTCCCCTTTTCATTTCATCCTCGCTAAAAAAAAGTAATCCTTATTTATAAATATTATTAATTAATTGGTAATGTTTAAAAATAAATGAGGCGTTATGGGGAAATGAAGAAAGAGATGAAAGTAACGCCATGGGAAGTTAAAGGGGATATAAATTATGATAAACTGATCAAGGAGTTCGGTGTTTCTCCGCTAAAACAGCTTCCAGATATTTTCGAAAATAATGTTTTGTTCAGAAGAAAGATTATTTTTAGCCATAGGGATATACAAAGAATTCTTGAAGCGATAAAAAATAAGAAAAAATTTGTGATGATGACTGGACTGATGCCTACAGGAAAGTTTCACTTGGGGCATATGATTCTTGCACAGCAAATGATCTTTTACCAGAAGTTAGGAGCGAAGATCTATATTGCTGTAGCGGATTTGGAGGCCTATAATGCACGAGGGCAGAGTCTGGAAGAAAGCAGAAAAATTGCAATTGAACAATACATAATAAATTATATTGCTCTTGGGTTAAAGCCTGAGAACTGCGAGATTTATTTTCAGAGCGAGAGAAGCAAAAATTCTGAAAAATCAAATGCATACTATCGATTGCAGAATCTTCTTTCTAAATATGCAACATTCAATGAGTTTAAGGCAGTTTATGGAGAGATAAATCCTGGAAAAATGCTTTCTTCTCTTCTTCAAGCATCAGATATGATTCATCCGCAATTACCTGAATTTGAAGGAAAATGCCCGGTGATAATTCCTGTAGGAATAGATCAAGATCCGCATATAAGACTGGCAAGAGACATTTCTAAAAGGATCAAGGATTTTGATTTTATTCAGTTAAGTTCTACCTATAATCTGTTTATGCCCGGACTTGGAGGAGGAAAAATGTCTTCTTCTGATGCAAATTCTTTTATCGCCTTGACAGATACACCAAAAGAAGTTGAAATGAAAATAAAAAAATATGCATTTTCAGGAGGGCAGGCTACAATTGAAGAGCACAGGAAGAAGGGCGGAAATCCTGAGGTGGATATTTCCTATCAATATTTAAGAATGTTCTTTGAGCCTGATGATGAGAAACTGAAGAAAATTTATGACAATTATAAATCAGGTAAAATGCTTACATCTGAACTGAAAGAAATTTTAATTGAAAAGATAAACACTTTTTTGAAAGAACATCAGAAAAAGAGAGAACTTGCCAAAAAACAGGTTAATCAATTTTTGAAAAATTAATCTTTTAATACATAATTTAATTTTCTAATGTAAAATCTTGTTTCTGCGGGCATTCTTTTTACATTCCAGTTTCTTCTTTCCAGCCTACCGATTCCACCATTATAAGCTGCGGATAATATCTTTATTTTTTCTTTATTTATTAATTTATTCCATTTTGGATCCATTATTTTGCAAGCTTTATCCATCCAGATCCAATATGCTATTAAAGTGTGAATATTTTTTTCCGGGTTAAAAACATTTTTCATATAATCTTCTTTATTGACTTCGTCCCACGTTTCATTCATTAATTGTCCAAGCCCTCTAGCTCCAGCTTTGCTTACACAGAAAATATCATCATCAGATTCAATTTTTATAATATCTCTCATTAATTTTTCAGTTATATATTTTGGAGGATTCAATTCTTTGTAGCAAACATTTATTATTCTACAAATTTCTTCCTCTTTCATTTTTTTTTGACTATTTAAAATGGTATAATCCCTATTGGTATTTTTTATTTCATTAGCCCCTAGCTTCCTTTCAAGAGAATTTGTTACAGCTGTTTGGACTATTGCAGGGTTATTTATTGAACTTGGTTTTGTATAATAAGAATTTATTACTCCAAGTCCGCATTGGGCTGTTATAAGCCCTGCTAATACTGTTCCAATTAAGATAGCTTTATCTCTCATTAAATTTCCTATTAAAAACATTTTTTAAAGCTTTTGTAGTAAAGATATATAAATTTAAAATCTAATTTTGTTATTATAAAATGGATCAGTTTTCCTTTCTTATTGACGAGTACTTTAAAAAAAATATCGAATCTCCAATTTATAATACCACTCAAGAACATGCTAAATATCTGGTTAATAAAATATTTCAAAAAGCAAGAAAAAAGGTGGTAATCTATGCTGGTAGCGAAGATGTTATTTTTTATGATGAAGAAATAAAGAATATAATTAAATCGAAAAATCTTGATTTTCATATAATTACCGATAATGAAAGTGAAGCTGAAAAATTTGCAGAAATTTTCCCTAAGATTCCAATAAAAGTTTTGAATAAAGATATCCAAATTAATCTTGAAGCTTTTGTTTCAGATTCTAAATATAACTTAATTAAGCATTTTATTACTGCTGATAATAAATATGTAAGAATAGAGAAACCAATTCAAAATACCGGCATAGTTAATTCTATCGGTTTTGCTAATTACAAAGATTTGGCAAAATTATTAACAAAAATTAGTACAATATTAATTCAGAATGATTAATTTTATAAAATCCCTTCTTCTATCTAAAACATGAAGATTTTACTCTTGCATGTTGATTACATAAAGTTCAAGCCGCTGAAAAAGGCTTTGAAATCTATTGAAGAACTTCCTGAAAAGGATAAAAAGGAAAAGGAAGTAAAAGAAGCACTTGTAGTTCTAACTGCTGTTGAAAAAACAGACATAGACACAAAGAAAATTGTTGATAAGCTAATTGAAAATGTGAAAGATGTTGCAAAGCAGGTTAAAGCAGAGAATGTTGTTTTTTATCCTTATGCTCATTTGTCAAGCAATCTTGCTTCTCCTGAAAAGGCAATTGAAGTAATGGATGAAGCAGAAAAGGAACTTAAAAAAAGTTTCAACGTTGTAAGAGCGCCTTTTGGATATTACAAGGAATTTGAACTTAAGGTCAAGGGGCATCCTCTTTCTGAGTTAAGTCGAGAGATAAGTTTGGTTGAAGAAGGGAAAACTGATAAAAAAGAAGATGCTAAAAAATTAGCAAAGGATGAAGTTTATGATTACAAACAGTTATTAAAACAAATTTCAAGAACTAAACTTGATACTTCAAAATTGAAGGAAAATGACCACCGAATTCTTGGGCAGAAGATGGATTTATTTTCTTTTAGTGAAGTTGCTCCAGGCATGGCTTTTTGGCACAATAACGGACTTATAATTTTTAATGAACTTATCAATTTCTGGAGAGAAGAGCACAGAAAAGCAGGATATCAGGAAATTTCGACTCCGCAGATTATGGACAAAAGATTATGGCAGATTTCAGGACATTGGGAGAAATACAAAGACAATATTTTTCTTACAGAATATGAAGGAAGAACCTTTGCAGTCAAGCCGATGAATTGTCCGGGCGGAATGTTGGTTTACAAAACAAGCACTAAGAGTTACAGGGATTTACCCTTAAGATTAGCTGAACTTGGAACTGTTCACAGGCAGGAATTATCCGGAGTTTTGGCAGGGTTATTTAGGGTTATAAGATTCACCCAAGATGATGCACATATTTTTTGCACGGAAGAGCAATTGGAAGGCGAAATAATCGGAATAATGAATCTGATAAATCTGTTTTACAAAAAATTTAATCTTGAATTTGATCATGTTGAACTTTCCACACGCCCTGAAAAAAGAATCGGTTCCGACAAAATGTGGGATAAAGCAGAAAAAGCTCTTGAAGATGTTTTGAAAAAGAAAAAAATGAAATATAAAATAAATAAAGGGGATGGTGCATTTTACGGACCGAAAATTGATTTTCATATCAAAGATTCACAGGGAAGAACTTGGCAGCTTTCAACGATTCAACTGGATTTTGCTATGCCAGAAAGATTTGAACTTGAATATACAGATAAAGACAACAAGAAGAAAACTCCTATAATAATTCACAGAGTTATTTATGGAAGCCTTGAAAGATTTGTAGGGATTCTTTTAGAGCATACAAATGGACGATTACCTACGTGGATTGCTCCTATGCAGATAAGGGTTTTAAGTTTTACAGATAGAAATACTGATTATGCTAAAAAAATAATTGAAGAAATCGGAAAAGAAATTCCAAATGCAAGAATTGATGCTGATTTCAGGCAGACAACTGTACCATTTAAGGTAAAGGATGCAGAAATCATGAAGGTTCCTTACATAATCGTTGTGGGAGACAAAGAAGAAAAAGAAAAAACTTTAGCTGTAAGAGCTAAGGGGAATAATAAGATCGAAACAATGAAGATGGAAGGATTTGTTAAGAAGATAAAGGAAGAAATTTTTAACCGAGAGTAGTTGGTAAAGATAATTTTAGGAAATTTAATAATGATAAGTTACCAAGTACCTATAACGAAATTTGCTTGTACATTTATCTCTGGAAATTTCTTTCTCCAAGCTTCATTTGTCTTTTTATTCTCCCATGCATGGTCCGAAGTTGAAATTGCTGAAACTTCACAAAAACCAATAACAACATTAAGAAACTTAGCAAGAGTTCCACTTTTATCTATTTCATAAGCAATATAATTTCCTGCTATCTGTGCTCCTATTGCCGAAGCATAACCTAGATCCCACTGATTATCTTTACAAAATTCATTGGCAATTGGATTACATTCTTTTCCTCCAAATTGTTGAATTCCAGTTTTTGTATAATCATAGATATCCCTATAAACTAATTGACAATTTCCTAGAAAACCGTAAGCATTTTCGTATACACTATAATCTATACCTAGTTTATCGGAATTATTTTCATTAAGGTTTATACATCTTTCACTAATTGGGATGTAATCATTAATTTCGGATTTGTCTATCCATGCAAAACTTGAATTATCATTAGTTCTTTGATTGTCCAAAACCAAATTTTTTTCTAACCCATTCAAGTTTTGAGCATTCAAGCTTAATGCTAAAACAAAGGGCAATATCATTTTTTTCATAAATTTTTATTAATTTTTTTATTTATATATCTTTCTACTCGTTACTACTAATTAGTTATTATTTTAAATAGGAGTGAAATTTTTTAAACTACTTTGTTTATAATTTATAATGAACTCGCAATTTCTCTTTGAAAAACTTGAAGATTCTGAAGAATTTAAGCAATTTATTAAAGAAAATCCTAAAGCATATCTCTGTTCTGGCTTTTTTATAATTGATATGGATAAAAATCCTGAAAACAAGTATCATTTTGATTTTTATGTTCCCAGCAGCAAAAAAACTTTTAGCTTTGAACTGGAAAACGGAATAAAATTAGTTCCTTTAGAAAGAAATGATGAAAAAGTAATGGAAAAACTTTTGATGGAGAATCATTTTGATTTTGACGAATTGAAAGAAAAAATACTGACAGAGATGGAACTTAAACAAGTAAAAAATAAAATCCAGAAAATGATTTTTTCTCTGCAAAATATAGAGGGAGAAGATTTCCTGTTAGGCACAATTTTCCTTTCCGGGTTAGGATTAATCAGAGCAGATTTTGATATTAAGAATAATCAAATAACTGAGTTTGAAAAGAAATCTCTATTTGATATGATGAAAATTGTTAAAAAGAAGTAATTATTTTTCAGCAACAAAAACTATATTCCTCTCTGGTTCTTCTTTTGAGGCTATTTTGAAGCCAACTTTTTCAAATAATTTGTAAATTTCATCCGCATCAAACAAATAATAATACCTAGCTCCTTTATCTCGCCATTTTACAAGCCGTTCTTTTTTTCCATTTCTAAATTTTCTGCAATTTTTATTCCATACAGCAACATCAACCTGCGCTTTTGGTTTTAAAGTTCGGTAAAGTTCTTTCACAGCCTTTTCTCTATTCTTCTCTCCTTTAATGCAGTGCAAAACTGCTACAAAAATTGCTGCATCGAAAAAATTATCTCCAAAGGGGAGTTTTGTCAGATCAGAAACAGAAAATTCGGCATTTATTTTATTCTTTTTTGCCCGTTCTTTTGCAAGCTCGATCATCTTTTTTGAAAAATCAACTAGATACATTTTTCCCTGCGGAATCTTCTGCAGATGCCTTCCTGCACCGCTTCCCAAATCCAAAATATTTCCTTTTTTCCCCTTTAGAAATTCTTTAACATGAAAAGCAGGTTCTGTTTTGAATTCATACCATTCTTTTGCAATATTATTCCAAACCTGTTTCTGACTCAATGTTTTCATAACCTTGTTTAGAAATTGAAAGTTAAAAGTTTATTTGTATCAGCCGAAATTTTCTTTGAAATCTTTAATCAGGCTTGTTTTTTCTTTTCTGTCTAATATTTCTTCGCTACGAATTTCTTTTTTCTTAACCTTTTTAACAAGTCTTTCCCATCCTCCCCGTGGGAGATACTTTAGAATACAAAATCTACCGAACTCTGAGTCTATAACCGGCTTATATCCATTCCTTGTTAATCCAATCTCATCTCTTTTTCCTTGTAATACTAAATTTCCTACGGTTTGAAATCGGACACCGATTTCCTTTCCGGATTCTATATTGTTAACTTCTTTATCTTCTATGTATACTATTGATAATCCTTTATAGAAATAGTTATATAAATCAGTCCCATATATTTGTTCATGTTTTCCATATTCTTTTGCAATCTCGCAACAAGAATCAACTATATTACTTTTTTCTAAATTAGACCTAATTTTCTCTATTCTCTTTTCTAACTGGCTCTCCATCATTCAAATTTTATTCAGAAGTCATTTAAATATTTTATTAAGATTCATTCTCATTAAATTTGATCAAAGAAAAAACAGGGTATTTTGAAAGTTTTTCTCTTCCTTTCAGTTCAGGAAGCTCTATGGGGAAACAGCACTCTACAATCTCCCCTTCTAATTTTTCAATTAACTTGCATGAAGCCAAAGCAGTTCCTCCTGTTGCAATTAAATCGTCTATAAGAAGAATTTTCTGCCCCTTTGAAATTGCATCTTTATGAATCTCAACTTTGTCTGTTCCGTATTCTAAATCATAACTTTCTGAAATTGTTTCTGCAGGAAGTTTTCCTGGTTTTCTGATTAAAACTAATCCTGTACCTAGCTTTCCGGCAAGCATTCCTGCAATAGCAAAACCTCTTGATTCAATTCCTGCAACAGCATCGATCTGAAAATTTCTGTATCTTTCATAAAGTATTTCAATTAATTTCTGCAGCCCTTCCTTATCTTTTAATAAAGTTGTAATGTCCCTGAACATAATTCCCTGCTTAGGGAAGTCAGGAACTGTTCTTATTTTATCTTTCAATTTTGAAATTTCCTGCTCTCTTGAAAAAGAATCTATAACTTTCAGCAAAACTTTTTTTACTCTTTCAACATTTTCCCTCATGATCATTCTTATAACTTCCCAGCTTGCAGGTTCTTCATCTTCTTTCCAGCAGTCATAGTCTGTTGACATTGCAATAACTCCGTAAGGGACTTCTGCTTCATTTGCTAAAATGCATTCGGGGGCAATTGACATATTTATTACATCTGCTCCAAATTGCCTAAACATCTTGCTTTCCGCCTTTGTTGAGAATCTAGGACCTTCAATTGTTACAACTGTTCCTTTTTTATGATTAGAAAATTTTAATTCTTCACAAGATTCAATTAATTTTTTTCTGAGAACTTCACAAAAAGGTTCTGGCATAGGCGTGTGAATAGGGCCGAATTCAAATTTTTCGAAGAAAGTTAATTTTCTCTGCTTTGTGAAATCAATAAACTGGTCAAGGATCACAAAATCTCCACGCTTTATTTCTTCTTTAAGAGAACCTACTGCAGTTGTTGCAATAATATACTTACATCCTTCATTTTTTAATGCGAAAATATTCGCACGATTGTTAACTTGAGTTGGAGGAATTTCATGCTTAAATCCATGTCTTGAAAGAATTACAACATCAACTCCATTTATTTTTCCTGTTATTAATGGAGAAGAAGGTTTTCCAAAAGGGGTATCAACTTCTATTTGCTTAAAATCTGAAAGAATTTCGGGATTTTCAAGTCCAGAACCACCAATAATCCCCACTTTTAACTTCGCCATAAATTCGTTAACTTACTTTGATTTAAAAGTATTTTTGCGGTGGAGTAGATATTATCTTTTTTTATAAGATTCTTTTGGATAATGTGATTTAAGATAATCTTCAAATTCAGATATATTCTCTTTGATAACCAAGGTTTGTTGATAGAAGAACATTGAACCTTTATGCTTTGACAGAAAATCATCTTCGATTTTATCTAAGGATTTTCTTGCTTTTTTCATAGCTTTTACAGCTGATTCCAAATGTTTTTGGTTTATCATAAAAATCTCTTGAAAATATCATTTAAAAGGTTTATGAAGGATAAATTTAAATAACAAATTCATTTAATATATTCATGGAGCAAAGAGGATAAATGAAACCAGAACCGGGAGCACCATAATGAGTTTTATGAATATAATGTGGGGATTTGGAATTTTAGGATTCTTTTTTGGACTGATAATGGCAGGAATCTGGATATGGGCCTTTGTGTTTTGGATTTTAATGATTGTTGATTGCGTGAAAAGAAAATTTAAGGGGGACACAGAGAAAGTTGTTTGGATCCTTGTTTTGATATTCACTTACATTATTGGCGCACTGATTTATTATTTTGTTGTGAAAGATAAAGACAAAAAAAGAAAAAGACGAAGATAATTCTTCTATACTGAAACTATATTAGGTAACCTTTAAAACCATTCTTATTGTAAAAAATACATGCTTCTCCCATCAAAAAATGAAGTAAGGAAGCCTACAAAAACAATCTCTGGAATTACTCCTGTAGCAGTTATGCTGCCTCCAAGAGAATGCAAGCACGGGACCTGCTTATACTGCCCCAGTCTGGATGTCCCGCAAAGCTATACTCCAAAAAGTCCTGTTGTTATGAGGGCAGCTGTAGTTAATTACAATTCTTATGAACAGGTAAAAGCGAGAGTAAAAGCATTTGAGGCAATGCATCATCCGACAGAAAAGATTGAGCTAATAATTATGGGGGGAACTTTCCTTGAATACCCCAAAAATTTTCAGAACGATTTCATAAAAAATTGTTACGATGCACTTAACGGAAAAAAATCCAAAACTTTGGAAAAAGCTCAGAAATTAAACGAGAAAGAAGAACATCGGTGTGTAGCTCTTTGCGTAGAAACCCGTCCAGATGAATGTATACAGTATATTCCAAGAATGAGAGAATTTGGGGTAACAAGAGTTGAACTTGGAGTTCAGATGCCTGACGATAAAATTTACAAAATGATAAAAAGAGGGCATAGTGTCAAAGATGTTGCAGACGCGACAAAAGCTCTGAAAGACGCAGGATTCAAGGTTGGTTATCATATTATGCCTGGCCTGCCTTCAAGCAATCCAAAAAAAGATTTGCAGCTATTCAAAAAGATATTTTCTGATGAGAGATTTAAGCCAGATCAATTAAAAATTTATCCATGCCAAGTTATCAAAGGTAGCGAATTAGAAAATGAATACTGGAAAAAGAGATACAAGCCTTATACAAAGGAGCAGATTGAAAAATTGCTTACAGAAATGTTGAAAGCTGTTCCGAGATATTGCAGAGTTATGAGGGTCATGAGAGAAATTCCGCCCGACTACTTGATTGCAGGAACAACAAGAATTGATCTGAGAAAAGATATTGAGAGAGATTTGAGAAAAAATAAAAGTGAAATTAAAGAAATCAGATTCAGGGAAATCGGATTCAATAATAAAAATTTAAATCAGAATCTTAAATTAAAAATTACAAAATATAATGCATCTGAAGGAGATGAGTATTTTCTTGAAATTGTAAATGATGACGATGTTCTTTTTGGTTTGCTTAGATTAAGGATTATAAATGGAAAGGCGATTGTAAGAGAATTGCATGTTTATGGACAAAGTTTAAGATTAGGAGAAGAGGGAACAATTTCACAACACAAAGGATTTGGAAAATGGCTTATGCTCGAAGCAGAAAAAATTGTCAGCGAAAACAAATGCAAGAAAATTTCAGTTATTTCCGGGATAGGTGTAAGGGAATATTACAAAGGTCTTGGATATAAATTGGAAGACAGCTATATGGTTAAAGAATTAAAACCAAAAGCCAGCATATCCCACAACGCTTGATTTGTCTTCTGTAACATCACCTGAATTTTTGTATTCTATTAATTTTGGCTTCCAGTTTTTTGTCTTGCATAAATGCATCATTATCATCAGAGGGAAAAAACCGCATGCATCAATTTTTTCAAAATTTTTGATATTAAGTTCTTCTATAAGTTTTATGGTTATTTTATCTTTTTTTACTGCGTTTTCATATGGAAGAAAATGACTCAAATCTGTTGAGAAAATATATAAGGCCTTAATGTCCGAGATTTTTTCAGCAATCTCTTTAGCTTCTTCATCGGTTATTTCCCCTACCATCAAAGGCATTATTTCTCTAATTCCTAATTTCTGTAAAAAAGGAATTTGGTTATTTATTGAATGCTCTTTTTCTATACCTTCAAATTTAAAATCCTTATTGAACAATTTAATTTTTCCGAGCGGAGTTTCAATCTGTTTTTTATTTGATGTTAAAACTCCATGAAGAGGGATGTAATGAGAAGGGCCAAGAACAATTGCTTTCTCTATTTTTTTATCTTTCAAAAGAGAAAAAGTTTTTCCCGCCACTTTTCCCGAAAATTCATATCCTGCATGGGGAACAATTAATCCGTGAATTTCTTTTGGACTTATCTTGTTTTTTTGTGAGAGAAGTTCATCTAACTCTTTCATCAACTCTTTTTTATCTTCAGGATACCAATCCATAACAAAAATAGCATCATAAAGTTTATAGTTTTTTTGCAAAAGATAAATCTTATAAATTCAGATGTGTATTTTTCTTTATGAAAAAGAGGGGATTTGATCATTTTTACGAATCGACAGAAGATATACCTCTCGTGCTTGATTCTTATGAAGATATTTTTTCTGATTTTGATCCGCGTCCATATTCAGAAAGGGCGTTATCCGAAGATTTTCTTTTTGAATGCAAAAAGGCGGCTGTAGAAAAAAAAGGAAAAATCCATCTGAGATTATTCCTTCCAAAATCAAAAAGGCATCCCCTTGATGAAATAAAAATAAAGAAAAGATTAAAGGAACATTTTCACAAACATTTCCTAGAAAAAAAGAAGGACATAATGAGCACGAGACTGAATGGATTTACTTGGTCTGTTATTGGTTTTTGTATGATGTTTACATCTGCATTTTTTTGGGGGGAAGAAGGGCCTTTTGGAATTAATCTCCTAGTTACACTTGTCCAGCCAGCAGGATGGTTTTTTATGTGGGAAGGTTTGGCTAAAATTTTCATCGCACCAAAAGAACATATGCCTAATTATACTTTTTACAAAAAGATGGCAAATTCTACAGTTACTTTTGCAAATTATTAATAAAATGAAATTAGCAGAGTTGTACAAAAAAGAGAACGGAAAAATAAGATGTTTTGCCTGTGCGCAAAGATGTATGATTTCTGAAGGCAGAACCGGAATTTGTGGAGTAAGGAAAAATATTGGAAATAAATTATATCTCTTGGTTTACGGGAGAGTTGCTTCAATGAATATCGATCCCATTGAAAAAAAGCCATTATACAATTTTTTGCCGAACACATACAGTTTTTCTATAGGAACAATCGGATGCAATTTCAGATGCGATTTTTGCCAGAATTTTGAGATATCACAGGCCGGAAAAGAAGGGATGATTTTCGGTGAAAAAATCACCCCCAAAGAAATTGTTGAAAAGGCAATTCAGGCAAAATGCGAGAGCATATCTTATACTTATAACGAACCCGCAATTTTTATCGAATTTGTAAAAGACATTGCGAAAATTGCCAAAATGAAAAAACTGAAGAATGTTCTAGTCACAAATGGTTTTTTTACTAAGAAATCATTTGATTATATCTCGGATTATGTTGATGCTATGAACATTGACTTAAAATCTTTCAGCGAAGATTTTTACAGAAAAATTTGCGGTGCCAGATTAGAGCCTGTTCTTGATACAATAAAGATGGCGCATGAAAAAGGGATTCATATTGAACTTACGACTTTAGTAATTCCTGGTGAAAATGATTCTGAAAAAGAATTTGAAAAAATTGCGAAATTTATTGCATCTGTAGATAAGAATATTCCTTGGCATATCTCTAGATTTTTTCCAATGTACAAAATGCTTGGCAAGGATATAACTCCCATTTCAACCTTGAAAAAGGCAGAAAAAATTGGTAAGAAATATTTAAATTACGTTTATGTCGGGAATGTATGATGAAGAAATATAATGAACTCTTGAAACTTAGCCGAAATGCAATTGAATCTAAACTAGACAATAAACAATTGAAGATTTCAGAAACTATAAAGAAGAAATATTCTGAAAAAAAAGCAAGTTTTGTTACGCTAACTGAGCATGGCGAACTAAGGGGGTGTATTGGAAGTCTGTATCTACGGCAAGAATTGTATAAAGACGTTTCTGAAAATGCAATTCATTCAGCATTTGATGATCCGAGATTTACTACTCTAGACAAAAATGAATTATCCAAGATAAAAATAGAAGTTTCTGTTCTATCTGTTCCTGAAAAAATTAATTTTAAAAATGAAACTGAACTCCTGAAAAAAATTGACAGAAAAATGGGACTGATCTTGGAAAATGGATATAATTCCGCAACCTTTCTCCCACAGGTTTGGGAGCAGATTTCTGATAAAGTTGATTTTTTAGAAGAACTTTCAATGAAAGCAGGTTTAGGAAAAGATGCATGGAAAAATTCTGAGATTTATTTCTATAGGGTTGAAAACGTAAAAGAATAATCTTGTATGGGCCCGTCCGAGTATTTAGAAAACAATGGTCTTACTCATAAAAAATTGTAAAATTAAATAGAAAAGATTAAGAAATTAATTCACTTGTATTTCTTATGAAAAAAATATGGATATTTGTCATTATTTTCGGCTTTCTTATAATCTTATTTAGTGTTCTATTAGGAAAACCAAATAGTATAAGTCTTACTCCTACCTTCCCATTTATTTCTCTAAGTTGGAGTTCTCCTCCCAGTTCTGTTTATACTAATAACAATGAAACATCTAAAGGAATAGTAGCTAATGGAGGAAGTAATATTTATATCGGAAATAATACCATTGTCGGATTTGATATAGGAATTGATGCTGAAAATGTCACTAATCTAACTACTGTAAATAATAACATTAAATAAATTTTAGTTTTACAAATAATTAAAATTACCCCCTAATTCTTAATGCCCCGTCCGGGATTCGAACCCGGGTTTCAGCCTTGAAAGGGATGTGTCCTTGGCCTCTAGACTAACGGGGCAATAATAATTAAAACAGAGAAAAATAGTTTTTAAAGCTTTATTAGATAGTTTTTTAAATAAAATTTTTCGTCTTTATTTATGTCAAAAATTAATAGGAATAACAATAATTTAATCAAGATTTATTTGAAAGAAATAGGCAAATATCCTCTTTTAACTCATGATGAAGAAATAGAATTAGGCAAAGCAAAAGAAAATAACAAAGAAGCTTCTCAAAAATTAATAAATTCTAATCTGAGGTTAGTTGTAAGTATAGCAAAATATTATCAAAGAAGAGGACTTCCTTTGGAAGATTTAATCTCGGAAGGAAATACTGGACTTATGGCTGCAGTTGAAAAATATGATTATAGTAAGGGTTATCGATTCGCATCTTATGCTGTTTGGGACATAAAACAAAAAATTTTGAAAGCACTTGCAGAACAACCAAAAGGCATAAAGATTCCTTTTAATAAACTATGTGACTTATCAAAAATTAATAAACTTCTTTACAATAAAGATCCCTCGAAATTGGGAAATATAGAACAAATAGCAAAAACACTTAATATTGAACCTGAGTTTGTTAGCTATCTTCTTAAGATCTCAAAAGAAACTATTTCTCTTGATCTCCCTGTTGAAAGTGATTTTGGAGAGCAAAATCTTTTGGAGGATAAGATCTCTCAACAACCTGCGGAATCAGCAATAAACAATTATTTGAAAGACGATATCAACAATGTACTTAAGGATCTTTCCCCAGAAGAAATGGATATTATAGAAAAAAGATTTGGCCTTAATGGAAATTACCCCCATACACTGGAGGATATTGGCAAAGAATACGATCTAACAAAAGAGAGGATAAGGCAGATTGAAGAAAAGGGGTTAAGAAAATTAAAAAGCGATACTTTTGTTAAGGAAAAATTAATTTCTTATTTAGAAGAATAAAGATAAGGGGATATTCAAAAGATTCATTTTTTGAAGTCTTTTGAAGTTTTTTCCTTCATAATCTGCACTTCAATTTTTTCTAATTTTGAATATTTAACATTAACTTTTGGATATATAATCCAAAAAGAAAATGAGCCTACACGGATTTGAACCGTGGACCCCCGCCTCTCTTAGATTTTTCTAACGAGAGAGTCAATTCTAACGAATTGAAATCATATAAGAGCGGTGCTCTGACCAGGCTGAGCTATAGGCTCGTTTACATTCATTTAGCTAATTTTAACTATTTAAAATTTCTTATTCATCCGACAAAATTTATAAATATACAAACACTGAGATTACAATGAAAAAGAAGGGGGGAATTTTCTTATCTATTTTGATATCAATTCTTATTCTTAATTTTGCATCTGCTGCAATCGGAAATTCTTTACACCTAAATATTCAGACGATAAATTCAACAGGAGGGGTGATTACAGGAACATTTAACTTTGGTTTTAACATTTCCACTACAAGTGATTGTAATGCTACAAATGTTGTTTATGCAAATGCTTCAACTCTTACAACAGACTCACGAGGGATAATTTCTTATTATTTAGACAATGTAAACATTAATTTTTATAGCCAATATTACTGGCTTTGTTATTACAGGAACGGGGTTTTGATAAATTCTTCAAAAATTGTAGGAATTCCTTATTCTCTTGCTTCTCAAAATACAACTTTAAGCGGTGTAAAGGTTGATAGCAATTTAGTTATGGGAACTTACAATATAACTTCTTCCTGGTTCTTTGGACTTTTTTCCTGGCTTGTAAACAATGATGTATCTCAAAATTATTTATCATTTAACGGTTCAACTTTAAGCTTTAATGAAACAAAATTAAATAATACAATCGATAATATAGC
The DNA here is from genome assembly GCA_963845205.1 of uncultured archaeon. Classification (GTDB taxonomy): domain Archaea; phylum Nanobdellota; class Nanobdellia; order Pacearchaeales; family GW2011-AR1; genus RBG-13-33-26. Next base: position 306,932 of record CAWJRC010000002.1, read on the forward strand.
AGCTGTTTTTGGGAATGCCTCTTGGAATCAAAGTTTTGCAAATACATTATATGCAACTATTGGAACTACTAGTGGAAACTTATCTTGGAATCAATCATTTGCTAATGGATTGTATGCACCAAATACCACTGCTGGTATTCAATACTTGATTAACTCAACAGGAATTTATTCACAAGGGGGGAATGCCTCTTGGAATCAAAGTTTTGCAAATACATTATATGCAACTATTGGAACTACTAGTGGAAACTTATCTTGGAATCAATCATTTGCTAATGGATTGTATGCACCAAATACCACTGCTGGTATTCAATACTTGATTAACTCAACAGGAATTTATTCACAAGGGGGGAATGCCTCTTGGAATCAAAGTTTTGCAAATACATTATATGCAACTATTGGAACTACTAGTGGAAACTTATCTTGGAATCAATCATTTGCTAATGGATTGTATGCACCAAATACTACAGCAGGGATACAATTTCTGATTAATGGAACAAATGTGAATTTCTTAAATGTTAATGCAAGTGGAGAAACGATAAATGGAAATTTGACTGCAACTAATTTTATAGGAAACGGGGCATACCTTACGGGGATAAGTGGAGGTAGTTCATTCCCTTGGATTAATAGTACAAGTTATGTTCAATTAAACTCTTCTGCAATTCAAGCACTTAATGTTTCTAATTTCTTGTTTGTAAATTCAACTAATGTTGGAATAAATGTAACTAGTCCAATATATGAATTACAATTAGGAAATGCAGGAAATGCATTGAATGTTTCAGGAGTTTTGTATGTTAATTCAACGAGCGGATTTGTTGGGATAAATCAAACAAGTCCGAGTTCATTGTTAGATGTTGGAGGGTCAAGTGGGCAAATTGCACAATTTGGTGATGCTGGAGGTTTATCCAATCAAAATTATATAACTATAGGGGGAAGCGCCATGTTTGGGTATGATGGAACAACAGATGATGCAGCAATTCAGGGAATTTCCGGGAAAGGTATAGAATTTAATGTAGGCAATACTACTTTTGGAGCTAGCAGTTCAACAGCAATGGTAATAACATCTGGGGGGGATATCGGTATTAATACAACGAGTCCGACAAATGAATTAGATGTTGGCGGCACAGGAGTTTCTGGAGCGGCTATCTATGGAAATGGAAGTAATCTTCCTTACGCTGTTGGGGTTTATGGAAGGGGAGATAGTAATATTGGGGTTGAAGGTGTTGGTAGTACTGGAGTTTGGGGAATTGGTAGCATTGGAGTTCAAGGTAGTGGAACTAGCTATGGGGTTTATGCCAATGGTGCAGGTGCTTATGATTTCTATGCTGCAAATGCTACAGGAGAAAGTTACTTTGCGGGGAAAATAGGAATAAACGTGAGCAGTCCAATCTCTTTATTAAGCATAAATGATGCTGGAAATTCTTCATCAAGTTTGTATTCTTACAACGGCCAAACTGGTGGTATAGGAATTTTTGCAAATTCTTCAAATGCTGGGGGTGTGGGAATATATTCTTACGGCGGAGACAAAGGAGTATTAAGCTATGGAACGAATTATGATTTTTATGGAGGAAATCCTTCGGCATCAAATTATTTTGCAGGAAATGTAGGTATTGGTAGTGCTACAAGTCCGGTTGCTCCTTTAGATATTTATAATGGGGCGGATCATTTAGCATTATCTGTAGGATTAATAAATTCTACAAGAGGTACTAATGGAATGTGGATAACTTCTAGTGCAGATATAAAATTAATTACAGATCAAGCTAAAACGGGTTCATTTGCTGATGTAGGATTTTATTATCAAAATTCAACAAATCCTAGAATTTATTTTAGAACAAATGGAGATTCTTATTTTAATACTAGCGGAAATGTAGGAATAGGAACAACAAGTCCAATATCGACATTAAGTGTAGGGGGGAATGGACTTTCTAATGCAGAAATTTATGGTTCTTATAGTTCTGCAGTAGGGGGAGGTTATGGTGTTTATGGAACCAGTTCTGGTACTGGTGTTCAAGGAATTACCACTGGGAATACTTCTGTTAATTTTGGGGGAAATTTCAGTGCTCCCAACGGAAATTATGCAGAAATGGCAACAGGAAATGGTTATGGAATTATTGCAAAATCATCTGGGAGTGCTTATGGGGTTTATACTAATTCATTATATGTTACAACAGGACCTTCACACATTGAAGGAACACTTTACGTTGCAGGAGGATATGGGAATATTCAATCTGGAGATGTTGCAGAAGATTTGCAGACAATAGCAGGAAGAAATGCAGCATTATGTGCAGGAAATGTGTCATGTATGGTTAATGATTACAAAAAAGAAGACTTGTCTTATGGGGATGTTGTCTGCATTAATCCAAATTACGGTGAGACAATAATGCTCTGCAATGAATCTGATTCAGAATTAGTCGCAGGAGTAGTATCAAATACTTCAACAATAGATATGGGAAGTAATATCTCATTTTCTTATCCAATTGCAGTTGCAGGAATTGTTTACACAAAGGTTCTTGCAGGAAGCGAAGGAATAAAGCCTGGAGACTTATTAGTTTCAAGTTCTGTTCCGGGATATGCAATGAAAGCCCCTGCAAACTGGACAGAAGGGACAATATTGGGAAAGGCTTATGATTTCTGCGACACAAGATATTATACTAACTGCACAATACCTATGTTTGTTGCATTAGAATAAAATGAAACAAGAATGTTTGATATGCGGAAGGAAGTTCAGAAAACTTACAAAGGAAGATATATGTGCTTTTTGTCATAAGGAAAAATATGATGAATGGAGCAGGGAATTTATGGAGGAAAAGAAGGGAAAATAAAATGGAAAAACGTTGGAAAAAATAAAGAGAGAGGTATGAAACCAGAACCAAGCGGAGAACCAAAAGAAAATGAACAGGAAACTAATCTTATTCATCATGGGAATTTTCTTAATTGGAATCATAATAGCAGAATTAATCCCTTCCAGTGCTCCTGAAACAATATATATCCGAGTTCTTAAAACAGATAATATAACCCCCGAAACAAATGCAATTTGCAAGGCAGATATAATAAAAAATAATGAACTAACAGAAATAAACCTTCTGAATAAAACTGATTACATGCCCCTTGACTGCTACACCAAGGAATGTGCAAATGAAAGTTATAATCAAGGATTTTACGAACTAGAAACTGGATTAAACAATTACAGGGGAAAATTTGAAATAGATATTGTATGCATAACTCCTGTCGGAGTAAGTTACACAATTCTTAATAATACCCATATCCCTTGTGATATAGAAAATAACGGGAAAGATGTTGTTTGTTCTAATGTCAGAGATTGATTAAATTTTTATATTGATTTCTTCTTTACCCGTTATGAGTTTCAAAAGAATGAAGACTGTAAAAATCTTCTTAGCCCTCTTGTTAATATTAATCTCCGGATTTTTTATTTATGGGGTTCATTACAGTTATTCTGGGATTATACAGGACCCGCACAGCAATCCTGTTTTTTTAAATGTCACAAATCTTAATTACCCCTTTCCGGTTCATGCAGATGAATGGACTCATCTGGGGCAGATAATTTATATTATCAACAGCAAGACATTAGGATTTGTCAATCCCTATTCCCCTAGTTTAACAAACAACAATGAGCTGGAAGTTGGTTTTAATCTATTTCTTGCATTATTTTTCATAATCACAACTTTGAATCCTGTCCTGAGTTATCAATTCCTCCCGGCAATTTTTTTCATGATCAATGCAACTTTACTTTTCTTTTTCGTCAAAAAACTGACTAAGAATTATTATATTGCATTATTTTCCATCTTATTTTTTCTAGCAATTCCAAGCAATATAAATTTTTTGGGAAACTGGTTTGCTGTCCCTTTAACTTTCAGCATATTTTCAATTTATCTTTTTTTTATCTGCCTAATTGATTTTATAGAGACCAAAAAGAAAAAATATCTTGCAGGTACAATTATTTCTTATGCAGTTTCATTATGTTATCCTGTAGCAACTGTATTCATAACAGCAATCGCATTTTTTTATATCATTTCAGAAAGAGATATTTACAACAAATTAAAAAAATATAAAATCCCTTTAATATTGTTGTCTTTGTTTCTTATCGCGGCTTTAATCTTCTTAATGAATCATTTTTCTTTTTTGATATTCCCAGCTGGCTGGACGTCTGATCAATACAACTATTCTTTGATATTTTTTTACGGAATCTTGCCTACATTATTTGCATTTATCGGAGTCTATTTCGTTTTGGATAAAAAGTTTAACCGGATATTCCTTATATGGCCTGCGGTATGTCTGATCAGCCTTTTTATATTCAAAATTTTTGGAATAAGCTTTTTTATCCCCTATGAAAGAACAATGTATTACTATCTCCTAGGGCTTGTTCCATTGGCTGCGACAGGATTTTTTTATATTCTCAAATCCCTGTACGATTTAATAGCAAAGAGAATTCCAAGGAACAAGAAAAAATTTTATTTAATCATTATAATTATCATCACATTATTAATGTCCTTTTTTATCCTGAGAAATTATTATTCTGTTGGCGAAGACAACTTTGCAGTCATGCACTTAATTGAAAAGCAGGATTATGACGCAATAAAATTTATTGGAGATAATTACGGAAAAGGTAAAATAGTCCTAGCAGACAATCTTATTTCAACAGCTATTTATCCAATCAGCCAGGATTATGTTGTCGGAATTTTGAGTTCTAATCTGGGGGACGGGAATCTTACGTTAGCAGATGATTTTTTTATGGGCGATTGCGGGGATAAAGAGGAAATAATAAATGATTATAAAGTCGATTTAGTTCTTTCAAGATTTGAGATGAATTGTGACTCTTTAAAAGAAGTCTATGATAAAGAAGGAGATTATGTTTATGAAGCTGAAAAATGAAAAAATATCCGTGATACTTCCTTGCAGAAATGAAGAAAAAACAGTCGGAATCTGTATTGGAAGAATAAAAGAAGCATTAAAAGAAAAAAATTATGAGATAATAGTCTCAGATTCTTCAACAGACAAAAGCGCAGAAATCGCTAAAAAATTAGGGGTACAGGTTGTCAAGCATAATAAAGAAGGATATGGGAATGCATGCCTTGAAGGTTTTAAGCATGCAAAAGGGGATATTGTAGTCTTTGGAGATGCGGACAATACTTATGATTTTTCTGAAATTCCTAAACTTTTGGAATACATCGGAGAATATGACTTAGTTTTGGGAAAAAGAAAATTTATACAGAAAGGATCAATGCCTTTCTCACATAGATATATTGGTAATCCCATTCTTTCATTCACTTCTAGATTATTTTTTAAAACAAATGTAAAAGATATAAACACAGGATTCAGGGCCATAAAAAAAGAAAGTTTTGAAAAACTTAATCTTAAAACAACAGGCATGGAATTTGCGTCAGAAATGATAATAATGGCTGTAAAAAATGGACTTAAAATTAAAGAAGTTCCTGTGCATTATTATAAACGGGAAGGAAATTCCAAACTGCGCACGTTCAAGGATGGGTGGAGGCATTTCCGATTTATGCTTTTGTACAGTCCGTTATTTTTATTTTTTATTCCAGGACTGATTTTATTTCTCCTTTCCATAATTTTTTTATTTTATAATATTTTATTTTCTGCTTTGTTTGTAATAATTGGATATCAACTGATTATTTTTGCATTATTTACAAAAACTTATGCTATAACTCATTTTGGGGATAAGCCAATTTTAAATCCATTTTATAAATATCTTTCAATAGAAAGTGCTAGCATTACCGGATTACTGATTATCCTTCTGGGAATCATCGCTTATTTTTTAATAGGTACTAATAAAACTGAAAGCGCAATCTTCGCTTTTATGTTCGTAATCATAGGAATTCAAACAATTTTTTCATCCTTCATGCTAAGCATATTGGGGATTAAGAAATGAAAAAAATAAAACAGATAGGTATGACAAATAAAAAATTTGCACTTGAGTTATACGCGAAGATTACAAATAAAAGATTTTTCTGTAGAGTGTTGAGGGATGATTCTTTGTACAACACTGTTATTAATTCGGATTTGACTGTTTCCTGTAACTGCAATGATGATTATGGATTAGGAAGAATCGGCGATTTTAAAAATCAGAGTTTAGAAGAAATATTTTTAGGAGAAAAAGCAAATAAGTTTAGAAAATCTCTTGCGAAGGGGAAGTTGCCAATAATAAATTGTGCTGTCTGTTCAGATTTATGTTTTACAAATAAGAAAGAAGCTGAAAGGTATATGGATCATCTTAGTATTCCCAAAGGTATAATGATAGAAAACACTGTAAACTGTAATCTAAATTGCCTTAGTTGTAATAGGGAAAAGATTTATTCTTTAAGAAGTAAAAGAAATATGTCATTAGAGGACATGAAAAAAATTTCTCTTGAGATAAAAAAAAGAAAAATAAAACAGATCTCATATTTTAATCTTGGAGAACCATTTTTATCAAAAGATATTAAAAAGGAATTGGAAATTATCAGAAAAGACAACCCTCATATTGTTATCAATATTTCCACTAATGGAGGGGCATTAGATTCAAAAGAAAAAAGAGAAGCGGCGTTATTTTCTGATAAGGTTATTTTTTCTATTGATGGCTCTACACAGGAATCCCTAGCCAAATATCAGAAAGGAGGAGATTTTAATAAAGCATATTCCAATATGAAATCTCTTGTAAAATTAAGAGATCTTCTCAGAAAGAAAAAGCCAGTAATAATATGGAAATATCTTTTATTTAAATGGAATGATAATGAAAAATTAATTTCATATGCAATAAAATTAGCCAAAGAGGCAAAAATAGATCAGATATATTTTGAAAAAACATTATCACCCCCTTTGTGTGTGTCTTATAAACATTATATTGGTAGGGGGTATTTGAATAAAATTTCAAAATTTAATGGAAAGATATGCACAATTTCTCTAGAAAATAAAAAAATACCCGGATCAAAATGAAAATCGCAATATTTCATAACTATATGGATAATATCGGAGGAGCAGAAATGGTTACATTAACATTAGCTAGAGAATTAAAGGCAGATGTCTATTCCACTAATATAGATAGAGATAAAATAAAAAAAATGGGATTTGAAGATGTAAATTTAATTTCAATAGGCAAAATTCCCCTTGATGCTCCTTCTAGACAGCAACTTGCGTTATACAGGTTTAGAAGATTAAGTCTGAAAAATAAGTATGACTTTTATATAATCTCTGGGGACTGGGCTGTTTCCGCGGCTGTTAATAACCAACCGACTATTTACTATATGCATTCACCGATAAGGGAACTTTGGGATTTATATGGAGAAGTGCGGAAATCCATTGTTCCATTACGTAACCGCTTTATATTTGATTCATGGGCTTTATATAATCGTTATTTAAATAAAAAATATATAAACAAAATTGATAAAATAGTCTGCAATTCTGAAAATACAAAAAAAAGGCTCAACCATTTTCTTCATCGTGATGCTGAAGTTATCTACCCTCCTATATACACTAAAAAATTTCATTATAAAAAAAATGGAAATTTCTGGCTTTCTGTCAATCGTCTTTTAAATAATAAGCAAGTTGATATGCAAATTGAAGCTTTCAAAAAATTGCCGGATGAAAAATTAATTATTGTAGGAAGTTATGAGACAGGAGCAGCACATTTTAGGAAATATGTAAATCATATCAATAAAATTAAGCCTTCAAATGTCGAAATTTTGCATTGGATTGATTTTAAAAAATTAGTTGAGTTATATTCTAATTGTAAAGGATTTATTACCACAGCAAAAGATGAAGATTTTGGGATGACTGCTGTTGAAGCAATGGCTTCAGGAAAGCCTGTAATCGCTCCAAATGAGGGGGGATATAAAGAAAGTATTATTGATGGAAAAACAGGAATATTAATACAGAATATTGATGCTGATAGATTAGCTGAAGCAATTGAAAAAATCGGAAAAAATCCGAAGAAATTTAAAAATGCCTGTTTAAGACAGGCAAAAAAATTTGACACAAAAGAATTCATAAAAAAAATTAAAGAAGTTATCCAAGAATGAAAACTTTATTTTTATCCCATTGCCCTCATGAAGTTCATCTTGAATTTGCAAAATCGATCGGGGCAAAAATAAAAATTACTCATCTAAATTGGTTTGTTTTGCTTTATAAGAAAATTCCTTTAATCAGCTACTTTTATCCTTCCCTCTCTTTTTTGTACAGCCTTTTTATCAGCTCTCAGGAAGATATTTTATTGGTTGATGGAGGTTCTTCTTTATATCTTGCGGCCTTTTTAAAATTGAGAAATCCTAAAATTAAGATTATATACCTAGATGGGGATATGATTTTTTATTACCTAAACAAACAATCTACACTAACAGATAATTTTAGACTCTCTTTTTTTTTCAGAAAGATTGACGGAATTATCTCTGTTTCTGAACAAAATAAAAAACTTGCTTTAAAATATGTTAATGTACCTGTAGAAGTGGTTAACCCTTATCCAAAACAAATTAAAAAAATAGATATTAAAAGGAAAAATTATGGATTATATGTCGGAAGACTAGATCCTGATAAAGACATTAAAAGAATTCTGGGATTTGGTTTGCAGTGTCCTTATTTTGAAAAATTTATAATTGTGGGTGATGGGGCGTATAAAGGTTACATAAAAAGAATTTCTAAACAAAATAAGAAAATAATTTATATGGGGCAAAGAAAAGATGTGGATAAGTTTTATAACGAATCTAAATTTTTAATTCACATCCCTGATTATGATCCTCATCCATGTACAACAATGGAAGCAGCAATGTGCGGATGTTTTCCAATAATCTCTGCAGGGACAGGAACTAATTACTTATTTGACAAAATGTTTATTGTAGAAGATTCTAACAATTTTAATGAAATTAATGAAAAAATAAAAAATATACTTGATAATGCAGGAAAGGCAAGAAAATTGCTTAAACAGTCTGTTAAAAAATTTCCAACAAAAGAAAAAGCAATCAAAATATTTGAAAATTCATTTAACAAAATAACAAATAATAAAAAATGAAAGAAAATTTACTTGTAACGCTCGCAGACAAGAATTACATTGATCAGGCAAAGCAGCTGTTTTCAAGCGTTTACTGGAATGCAGGATGGAAAGGAGATTATATGCTTCTTGCTCATGAAATCCCCGAAAAAGACCTGAAATGGTTCAGGGACAAGGGTATTCTAATTAAGAAATGCAAATTGTTATACAACAAAGTGTGGGAGTGGTTTTCACCAATTATATTAGACAAGTTTTATTTATTTACTCCTGAATTTAAGAAATGGAAACATGTTATCTTCCTAGATGCAGATATTATTGTAAGGGCTTCTTTGGATAAACTAATGAAAACAACAGGATTTAACGCAGTTACTGATATGGATGGCCCTAAATTAAAAAATCAGATTACCGAAAAAAGTAAAAGCATATTTTTGGAGAAAAAATTCAGACTCAATAAAAAATGCTTTAATTCAGGGGTTATGGCTTTTTCTACAGATATAATAAAAGAGGATAGTTTTTCTAAATTAAAAGGATTATTCCTTGAATATAAACAATTTAGTAAATTTTGGGAACAATTAATCCTTAATGTTTATTTTTATAAGAAATGGAAAAAACTGCCTTTGGTCTATAATCTTTATTCGTTTTCATTGGTAGAGTATAATAAGATTAACATTAAAAGAGTAAGGGCAATAATTTTTCATTTTGTTAAATTTGATAGTCTTTATTCCAAACCTTGGGAAAAAAATAACCCTTTTAACCCTGAATGGAAATATAATTTAGAAAGAGCAGATTTGATTGATTTGAACAATATTCCTGAAGGAAAAGGATTTAATTTCTATTTTCTACCTTTATTTTTAAAAAGTGTGTCCTACATTCATTTTTTATTTAAAAAAGAAAGAGTCTATAAAAGAATAAAAAATATTTTTCGCTATGTAATAAATACTCCTGATAGGATTATAGGACAAATTGGAATTTTGATAAAAAAGCACAATCCTGATTTGTATTACAAATTAAAGGGAGTAAAAAAATGAAAGAGAACTTACTTGTGACGCTTGCAGACAAGAATTACATTGATCAGGCAAAGCAGCTGTTTTCAAGCGTTTACTGGAATGCAGGATGGAAGGGAGATTACATGCTTTTGGCTCATGAAATTCCTGAAAAAGACCTGAAATGGTTCAGGGACAAGGGGATTCTGATTAAGAAATGCAAGCCAATCTATGAACATAAGATTGGGATTAAAGAGCTTCGCTCAGGAACTGTAATAAGCAAATTTTACCTATTTACTCTTTATTTCAAAAAATGGAAACATGTTATTTTTATAGAATCAGACACGATAGTAAGGGCATCGTTAAACAGGCTTTCAAAAATTAAGGGATTTTATGCTACAGATGTTTCTGATAAACCAAAACTTTTAGATCAGATTTCAGATATCCGTTTTTTTAATGAGCTAAACAAATATGACTTAAATAAACCAAGTTTTAATCCTGGGGTTATGGCTTTTTCCACGAATATAATAAAAGATGAAACTTTTACAGAATTAAAAAGTTTATTTAAAAAGTATAAAGCAATAAGCAAATATGGGGAAGAATTTATCATTAATGTTTACTTTTACAAGAAATGGAAAAAATTGCCTTTAATCTATAACCTATGGCCCCATTATCTTGATTTTTATTATAATATAAAGCCTAGGAATGTTCAAGCGGTTATTTTACATTTTGCAGGAATAGATGATAAAAAAGAACTTCGCCCATGGGATCCTTTCAATCCTTTTTACCCCGAATGGAAATCTAATCTAGAAAAGGCAGAATTAATTGATTTGAACAAGATTCCTGAAGGAAAGAAATGGAGCAGTTTCAAAATTTATTCTTATTCTTTTTATTTGAATAGGAAGATTTTACGTAAAAAATTACCTATCTTAATAGAAAAAATTGTTTTATCAAAAAGAAAGATTGTTTCTTGGGTGAAATATGTTATTGGCACTCCCGATAGGATTATAGGACAAATTGGAATTTTAATAAAGAAGCACAATCCTGATATGTACTACAAATTAAAGGGGGTAAAAAAATGAAAGAAAACTTGCTTGTAACGCTTGCAGACAAGAATTACATTGACCAGGCAAAGCAGCTGTTCTCAAGCGTTTACTGGAATGCAGGATGGAAAGGGGATTACATGCTTCTTGCTCATGAAATTCCTGAAAAAGACCTGAAATGGTTCAGGGACAAGGGGATTCTGATTAAGAAATGCAAGCCATTATACAATAAGCCGATTGGAGAAGGTTACCGCCCTGTTGTTTTAGACAAGTTTTATTTATTTACTCCTGAATTTAGGAAATGGAAGCATGTTATTTATTTGGATGCAGATATTATTGTAAGGGCTTCTTTGGATGAACTAACAAAGGTTAACAGATTTGCAGCAAGTGATTCTATATTCCAGTTAAGGAAACAATTTTTCAATAGGACTAAGAATGAAAAATTGTTTTTTGAGGAAATAAATCTTGGTTATAATATTAATAAACTTTCATTTAATACAGGAGTTCTAGCCTTTCCAACTAATATAATTCAGGAAAATTCTTTTAATGAATTAAAAAAAATTTTTAAGAGATATAAATCTATTTGTCGGATAGGGGAGGAACCAATTTTTAATTTATTCTTTTATAGAAAAAGAAAAAAAATTCCTTGGGTTTATAATACAGATATGCTTAGGATTATTTATGATTGTAACATTAAACCCGAAAAAATAAAAGGGGTTACTTTACATTTTATATCCTGCCCCTCAATAACTAATAAACCTTGGGAAAAAAATAATCCTTTTTATCCCGAATGGAAATCTAATTTAGAAAGAGCAGAACTGATTGATTTGAATAATAGAATTCCCCCTAAAAAAAGATGGAGAGAAGTTACAGCAGAATATTACACCTTATATTTGAAGTCGAGGGAAAAAATTGTTTTTATTATTAAACTTACTCATTCAAAGATTAAAAAAACTTTTTATTTCTTAATAAATACTCCTGATAGAATTATAGGACAAATTGGAATTTTAATAAAAAAGCACAATCCTAATCTGTACTACAAATTAAAGGGGGTAAAAAAATGAAAGAAAACTTGCTTGTAACGCTTGCAGACAAGAATTACATTGACCAGGCAAAGCAGCTGTTCTCAAGCGTTTACTGGAATGCAGGATGGAAAGGGGATTACATGCTTCTTGCTCATGAAATTCCTGAAAAAGACCTGAAATGGTTCAGGGACAAGGGGATTCTGATTAAGAAATGCAAATTACTGTCCAAGAAAGGGTGGGGGTGGTTTTCACCAATTATATTAGACAAGTTTTATTTATTTACTCCCGAATTCAAAAAATGGAAACACGTTATTTTTCTCGATGCAGATATTATTGTAAGAGCTTCTTTGGATAAACTAGCGAAAACAACAGGATTTAATGCAGTTACTGATATGGATGGTCCTAAATTAAAAAACCAGATTACCGAAAAAAGTAAAAGCATATTTTTAGAGAGAAAATTCAGACTCAATGCAAAATTTTTCAATGCAGGCGTTATGGCTTTTTCTACGGATATAATAAAAGAGGATAGTTTTTCTAAATTAAAAGAATTATTCCTTGAATATAAACAATTTAGTAAATTTGGGGAACAATTAATTCTTAATGTTTACTTTTACAAGAAATGGAAAAAACTGCCTTTGGTTTATAATCTATGGCCATATTATCTTAATTTCTATTATGATTTAAAACTAAGAACTATTCAAGCTATTATTTTTCATTTTATAGGAATAGATGATAAAAAAGAATTTCGTCCATGGGATCCTTTCAATCCTTTTTACCCTGAATGGAAATCTAACCTAGAAAAAGCAGAATTAATTGATTTGAACAAGATTCCTGAAGGAAAGAAATGGAGCAGTTTCAAAATTTATTCTTATTCTTTTTATTTGAATAGGAAGATTTTACGTAAAAAATTACCTATCTTAATAGAAAAAATTGTTTTATCAAAAAGAAAGATTGTTTCTTGGGTGAAATATGTTATTGGCACTCCCGATAGGATTATAGGACAAATTGGAATTTTAATAAAGAAGCACAATCCTGATATGTACTACAAATTAAAGGGGGTAAAAAAATGAAAGAAAACTTACTTGTAACGTTTGAGGAATGTGTAGAACTTGGTAAATCTTTAAGACGAGAGGGTAAAAATGTATTAGCTATAAAGGCATTTAAAAAAGCTAAAAAGATGTTCCCTGTTCGGGATGATGTATTCCTAAAAAATAAAATACTTAATGAAATTGAGGTTACAAAGAGAAAAAAAATTCTTAAATCAAAACCTTTATCGCTTACTGTTGTGTTAACCAATAAATGTACCCTAAAATGTAAAATGTGTGGATTCTGGGATAAGTCGTGGTGTGATGGAAAGGATTTTGATATAACTGAAAGCCGAGTTATTGAAATTGAAAAATTGCTTCCATACCTAGATCAAATCACTTGGACTGGGGGGGAAATATTTTTATCCAAATATTTTGAAAGATTATTTAATAAAGCATCTACTTACCCCCACTTAAAACAGATGATATTGACCAATGGATCATTGATAAATGAAAAATGGGCTAGAAAATTAACAAGTACCGACATTACAATATGTTATTCTATAGACGGTGCAACAAAAAAAACATACGAAAATATAAGGATTGGGGGAAAATTTGAAGATTTGCTTAGAAATATAGAATTAATCAATAAATATAAAGAAAAATGCAGCCATAAAATAGTCACGGGTATTCAATTTACTGTAATGAAAACAAATTACCATGAAATGAAAAAAATGTTGGACTTTGCAAAGGAACATGGATTTAGTTTTATAAGATTTTATCCAATATTACTCTTAGAAGATACCGAAAACATATTTTATCAAAATGATTTAGAAGCCGCAAATTATTTAGAAAATATTCATCCTCAACTAATCAAAAAAGCATTGCAATACAAAATTGAATTAATTTACCAATTACCTGAAATAGAATACTTTGGATGTTATAAGGATCAACTTAGTGAACCTAGAAGAACCGAAATGATAAAGAGATTTATTAAAAATTCAGATAAAGATCTTCTTTGTTATTCTCCCTGGCGAAATATGCATATAGATAATGATAGGGTTAGATCAGAATGTTATTGCCTTCAAGATATAGGTGATTTGAAAAAGAATTCCATAGAAGAGATATGGAATGGTAAGAATATGCAGAAATATCGAAAGAAGATTATAAAAAAGTGTTTTGATTTGTGCGATTATAAATGTATTATGGGCTTAATCTCTTGGATAAGCGACCATTAGGGTTTTGATACAACAATTTTGGGAAATTAAACAATGAAAGAAAATTTACTTGTAACGCTTGCAGACAAGAATTACATTGACCAGGCAAAGCAGCTGTTCTCAAGCGTTTACTGGAATGCAGGATGGAAGGGAGATTACATGCTTTTGGCTCATGAAATTCCTGAAAAAGACCTGAAATGGTTCAGGGACAAGGGGATTCTGATTAAGAAATGCAAGCCATTATACAATAAGCCGATTGGAGATGGCAATTATCCTCCTGTTGTTTTAGACAAGTTTTATTTATTTACTCCCGAATTCAAAAAATGGAAACATGTAATTTTTCTTGATGCAGATATTATTGTAAGAGCTTCTTTGGATAAACTAACAAATACAAAAGCATTTTCTAGTCTTAAAATATTAAATAAAGATTTTAGGTCTTATTTTTCTTTAAGGGATAGCAATGAAATATTTCTATTAAAAAAAGAATATAATTTAATCAGACCTACTTTTAATTCGGCAGTAATAGCTTTTGATACGAATATAATTAAAGAAGATACTTTTAATAAATTGATAATTCTTTTCAAGAAATATAAAAAGATTATTAATGGTGATGATCCCATACTTAATTTATTTTTTTATAATCTATGGATTAATACCCCTTTAGTATTTAATCTCCGAGTAAATCATATAGTTTTTAAAAAAGTGGATAGTATCGTCCTGCATTTTGAAAGGCCTTTTAGAACAGACAACAAAGAAAAAAATAATCCTTGGAATTTACAAAATCCTTTTTATAATGAATGGAAAAATAATCTTGCAAGATCGGAATTTATTGATTTAAATAAAATTCCTCAAGGAAAGAAATGGAGTAGTTTCAAAATTTGGAGATATTCTTCATATTTGAGTATAAAAATGTTTCTCTGTAACTTAAACAAAAGGATATATCAAGAAATATTAATATTAAAGAAAAAAATTGCTCCATTAAAGAAAAAAATTGCTTCAGGAATGAAATATGTTATTGGCACTCCTGATAGAATTATGGGTAAAATGGGTATCTTAATGAAAAGATACAATCCGAATCTATATTATAAACTAAAGAAAATTAAGGATATGAATTAAATAACAAAGAAATCCTTAAATATTCTAATAAATTTTTCCTTATTTATGAAGATAACTACGAGAGCAGTTCTTTATGTTGGCTATGGATGTAATCTTAATTGTAGATTTTGTTATTATCATTTTTCAAATAAAAAAATATGGAAAAATATTTTTTTAGCTAAAATTGAAGCTTTAATTTACAGGGGAATATTTGGTAATGACCGGGTGGATATAACTGGGGGGGAGCCTACAATTTATCCTTATATTTTGGAATTAGTACGATTTTGTAAAAAAATAGGATTAAGACCAAGTATAATAACAAATGGAATTGCTTTAGCTGATGAGAAAAAAGTTTTTTCTTTAAAAAAGGCCGGTATTTTTGATTTTATCATTTCTGTTCATGGGCTGGGTAGAACATATGATCAAATAGTTTGTTCTCCTAAGGCTTCAGAGATTCAACAAATGGGCATAAAAAATCTCGTAAACAATAATATCCCGATAAGAATTAATGTTACATTAAACAAATTTAATACTACTCAACTGCTTAATATAGCAAAATATGCTGTTAAAATAAATGCAGATGTTGTAAATTTTATTTGTTTTAATCCCTTTGGGGATTGGAGTTACTTTAGAGAAATTGAATTTCAAGAAAGACATTCTGTTATGGTCCCTTATCTTCAAAAGGCGATTAAAATTCTTGAAAAAGAAGGAATTGAATCAAACATAAGATATTTTCCATTTTGCTTTCTAAAAGGATTGGAGAGTCATCAATATAATTTTAGTCAATTACCTTATGATTCACACGAATGGGATTTTATGTCTTGGAAAAAAAATTTTAAAACTTTTCCTCCGTTTTTATTTAAAAGAGATAAAAGAAAGTTATCTAATTATTACCAAATGGAAGCTAATTCTTGTATTAAAGGTCTTAATTATCACAAAACCCTAAAATGTCAAGAATGTGCTCTAACCAATATTTGCGATGGGCTTAATAGACAATATTATAATCGTTTCGGTGATGAAGAGCTTGAACCTTATAAGGGGGAATTAATAAAAGATCCAACCACCTTTATAAAAAAACAATTTAAAATAAATGATTAAAAAAAATGATAATTGAACATAATAAAAAAATGATAATCTGGCAATTTACACACAAATGTAATTATAATTGTTCTTATTGTTTTTTAGATAAAAATCATATCTTTAATTTTGATTACAATAAAACGATCCAAAAACTTAAAGAAATAAAAGGTACTTGGACCGTAACGCTTACGGGGGGGGAACCACTTTATTCTAAAGATATTAAAAAGATTGTTGAAAAAATAATAAATGAAACAAAACATAATTTAGAGATTATTACAAATCTTTCTCTTCCAATAGAAGACCTTATACCTATAATAAATATTGCAAAAAAAAGGCTTGAAAAAATAACAACATCTTTACATTTAGAGTATATCGATCCAAAGGTTTTCTTAAAAAAACTTTTGGCTCTTAAAGAGTATACTAACAAATATGGATGTAGCCTTGTGGTGAATTGTGTTGCTTTAAAAGGGGATCTAAAAAGGAGAAAAAGTATAGGTAATATATTTAAAAAAAATAATATAAATTTTATACTTATTCCTGAATGTAACTGTTTTGGTCATAAGAATTATTATTCTAAAAAAGAAAAAAAGACTATTAAGAAATTTGGAAAGACTTTTGGATTATTCTCTATAAATTTTAAAGGAAGATTATGTTCTGCTGGGAAAAATTATTTTGTTATAGACCAAAATGGAGATGCTCACAGATGTTATTCTGAAATAAACTTTACTCCTGAAAAATCTATTGGAAAAGCCGAAGATAAAAAATTTAATTTGTTTCCTGAACCAAAAAAATGTCCTTATCCTTTATGTATGTGTGAGACTCCTTATTATATGGGTTTAATTGAAGAAAATCCCCTTATAGAAGAATCGTTTATGAATCATCTAGCAAATTTTCTCGATAAATATATTGGGGTAATTGGGATTTCCCTGAAAAAATATACCCCCAATTTTATTACAAATTAAAAAATAATTAGATCTATTTTGTAGCTTCAATAATTAATGTTTCCATTTTATTGAAGTCTTTTCCTGTTATATCCCCCTTCCTTTCCAAATTTTTTAAGTTATCATCATAACTTTTATTGGGGTTATATTTTTCTATATCATGAAAACCAGATTCTTCCAAAGAAGATTTTAATGTTCTGAAATCATAGATGAATCTATGAGCCCATCCTCGGAAAATATTGTTTATTACAAAAGTTTCTAACTTACCTCTTCCGGAATAATAACGGGATATATACTCCTTATGATAAGATTTTCTCTTTTTATTATAAATTTCTATAAAGAAATCTAAATTGGGGGTTATTATTCTAATTTTTCCTCCGGGTTTAAGTATCCTAAAACATTCTTTCAACAATCTTAATCCCTGTTCATATTCATAATGCTGAAGTAAACGTTCTAAGAATATATAGTCAAAACTTGAATCTTCAAAGGGAAGAGGATTTATCACATTTATCCACGGGGTATTATCCTCTTTCTCTTCTTTTTCTATATTAAACCATGAATCAAGAATATTTTTATGGCATGCAAAATGTAACTTTTTAATTTCGTGTTTTCTTTTGTATTCTTCATAAGTTTTTAGTAGTTCTTTGTTTACTTTAAGGTCCTTTGAATAATCTTCATATTCCTTTAAAATCTCATTTCCCCCATCCTTTCTTATCTTTCCCTCTTCTATCCATATAACCCTCTTACAAATTTTTTTCAGCATATCAAGTTCATGACTTACAATTAAAACTGTTGAGCCTGTTTTGACAAGTTCCTTTATTTTTTCTGAGCATTTATCTTTGAATTTTTCATCACCAACCGCAAAAATTTCATCAAGCAGTAAAATGTCTGGATCATGATTTATACTATGAATTGCTATCGAAAAAGCCAGTCTTGCAATCATTCCAGAAGAAAATTGATATAGTTTGGTGTCCACAAATTTTTCAAGTCCTGCAAAAGAAATTATTTTTTTAAATCTTTTTTTTATTTCATCTTGTTTTAGTCCTAAGAGTGAACAACATAAAAATATGTTATCCCTTGTACTTAATCTTACATCCAGTCCTTCATTCATTCCGATTAGGGAAACTATCTTGCCTCTTGTAATAATTTTTCCTCCATCCTTATTGTATATCCTGGCAATTATCCTTAATAGTGTGCTTTTTCCCGAACCATTTTCCCCAATAATTCCTATTACTTCTCCTTCATCTGCACTGAACGAGATATCCTTCAAAACCCATAAATCCTTTCTCTGTTCTCTTCCTGAAAGAAAATTTTTTGCTGCGCTCAAGGTGCTTTGTTTCTTTGCCCCTATTCTGAACTTTTTTGATATATTTTTAACAATTATCCTTTTCATTACATTTCCTCCGCGAATTTTTTCTTTAGTTTATTAAAAATAACAAAACCAATTATAAAAGAAAGAAGAGAATATACTACTGTTCCTAAGATAAGCCATAATTCAGGAACTTGATTATATATCAAAAGATCTCTGGTTAATGTTATGAAATAATAAAGGGGGTTAAACAAATTTAAAACAAACAACCTGGTATGGCCCCCTATACTATAAAAAATAGGGGTTGCGAACCACAATAATTTAGTTACAAAATCCCAAATATTGCGGATATCTGTAATATAAACTGTAATCGCAGAAAGTCCAAGTGACAGACCATAAACAAATAATACAAAAAGAATGATTATTGGAATATAAAATATCAGCCATAATAAGTTTATTTGAAATATGATTAAAAAGATAACGAAAACAACAATTTCAAATAAATGTGAAAATAAGGATTTTAGTATCGTAGCTAATACAAGGGATTCATGGGGAAATTTTATTGACTTTATCAAACCCCGGTTATTAAGGAGAATATCTGCTGATTCCAAGGTTGTGGACTGGAAAAAATTGTACATAATAATCCCTATTAAAAGATATAAGGGATAGTATTGAATACCACTTCCGATATTATCACTAAAAATAAAAAACAGTAAAGTAAAAAATAACAGGGGGCTAAGAAGATACCATATTATCCCCAAGTAGCTACCCTCATTTCTTAATTTAATTTTAGATTTTGCCAATGAAAGACTAAGACCGAACATATTACCCTCGTTAAGTTTATTAATTACCCTTCTTTTTATTTATTATGCATAAAAAAAATGTGATATTCATACTCATTATTTTTGCTATAGCTTTAGTGAGAGCAGATATTATATCGACGAATGCGGGGAGTGTCAATAATGAGGTTATCATTACTCCCGGGGGAGATATTGAGGGTTTTTTTTCAGGAGAGGTTCAAACAATATGTACTCCCTTAACATGTGCAGGATTAGGGTATAATTGCGGAAGTTGGAGTGATGGCTGTGGCGATACTTTAAATTGTGGAAGCTGTTCTTCAAATTATACTTGTGAGACTGGTGTATGTACTCTGACTACTTGTACTCCCTTAACATGTGCAGGATTAGGGTATAATTGCGGAAGTTGGAGTGATGGCTGTGGCGATACTTTAAATTGTGGAAGCTGTTCTTCAAATTATACTTGCGATGCAGGCATATGTAGTTCAACTACAACAACTCCCATATCTCCTTCTTCAGGAATAACTCCTTCTGTTCCTACTTCTTTAAATATAACCGTAACACCTAGTGTGATAAATCTTACAATGATTAACGGAACTTACAATCAAGAAGTAATTTCAATAACAAATGAAGGGAGCTCAGACCAAACATTATCAATAACCAAAACAGATCCTAATAATATTATAAGTTTTGGAGCTAATTCAATAACGGTAAGAGCAGGACAGACAGAAAATTTATCTATAAACGTCCTTTCTCCAGTTGTTCCAGGACTTTACGTAGGGGAATTATTTATCGGAGGCAATGAGGTTTTAATTAATGTTAATTCGAGAGAGAGATTTCTTCTTTTTGATTCGAATATAGAAGTATTGAATATGAACTATCAGGTTTCACAAGGCGGACAATTAGAGACAAGAGTACAACTGATTCCTATGGGGGATAAAACAAGGATGGATGTCACATTAAATTATGTAATCAAAGATTACACCGGAAAAATTTATTTAACACAGAGTGAGACGGTTCTTGTTCAGAATAGCATGGACTTCATGCGTAATTTTGGTACAGGAGATTTGCCTCTCGGTAAATATATTATCGGCTTAGAACTTGTTTATCCCGGAGGAATTGCTCCATCAAGTGCATATTTTGAAGTTTTACAAAGAAGTCCTGAAGATACTTTGGGGTATATCCTGTTCTTTTTAGTAATAGGAATTTTAGTTGTGATCATCTTGATAATAGCCTTCCTGATTAGGGTGAAAAGAGGAAGAAGAATTATTAAAATAATGGGAAAGCCAATTAGAACAATTTAAATAAGTATTTTTTTATTTAATTAAATGTTAATAGGACTTGTCGGAAAACCTTCTGTAGGTAAAAGTACTTTTTTTAAGGCAGCAACTTTGGCGGAAGTTGAAATTGCTTCCTATCCTTTTACTACAATAAAACCTAATCATGGGGTTGGATATGTAAAAGTTGATTGTATTGACAAGGAGTTTAATACTCAATGTAATCCTAACCATGGTTTTTGCATTAATCATAAAAGATTTGTGCCTGTTGATTTAATTGATGTTGCAGGACTTGTGCCTGGAGCTAGTGAAGGAAAGGGGTTGGGAAATCAGTTTCTTGATGATTTAAGGCAGGCAGATGTTTTTATTCAGATAGTTGACGCTTCTGGAACAACAGATGAGGGCGGAAAACCTACA
Source organism: uncultured archaeon (assembly GCA_963845205.1). Lineage (GTDB taxonomy): Archaea > Nanobdellota > Nanobdellia > Pacearchaeales > GW2011-AR1 > RBG-13-33-26. Next base: position 328,136 of record CAWJRC010000002.1, read on the forward strand.
GAAAATTATGATATTTCAAGAGATGTTATTTTTCTTGAAGATGAATTAGACAAATGGTTTTTGGGAATTCTTATAAAAGTATGGAAAGGTTTTGCAAGAAAAGCCGAACTTGAAGAGGAAAATTTTGCTAAAGCTGTAGCTAATCAATTTTCAGGGCTTAAAGTTAATGAAGAAAATGTCAAATCGGCTTTGTCTAAAACAAATTTACCTGCAAGAGCAAGCACATGGAATGAAGCACAGCTCTTGAAATTTGCATCGGAGCTAAGAAAAGAAAGCAAACCTATGATTATTGCTGCAAATAAGGTTGACACCCTAAAAGGAAAAGAAAATTATGAAATGCTTAAAAAGAAATTTCCCAATTTGACGATAATTCCCTGCTCTGCTGATTCTGAACTTGCATTGAGAGAAGCTGCAAAGGCTGGATTAATTGAATATACTTCTGGAGAAACAAGTTTTGTTGTTAAGGGAAATTTGAATGAAAGACAGAAAGAGGCTTTAGATAAAATTAAGAAAAATGTTCTTGACAGATTTCCTGATGGAACTGGTGTTCAGAAAATTTTGAATTATGCGGTATTTGAATTGCTTGGATATTTGGCAATTTTTCCTGCTGGAGCGAACAAACTTGCGGATAGCAAAGGAAGAATTCTTCCTGATTGTTTTTTGCTTCCTCCGAATTCAACTGCACTTGATTTCGCCTTTTTTCTTCACACCGATTTCGGAAATAATTTTATAAGAGCAATTGACGCAAGAACCAAAAAGATTTTAGGAAAAGATTACAGACTGAAAAACAGAGATGCTTTAGAAATTGTAACTAGAAGATAATCAGTATTTTTTCTTTAATCTTATTAATGCTGTTCGCTTACATGATATTTATGTTCTATTTCTGTTTCTATTTTCTTCATTGCTCTATGAACAGCTCTTTCTAAATCCCAACTCCATCCTTCTGAATTAAAAATTTTTCCAGAAAGAATCGCTTCTGTATTAATTACATACTTTTTAGCTTTACCTTCTTTTTTGTATTCTTTCAAATCTATTTTTAGGGTTAAATCATTTTTTATAAGCCTTTGAATTTTGGAATAATATTCATTAAGAAGCATTTTTACTTTTCCTTTTTCATCTTTACCTAGCAAATCAAGACCTGTAGTTTCTATTTCCATTTTAATCTTTTGAAATCTTCTTCAAATTTTTTTCTTATATTCGGGAAACGCATTGCTGCTGCAGGATGATAGGTTTTTATGTATTTTATTCCTTTAATCATCGGAGTTTTCCATGCTACTTCTCCCATTAGAACAATGATTTTAGGCTTTATTATATTTATCTTTTCAATAAGATAAGGCATGAAGAAGTCAATTTCTTTTTTTGTAGGTTTCCTGTTATCAGGCGTTTTTATATTAACTACTGAAGTTATGTAAACATTTTTCCTTTTTATTTTATTTTTTTCAAGGATTTTATCAAGAAATTTTCCCGATCTGCCTACAAAAGGCCTCCCTGTTTTTTCTTCCTCTGCTCCGGGATTCTGTCCAACTAGCATAAGAATTGCTTTTGAGTTTCCTTCCCCCAAAACTAATTTTTTATTTTTATAAATAGAGAATTTTGAATTTCTTTTTAATTGTTCATCAACCCCCTTTACTGTTTTCATTAAAATTTATAAGTTATTACAACGTTAAATATTTATGTTTAAAAGAGTGATATTCAAGAAAGGCAGGAGGGTTGTTACAAGAAACGGGGAGGTTGTTACTCATTTATCAAATAAAATTGTGGATTATCTAAAACCTTTTTGCAGCAAAATTGAGGTTGCAGGAAGCATAAGACGAAAGGAAAAAAATCCAGTAGACATTGATATTGTTCTAATTCCGAAAGATAAAATAAAATTGGAAAATTTTATGGGGAAGAAAGGGAAATTTATACAAGGCGGAGAAAAGAAATCAAGATGGAGGATTGAGGGAGTAAATGTGGAGTTGTATTACACAACATCTGATTCATGGGGGGCTACATTGCTTGCTTATTCAAGCAAATTCGGAGCAGGGATAGGATTAAGAGTTATTGCTAGAAAGAAGGGATTTAAATTAAACCAGTATGGATTATTTAATCGGCAGGGAAATAAAGTTGCTGGAAAGACAGAACATGATATCTATCATGCTCTTGGAAGATCATGGAAAGAACCGGAGAACAGATAAAATTTTAAATGATTTTTTACAAATTAAATTATGATAATAAGAGTAAAAGTAAAACCAAATTCATCAAAACAGAGTGTTGAAAACTTTGGAAACGGCAGGTATCTAGTTTACCTGAAATCTACGCCTGAAAACGGAAAGGCTAATATTGAACTACTAAACCTTCTTTCAAAAGAATTGGGAGTTCCGCCAAAAAGCCTAAACATAAAATTCGGTCAGACTTCTGACGAAAAGATCATTGAATTAAGGTTTTGATTTGATAAAGTAGTGATAAAAATATATAAACTTATTTTATTTTTCCTTCTTATGAAATATGAATTTGCCGAGGATATCCAGAAAACAGCTGAAGAAATGTCTAAAATGCTTTTCCCGCACATTGATGTCTCTCATGTGAGATGTTTTAGAAGTTTTGGAACCTCTTCAAGGGGAACAATAGCCAGATGTCACGGCTTGAATAAGGTGATGCAGAAAGCAATCGGAATAAAGGCAGTTTATGTTCTTGAATTTCTTACAGAACGATATGAAAAACTTAGCGATGAAGAAAAATTAAAAGTAATAATCCATGAACTGATGCATATCCCTAAATCATTTGGCGGGGGCTTTATACATCATGATTTTGTAACAGAAAGAAATGTTAACCGATTTTATGCGGAATACAAAAAAAAGAAATATGAAAAAGAGCGAATTAATAATTGGCTATAAAAAAAAGAGGATAAAGGTTTTAGCAGAGAACTGTAATCTTTGGAGAAAATTTTCAGGTTTAATGTTTTCAAGAAGAGAAAAAGCAGGAATTCTTCTTTTTAAATTTAAGAAAGAGCAGAATATTGCTATACATTCTTTTTTTGTATTCTATCCATTCCTCGCAGTCTGGCTTGACAGAAAAAATAAAGTTGTTGACTTGAAAATTGTCAAGCCGTTTAATCCATGTGTTTATCCCGAAAAGAATTTTTTAAGTCTCGTCGAGATTCCGATAAACAAAAAGAATAAAGAAATTGTAAATTCTTTTTTCCCGACGGGAAAAATAACAAAAAATGTCACTTCTCGTCGATAAACAGAAACATTTAAATATTCCCGACGACAAATTAAAATTATAAAGATAAAAAGGAGGTATGAAAAATGGGAAAGATAATTGTTAAAAAAGTAATCACAAGAAAACCAGGACATCTTTATTATGTTGATGGACAGGGAAATGTTTGTGAGGCTATGATGGCTCGTGGCGGAAAAAAGAGAACTAAGAAAAAAACAGTAGCTAAGAAGAAAAAAAGATAATAATCAATAATTTTTATTTTTATTTTTTTTATAATTTTTTAAAAAGAATTCTTTATTAAATACTTTAATTAAGTCCCCCCACCAAGAATCGAACTTGGATAAACCGGTCTACAGCCAGTTGCATTACCACTATGCTATGAGGGGCTATAATGGATAATTAAAATACATTTTTAAAAGTTTGTCCTGTTTTATATAAATCTTTATAAAACATTATTAAATTATTAAATAATGGAATTAAAAGGAGACTATTCTTTCGTACCTACACAAATAGGAAAAAATTTGGTTAAAGATTATATAACTACATTAAACGAAATAAAAAGAACAGATAACCTAAGATCCTGCTTGGATAAATTATGTACTGCCTTTAATTTGATTAAATCAAGTCCTGCTCTAAAATCAAACAAGAACCTCGCTTTATGGGCTTCAGAGATGATTGCTGTTTACAGAGATTTGGGGGATATATACGGGGAAATTTACAGTAAATTAGAACAGGATATTAAAGACAAAAAAGTAGTAGCCGAAGATTATTGGAATTGGGATTAATCTTCAATAGGTTTTCTTAGCTGTTCTGCGATGAAGAAAGCATGATTTGATTCTGCTTCATGAACTTCACCATCTTTCTCGTATATAGCAGTTGTTAAAGGAAGTGCAAACTTTCCAAGAACACCTACTTTAGAATATATTATGTAGGATACTACTCTTGTTTCTCCTGCCTGAAGTTTATCAAAATACCATTCTACCTTTCTGCCCTTTTCATCAACTTTCTTTGGCATTTCTCCTCCGAATTTTTCGTGAAGCTTTACTAACATAGGCAATCTGTCAATGACATTAACTCTTTGAATATAATGCTTTGCATTTATCATTATAGAAACCTTTAATGCAAACTCTCCGCCTTTAGCTCTTACGAAAGTTACTTTTTTCTTCAATGATAAACTTGTTTTAGAAAATTGCTTAGCTAATATAATCACTGCTACTATTAACAAAATAGCCAATAACGGAAGAAGCCAGTTTGTCGTAATTACAATATTCAAACTCTCTCCTGGATTTAACTGTTGTTCCCAAGTATAATAGACTATTAATCCTTGTCTGTCCACTAAATCAGGTGCTGGACTGAAGCTTGTAAAAAGCCTAGAGATTATATTTTTCTTAATAACTGTTGAAGAATTTGAGACAACATTTCCTTTATTTGTCTTTATTATTTTTTGGGTGCTTACAATAATGCCATAATCGTCCTGTGAGGTTGTAACAATATTTTTTTCAGAGAATTCCATTGTTCCCTGAATATCTGCATTTTGATTTCCAACGTTTATCTGGCTGTCGAGAGTGTAATAACCTGCCATCAAATCCTTGAATTGATCTTCATTTAATGTAACCTCAAAACTTTTTTCCTGATAAGGCGCCAATGAAAAATTCTGTTCGAAATTAAAAAAAGGAGATTTGAAATTTGCTTCTACATTTTCAAAATTAAAATCGGCTAGATTTTTTATGTAAATAGAAACATTATTTGAGCTCGGGTCAAATTCATCTGCGCCAACTTCAAATGCATCTTTTAGTTGCATTATATTCACCATTAAGGGAAAAGTTTGTTGTCCGCCGTCTCCCTTTATATAAATATCAAATTGGTATTTTCCTTCTTGATTGAAATCAGTTCTTGGATAAACTCCAACTTCAACATCTGTTGTCTCTCCACTAGGTAATGCAACTGTCCCCTTTGGAAGGGTGTCAGAACCGAAAAAATTGTAGAACATAAAATTATCAGAATTTCCGTTGTTTGTTATATGCAAATCAAAAAGTGCAGGTGAATCAACCCCGAGAATCATTGCAGCATCATTATTTTGTTGTTGAACATTAAGATTTATTGCAGAAATAAACGGTAAAATAAGAATTGCCGCAAAAACAATCACCAAAAATCTTTTTTCCATATACAAACTGAGAGTAAAACATATTTAAATATTTCTGTCTCTATCTTTTTCCTTCTAAATCTAAATATGCTTTTGTCTGAGAAAGAAATTCGTCACAATCACTTACAATTTTTCCCTGCATTTCTTCAATTCTCGATGATATAATCATTTTTTCATATAACCCTCTTAAAAATCTTTGGAAAGGATTTTTTTCAAATCTTCCTTTTGGATCTCTTATTAAACTTCCTCTGATTCCAACTTCAATACTTCCTCTGTTAGTTTTTATTTTTTTACCGTCGGAACTAACTTCCACATTTACGAGTCCGATAACTTTGAAAGAAACCTTTGCTTCAAATGCAAAATAATCACTCATCTCTCTTCTTCCGGTCCATTCAATATCTATACTTTTTGAATCGCCACTTAATTTTTCAGCATATTTATCTTCAGATAGACCTAATCCGGTTTCTTCTTTCAGCCAGTCATAACAGAATTTATAGAACTCTGCAAAAGAAACAACTCCACTGTATTTTATTTTGCTTGAAAATAATTTATCCTTTTCAGCCATTATGTTAAATGGTAAATTTAATTTAAATACTTAACGAATAAAATTATCTTGAATCCCTACAATTTTCACATATTAATATCCCATCAACGGCGAATAAAATTCCTTCATTGCCACATTCTTCACAGACTCCATCTTTTCCCATCTCTGCTTTCTTAACCCTCTTGAGTTTTTCAGCCTCTTCTTTTATTTTTGAGAATTCTTCTATTTCTGGATATAATTCAGGATGGAAGTTTAGAATATCCTTTGCGGTTATAACTCCAACAAGTTTGTTATTTAATACTACGGGCAATCTTTCAAATTTTGTTTTCTTCATTTTTTCTATCGCTTCATTCATTGTAGCTTCTGGTTTTATTGTAACAATTTTTTTTGGAGAAATATCAATGGCTCTAACTTTTGTCAAATCCCGATTTGATTTTTTTACTAAAGCCCAAAGAATATCTTTTTCAGAGATAAATCCCATAAATTTTTCCTTGTCGATCAAAAGAAGGCTGCCGACTTTTTTCTTTACCATCTTCCTAGCGCATTCTAGTAAATTAGCATCAGGAGAAATTGTTACGGGTTCCCTTGTCATTACATCTGCGACAAGTATCTTATTCATAAAGAAATAACATGCCTTCAACTTATAAATTTTGTTGATATGAATAATTTAAATATAAACTTGTGTTATTTTTTTTTATGGCAATAATAGTAGGAACAGAATCAACAGCGCATACTTTTGGAGTTGGGATTGTAAAAAATGGTAAGATCTTGTCTAATGTAAAAAAAACTTACACTACTGAAAAAGGAGGCATAATCCCTATTGAAGCAGCAAAGCACCACAGTGAAAATTCAGAAAATATTTATCTTGACAGTTTAGTTAAATCAGGAATTGATGAAAAAGAAATTGATGCGATTGCGTTCTCTCAAGGACCAGGACTTTCTCCTTGTTTATTAGAAGGATTGAAATTTACAAAACATCTTTCAGAAAAACTGAAAAAGCCGATTGTTCCGGTCAATCATTGCATCGCTCATCTTGAGGTAGGAAAGATGACTGGAGCAAAAGATCCTGTAATGCTTTATGTTTCTGGGGCAAACACTCAGATAATAGCGTACTCCTCTGGAAAATATAGAATATTTGGTGAAACTCTTGATATCGGCATTGGAAATTTTATAGATAATTTTGCAAGATTTTTGGGAATCGGTTTTCCAGGAGGTCCGAAAATTCAGAAACTTGCAGAACAGGGAAAAAATTATATCGAACTTCCCTATGTTGTAAAAGGAATGGATATTTCTCTTTCTGGAATTCTGACAAATCTCAAACAAAAAATGGAATCCAAGAAATATAAAATTGAAGATTTGTGCTATTCAATGCAGGAAACTGTATTTGCAATGCTCGTTGAAACTGCAGAACGTGCGTTAGCACATATAGGAAAAAAAGAATTGCTTTTAGGCGGAGGAGTTGCATGCAATTCACGACTGCAGGAGATGTGTAAAATAATGTGCTCGGAACGAAGAAACAAAACAAAATTGTTTGTTCCTGACAATTCTGTCCTTGTAGACAATGGAGCAATGATCGCTTTTTTAGGGGAAATAATGTTTAAACATGGAATTAAAATTCCATATATAAAAATTGAAAATCTGGATATAAAACCCCGACAAAGAACAGATGAAGTTGAAGTTAATTGGAAGTGAATTATCTAAATATTTATGAATTTTATGCAAATTAGTATTTAATGGTACCACAACCCTTCATAAATAAAACGATTTCTTATTCTGAAGCTATGCACATGGATGATTTTACTCTTCAAAAATGTATCTAGATTCTATCTCGGAAATTTATAAAGATCATATAAACAATGTAATAAAAATAATTTCAGGACATTTAGATTCAGATATAAAAATAAGCAAAGAAAGTAAGTTAAAAAAAATTTCGAATATAACCTCTAATATAAATCAAAATGATTCTGAAACTTATTGTTCATCTTGCGGTACTCCTACTACTAAAGGAAGTTATTGCTCGGATTGTGGTTTAAAAACAGATAAGGATAATAAATCAGAAAAAAGGATTCCTTTTTTTCCTTTTGGATGTTTATAAAACGAAAAATAATTCCTAAGAAATAGATTTTATCAATAAAGATTCTTTTCCCCTTTCTGAAGCATTTTTTAAATCAGAAATTTCAGAAAAGACTCTTTTCTTTATTTCGTCTTTTTCTTCAAGCCATAAAAGAATCCAGGAAGAAGCAAATGCTCTGCAAGCACTTTCTCTAGTATAGCCCTGTTTTATTTTTTCTTCTATAAACTCCACTGAACTTTTTCTAGAGTAATACCTCCTTAATATTATTTCATAACCTTTATTTAATTCTTTTAGTGGAGCTTTTCCAAAAAAATTTGTGATAGTCTTTATCCGATAGAAACCTTTGTCTATTTCTTTTCTTAAGCTTTCAAATTGTTCTGAAGCCATTTTAAGATAATATTTTTGTTATTCTTCCTGCTGTAAATCCTATAAAATATCCTAATAATGTTTCAACTGCTCCTCCAATTCCTTCTCCAATTCCCCCCATTATTGCGCCATATAAGGTATGATTGATTAGCTCTTTTTCCTCTTGTGGAGCGCATATTGTTTTTTCAAGTTCTCCCACCATACAATCTGGATAATTTCCTGTAGTTTGTTTACCTGTTTTTGCTATAGATATTCCATCATAAATTCCTAAGAGACTTTGTATAATTGCAGGGCTATAAGTAAGATAGTATTTCAAAGAGTCCAAAGGTAATGGTATTCCTTCTCCATCATAAAAGCCATGAAATGCTCCAAATCCTGCTGATAGCAATCCAATTCCAATAAAAGTTTTAGAAACAAGTTTCTCATTTGTTTTATCCTTTTCAGGCATAAAGATTCTTGCCCCTTTACCTTATAATAATTTATATCCAAAAAAGATAACAAAAGATTTTTAAACTGATTTTTTCTAACTAATTTATCCGATGAACGTGAGTGAGGATATCACTTATTATTCTCGGAAATTTTAACATGGCAGATTTATATAAAATAATAGAAAAGGCAAGAAAAACAGGAAAGGTTGAGAAAGGAACAAACGAAGTTACAAAAGCAATTGAAAGAGGAACTGCTAAGCTTGTTGTTTATGCCGCTGATGTTGAACCTAAAGAAATTATTCAACATATCCCATTATTGTGCAAAGAGAAAAAAATCTTATGCCATGAAGTTGACAGCAGACAGAAATTGGGAATTGCTGTCGGTATTTCTGTTCCAGCATCTTCTGTAGTTGTAATTAGTGCCGGAGAAGCTGAATCTGATATTAAAGGATTGAAGTAAAAGAATGGCAAAATCACAAAATACTAAACAGCAAGATTCACAGCAACAACAATCTCAGAAAGGAAGAGATAGAATTAATCTTGGAGAAGTTGTTCCTGCTGTTGTAGAAGAGATTCTTGGAAGAACCGGATTTAGGGGGGAAATTACACAAGTAAAAGCATTGGTCAAGGCAGGAAGAGACGAGGGAAGAAGCATGAGAAGAAATGTTAAGGGACCAGTAAGACCGGGAGATATCTTAATGTTGAGAGAAACTGAAATTGAAGCAAGAAAAATTCGTTCAAAAGTTACTAAGGGGGTTTATACTTAATGAAAGAAATAACCAAAACTGATTCGGGATTTATAGCCGATTATGTTAAAACAAAATTAGAAGAAGAACCAATTTTTGGTTTATATGCCCCGATAGATTATAAAAATGAAATCAAAAACGATTTAGAAAAAAAAGGTCTCGTTGCAGAAATAGTTCCTATAAAAGAATTAGAAGCAATTCCCATGATAAAAATAGATTATAACGCAAATATCGATTTTGAAGTAAAGAATTATACAAGAGATATGTTCAGTTTTAATTATTCTGCTATTTTAGTTAGGAGGAAGAAAGATGCCTAAATGTGTTTATTGCGGAAGAACATATGAAAATCCAAGAGGATTAAGCTTAGTCAAAAATGACGGAACTGTTAAGTATCTTTGTTCTTCAAAATGCAGAAAAAATATGGCTATGAAAAGAAGAAAAGTTAACTGGATTAGGAAAGGAAAAGAAGCAAAAGATGTGATTAAAGAAAAAGCAAAAGCTAAGGAATAATTCTAGAAAAATTATTTTTTCCGTCGATAAAATGTATTTTTGATGCAGAAAAGTTTATAAATAATCTGAACTTTTTTCTAGTATAAAATGCAGGAAATCTGGCAAAAATTTGCTTAGTTTGTTAGCAATCAGCTAGAATTCTCTGGACTTTTAAATAACAATAAAATGGTAGAAAAGTATACAGCAGAATCAATCAAGGTTCTTGAAGGGCTTGAAGGAGTGCGAAAAAGACCTGCAATGTACATTGGAAGCACAGGCAAGGACGGACTTCATCATTTAATTTATGAAGCTGTTGATAACTCTGTAGACGAAGCCTTGGCAGGATTCTGCAAAAATATTTTGGTTTCAATAAACAAAGACGGAAGTGCGACAATTGAAGATGACGGAAGAGGAATTCCTGTTGATCCACATCCTATTTACAAAGTTCCTGCTGTCCAAATTGCGCTTACAAAACTTCATGCTGGAGGAAAGTTTGACAAAAAATCTTATATGATTTCAGGAGGACTTCACGGGGTCGGAATTTCTTGTGTAAATGCTTTGTCAAAAAAATTCATTGTTGAGATTAAAAGAGACGGAAAAATTTACAGGCAGGAATATTCGAGAGGAGATGTCAAAACAAAACTTGAAGTTGTAGGGAAATGTCCTGAAAATGAAACAGGGACAAAAGTTATTTTCTGGCCCGATGAAGAAATTTTTTCAACTGTGGACTTTGATTATAAAATCCTTGAAACAAGATTTAGGGAAATTGCATTTTTGAATACTGGATTAAAAATAATTCTTCATGACGAGATGAAAGGGAAGAAAGAAGAATTTTTTTCTTCAGGGGGATTGATAGAATTCGTTAAATGGCTCAACAAATCAAAAGAGGTTCTGCATAAACCCATTTATTTCAAGAGAGACATGGACCATACGGTTATAGAAGTTGCAATACAATATAATAACGGATATCAGGAAAATATTTTCGGTTTTGTAAACACTATAAATACTGTTGAAGGGGGTACACATGTTTTCGGATTTAAGACAGCAGTGACTAGAGTAATGAATGATTATTCAAAGAGAAAAGGGATCTTGAAAAATGAAAGCTTTTCTGGAGAAGATGTAAGGGAAGGAATGACTGCAATAGTAAACATAAAAATTCCTGAACCTCAGTTTGAAGGGCAGACAAAAACAAAACTTGGAAATTCAGAAGTTAAAGGATGGGTTGATTCAATTGTCACAACTGCACTATCTGAATTTTTTGAAGAGAATCCTGCTATTGCCAGAAAAATTGTTTCTAAGGCTGAATCTGCTGCAAAAGCAAGAATGGCTGCAAAGAGGGCAAAGGATTTAGTCAGAAGAAAGAATGCTTTCTCTCTCGGGGGACTTCCAGGAAAACTTGCAGACTGTTCAAATAAAAAATCTGATAACACTGAATTATACATTGTAGAAGGAGAAAGCGCGGGCGGGAGCGCTAAAATGGCGAGGGATAAAGAATATCAGGCAATACTTCCCCTAAGGGGAAAAATTTTGAATGTTGAAAAATCAAATCCGGTTAAGAGTCTTGCAAGCGAGGAAATAGCAAATCTGGTAGTTGCAATCGGAACAGGTGTCGGGGAACAATTTGATGCGGAGAAATTAAGATACAACAAGATAATAATTATGAGCGATGCAGATGTTGACGGAGAACACATTAAAACTCTGCTTTTGACATTCTTTTTTAGGTTTATGCCGAAACTTATTGAAAACGGAAATATTTATGCTGCTCTTCCCCCATTATACAGGATAAGAAAAAATAAAGATTATTATGTTTATTCAGATGAAGAACTTAAAAAAGAATCCGAGAAGTTAGGAACTGCAAGCATTACCCGATTCAAGGGTTTGGGAGAAATGAATGTGCAGCAGTTATGGGATACGACAATGAATCCAAAAACAAGAAAAATAAAAAAGATTTTTGTGGAAGACGCAGTTGAAGCGGATGCGACTTTTTCAATGCTTATGGGAGACGATGTTCAGGCAAGAAAAGTTTTCATTTCAGAAAATGCAAAGGAGGCTAATCTAGACATTTAAAATGGAAAATAAATCAAAAAAATTAATTCAAACAATGAGCGTGATTTTTATAACCACCTTAGCAGTTGCATTTTTATTAATGTTTATAGGAAATCAAATGCGGGCAAATACCGTAAAAGAACAACAATCAATAGAGAATTATACTGAATGGTTAGCTAATAATTGCAACTGCACTGCAAGAAATGAAATCTCATGTCTAAACGGATTTGAACTGGAAAATAATACCTGTATGAATGGAAAATATTATACAAATGTATTGGAAATATGTACTGAATATAAATGTTCAGGAAAAATTGAAATATGGAATAACGAAACAGAGCAATGGGGGAGTGAGTAATGGCAAAATCAAAATTAGCAACACCAGACTGGATAAGAGAAGGATTTGATTCTCCAGCTGAATGGGAAAAGGCTCATGGAATGAGTAAAAAGAAAAAAGTAGAAGGAAAAGTTTTCAAGATAAGAAAATGTCCAAAGTGTGGAAGCGATAAAGTAAATGTTGTTTTGAGCGGAAGCGATGCAGAAGAAGGAGGAGGAAAAGAATGGGAATGCAAGAAATGCGGATGGAAAGGAAAAAATATCAAAGAAGAAGAACTGACAGAAGATGAATTCATGAAATATTTAGATGAAAAAGGGGAGGAGGTGGCATAAAATGGCAGAAGATGAATTTAATGATGATGTAGAAGAAGATACTAACGACGAAGAAACTGAAGAAGAAATTGAAGAAAAAGAAGAAAAAGAAAGCAAAAAAGAAAAAACTGCAGAAGAGAAGGAAAAGCAAACAGAAGACAACAAGAGAATAATTCCTACAGAAGTTTCTGAGGAAATGAAGAAGGCATATTTGGATTATGCAATGTCTGTAATTGTTTCAAGAGCAATTCCTGCTATTGAAGATGGCATGAAACCTGTTCAGAGGAGAATTTTATATTCAATGCATCAAATGGGACTTAAACCAGGAAGCCAGACAAAAAAATCTGCAAGAGTTGTGGGAGATGTTATAGGTAAATTCCACCCCCATGGAGATGTTGCTGTTTATGATGCAATGGTAAGAATGGCGCAGGATTTTTCTTTACGTTACCCTCTTGTTTACGGACAGGGGAATTTTGGGAGTATTGACGGAGATCCGCCTGCAGCTTATCGTTATACTGAAGCAAGGCTAATGCCGATTGCAGAAGAATTGCTGGAAGATATAGATAAAGAGACAGTAAACTTCACCCCTAATTTTGACAATTCACTTAAAGAGCCTGATTTACTGCCTGGAAAACTTCCTTCTCTTATGCTTAACGGGGCTACAGGAATTGCAGTAGGTATGGCAACGAATATTCCGCCTCATAATTTAAGGGAAGTTTGCGATGCAATTTCAGCTTACATAAAAAACCCCAATATAACTATTGAAGAACTTTGTGAAATTGTTACTGGCCCTGATTTTCCTACAGGCGGAAGTATTCATGGAGACATGCTTGAATTATACAAAACAGGAAAAGGAAAAGTTCTTGTAAGGGGAAGAGTTTCTATTGAGAATTCCAAGAATAAGGAAGTTGTTGTAATAACCGAAATTCCTTACATGTTAAATAAGACTTCTCTTGTCGAACAGATTGCAGAACTAATCCAAAACAAAAAACTGAAAGATGTTTCTGATCTAAGAGACGAGAGTTCTAAAGGAAAAATAAGAATTGTGATTGAGCTTAGAAAGGGAGCAAGCCCTGATTTTGTAATTAATTCTTTGTATAAATACACAAGATTGCAGGACAGCTTTGGAGTTAATTTCCTAGCTTTAGTCGGAGGGCAGCCGAAAATTTTGAATCTTAAGCAGGTTGTTGAAGAATATGTAAAATACAGAAAAATAATAATAACCAATAGAACAAAGTTCGAGCTTAAAAAAGCAAAGGACAGGCTTGAAATTGTTGATGGACTTTTAATAGCACTAAAAAATATCGATGCGGTAATTGATTTAATCAAGAAATCAAAAAATGTTGCTGAGGCACTTGAAGGGCTTATGAAAAAGTTTCAACTTACAAAAAAACAGGCACAGGCTGTCCTTGAGACCAAATTACAGCAACTTACTTCTCTTGAACATGACAAGCTTAAAAAAGAGCAAGAGGAATTAAAGAAAAAAATTGAGGAACTAGAGAAAATTCTTGCTGACATTAAAGAAGTTTTGAAAATAATTGTTAAAGAAGTTAATGAACTTAGGAATAAATACGGAGATAATAGACAAACAACTGTACTCAAGAGAGTTTCTGAGATCTCAGAGAAAGATTTGGTTCAGGAAAAAGAAGTTGTTGTAACAATTACAGATAAGGGATACTGCAAGAGAATGGATACTAAGACATATAAAGAACAGAGAAGAGGAGGCAAGGGGGTTATTGGAAGCAATCTTGCAACAGGAGATTTTGTCAAGCAACTTATTATTTGTTCAACACATGATTACATGATGTTTTTTACATCAAGGGGAAGAGTTTTATGGTTAAAAGCTTATGATATTCCTGAAGCAGAAAGATACAGCAAAGGAAAGGCTTTGATAAATCTTTTAGGTTTGAAAGACGAAACTGTAGCAAATGTAATTTCAGTCAAAACCTTTGAAGATGATTTATTTATGGCAACTAAGAAAGGAATTGTGAAAAAAATTTCTCTTGCTAATTTTTCAAAGCCGAGAGCATCTGGGATAAGAGCAATTAATCTGCCTCCTGATAATTCTGATTTCTTAATAGGTGTTGAAGTTGTTAAAAAGAAGCAGGAAGTTTCACTTGCAACCAAACACGGGAAGGCGATAAGATTCAATAGCGATGATGTCAGAGAAAGCGGAAGAGCAAGTTACGGAGTTACGGGCATAAAACTGGAAAATGGAGACGAGGTTGTCAGTCTTGGAATACTTAATACAGAAGCAGTTTTGACAATAACAAAGAATGGTTATGGAAAAAGAACTGCTGTAGTTGATTACAGAAAAACGGCAAGGGCAGGAAAAGGGGTTATCAATCTGAAAGTAAGTGAGAAAACAGGAGATGTTGTTGCGACAATTTCTGTAGATGATAAAGATAGCATAATTTTCACGACTGCAAAGGGGATGGTAATAAGAACTTCTCTTAAAAATATAAGAGTCATGGGAAGGGCTGCTCAGGGAGTCAGGATAGTCAAACTTCAGGAAGGAGATTATGTTACTGATATGATTAAAGTTCCGGAAGGCGAAGAATAGATATAATTTTCCTACATAAATCTTATAAATTTAAAAGATATCGATTTATTATGGTTAAATCTGTTGAAATAATCAGGAAGGATTTGTCTCTTGAACAAATTCGGAATATATACATCAAATTGAATGAGAGCGGATTTTATGTTTCTGATCAGGATCAGATTCATGTAAAGAACCCTAAAGAAAATCACCCTAAAAATTTAGACTGGTATCTTCCAATTGGATATATTAGTACTTCTTATTCCAGAAAACCTAAAAATTATGTCGAACTTGTAAATTTAAATAAAAAATTTCCTGAAGATTATCATTCAAAGTTAAGAGAAATATTCAATTCTGTTTAATTTTTCCAAGCTTCGCAAATATTCCTGTAGTCACACCAGTCACATAATCTAGATTTTGTTGCTGGAAAGTTTTTTGTGCTTTCTATTTTGTCAATTAGTTCTATAATCTCTTTTTTTATACTTTCTAGTTCCTCATTTGTCTTTCTCGCACAGAATTTTACATCATGCGAAAGAAAATGCCATACCATGCAGACTTTTTTTTCTTTGCCGAATTTCTCTTTTATCGCAAGGGAGTACAGAGCAAGTTGGCGGCTGTTTTCTATATTTTCTTTTATTAGAATACCTCTGCTTGTTTTATAATCATGAATCTCTATTTCGTCATTTTCTTTATTATCCACAAGCCGGTCTATGTACCCGATTATTTTTTTCTCTCCCCCCTCATCTAGATTCATCTCTATCTTTTCTTCTGTTGCGATGGTGTTATCTGTAAAAGGCTGATGTTTTAAGTAATAATTAACAAGAAATTCAATTCCTTTATTGAAATAATCTTCTGCTTTAAGTTCTTTGTTTACTATTGACATGTTTGGGGAGTAATTCTCAATCCACTTTTCTGAATAGAAATCTATTAATTCGTTCACAGAGGGAATTCTTTTCTCCATGACCTTTATGTAAAGCCATTCGAGAGTCTCATGAATCATGCTTCCCAAATGCGCTTCAATACTTTTCGGAAGCTCAGGAATTATTTTGTCTATATACTTATACCTATATCTTAATCTGCACTGTTCAAATGTTTCAAGTTTGGAATGAGAATAAATTTCGGGCATGAAAATAGAAGAAGGGGGAATGTTATAAAGATTATTGGTGCTATAAAATTTATAAATCCCCTGAAATTGTAAATGGCGATGAAGCGGGAAGCAAAGAAGATTTTGGAAAATATCTTAAACAAAGATTTAGAATTTAAGAAATTATTCGAAGAAATTTCTTCTTTAAATGTTGATAAATCTATATATAAAGTAACAGGAAGAACTATCCTTTATGTTTGTAGCCATTGCGAAAGTCCACTTATTAAAATTAATAGAATTCCCGAAAAAGAGAAATATTTCTATTGCCCAACCTGCAAAAATTTAAGATAATATTAAAATTTATAAATCAAACTCTCTAAGGAATTTTATGAAAATTGGTGTTAAGACTTTTGATGATGAGAAATTTTTAAAGCATTTTGAAAATGATGCAGATTTTTTTGAAGTAATGGCTATACAGAAGAATGATTATTCCTTCCTGAAAAATTTTTCTTTACCTATTGTTATCCATGCAGAACATCAAGGTTTTGGAATCAATCCTGCAGATATTTCAAAAAAAGAATTAAATCTTAAAGCAGTAAATTTTGCAAGAGAAGTAGCAGATATGACCAATGCGAAAAAAATTATTGTACATCCCGGAGCAATTGAAAAAAAGAATCCAAACTGTTCAATAAAAAATTCAATTAATTTTTTCAGAGAGATTAATGATGATAGAATCTTGATAGAAAATCTTCCGGGAAAAATTGATTCAGAAGGAAAGAGATTATGTCAGACCCCCCATCAAATAAGAAAATTCATAAATAAAACAAAAACTAGATTTTGTTTTGATGTTAACCATGTTATTCAAGGTTTTAGAAAATTCAATAAAAAATATGATTTCATAAAGAGGTATCTTAAATTAAATCCGGCACATTACCATATTGGCGGTGAGAGATTTATCAATGAAACTAGAGAACATTTATCTCTTATCGACTCTGATTTGAACTTAAAAGAAATTCTAAAATTTTATCCAAAGGAAGCTGAGATAACTTTGGAAACTGAGGTTGATATCAAGAAAGTTGAGAGTGATGTTGAAATTATTAAAAATGTGCTAAAAGAATTGGGAAAATAATTATTCTATTTATAAAATTTCTCCGAATCCAATTAATCGCCAGTGACCGCCGACATTTCTTGCAAGCCCGACATTGCTTCCTTTCAAGTGAACTAGGGGGATATTAAGAAACAATTCAACTTCATCCTTGTTTATTTTTTCAATTGTTCCTACGCTTATTGTTGTATTTGCGCTAAGCATAAGCATTTCTTTTGTCTTTAACGGATCTACTTCTTTGTGTTCTGAAATTCCCAAAACTTCTTTAAATAATTGCGTCTTTATTTTTATCTTGTAACTTATTTCAGGAAGTTTCCCCTTTAATCCGGCAATGCATCCTGAAAGAGAATCCGCCTTTGTAAGAAGAGGATCAAGTTCGGTTTCAATAGATATACTCGCACCCGAAGTTAATTCTTCAACAGATTGACTTCCTCTATGAAGAGAAATAATTTTGGTTATAAGGGTCTGATAAATTTGCTGATTTGCCTTTGTTATCATTAATCCCGGCTTGATTTCTATTTCATCACTAACTTTTAATTTTCCCTTTTTTAGAATTCCCCCCAGAACTCCTCCGTGTAATTTACTTACTTCTAATCCCGGGCGATTAATATCAAAACTTCTTGCGATTAAAAAAATTGGTTCTGATTCTGTATCTCTTTTTGGAATCTCTAATTTAGCAAGCTCTTCGATTAATTTGTCAAGATTTATTTCCTGCTGTGCTGAGACAGGTATTATAGGAGCATTTTCTGCAATTGTTCCCTTTACAAAATTTTTTATCGCTTGATAATTTTTTATCGCTTGTTCTTTTGTTACTAAATCAATTTTATTCTGGGCAATTATTATATTTTTTATTTTTTTTGCCTGTAGCGCAATAAAGTGCTCTCTGGTCTGTGGTTTTATTCCCTCATTTGCAGCTATAACAAGAATTGCAGCATCGATAATAGCTGCTCCTGAGAGCATTGTTGCCATAAGCATTTCGTGTCCTGGAGCATCAATAAAGCTGATATATCTTATAGGTGTTCCTTTCCCTTTATTGTTGTAATTATTTCCATCTTTTGAAATGGTCATATCAGCATAGCCGAGTTTTATCGTAATTCCCCTTTTCAGTTCTTCTGAGTGGGTATCGGGAAACTTTCCAGTAAGTTTGTATAACAGAGTTGTTTTCCCGTGATCTATATGCCCTACCACACCGACATTCAATTCAGGAATTTGAGTTTCTTTATCCATGAAAATTTTAGAATAAGATGATTAAAAAAGGTTTGGGTTAAAAGACTTAGATTATTTTTATTTGAATCACTAAAATCTTATACCTCTTTATCACAATATAAGCAGAAATATTCAGGTTTAGAATTTTCTGACTCTTTTATTTTTAGAATAGACTTTAATCCACATCCTCCTCCTTCATGAATATATTCTGCACCCTGTATTGATGGAATCCTTGAAGATAATTCGTTCACAAGATCTGAGATTTCCCTGTTAAACCAATTTATTTTATTTTTTGCTCTTTCTTTGTCTTTATCTTTTTCGCTAAGTAATATTTCGTTTTTGTACCAGTTTATCTCTTTTTTTATGCTGTCTTTGTACTTATCATATTTTTCTTTTTGATTCATTAATTCTATTCTTTGTGAGGGTATTAACAGAATTCCTTTACCTTCAAGTTTCTTTCTTATATCGCTCATTTGGTGTTTAGAAATTGTTTCTTTAAAAGAATTTATGTTGCTAGAAATAATAATTTAATCAGGCACTTTTCCGCCACAACTCTTACAGATTGCAAGTGCATATCCTGTGGCATAACCATCTACTGAAGGGCTATCACATGTGCAATAATTATTAAAAGTGCTTTGATCTCTAGATTCATTTGGATGTTCAGATCTTTCATTTTTTAATATTGGAATTTCTCTGTTTGTTTTATCTTCTAATGCCATATAATATTTAATCTATTTATCTTTAAAAGAATTATGTAGCAATAATATATTTACTCAGAAGCAGGTTTTGCTTCAGTTTTCTTTTCTTTTGGCTGATTTTGGTCTGGGAAAATTTCTGAAAGTTTTTTGTTACCTTCTTTCAAGATTTTTAAATTAATCTGAACAATTGCAGGTGAGATGACTTTTCCTCTCACTGTCTTTCTCATTCTAAGTCCCTTTGGCTTGAAGTTTGAAACTTTCTTTTTTCCTTCTCTTCTTGGGCGTCTGTGCAATCCTTTTCCGTAAGTTAACAAAACTCTTTTTAATCCTGTTCCTTCAACATCTTCCATTACTGTGAAACCTGAGCTGTCGCTTGCTCCTGTGATTTCAAATTCATATCCTGAAAGCTCAGAATTTATGTCTTTTCCTTCTATTTTATTATGAAGCTCTTTGCCCATTAACTCTTCACTTTCGGTCTCTAAATGATAAGTTTTTCCGTTTTTTTCTGCTATATTTATTTTGAACATAAGAATTAATTGGGAAAATGGTTTTTAAATCATTTGGTCAATAAAAAATTAGGCTTTATGCTTTCTTTGAATATCATGTGCTAATCCTGAAATAATTGTTAGGATTAGAAAAATAAGTCCTATAACAAGAGATGTCCACAAAATATAATCTGTAGTTGTAATTTTACTAAAGTTTGGTGATCCAGGCGGGGATACTAATAACCAAAGTCCTATTCCAATGAAAAGGAAAATATAGCTAATTATAAAAAATGCAGGTCATAATTTTGTTAACTTTTTTCTTAAATTTTCAGGTAAAAATTTTTTCCACCATTTTAATGGTTTATTTATACGGGTTGAGACCCCCCATGTTAGAAGGAAGAATACAGTTTGAGCTATGCCTCCCCCAACTAAAAATAATATTATAGAAAGTATAAGGAAAACAGAAGATCCAAATTTTTTATGAATAAAACCAATTGTCCAAACTATCAGAACTAAACCAACTATTATCGTTGCTATTCCCGTAAATAGATAATTTGGAATAATTGTAAATGCACCAATGGTATTTAATAATTCAGTGCTACTTATTGGTTTATTTCCTTATAGGACCTCAAAAATCCCATGGATCATTCCTACTAATCCTACCCCCGCCCCAAGAATAGAAACAAATATTCTTGTAGCATTAATCTCTTTTTTTTTGTGCCATCTAAATATTAATAAGTAAACAGATTTAGATATATAAACTTGATTTCTTAGATTTTGAATAGGCAAGCTTTTTATAGGGCCTTTATTTTTTGATTGTATGAAAAAAGATAATAAATTTGAAGGAAAACATAACAAAACTTTCTCTAAACCTGAAGCTGCTATAAGAAAACAGATTAAAGATGTAAGCATTTCTTCTAAAGGTAAAAAATTAGAGATTTTTGGAAAAATAACAAGGGTTGTACAGACTACAGGCCCAACCGTCTTTGTGGTTTCTGATGGAACAGGTTCTCTTCAATTAAAGGCATTTGTCGGAGCAGGAGCAAGAGCTTATCCTGAAATTGATGAGGAAGATTGCATAAAGGCAGTTGCAAACATCGAAGAGTTCAACGGAGAGATTGAAGGCGATGTTATGAAAATGTTTAAGATGAGCGAGCCTGAAAAAAAAGAATTTGTAATTTCTATGGAAAAAATTGAAAGAGAAAGAGCAAAAGTTATTCCTCCAAAATTTTTGATTGATAGTGAAATATTAAATAAACTTAAACTTTCTTTTATTAATGCTGCCACTCAGATAAGGCTTGCAATAATTCAAGATAGACCAATAATTGTAAGGCACCATAATGATACTGACGGTTATAGTTCCGGATTCGCGCTTGAAAAAGCAATTCTTCCTTTGATAGGAAAACAGCATAGTTCTGAAAAAGCAGGATGGGAATTTTTTACAAGAGCACCATGTGCAGCCCCTTTTTATGAAATTGAAGATTCAATAAGAGATACTGCCTTATCTTTGAGGAATGTAGCAAAATTTTCAAATAAAATGCCTTTGATAATAATTGCAGACAATGGTTCATCTCCTGAAGACCTAATGGCAATCCTTCAGGGTAAAATTCATGGAACTGATTTTATTGTAGTTGATCATCATTTTTTTGATAAAGATGTTATATCTAAAGAAGTTCTTGTTCATATAAATCCTTTTTTAGTAGAAGAAGACGGGTCAAAATTTTCAGCAGGAATGCTGTGCACAGAACTTGCACGCTTTATCAATCCTGATGTTAAAAATATAGAACAGATTCCTGCAATGGCAGGATTTGCTGATAGGATAGATATCGGAAATCCTGACGCAGTTAAACAATATCTTGAAATTGCAAAGAAAGAGGGATATACTAAAGAGCTCCTCATGGATATTTCTCTTGTGATCGATTTCATTTCTTCAAAAGTTAAGTTCATGGAAGTGAGAGAATATATTGAAGTTTTATTTGGGGAACCGAGAGACAAACAAAAAAATCTTGTAGGACTTTTGGCTCCATATATAAAAGAATTAGACAAGAAAGGCCTGAAAATGGGCAAGTCAAATTCGAAGGTCGAGAAGATTGGAAATACAAATCTCCAGCTTTTGTACTTTGAGGAATTTTTTCCAGGTTTTGGCTTTTTTCCAAAGCCGGGCAGAATTACAGGACTTGTTCATGATGCATTGCAAGAAGAGAAAAAAATAACAAATCTTGTAAGCGTGGGAGTTCTTGAAACATCGATGACAATTCGTGCGACTGATGAGGCAAATTTTTCTGTTCATGAATTTATCAAGTTCATTGATAAGAAACTTCCTGATGCATTTGTAAATGGTGGTGGACATAAAAATGCAGGTTCACTTTCATTTCTTCCAAATAAACAGAAAGAAGTTGTTGAATTGCTAAAAGAATTTATCAAAGGAAGAAGCTAAAATTTTAAATAATAATTTGTTTCTATTGTATTATAAATAAAGAATTAAAGGATATAGATAACAGGTTGGAGAAAATAATTTCTGATATAATTTCTCTAGTTCCGAAAGACATTCTTGAGTTTGGACTTAAAGCATTCGATAATGATAAAATGTCATTTGCTCATTGGCTTTATTTTGAAAATTCATATGTTGAAGGTAAAAGGCCAATTGAGGTTATAAACGATGAAAAATATAAGACCTTAATAACCGATGAATTAGGCCGAATTGAATATGATGTATATTCCTGAGTTACCGTTTTAATATCTGGTTAATATAATCGTGGTTTCCTGTATATTCTTCTCTAAGAATTTTTTCAGTTTCTTTTTTATCTTTTGATTCTTTATAAGAACGGCTGTTTCTAAGTGCGTCATACCAATCTGCTATAGAAAGAATTTGCTTCAAGTCTGTATTCGTATTTTCTCTTCTTTCTGTTCCTTCCCCCCTCGCCCCTTTTCTTGGATAAGGATTTTTCTGATGTTCATGAGATGAAATGACTAACGCCCTTACATCCTTATCAAAATGAGAAATTTTTTTCAGTGCAAGAAGAGTATGCTGTTCCATCTGCATTTTTTCATCATAAGTCAATTTGTCCGGTTTTTCAAGAAGATATAATGAAATTTCTTTTTTTCCAATGTCATGAAGCAAAGACCCATATGCAAGAATTTCCAATCTTTCGTCATCAATTTTATTTTCTATTCCTAAGTCGAGTGCGAGCAAGCAAACTCTTAACGAATGCATAAAAGTATCATAATGATGCCCGCGCAATTCTTTCAGCAAGATTTTTACACGCTCTTCTTCAAGAATTTTTCTAAAATTTTTTTCTGTTTTTGGTGATTTTAAATGATAATTATGATGAAGATCCATGTGTAATAAATGAAAATTATATTTTTAAAAGATTTGATTGAAAGAATTTAAATATAATCCTCATTTACTTATTATATGAATAAAAAAGATAAGATTGTTGTTTCCAAAAATGGGCCTTATATTGTTTCAGGAAATTTTCCTATGAACAAAGATATTTCAGTTGATGACAATGAGGGAAATCCTGCCAAATGGAAAAAAGGAAAAAGTTATCCAAACAAAGATCACTGTTCCCTTTGCAGATGCGGTCGTTCTGATAATAAACCATTCTGCGACGGAACCCATGAGAAGATAAAATTTAATGGTACTGAAACAGCGAATAATGAAAAATATTCTGAGCAGGCCGAAGAAATTTCTGGGCCAGAACTTATTTTGAAAGATGCACCAAACTTTTGTTCTTCTGCAAGATTCTGCCACAGAGCAGGAGGCACGTGGGATTTGACTGAGAACTCAAATAATTCTACTTTTAAGAAAACTGCAATTCAGGAAGCATGCGATTGTCCTTCAGGAAGATTAGTTATCCATGACAAGAAAACAGGAAAAGCGATTGAGCCAGATTTCAAGCCTTCAATTGGTTTTATAGAAGATACTGGAGCAGAAGTTAGCGGACCAATTTGGGTTAAGGGAAAAGTTCCAATAGAATCTTACACAGGGAAAAAGTATGAAGTCAGAAACAGGGTTACATTATGCCGTTGCGGACATTCAAAAAATAAGCCATTTTGTGACAGCAGTCATATTGATGTAGGATTCAAGGCTTAACAACAGAACCGTCCAATTCAAAAAAAACATCATTTCCCGCTTTATAATATTTTAATCTCATATCCCTACTTTTATAATCTTCTTTGTCTACAAATAAGCTAAATGTTTCATACCCTTCGACTTCACTTTTACTTGAATTTATTTTATCAACTATAATCTTATTAAATTCATCTTCTGTTATCTCTGTTTTATTCTCAATATTTTTCATTTTCCCCATCCTTCACTTTTCTTGCGCTTTATCTCGGCAATTTCGCTTAGAATTCTAATTTCATTTTGCGTTAGCAGATCTTTGTTTTTCTTGAAAGCTCGGAATTGCTTTTCTCCCATATCAGAATACAAAAAATCCTTTTCTTTTAACTGTCTTTCAAAATTAACTCCTGGAATTGAAATTGCAACTTCCATTCCTTCTGTTGCTTCTTCTACTGAATGTTTTTCTGATTCAATTTTTTTTGTCCTTCCAATTTTTTCCTCGTTTTCATCTATTAAATTACAATGGGGGGTTAGTTTTCCTGCTTCAATTCTCACTCCGAAAATGGCAGGGTTTGAATTCCTAAAAACATATTCATGAAGAATTTTCAGTTTGCATAAAGTTGCAAGTTCCATAAGTTTCTTTTTTTCAATTTCTTTTCTTTTCTCATCCCTAAATTTTACTAGATTCTCAATTAACTTATAAACAACTTCATCTGTTAGAACTTTTATTGACTTATTCGCTTCAAGGAGTTCTTTTGCGTCATCATTGATTGAAGTGTTAAAACCTAGGACTATAGCATCTGATTCGTCTATCTCCAAATTTGCTTTTGCATTTGAGAAATCATTTTTGTTTATGTTTCCGATTCCGGCTTTCAAAACAGGAATGTTGCTTTGCCTTAACAAGACAAGCAAAGCTTCAAGACTCCCAAGAGAATCTGCTTTTGCAATAATTCCTTTCTTGTCTGTCTTGATATTTTCTGTAAGTTCTTTTTTGAAAATTTCTTTTACTTTTTCTTTGTCTCCTTTGTATGAAATAAATGGCATGCCTGGAAGTATGTCAAGCTTTTCGCTGAACTGCATTCTAAGCCCTGTTGCTGCCTGAACTTTTTCTTTCATTTTGAATCTTGTGCTTAACGGCTCTATTTCTTCAATTACACGAACTTTTGTGATTACCGGATTTCCATCAATGTTTGCGACTGCAATTTCATCACTTTTTTTCAGCTCTCCGTCATAAAGAATTGCTTCTGCATAATCATTTGACTTTTCTTTCTTTACTTCTAGAATAACTCCTTTTGGTTCTATTCCAAGTCTCAGCTTTTCTGTAAGGTACTTCTGGCTTAAACCACAAAGCATCATCATCAACTCGCTCATTCCTTCGCTAGTTCTTGCAGAGCATGGAACCATTGCAATTTTTTTTGTGAAATCATTAATATTGTAGAATAAATCAGTATCAAATCCGTAGCTGCTTAACGCACTTTCAATGGTCATATATCTTTCGTCGAAAATTGGCCTAACATTTATCGGCTGAGTTTCGATATTTCTTTGCAGACCTATCTCCGAATTTTTATTAGTTCTCCATCCAGAGATATTGTCAATTTTATTCAGCGCAATTATAAAAGGAGTCTGGTTATGTTTAAGGATCTGGATTACTTCTGCTGTTTGTGGTTTTATCCCCTCGTTTATGTCAATTACAAGAATAGCCAAATCAGCCAGACTTCCTCCACGCTTTCTTAAATTTGTGAATGCAGCATGCCCCGGAGTATCAATGAACAAAAATCCGGGAATTTCTAATTTAATTCCCCTTTTTTCAATTATGGGGAATGCTTTTTCTATCTGCTCTTTTGGATATAATGTAAAAGAAATTTTCTGGGTTATTCCTCCTGCTTCTGCTTCTTGCAGAGACGTGCCTCTGAAATAATCAAGAATACTTGTTTTCCCATGGTCTACATGACCACAGATTGTTACAATTGGCTGCCGGATTTTTTGATTGGATGTCATGCTATCTCGAATATAAAAATGTTTAAAAATGTTTAGAGAAGATAAAAAAGAAATTTTATTTAAGATTAAACTTGATAAACTCTTATCTCGCTTTCATGATAATTCTTAGAAACATCTTTTGATTTCTCTTTATTGGTATAAAATTGTATTCCATAACCATTTCCGAATTTTTCTTCAAGTTCCCTTATGTTCTCATCATCAACTTTGCTGTATGCAACAATATCTTCTATTTTCAAATGGCTATGGGAAGCATATCTACATGCAAGATAAGGGATATTATTTCCAAGTCTTAATGTCGGGATGAATAGTATCGGATTTCCTACTTTTATATAATCGTTTCCAGATTCAATTATTTCTCTTAACATAGGCACTCTTTTTGCCCCAATCATCTTAGCAAATTTTTCTGGACTTATTCCCCAAATTTCGAAAATATTTTTCTTCATAATTTTCTTTAATATTTAATATTTAAAAGCTTTAGGTATTAAAAATAGATTTTTTATAAAAAACAAAAAAGAGGACGTCAAAAGCAGCAAAGTTGATCCAAAGATCTCTTTGAACTGATTCTTTCGCCTCTTTTTCTTATTATTATTTAGGATTTTATGTTATTTAAGGATTTCTGTCATATATTCAAAAATTATAAAAGAGGCGGT
Organism: uncultured archaeon; assembly: GCA_963845205.1. Classification (GTDB taxonomy): domain Archaea; phylum Nanobdellota; class Nanobdellia; order Pacearchaeales; family GW2011-AR1; genus RBG-13-33-26. Next base: position 354,652 of record CAWJRC010000002.1, read on the forward strand.
TTATTCTAATATTTATGAAACAAAAGCAGGATACAATAAAGGAATTTCAAAAAAAATATAATCTAGAATTAGAAAAAGTTATTTCTGAGATTAAAAAGGCAAAGGCTAAACTAGTCTTACTGCAGTTTCCTGATGGCCTAAAACCTTATGCAACTACTGTTGTGGATTATCTTCGCGAAAAAACAAATACAGAATTTTTAATATGGCTCGGAAGCTGTTACGGAGCTTGTGATATTCCAGTAGGAATAGACAAACTTAAGCCAAAAATAGATATGACAATTCAGTTTGGACATAATGAACTGATGCCAAATTATCTTTGATCATTCCCTATTTTTTAACGATAAAAAGAATAAGTTTCTAATAGAGAATAGGATTTTTAAAGAATAAAAAATTATCTTATTCATGAATGAAATCATTCGATTAGAGGATGTATGGAAAATTTATAATGAAGGTGAGGAAAATGAAGTTGTTGCCCTTAGGGATATTAACTTACATGTGAAAGAAGGGGATTTTATTGCTGTTATGGGACCAAGTGGTTCAGGAAAAAGTACGGGTATGAACCTGATTGGAAGTCTTGATTTCCCTACAAGAGGGAATATTTTTCTTGACCGGCATAACATTTCCCATTTAAGTGAATCTGACCTAGCTCAAGTAAGAGGAAGAAGAATTGGCTTTATATTCCAGCAATTTAATCTAATCCCTAATCTTACTGCAAAAGAGAATGTTATCCTGCCTATGATATTTCAGGGGAAAAGTGAGTTTGAAAGGGAGAGCAAAGCGATTGAACTCTTAAAACTAGTTGAGTTGGGGAATAGAATGGATCACTACCCCTCAGAATTATCCGGAGGACAGCAGCAGAGAGTTGCAATTGCAAGGGCTCTTGCTAATAATCCAGAAGTCATTCTTGCAGACGAGCCAACAGGAAATCTTGATACCCATACGGGAGAGATAGTGATGAAATTTTTAAATGAATTAAATGAGAAAGGCAAGACCATAATAATTGTAACACACAGTCCGGAGATTGCAATGAAACATGCAAAAAAAATTTATTGGCTAAAAGACGGACAGATTGAAAAGGTAACTGAAAGGGTAAAAGGAAAGTGGAAAAATATGGAGAGATTACCCAAATTATAATCAAAAGGAAAAATGATTAAGGATTATTTTGTTCTTGCATCAAAGAATCTTAATAGAAGAGGAATAAGAAGCTGGCTTACACTTCTTGGAATACTTATAGGAGTCGCTGCAGTTGTATCTTTAATTTCTCTAGGAAACGGTCTTAAAGTCGCGGTAAATTCTGAATTTGGTATAGGATCAACTGATGTTATAACAGTGCAAGCTGGAGGCATCACTGTTGGTCCTCCGGGAAGTGCTGTTATAAAACCCTTAACACAAGATGATGCAATTGCAATAGGAAAGATTAGTTCTGTTCAGGCATCAATACCTATAGAAATACAAGAATTAGAGGTGAAATTTAACAAAAAAGTTTTATTTACTTATACCGCAACTGTACCAGATAATTCGCAAGAAGATAACTATGTTTATCAAATTGGTAACGAGAAAACAAGTTCGGGCAGATTAATATACCAAGGCGACAGGAATACAATCGTAATTGGAAGCGATCTTGCAGATGGAACAAAAAATGGATTTGGAAGGGATGTAAAAATTGGGGACAGTTTGGGGATTAATAATCAGAGTTTTATAGTTCAGGGAATCTTGGTTAGTGAAGGAAGTTTCATAATAGATAACGCAGTTCTAATGAATGAAAAAGATTTTCAGAATCTTCTTGGATATGGAAATCGGGTTGATGAAATTCAGGTAAAAGTTTCTGATCAGAGTTTGATAAATCAGACTTCAAATGCGATTGAAAGCCTTATGAGGCAAAGAAGGGGAGATAAAATAGGACAGGAAGATTTTCAAGTCACAACCCCACAAGCATCTATTAATTCAGTGAATCAAGTTTTATCGGGAATAGAAATTTTTATCATCATAATCGCATCAATATCCATACTGGTTGGAGCAATTGGAATAACAAATACGATGATGACTTCTGTGCTTGAAAGAAAAAAAGAGATTGGGATTATGAAATCGATTGGGGCAAGAAATGAGCAAATATTTTATCAGTTCTTTATTGAAGCTGGTCTTCTCGGGTTAGTTGGGGGAATTATAGGAATTATAATCGGAGCAGGCATGGGTTATTTAGGAACAGCTGCTCTTAATAGTTTTATAGGATCTTCTGCACAACCAGAGATTAGCATTCTCCTCATTATTTTTGCAGTCTTAGGGAGTTTTTTAATAGGTTCAATAGCAGGATTAATTCCTGCAATGAGGGCTGCAGGAGAAAGCCCAGTGGAGGATATTAGGGGATGATAAGCAAAGAAATTATAAAATATTCTGCTGAAAATTTAAAGAAGAGAAAAACAAGAAGTTTACTTACAATAATTTCCATACTAATTGGAATAACTACTATTTTCATTTTTGTAAGTTTTGGACTTGGATTATATAGTTATATAAACGGATTTGTTACAGGAACTGCTGCGAACAAAATAATAATAGAACCTAAAACAGCATTGGGAGGGGGGTTGGATAGTTCTTTTGTTCTTACAGACAAAGATTTGACGTTTGTAGAAAGATCATCCGGCATTTATGAAGCGACAGGTTTCTATAAACAAGTTGTTCAGATTGTATATAAAAATAATTTGAAATATGTTCTAATTATTGGATATGATCCTGGAAAGCCGATAATGCAACAATTTTTTGGAGAAACATTATATGAAGGGAGAGAATTGCACCAAGGAGAAAAAGGAGATGTTGTTTTGGGATATGATTTTGCAGTAGACAATAAGATATTTACAAAAAGGATTAATATAAATGAAGAAATAGAAATAAATAATCAAAAAGTAAAGGTTGTAGGATTTTACAATTCACTTGGAAACTCTGGAGATGATTCTCTTGTTTATGTAACAAATGATTTCTTCAAGGATCTTTACCAAAGTACCACAGGGTATGCTGAAATAATTGCTAGTGCTGATCCAACAAATATTTCCAGGGTTGTGCAAAATGTGGACCAAAATTTATTGAACTCCAGAAATTTAAAGAAAGGGCAGGAAGATTTTTTTGTTCAGTCGGCTCAAGATTTAATAAACAGTTTTAGTTCAGCATTGAATGTGGTTATAGGATTTATTGTTCTCATAGCTCTAATTTCAGTTATAGTCTCTGCGATAAATACCTCAAATACTATGATAACTTCTGTTATTGAAAGAAGAAAAGAGATTGGAGTTTTGAAGTCAATTGGAGCAAGAAATTCCGAAGTGCTTAATTTATTTTTATTTGAATCAAGTACCTTAGGATTTGTTGCTGGAACAATAGGAGTAACTCTTGGATTTGCCTTGACACAACTTGCAAAGGTTATATTGGCGAATGTTGGACTTGGTTTCTTACAACCAAATTATTCAGTCTGGTTATTTGTGGGGTGTGTATTATTTGCAACTTTGACCGGAGCTATTTCGGGTGTTGTACCTGCAATAAACGCTTCTAGAATAAGTCCAGTAAAAGCATTAAGATATGAATAATAAATTTATTCTCTCAATAATTTTTTCTTCCTCTTTCTATTACGATTTCTGTAGAAAAAATATATAACAATAATAATTGCTAATATCACTACAATATAAAGAACAGGGGAAGTTGAGCTTGGTTGTGGGAATACACTAGGATCAAAATAAACTGTTTCATTTACACTTCTTGTTATTCCAACTATATCTGTGTAAGAAATTATCAAATTTATATTCCCGCTATCAGGCAATACATTAAAATCAGCTGTAGTAAAATCATTTGATGACAAAAGCCCGATAATATAGGTATTTGGACCCTGCACAGTTATATTCTGCTGACCTGTAGGAATTGTAACCGTAAGAGAATTAGCATCATTCAATCCTGTATTCAGAATATTTAGTGTTAAATCTTTTGTCGTATAATCATAATTTTTTATAAAAACACTAAAATTACTTCTTACATCCTCCACAGAAATGTTGAATGGTGTTGTAACAGAATAACCGCTAAAATTAGATGTTGTTTCCCGAAAATAAATTGTATCATTTCCCTTTACTGCATCAGGGCTAATTTTGACGGTATAAGGAATTGTGAGGTAAGTATTAAAATTTGCTGCATAAACTCCTCCAACTGCACTATAATACGAACTTACATCGGAATCAAATGAAATTGGATATTCGGGTATAAGTTGAAATGTAACATTCCCGCAACTATTATCTCCTATCCCATTAACCTCAAAAACTAAATTAACATAATCCCCTGGGATAGCAGGATAAGGATCCTGATTTATCAAAGTGGGGGTTAAAGTACATGAACTTACAAATGATAATGAGAATAGTACAAGAAAGGTCAATACTAAAATGCTCTTTTTCATAAATTAAATAAATAAATTATAGTTTTAAATCTTTCTTAGGTGATTATTTAAAGATTTTTATTAACCAGAAAATTTTTAAAGAACCTGAAACTTGGAATCTTATAGAAGTTGAAGATAAAAATTTTAAGACTTTTTGTTTTATGACCTTTTTTAAGTTACTTCTCGTGCAATTCTCCTCGCTTTTATTATTAAAAAGTGGTTAGAAAAAAATATATATTGCAGTATATAAGAAAACTACAAGCTGATAGGACATTTCAGTTGTCCTGAAAAGGATGCTATTATAACAGCCTCTGTCAGGTGCTCAACTATTAATATGATGTCTGGACTATACCTCATCATACGAAATCTGCACTTGTTTAAGCTTAGTTATTAAGGCGAAGAAGATAACCTTTAAAATAAACTGATAGGTTAAGATTGATATCGGTCGTTGTTTAAGGAACTTTCTTCACTGAGTCCAGATAATCAGCTCATATTCATGGCAAAGAAAAATAGTGTGAAAAAAAGAGTAACTAGGAAAACTAAAAAAACTTGCAGATCAGCAAGTGGCAAGAGTAAGGCTTCTAAAGTCCGAAAAATGATTAAGCTTTCTAAATCGAGTAAGATGAAGAAGACAAAGAAGAAATTAATGAAGAAAAAAAGAAGATAGTTCTTATTGTGTATTGAATTATAACTAACTTTAAAAGTTCAAATTATATTCCCTGAGAGATGGATTCGGTTTTTGAAAGATATGATCTAAACCGCAAAGTTGATCTTTTTATGAAACAATATGAAGAACAGATAAAGGAATCTAAACTGTTCCTTCCCGAAGACGAATTTTATTTTCCGAAAGCTTTGAGAAATTTTATAGAGTCAAAAGCAGTTTACTCTGAACTTAGATTCCCTTCAGTAAATACAATTGGGTTATGGATGCCTTTGGGATTTGACTATGACAATTTAGATTTTGTATTCTGTTCTCGTTATAAAGCTCATTTTGTAGTCGAAGAAATTCAAAAAACTATTGAATCAATGGAAAAATTCCCCTGGAATAATTTTGAAGAAGCAGGGTTGGGAAAATTTTCGAGACTTAACCTTATGGATTACGAAATTAATGATAGTGTTCTTTTAAGAATTATTGAAAGAGGAGGGCCAAGAGTCGGACCAAGGAGAGGAATTATCTTCGCAAAAGAATTTGGGCTGGATATAAATGTTCCAATATCTTATGCGATTGACTGGGATGATGATTCTCTTTATGATCTTCTAGATCATTTTTATGATGAACTTGATTTTAGTACCCTTTGCCCTGTTAATTATTTTGCGAGAAATCCGAATAAGCCGATTGATGAAATAAGTTTGGAAACAGTAATGGAAACTTTTGAAGGGCCAAAAGAAGAAATAAAAAATGGAAGTGATCATGAAGAGGAAAATTAGATTTATACAATTAATTATAGCCAACCCATCAGCAAAGCTATTCCTGTAAAGAATAATAAAAGTCCAGCTATTAAATGTAATATTCTAATATTCCTTTCTCTCCATTGAGAAATATTTTCAGCTGTTGTAAATCCTCTGTAAATAAATAATGTAATTATTACTAATGGGAGAACTGCTATAAAATTAAAATATAATAGCCAGGGAAGCGCTCCAATCAATCCTAATTGTGAAAGAGATTCTGTTGCAATTAACAATGGAGCCATTGTGCATGGGCTTAAGAAAAGAGTTATGATAAATCCTGTGAGGAATGCTCCTGCCGGAGAAGTTATCTTTTGTATAACTCTTTTTGCTCTTGAGCGCATCCATATAGGCATTTCTGTTGCAAATCCTCCGGGCCTGTAAAAGAAGAAATCTTTAATCTGCAATCCTCCGACTAGCATTGCTAAAACCGCAAAGATATACATGATATAAATCGAACCTTGCTTTAACGATTCTGTGAATGTTTGGAATAATTGAACTAGAATTATCCCATAGAATAAATATCCAATATATACAGCAGAGATAAAAGCTAGTCCTGCGTATAAAACTTTTTTCCTCTTTTCCTGATTTTGTGTAAGAATTGTAACGAGCACTAGAATGAGCATAGCAATCTGGCAGGGATTAACGGAATTAACAAGAGCTAGAGAAGTTATTTTTCCTAAAGTTAAAATATCTGCCATTTTAATTTACTAGCTAAACAAGTTTAAAAATATTATATTTGATGACAAAAAATATAAACATTAATCTATTATATTCCCCATGGAGTTCAGAGTAGATTCAGCAAAAGGAGCGGCTATTAAGCAGGATGAACTTAAATTAAGTTTAGAAAAGATAATTATCAAATCGGATTCTTCAATTCAATTAAGATTAGACGAATGGGAAAAAGCGGGATTAAGGATAACTATTTTAGTGGAAGGTTTTGGTTTTAGTTATTTCAATGAGATTCCTTATAAATCAAAGGAGAATGCGCTGACAGCATATAACTGCCTTATAGAAAGCATTAAACAGGGGCATTATTCTTTAGAAATCAATGGAAATAATGAAATAAAAATAGATTTGAAATTTGACGAATTTGAATAATCATTCATATCCAGTCAATTTTTCTAATGTTTCTATTGATTGAACTCCGACATAACTTTGATTGTTTATTACCCATGTTGGGGTTGCGTTAATTCCTGCATCAGTACAATTTTGTAAATTTTCAGGTTTAGTGCAGTCAATCATGGTTAGATATTGAACATTATCTCCGAACATATTTTCCTGATCTATACAATGAATGCATGTTGGCTGAAAATATAAAATAGAATGTTCCCCTATCCATTTTGCTGCTGATTCTGAAACAGTGCTTGTGGTAGTAGAACTCTGAAAATTTTTCCAATAAATTATCCCCCCTGCTATAATTAAAACAATAATCACCACACTTATGGTTATTAATTTGTTTTTTTCCATAACTAGTAAAATAAAAAAGAGATTTTAAAGTTTATGGAGAATTAATTTTGAAATCAAAAATTATCCAGTTATCTGGTTTGGGTTAAGATGTTTTCCACAATTTTTACATACTGCTACAATCCCTTTGTCTACATTTAATGCTATATATTCTGCAATTTCTCCACAATAAATTGGACCACTTTGAATATCATCATCTATCTGCCGACAACATCGGAATACCTCATTTCTCCTGTCTTTCTAAATTTTAAACTATTTACATCTTCTACTCTTTCTCCACCGGGGATATAATCGCCCCTCATTTCTTTTGCATATTCTTTATTTAACATTTTAATTTGTAATTTCTTCTAATTCTTCTTTTTTTATCTTTTCACTTTCTTCTTTTTTTACTTCAAGAATTTTTTTAATGTAATCTTTATACTGGATTTCACCCACTTTAAGGACCTCTTTCCCGGAATCATAATTGTAATAATTGGTAGTACAATCAATTACTTTCATTATGAATGAATTCTTTTGAATTAAAAAATAATCATTATTTTTTTTATCATTGATACTTAAACTAGTCAATTTTGTGTAATCCACGGAGTAATATTCTATCTTTGTTCCATCTGTTTTCGTTATATCTAAAGTTAAACTATCATTTTCGGTGCAATCAATATATTCTCCTCCGATTTTACCATGGTATTCGTAATTAATTTTATTTCCACAACTAGTTGTTAAGAGTAAAATTGGAATTGTTAATTTCGCCAGATTTTTTCCGATTGACATTTCATTTTTCAATTTTCATTATTTAAAAGGATTGTCGTTATAGAATAATTAGTAATCTGGAATTTCCTCTTCAGTCTCGAATTTCTTTTGAGAACCTGAATCAGAACTTGCTTCAGACGAGTTTAAATCACCTTGAGAAATTGAGTTTATTAGCTCTTTAAATTTTGGAAAACTTTCCGCGGGGATTCTCAATCCTTTCTTTGTGGGTCCTGTATATCTTTCACCTGTTGTAAACTCCCTTATATCTACCCCCACTCTTCCATTGTATTCCTTTATCCCAACTACAATATCAGTAACTGTACCCTGATATTCGCCTTTTTTTATTTTTCCAACTTCTTTATCCATGAGTGATTTTAGAAGAGTCTCTTTAAATATTTTTATATAGTTTTATTTGGTTTATATTCTCAACCACAATTAAGGTTAAAAATGGTAATTATCTGGTTTTTAGATGGTATGTCCTAAATGTAACGATACGGGTGTTGTAAAAGAGAAAGATGGTTCTATTCATACCTGCTGGGATTGCTTGCAGAATGGAAAATTTGATGTTCATTCAGAAAAAGTTCCTGATTCTAAAGTTAAAATTTAATAAATAATATCTGACACAAAATTATAAATTTCTTGTGCAATATTTTCAGGTTTTCTTAATTTGTCTTTTATAACGCAATTAATTTTTTTCCAGTTATATAAATTAGCTAATTGAAGATATGCTTCTTCTGAATTTTTTAGATAATTAAAATCTTTTTCAACTTCATCTTTTTGAACATTCATTTTAGATTTTAATTCCATTCCCCTTTCAAAGGGCATGTAAAGGAAGATTGTTAAATCCGAGCGTGGAAGTTCAAACATTTCATATTCCAGCTTTTCCACCCATTTGAAAAATTTTAATCTTTCATCTGAATCTCTATATTTACCCCCTTGATGCCCCATATTAGATTCAACATATCTGTCAAGAATTAGATGCTTTCCAGAATTTAAAACTTCATTGATAAGAGGAAGGTTGTATCTCCTGTCTGCAACGTAAAATGCAGATGAAACTTTTGGATCTACATTTGAAGGGCCTTCTGAAAAATAACTTCCGCTAATTTCAGGTTTTCCTAAAAAAGGACCACCAACAATTTTTCCTGTTGCAGTTTTATATTTTGGAAATGTATCCCTCACACATTTTACTCCTTCATCAATGAGTGTTTGATACAGCATTCCTGTCTGTGTGTTCTTTCCTGATGCGTCTGTTCCTTCAAAGACTATAAGTTTCCCTCTTTTCATTTTAATTTTATAACTTTTCTTTTAATTCATCAAATTCATGCTTGCCGCAAAGAGCTCTTGTTGTAAGATAAGAATCTCTGAACTTACATTGCAATGATTCATGATATTCTTTTGCAGTTTCTCTTATATCCCATTGAGCTGCAAGGTTTTCTCTTTCCATGCAAAAAGCATGAGCCTGCCTGTTATTCATGTCCACTAAAATGTGTCTTCTGTTTGAATTTGTTAATGCATATTCTGCAACTGATTTTGGATACTTTTCTTCGAGCAGATTATTATGCAATCTAACCGATCTTTCAACGATATTCCCTAATTCTTTTTCCAATCCAACTCTTGTTATAGACTCCGGAATAGTAAGTCCTAATGAGGGATTATATTCTTGCGGTATCAAGGTATTCATTCTATGCCTTTTCATCTGTGCAAATGCAGAAGAACTCATTGTCATTTCAGCAATTCTGTTTCCAAGTTCATATTCTCTTAACATCGGATTGTGCTTTTCCTGATATTTAATTGTCTTATTTAACAGAGTAATTTTTTCTTTTTTCCTCATATATTCTTTTATTATCTCAAGGCAGTTAGCATAAGACAAATTACTTGAAGAGAAAACTAAACCTGCAATTATTGAGTCGTCTCTTTCAAGGTTGTATAATTTTATTCTTTCAATATTCGGATTTGATTCATTGATTTTATATTTTTCAATTATTTCCGAAACAAATTCTTTCAGTTCTGGCCTTGTTTTTGCAAAATAATCTGTTGGTTGCGTGTATTTAATAACCGAAGGAGAAACTCCATCTACTTCGGTGAAAAGTTTTTCTCCTATCTCTTTTAATTCTTCATTATCAGAACTTCTCAATCTTGTGATCATAGTTTCAAGCGTTCTTGCTGAAACAGTCATACCAAGTTGGGCCTGAGTTGAAAGTCCAAGAGAATATCTTGCATCTTCTTTTCCTAATCCCTCTCTTGTTCCTTTCTGTTTCTCTGGATCTTTTGCTCCGACTGTCAGATACATTTCAGAATAATCCTGTCCATGATGCCAATCTGTTATTTTTTCCAGATTTTTTTTATAAAAATTATTCTGTAATTCTACTAATTCTAGAAATTCAGATTCAAATTTGGTATTTTTTATTTCTTTTGGAAGAACAAAATCACCGTCCATTGTGATATATCTCTGTGATTTTTCTGTATAAGAATCAAGCCTATTCTGTTCTATTTCTTCAACAGCCCTCCTTGATATTCCCGAAATATCAAAATTAAATCTTGCATGCTCTGCAATCGACTTATGCCCCATTGTAAATATTATTGCTTTATTTGACTTTCTTGAACTCTCTACATCTTTTCTCGCATCAGCTCTTAATTTAGAAATAGCTCTTGGATCTCTTGAAATTCTTGCGTAAGAAGCAGCAATTGTTTCAGGGGTAAAATTTGATAAAATGTTCAATGCATTTAAACGGTCTTTTTCTGAAAACTCTTTATTAGCTAGGATACCTTTTAATTCATCTATAGCATCTCTATCCACATTAAATCCTGCTAATTTTACATCCATAATATCAAAAAATAAAAATACTTTTTAAAGAAATATATACTCAAAAGATAATTAATCTTTCATCTCAATTTTTATGTTAACATTCTTTGGAATGTACATTTTCATAATGCTATGAAGAATTTTTTCATTTGCAGGTAAATCAATTAATCTTTTATGAATTCTCATTTCAAATCTGTCGAATGTTGCTGTTCCGTTTCCACAAGGAGATTTTCTTGTAGTAATCTTTAATTTTTTTGTAGGTAATGGAACAGGACCTGAAATTGTTATCCCTGCTTTTTTAGCAATGTCCTTGATAGATTCGCAAATAGTGTTGAGTGTCTCTATATCTGTGCTGTTTAGCTTTATTCTAACCTTTGTCATAAAATACAAACCAAAAAATAGTTTAAAAATCTTTTGTGGCGATTATAATTCAAATTCATCAATAAATTCCACTATTGTTCTGTATTTTTCTAGAAATTTGAATCCTTTTTCTGTAAGAGAAATCTTTCTATCCTTTAATTCTCCTGTTTCCTTTACTAATCCGCTCTTTAACAGATCAGAATAATACTCTTTGAATCCTGCGGATGACAAGCCTGATTTTCTAAGCAATGGAGTCGGCTTTATCAAATTCTTATTTTCTTGTATTATTCTTAATATATCTCGTATTATTTCAAGTTTTCCTCTTTTCCCCATTAATCACCTACTCTCTTAAGTACCTTGTAAAGGATTGTCATAAATAATGAAATTGAAGCCAGATAAATCAGCAACTGATAAAACTGGAAAAATTTAGGAATTAAAATATCAATTATGTTCAATACCCAAAAGATGAAAAGAAGGGTATAAATTATCAATAGGTTCCTTCCTTTTTTTCTTGGTTCTTTGTGAATTACAATAAGATTTACTGTTACAAAAATCAGAAGTATAATATTTATCAAAAAGTATGTCATTTCATTTGCGAAAACTACTCCAATAACTGCGATCATTACTGCTAAAATGTGCAAGATATAACTTTTCATCTTATGGTTCCACTTTTTCCAAATTACACTATAAGAGAGATAGAAAACTGCCATAGCGCTCGAATACAAAAATAGCAATAGAGAAATAACTCCTACAAATAACGGAGATATGTCTAGTATCCCTCTTATGCCAAAGAATATCAAAAGAACCGCAATAAAATATCTGAAAAAATAAGCAAGTGCAAAAAATAAAAATGCTCTCCTGAAAAATTTTATTCCCTTGTAAGAACTTAATTCATAAACTTCTTTTGTTGAAGCATAAATCATCAAGCTGCAGAGTATAATCACAAATGAGTACATCAGTTGTATTCCTGTGTCCGGTGAAAATAAAAATTCTATTGAGGGATTCATTATCTTATTAATCAAAATATCTTAATAAATGTTTATAAGGGAAATGGATGAAAAATCCATATAATTTAAAAAGAAAAATTAATATTTTCTTATTATGGCGAAGGAAAATAAAAATAATAAAATTATTTTAGTAATAATCTTCTCTGTACTCTTTTTTATTGCAGGAGGAATCGCGGGTTATTTTCTTGGTATGAATAATCATGTAACCGCTAACAGAAACAATTTTGCACAGATCAATGATAATACAAAAGCGCAGGTAACTTCTGTTTTTGAAAATGCAGCAACTATCGATGACATAAATACTTATTGTGATACCAATAGTACTGACAGATTCGCATGTATGTATTACTGCAGGACAATTAATCCACAGAATCAATTTTGCAGCCAGCTAAATCTGGGCTACGGAGCTCCAAAACAATGAGCGATGATTCATTAATTAGAATCGAACATGTCTGGAAAAAATATGACATGGGGGAAGCAGAGCCTCTTGTTGTCCTTAAGGATATAAATCTTGAAATAAAGAAAAATGAATTTGTTGCTTTAACTGGACCAAGCGGAAGCGGAAAATCTACAATGGTCAATATGGTTGGAGCATTGGACAAGCCTTCATTTGGCGATATTTACTTGAAAAATAAAGATATTTCTGAAATGTCGGAATCTGCTCTTGCGTTTATGAGAGGAAAAACAATCGGGTTTATTTTCCAGCAGTTTAATCTTATTCCAACATTAAGTGCAATTGAAAATGTAATGCTTCCCATGGAAATTGCTGGAATGCCGGAGAAAATCGCAAAAGATAGGGCAAAAAAATTGCTGGAACTTTTAGGGTTAGGAGACAGATTGTATCATAAACCAAATCAGCTTTCAGGAGGACAGCAGCAGAGAGTCGCAATTGCAAGGGCATTATCAAATGATCCGGAAATAATACTTGCAGATGAACCTACCGGAAATCTGGATTCTAAAACAGGAAAATTTGTAATGGACTTTTTGGGAACTCTGCATAATCAGGGTAAAACAGTTATACTAATTACACATGATTTGGAACTTGTAAAATATGCTAAAAGAGTTGTTCATATTTATGACGGAAGAATAGAAAGAGAAGTTCACAACAAGAAAAAATAATGGATTATTAATCCATCTCCCTTATAAATAAAAAAATTTTTAAAATAAAATGAAAAACAAAAAGGCAAAATTTTTACCCTTTATTTTTCTATTTACAATCTCATTAGCATATCTTGCTTCAGCGCAAACAACAATCGCATTAAATTCCACTAATAATATCGTTCAATTAAGCTCACTGGAGTTTAACCCTTATCCTGTAGTTCCAGGAGAATATTTCGATTTTTATATTGCTGTGCAGTACATAGGTGATTCTGGTGCAAGTGGAAGTTCATTCCAGTTAGTTCCTTCATTTCCTTTCTCTCTTAATCCGGGTGATAATGGAACAATAAGTTTCGGAGAGCTTAGTTCTCCTTCAATAGTCTTGCATTATAAGGTTAAAGTTGATCCAAATGCAGGTGCAGGACCAAATACTATAAATCTAAATTATAATATTGGAAATGAGTTATACACACAAACGTTTAATATCGATGTAGAAAATCCAAAAACTGATTTTGATGCAGTTATACAATCAGTCAGCGGAAATGCTGTTTCAATAGCAATAGCAAACACAGGAGAAAATGTTGCTAATGCTGTAATTGTTAAAATTCCTGACCAAAATGATTTCACAGCGGTAGGAACAAATGGGCAGATGGTTGGAAATCTAAATAGTGGAGATTATACTGTAGTAAGCTTCACTCTTTCCCCAAAGAGAAATATAACCACTATCTCACAACAACCTCTTAATTCCCAGCCATCTGCAAATTCTCAAAATTATCAGGCATACTTGCAATCCCAATCTCCTAAAACACTTAATTTCGAAATTGATTATACTGACACTGTCGGAGAAAGAAGAATTGTTAATATGAGCCTTCCGTTAACTTTGACAAATGTTTCTGGTGTTGCTGGATCTGGAAATTTTTCTGGAAGAAGAACTCAAACTCAATCCTTGTTTGTACAATGGTACTTTTGGGTTATTGTTGCGGCTTTGATAATTGCAGGAATAATTGTTTATAAAAAAGTTGCAAATTCAAAAGCAAAAAAATTTTCAAATAATCCTTCTTCAAAAATAAGCAAGGGATCTAAAAAAAGAAATGATAAAAATAATTCAGAAGAAGTTCCGGATTGGATAAAAAATGTAAAGGAGAAGGAGAAAAAATAATCTCCTTGGAAAATGAAACTAAAAAGGTCATTCCGGCTCGCTTTGAATATTCTTTTTCATAGTAAATTAAGAAGTTGGCTTACAATTATTGGGATTGTTATAGGAATTGCTGCAGTAGTTGCCATAATCTCTATAAGTCTCGGAGCACAACAGCAACTTGAAAGCAGGCTTGGATCATTGGGGGCAAATGTTATAACTGTCAGCCCTGGATTTTCACAAGCACGGGGTTTTGCTGGCGGTTTTAGGGTGGGGAGTTTAGGAGGCGGCGGAGAATCTGCTTCATCAACTACCCCAAAAAACTTGACCTCTAAAGATATTCTTGCACTTAAAGCTACATCAAATGTAGAATATGTGATGGGAAGTGTTTCGGGAAGCGAAACATTGACATATTCTACGCAGTCTGCAACAGTAGGCATACAAGGTGTTGATGCTTCTGTCTGGCCAGATATTACGACAGAACAAATAAGTTCGGGAAGGCTTTTGGACCAGTCTGATTTGTACTCTGTTGTTATTGGAGGAGATCTTGTAACGACAGTTTTTCCTAACGGAATTCCTTTGAATGCTAAGGTTACCATTGATGGAGAAGCATTCCAAGTTGTAGGAATTCTTCAAAGCGGAAGGACAGTTTATATGCCAATTGCTGCAGCAAAACAGATTCTTAATGAGGTTGGAGAGGATTATTTTGATTCTATTTCTGTAAAAATTACAAATGTTAATTTGGCAAATGATACTGTAAACACAATTACAAATAATCTAATGCTTGAAAGAGGAATATTAAACAACAATAAAAGAGATTTCAGTGTTTCTAATCCTGCTCAGGAACAAGCGACAGTGGAGAGCACAGTTTCTACTATGAGTTTATTTTTGGGTGCGATAGCCGCAATTTCTTTATTAGTAGGAGCAATAGGAATTGCGAATACTATGTTTACTTCTGTTCTTGAAAAAACAAGAGAAATTGGAATTATGAAAGCAATCGGTGCGAAAAATAGGGAGATACTTACAATATTCTTATTCAATTCAGGACTTATTGGATTAGTAGGTGGTCTTGGAGGAATTATACTTGGTTCTATCGGTTCAGGATTTATTAGCGTTTTAGAAAGCTCATCTTCTGGAACCAGCGCAGCGGGCGCAGGAGGCGTAGGAAGGTTGTTAGGAAATACTGCAATAACTCCTGGACTTTTGATAGCTGCATTAGCCATCGCTGTAATTATAGGAATGATTGCAGGGGCGATTCCAGCTTACAGAGCCTCAAAGCTTAATCCTGTCGATGCTTTACGTTACGAATAAGGAAAATTTAAATAGAACTTTTCTTTTTTGTTTAAATGATTGATATTAAACTGATTCGTGAAAATCCAAAGCTTGTAAAAGATAATATCAAGAAAAAATTTCAGAATGAAAAACTTTCTCTTGTTGATAAAGTGATTGAACTTGATGAAGACTGGAGAAAACTAAAAACAAAAGAAGATCAGCTGAGAAGTTCAAGAAACAAAATTTCAAAAGAAATAAGTGAAGCCAAAAAAGCGAAAAAAGATGTTTCTAAATTATTAAAACAAGCAAAAGAAATTCCAGAAGAAATTTCCAAACTTGAAGAGAAGAGAAAAAAATTTGAAGAGCAGATTCAGGAGATAATGAAGGTTATTCCAAATATAATTGACAAATCTGTTCCTATAGGAAAAGATGATTCTGAAAATGTTGAATTGAAAAAGTTTGGCGTTCCAAAAGTTCCTTCATATGAAATTCTTCATCATGCAGAACTTGCTGAAAAAAATGACTGGGCTGATTTTGATTCTGCAAGAGAAACTTCAGGCGGCGGTTTTTATTATCTGACTGGAGATTTGGCAATTCTTCATTCTGCAATGCTGGCTTTTGCAAGAGATTATATGATAAAGCAGGGATTTGTTTATGTAATCCCTCCGTTCATGATAAGAAGAAAAGTCGTTGAAGGGGTTATGTCCTTCAAAGAGATGGACGCGATGATGTACAAAATTGAAAATGAAGATTTGTATCTAATAGGGACTTCAGAGCATTCAATGATCGGCAGATTTATTGACAAGAACATTTCAGGAAAAAAAATTCCTCTTTTACTAACAAGTTATTCTCCGTGCTTCAGAAAAGAAGTTGGGAGCCACGGAATTGAGCAAAAAGGATTTTATAGGCTACATCAGTTTGAAAAACAGGAAATGATTGTCATATGTGAGCCAGAAGATTCTTACAAATGGTATGACAAGATGTGGAAATATACTGTTGATGTGTTTACAAAATTAAATATTCCTGTAAGGACTCTAGATATTTGTTCTGGAGATTTAGCAGATTTGAAAGCAAAGTCGCTTGATGTTGAAGCATGGAGTCCAAGACAAAAAAAATATTTTGAAGTTGGTTCTTGTTCTAATTTAACCGATGCACAAGCGAGGAGGCTTAATATAAGAATTGAAGGGAAAGGAAAGATATATTTTGCACATACATTAAACAATACTGTTCTTGCAAGTCCGAGGGCTTTGATAGCATTCCTAGAAAACAACCAGCAGAAAGATGGAAGCATAAAAATTCCTGTTACTCTGCAGCCTTACATGGCTGGAAAGAAATCTATAGGCAAAAATAACAAATAGAGTAACCTTTAAAAATTAATTTCTATATGGTAAATTATGCCCACGTGGTCTAGCGGCTATGACATATCCCTGTCACGGATATAATCCGAGTTCGACTCTCGGCGTGGGCGAGCTAATTTTTATCAGGTTTGTAAAACGTCCATTTTATTTTATTTTATTTTATTTTTATCTTGCCTGAGAGATTTTTAAATTATTTTATTAATTTCCGAGATAATTTCTTCTGTTATCTGTTTTATTGGCCTTTCAGTGTTTATAATATTCATTTCCGGGCAGAAATCTAGCAAGCTCCTATATCTATTTTGGATTGATTCTATCTTATCAGCATTTGTTGAAAATAAATGTTTGCCTCCGGTGATCTTGTTTCTTTCATCGGATCTTGTAAAAGCGACTTCTGGATTGCATTCAAATAAAAAGGTAATATCTGGAGTTGGAGATCCTGAATTTTTATTGATGAAAAGAATTTCTTCAGGGGTTATTGTTGGATTGCATTGGTAAACTGCGCTGGTGTAATAATACCTGTCCATTATCAGGATATCCAGTCCTTTATTCAAGAAATTCTTCTCGAAAGTCTCGGCTCTTGCTGATGCAAATTTTCTTATTTCTTCTTCAGTAAAGGAAACTTTCGGACCTTTTTCTTTGTGCCATGTTTCTACTGCTGTTTTGAACGGCTCATAATGCTTTTCTACAATAGACAGATGCTTATATGGACTTTTGCTGAAATAGTCATTAAGAACATAGAATTGTGTTGTCTTGCCTGTTCCACTACATCCTTCTAAGCAGATTATTTTCATGATAACCCCAGACAGACAATACTTTTAAATATTGTCATTTAATAGTAAATACATATGGATCTAACACAATTGCTAGTCGATTTCAATCGAACAAAAGAACAGATAAGAAACAAGACAAGGTTCAAAGTTCCGGCTACTAAGAAGTATGATGGATTAACCATGGCAGTGGCATATTCAAATGCCGTGGAATATGTTGTAAAAGAATTATTCAATCTTACTTCAGAAACAATGGGAATTAAAAACCCAAATGGGATAGGAGCTTTTCTTTATGGTTCTCCAGGAAGAAAGGAGATGGTTTCTGAATCTGATCTAGATGTAATGTTGATCTATAAAGATGATTCTCCGATTTATCAAGAATTTAAAAATCGTTTTAAAGAATATGCAAAGTCCTTACAATTTTGTAAAGTTGACCTTCCTCAATGGGGAAGTGTAGATGAAGCTTCAATTTTTGCCCAAAAGAGCATTACTGAAGGAAATCAAGTATTGGAAATTAATTTTGTCTGTGGGGATGAAAAAATAAAAAACATTGTAGAAGGTATACAAAATAAGTTTGGCAATTCTGAAAGAATGATGAGGAATATAGTGTTCCAAAAATTTTATTTTGAACAATATTTTAAACAGAGGGTCAGAGACGGAGCCATAAACGTGAAATATTGCGACGGTGGAAGTAGGGATTATCTATTTATCAATTGGTTCAATCAACTGATGAAAAGAAAATATGCCGATTGGGATAAAGGGTTTAAAGAAAGGCCAGTTGCCGAAATAGGATTATCAAATCTATATCAAAATGGCCTAATTGATTCGCTAGAATTTGGAAAAGGAATAGATGCCCTGAATTTTAATATTTTGTTCAGGAATGAAATCTTATTGGCAAATAAAGGAACTCAAGATGAAGGATTAACCTTTCTGGATGAAAAGACTTTAAATGCGGTTTATAGGAGGGCTGGAGATTTAATGAAAGAATACAGAATTGACTCTCTAAAAGATTTGAAAACAACTTTTGATAAGCAAAGATTTCACATCGCTTCAATAAAAGATAGGATATGGAACTTGATGATTAATGAAAAAGAAAAAGAAATGGAAATAAACAAGTGGGCTGAAAATTTTCATAAAGCATATCTTGTTTCGACAGCTGAAGATAAAAGAGCAAATTTTGCGAATTATAATGATCTATTAATAAGGATTGCAACAATATGGGGGGCTTCAAATTCCAATCAGAAAAAACTATTAAACAAAATATGCGAAAAGGAAAAACATTCTGATTCTTGGGAGATACAGGCTTCTTTGACAACTAGTCCCAATTGTCCTCCGGAATATCTTCATCATATCGGGATAGGAATTGGAAAAGAAAAAGGGTATGGTTATATTTTAAGAATTATCAGCAGAAACCATAATGTTCAGACAAAAACACTGGAAGCGATTGCAAATGATCCAAAGATAGAACAAAGATATACCCAATGCGCAAAAGCAGCACTTGAGCATGGAATAGATAATGCTAATCATCAAATTTAAAAGAAATAGATACATATTTACAAAATGAAACTTAAAATTATAACAATAAATGTCTGGAGATATTATGAATGGGAAAACCGAAAACAGAAACTAATAGACTTCTTAAAAAAAGAAAATGCAGATGTTGTTCTATTCCAGGAAGCAGCATCAAGTGAGAAATCAGACTGGAAAAATCAGATAGATGAAATTAATGAAGAAGTAAGATATGAATTTTCAGCATTCGAGAAATTAACAAGAATGACAAAATGGCATGAGAAGCCGATTGACTATGAGATGTATTACGGATTCGGAATCCTTTCGAGATATAAAATAAAAAAAACAGAACTTATCAAACTAAAGCATGTTATTAAGGAAAAAGATTTTGGATTTATGCATATAACTATCAATATTTCTGGAAAGGGCATAGACTTACTTAGTGTCCATTTTGAAAACACAGACGAAGGCTCTAAGCAACAGCTTAAAGAAACTCTTGAATGGTGCAATAAAAAGAATATTTCTCCTATAATTGCCGGAGATTTCAATATGAAGGATACTAAAACCCTCAAAGAAATTGCTGGGAAAGATTACGAAATTTCTTATTTTATCAAGCAATATTTTTCATTTATGCCGACTGATTTCTCTAATAATCAAGAACCAATTACCTTAGATTATATTATCGCTAAGAAAAACAAGTTTAAAATTGAAGATGTTAGGTGTGTGGAAGAAAGCCCGTCTGACCACAGACCAATTGTTGTTATTATT
The DNA here is from genome assembly GCA_963845205.1 of uncultured archaeon. Taxonomy (GTDB): domain Archaea; phylum Nanobdellota; class Nanobdellia; order Pacearchaeales; family GW2011-AR1; genus RBG-13-33-26. The sequence goes on from CAWJRC010000002.1 coordinate 374,788, forward strand.
AAGCTTAAATAAAGATTAACAACTTTTAAAAGCCTGAATCTCCTCTATAAATCAAGGTAAATCAAGAAGGGCACCAAACTTTTTTTAAGAAC
>CAWJRC010000003.1:0-4118 GCA_963845205.1 uncultured archaeon
ATAAAACAAATTGTGGAAGGTTTGGGTGCAAATTCTGATAAAGCATTGAAGAATATATTTGTTGCAAGGGCATTTAATTCAGACCACCAGATGCTTCTTTTAGAAAAAGTAAATGAGATGATAAAAGGAGGAGAGCCTATAAAACTTTTAATAATAGACTCTTTAACCGCTCACTTCAGAGCAGAATTTGCTGGAAGAGGGCAACTAGCAGATAGGCAGCAGAAATTGAATAGGTATATGCATGATTTAATGAAATTGGCTGAAACATATAATATTGCAGTTTATGTTACAAACCAGGTTATGGCAAATCCTGCACAGATGTTTGGGGATCCAACTGTTGCAATTGGAGGAAATATAGTCGGGCATGCTTCAACTTACAGATTATATTTGAGAAGAGGAAAACAGGGTTCTAGGGTTGCAAAGTTAATTGACAGTCCAAATCTTCCAGAGAATGAAATAGTTTATTATGTGAATGCTGGTGGTGTAAGTGATAAGGAAGAATAAAATGGACATGAATTGTAAATATATCAATAATGAATGGTATTGTGAATCTCCAAAAGCTGAAGATAATGAAACAAAATGTTTTTGTTCTAATTACAAATGTTGTTTTTTGTTTCCTTCTGAAGAGTTGAAGGGAATAATTCAACCTGAAAAATTGAATAATCTAGAAAAGGAAGCTAAAGAATAAAATGAAAATTTCTTTAGGGAATAAAATTTTGAATATTAAACTTAATATTTTTAAAACACCTAATTATGAAAAATTGAAAAAAGAACTATCGGATTATTTTGAAAAAAATAATGTTTGTGGAAATAAAATAAAGAGATTTAGTCTTGCAAAAGATTTTACTAATGCTATTATACCAGAGGAACCTTATCTTGAAGAGAGTTTATTTGAAGGAGATTATCAAATTGATTTGAAAAAGATAGGTGAGAAGTATGGGGTTAAAAATTTGGGATTTATCTATTGGTGTTATCATAAATAAATTAATAAAATAAGTTAATTCTTTTTTATAACATACTTTAAAAAGTTTTGATTGTATTTTCTGGAATGGAAAAATTAAATGGTGTGTTTGCCGATTTGCATATTCATTCACGATTTTCAAGAGCCTGCAGCAAGGACATTACATTGGAAAATCTTGAAAAATGGGGGCGGATTAAAGGGATTGGAATTAATAGGAACAGGAGATTTTACTCACCCGCTTTGGCTTAAAGAAATTAAAGAAAGATTAACAGAAAAGGATGGAATTTTATACTCTCCAAGCGGCTTTAAATTTTTATTGACTGGGGAAATAAGTTTAATGTATACTCAAGGGAAGAGGAAGAAGAGTTCATTTGGTAATTCTTGTTCCTAGTTTTGAGATTGCCGATAAAATAAATGCTTATTTAGATACTAAAGGCCGCAGGGATTATGATGGAAGGCCTATATTCAAAATATCCTGTGAACAGTTTACTAAGGATCTTATGGAAATTTCAAAAGATATCGAGATAATCACTGCGCATTGTCTATTGCCAGAAACTCTTGTACATGTAAATAATTCAGTAAAAAAAATAAAAGACATTCAAGTAGGAGATTTGGTGTTAACCCATAATAACAGATGGAGGAAAGTTAAAGAAGTTTTACTTAGTAATTATAATGGAAGGAATATTAGAATAATACCTTGGTATTTCAGAGAAGGGATAACAACTACCCCCGAGCATCCATTTTATGGAATTAGAAGCTATAAATGTAATTCTACTAAAGGATTATGTAAAAAATCTTGCTCAAAGGTGGAAGTGTGTAAAAATAGAAGATTTGAGAATTATTCAAGAGAATGGATTCCTGCAAATGAATTAAAGAATGGAGACTTTTTGATCTATCCAAGATTCAAGGAAGAAAAGGATATAAAAGAAATTGATTTGTCTAATTATATTAGTAATTATAAAGAGATCTCTGATGGATTTATAATCCCTAAAGACGCCAGAAATCACACTGGAAAGTTAAAAAAGACAATAAAAGTTGATGATAAATTCTGCAGACTAATAGGCTATTTTTTATCTGAAGGATATTTGATAAAAGACCTTGAAATTGGATTTAGTTTTCATATTAAAGAGAAAGATTACATCCGAGAGGTTATATCGACTATTAGAGACTATTTTGGATTTGAGGTTACTAACATTGATTCAAGAAGAGAAAATCAAGGAGATTTGAGATTTTCATCTAAATTACTAAATTCTTTCTTTGGAAATTTCTATTTTGGAACTAATAAAAAAGCAAACTGTAAATATTTACCTGTAGAATTTACTATGCTGCCCAAAGAGAAAATTGCAGAAATATTCAGGGGGTGGTGGAGAGGAGATACTGGTTACACTGTTTCACGGCAACTTGCTAATCAAATGAAAATTATTTGTTTAAAATTGGGGATAATTCCCTCAATCAATTTTGATTCAATGCAAAAATATGAAAAAAGAGGAAAACATTTTATAAAAGGGAGAAAAATAACTGCAAAAAATGATTTGATTATTTTTTCCAATCTTTCTTTTTTTGAAGAAGACTTTGGGATGTTAAAAGAAACTTGTTTTAAAAGAAATGTTAATAAGATTAACAGAAGACATGGTTGGATTGATAAGGATTATATTTATTTTCCAATAAAAAAAGTGGAGATTAATGATTATTCTGGTGAAGTTTATAATTTGGAGGTTGAAGAGGATAATTCTTTTACTTGTGAATTTGCATGTGTACATAATTGCTGGACTCCTTGGTTCGGTATTTTTGGAAGTGCTACTGGTTTTGATAGTTTGAAAGAAGCATTTGGAGAGCAGGAAAAAAATATTCATGCAATTGAGACGGGGATGAGCTCAGATCCGGAGATGAATTGGCATTTATCTGAATTAAATAATCGTGCAATAGTAAGCTTTTCTGATAGTCATAGCTTCTGGCCCTGGAGGATGGGAAGAGAAGCAACTATTTTTGAAAAAGTTGAAAGTTATCAGGATGTTATACAAGCAATCAGAGAGAATAAGATTATTGGAACAGTTGAAACTTCCCCTTCTTATGGGAAATATCATTATGATGGGCACATAAACTGCAATTTTTCAAGTTCTCCAGAAGAAACCAAAAAAATAAATGGGATATGCCCAATTTGCGGAAAACCTCTTGTAATAGGTGTTGCAAACAGAGTTGAGAAAATTGGAGATCAAAATCCAGAAGCGAATCCAAACAGAAAAAGAGTATTATACTTTACTGCCTTTGCATGAATTAATTGCCTTTGCTAAGGGTTCAACTCTTGAAGGAAAAAAGACTTGGGAAATTTACAATAAACTTATTAGCAAGTTTGGAAATGAATTTAATATTCTGTTAAATGTTTCAAAAGAGGATTTAGCTATGGAATTGAAGGATGAGGACAAGCTAATCCAATTAATTCTGGATAATCGTGAAGGAAAAATAAAGGTAAAACCAGGATATGATGGAAAATACGGTGAGATTGCAGAAACTGAGAAGCAGGCTAAGTTGTTTTAGAATTTTGATTCATAATTCATAGAAATATTTATAAAGAAATTTAATTCTGGTGTTAAATGACACAACAAAATGATGAAAATTCTCTTGAAGAATTATCTTTTGGAAAAATAGGAAAGAATAAGTCAGGACAGAAATATCCTTATAAATATGCTCTTTTTCATTTGAAAACTGCACCTGTTTGGATACCAAGAGAATTAGTTGGAACAATAGATTATAACACCTTTGTAGGATATATAAGAGGCGCTTACTTTGGAAAATTTCCAGATGATCTCTTTTTATTCAATGGAATTTCTGAAGCAACAAGAGATAATCTCTATGCCGGTGTAGAATTTTTGCCTTTTGAAGAGACTGAATTACAAAAATTAATAAAAGATGCAGAAATACCAGAAAGATTTAAGATAAGGGCAATTAAATAAGAAATATATTTTCAATTCCTTCTGACAATTCTCACATCAGTTCTTGGAGCATCTCTTATTTTTATAAATTTATAATGTGCTTCATTTGTTTTTCTGTCTTGAACTTCTTCTTTTAAAGTATAAATTTTTTTCCCTTCAGAATTAATGTAAAATCTAAGTTTCATCCTAAATTAAAAATATATTCTTTTAATCTTGTTGGTAGTTTC
>CAWJRC010000004.1:0-292908 GCA_963845205.1 uncultured archaeon
TGATTCTGTTTAGTCTAGTTTTAATGTAAAAGTGAAGATATTTAAATTACCTTTTATTTATTTATTATTATGGGGAAAAAGAAGAGGGAAAATATTCTTATGTATGTTCTTATCGGAGTAATTATTTTATTAATATTATTAATTTCATTTAAAGACTTTACAGGGCTGACTGTTGCTTTTAACTCTACTGCAGTAACCCTTACTCTAAATACTTCTAGTTCAACAAATCCTGCCGCGTCAATTCAATCAACTGTAGGGAATCAAACTTATACAATAACGCTGGTTTCAGCATCAAATACTAATGCAGTTATTAGTGTTGCATATCCTTATCCCTCTCCTTGTGACTGTGTTATTGATAAATCTTATATATCAAATTGTTCTAATTGTGGTCCTGGTATGAATACCGCTAATCCTAGCAGTTGTAATTGTTTTGGCAGTAGTTGTATGTGTACTCAAACAAATTGTCTTGTCTGTACTTATACCAATAGTTCATCCCAGACAATTAATGTAGGAACCTCTCAAGTAGTTAACGGAATAACTATTAATTTAGTAAGTTCAACACAACAAGGTAGCATAGAAACTGCTGTAATAACTTCCTCCTCAACAATAACCTGTAGTTCTTCAGGACAATCATGTTCTTCAAATTCTAACTGCTGTTCAGGATTAACCTGCAGCAATAGCACTTGTATAATCCCACCTATAACTGCAAATTGTAGTTCTTCAGGACAATCATGTTCTTCAAATTCTAACTGCTGTTCAGGATTAACCTGCAGCAATAGCACTTGTATAATCCCACCTATAACTGCAAATTGTAGTTCTTCAGGACAATCATGTTCTTCAAATTCTAACTGCTGTTCAGGATTAACCTGCAGCAATAGCACTTGTATAATCCCCAAAACAACAAATCCAAATGAAATAACTCTTACTATAAATTTTTCAAGTACCACAAACCCTGCTGCATTAACTCAATTAACTGCAGGGAATCAAACTTATACAATCACGCTTGTTTCAGGGTTAAATACTAGTGCAACAATTAATGTTACAGATTCTTATCTATATCCTTGTGATTGTGTTAGTACAGGCAATGGTCCTGCAGGCGCAGGCGGTCCAACGAATTGCCTTAAATGCACTTCTACTAATAGCACAACACAGACAATTAATGTAGGAAACTCTCAAACAGTTAATGGAGTAACTATTGATCTAATAAGTTCAACACAACAGGGTAGTATAGAAACTGCTGTAATAACTGCAATTGTATCCATAAGCCAAAATTGTATTGGTCTTGGAGGAAGCTTGGGAGCAGTTGTTCCTGGAAATTATGCACAGTGCTGCCCAGGACTTGTCGCTTACATTCCTCCCGGAAAACTTGGAACAATGGGAACATGCATAAATCAAACAGTCTGTAAATCTTCGGGCCAATCTTGTAGTCCTTCATCAAATTGTTGTTCCGGATTAATTTGTAATAGCAATAATGTTTGTGAGACTACCTCTACAACCTCCAATAATTTAACTATAACTACCCCCTCCTTTACAGAATCTTCTAATACAACGGGTTTGGTTCCTGACATTTCTGCTGGACAAATAACAGCATATAACACTGAACTAAATATAAATCAGATAAATAATGTTACATTAAATTTAGAATATGGGAAATTAGTTTATACTATCCTTGGTAAAAAAGATGCATATTTATTTGCGATAATTCCTATTCCGGTAAACATTGAACAAAAGATAGATGCTGATTCCGGAAGTGTTATTTCCACACAAAAACCTTGGTGGAGTTTTTTGGCTTCTGGAATTTGATTAATTCCTAAATTTTTCATGTAAACCTAATAATAAAAAGTTTTATAACATCCTTTATTTCTTTTTCCCCATGGCTAAAAGGCTTAAACTGAACATTCCAGAAATAAATAATTCCTTATTGAACGTTGAGAAGAATTGGCAGTCTATAGATGATAAACTGGAAGAATTGCACATTGGCAGGAAAGATAAATTTGATGTTTCATTAAGAGAGAATCTGATGTGTGCGTACGAATACCTTGATTCTGCTCTTTTAAAGAATATTGAACCATTTTCTAACTATAGTTTTCCTATAATGTTAGAATTAAATAATCTCGTTCATTTTGGTGAAGATTTTAAATTGAGATCTGAGCGTAATCAATTTATTTCTTATTCTGCTGATAAATTTCATAAACATATTGGGGTACTTTATGATTGGTACAAAGAACACAAAAAGCGTAATGACAATGCTTTAAAAATTGCTGCAGAAATTTATGTGGGTATTGTTGGTCATCCACAATTATTTGATGAAGGAAATCACAGGACAGGATCTATAATATCAAATTGGATTAATATGTATTATGGCTATCCTCCCTTTATCCTTTCTGTAAATAATGCTATTGCTTATTTTGAGCCTTCTAGCGAGATAAAGTTTTTTGCTGACAAATCTACCTGGAGAGGAAGAAATCAACTTCCGAAATATAAAAAATCTTTCAAAAAATTTTGGGAAGAGCATATTGATAAAAAGTATACTTTAGAATAAACAATTTTTTATTTAAGCTTCTTCTTAATATTTATAAATTCTTTTTTCCTGAACATTTTGTGAAAAAGAAAAAGAGTTTATTTTTAGGCCTGATTATAGTTTTTATTGTAATTAGTTCTTTGTTATTGTATTATTTTTTTATTAATAATATCAGCTCTGTTTCAGCTGCGGATTCGGTATATTATCCTTCTGACAGAGGAAATCCTGTTTATAACATAACTTTCAAAGAACAGAACGGAACAATAGACATTTATAATCTTAATTTCAAGAGCAAAAGTTTTCTTAATTATTCTACTGAGATTTATGGTCTTTTATTCATGCCTCATGATAAAGAGAATCTTTCTGCAATTATCCTGCTGCCTGGAGGCGGAGGGACAAAAGAAGCAGAAACAGATTTATCATTAAAGATAGCTAATCTCGGTTACGCTGTATTTACTTTTGATCAAAGAGGTGTCGGAGAGACAGGTGGAATTTATCTTGATCCACAAACAGATTACGAATTTTTTTCACAGACCGGAGAGTCAATACAGCATTTAAGTGTTTATGATCCTCTAGTCGCCTTTGATATTTTGACTAATATCAAAGCAATTAACAAGAATGATATTGCAATTGCAGGGGAGAGTATGGGGGGGAGGTATGCAATCATAGCTGCAGCAGTAGAAAAGAGATTAAGGGGCGTTATTGCAATAAGCACTTCTGGATTTGATATAAAAAATGATAACCAGCCATATGATCCTTATTTACTCTCGATAGACCCCGATAATTATATAAACAAAATATCTCCCAACAAAGTTTTCATACTTTATGGGTCAAATGACAGCGTAATACCTTTAAATGATACAGAACTAACATTCTCTCTTGCAAAAGAGCCAAAGAAATTCTTTATTGCACAGGGCTGCAATCATGGTTTTTGCGACGGAATGTATAATGAATTAAAACAAGATTTAACCGAAATGTTTAATTAAATTTTTGATTATATTTTAAAGTCTAGCCATATTTTTTTAGCAGCCTCTTCTATTTTTGCCAGAATTTGTTTTTGCTTCTCTTCAAATTTCAATTTTTTTTCTTTTTCTTTTTCAATTTCGATATGCTCATATTTTAATTCGCTATCCAGATTTGATAAAAGGTTATCAAATTCTTTTGCTTTAACATCCTCTGATAATTTCTTCTGCCCTAAAATTTTCTTCCTGAGCATTTTTATATTCTCTTCGTCAAATGTTTGATTTGCCTCCTTAAGGAGTTGGATTATATCAAAATCAGCATCATCTTTTAATGACTCATAAAAAGTTTCGGAGTATCTTTTTATCATGCCGCTTTTCTTTGGGTCATTATGGAAATATTTAGCCAGGTCCTTAAGATTAATGTTCTGTTTTAGTTTAAGAACATCTTCATTGATAGCTTTATTTTCTTGTTTTATTTTTTCCTGAACTTCTGTGAATTTTTTAGGTTCATCGCTTTTCTTATATTTTTCATAATTCTTCTCGGCCTCTTGTTTTTTCCCTTCTTTTTTGGAAATTTTTATCTTAAGATCTGCAATTGAATCTTCAATTTGCTTTTGTATTTTTTTAGCCTCTTCTAATTCCTTCAGGTCATCTTTAACAGTTTTGATCAAATTTATTTTTTCGAAATTTTCTTTGTTGAATTCAAGTTTTTCATTAAATTCTTTTGCAAAGCTGTTTGTAATATCACGGACTTCTGCAAGTTCCTTTCCGATTAAGATAGTGGCTTTTTCATAAATCTTCTTAGAATTTTTGTTAAAATGATTAAAAACTGACTGGATTTCTTTTATATACTCTTTTGTTTCTTTTGGTTCTATTTTCTCTAAATCTTCAATCAATTTTTCTAGGTATGAAATATAATCGTGAAGATTTTTTATTACAATATCTTTTAATCTTTGTTCTTCTCTCCTGTTGTTAAGGTTGAGCATTTTAAGTTCAGGAATTTTCTGTTTTATTTCAGAAGAAAAATTATTTATCCTATCTTTTAATTCATTCTTGAATTTTTCAGAGTTATTATCAGCTTTTTTGAGTTCTTCTTCAATTATTGTAGCCAAGCTATCTAGGTTATGTTCCCCTACTATGAGTTGTTCTTCTTTCTTTTTACGTTTGAAAAAATCAAATATGAACATGAATATAATTAATACTTGGGGGTAATAAATATTATGCAAATTAAGAATTAAATGGATTATAAGTCCATTTCCCTTATAAAAATAAACTTCCTTAAACTATTGTGAAAAAGATATTTATTATAGGTGTTATTTTTTTTGTCTTAATTGTTCTAGCAGCAATATTTTTTGTTTTGCAATCTGTTCTTTCTCCCCCTGTTCTTTCAACTCCAATCTCAATAGGAATTACTAACAATTCAGCCCCTGAATTTAGCTTTATCTCAAATAAGGCAGGAACAATTTCATATTCGGGTAGTTGTTCCTCTTCTTCAACCTCCGCAGTCAAAGGAACAAATCTTGTGATATTCAACTCTCTTAGTGACGGAAATTATAGCAATTGTCAGGTAAAAATAACCAGCTCTGAAGGGAAGCAATCCCCTCCATTAGATGTTCCGGATTTCACAGTCGATACTACTAAACCGGTAACTACCACAAATTCAAATGGTTATGTAAATGGAAATTTTGCAAAAAGCGTTACAATTAATCTTACCTGCAACGATTCTGGAAGCGGATGTAATGGAAATCCTTACTATACTATCAATGGGGGTTCTGTACAACAGGGCAATTCTGTAACTTTTAACACGGAGGGTATATACGCATTGGAGTACTGGAGCATGGATAATGCGGGAAATAAGGAGATTCCTAACACTGAATTTAACAATATAAAAATTGATCTGGGGGTAACTCCCTCCCCCTGGATATCTATTGTCTCAGGTACCTATGAAAATCAGTCTTTTAACTTGACTTATGTTCCTACAAACTCAAATGATAATTGTTCTTACTCTGTTGATGGGGGATCTCCTCTTGCATATGGAGCATGTTCTGGAATATTTAGTAACGTTACTTTATCTGGAGAATTTTCGCATATTATAGTTGTATATGAAAATGATTCTGTTGGTAACACAGGTGTTTCAAGTCCTGTAACTATTATTTGGGAGACAACGCCCCCATCTATAACTCTTATTACATTTCCAGAATCAGGAGGGTCTTATAATCAGGGTTCATGGCAGAACATATCCTTTAGTTATGGTAATGCGGTAACATGCCAATATTCTATAGATGATAATACATGGACCAATTTTAATTCATGTTCGGATACATCTAACTATATTCCAATAAGCAGTCCATCTCAGCAAACATTATACTTAAGAGGAGTTGATTCTGCAGGGAATACAGGGGGCGGAGTTCCTGTACTTTTTACTTATCAAGTAACGGATTAATCTTTCAAAACATTTTTAATATATCCTGCTCAATAAATAATAATGAAAAAGGGGTTTGGAGGATTATTTGTAATATTAATAATATTAGCAATTGTTCTGGTTGCATTAGGGTTATTTGTTTATGTAAATTCAAGAAGGAGTGTTATTCCTCTGCCTGATGTTGAAATAAGAAATTATAACGGAACAAACCTAGATTCTATCGGTAACTTTGTAGATACTTCAATAAAAGGGGTCCAATATATTAACATTAGTAATTATAAACTGGACATCTACGGGCTTGTTGAAAATCCTAAAAATTACACTTATTCCCAAGTTCTTTCTCATCAAAGCTATGAAAAGATTGTGAGACTAAACTGCGTTGAAGGCTGGAGCGTAAATATTCTCTGGCGGGGAATATTAATAGGTGATTTGTTTAATGAAGTACAACCTCTTAAAAATGCAACAGTAGTAATCTTTCATGCAGCCGATGGATATACCACTGAGTTCCCTGTTAGTTATTTCATGAATAAGAGCATAATTATGGCTTATAATATAAATAATGTAACACTCCCTGCAGCCGAAGGATATCCTTTTATTTTAGTAGCAGAAAACGAATGGGGGTATAAATGGATTATGTGGATAACAGGAATAGAATTCTCAAATGATACTAACTACACGGGTTATTGGGAAAGCAGAGGATATTCTGCTAGCGGAAATTTAAACGAAAGTTTTTCAGGATAATATGAATTGGGAAAAAATAGTTCATTGGACTCTTGCAGGAATAATATTGGTCTACATAATCACAGGTCTTTTGATGTTATATAACAGGACGCTTATTGCGTATAATATTCATATTTATCTGCTGATACCATTTATTATATTTCTTGCAGCGCATATAATACTTGTTTCAGGGGAGAGAAAAAATGAAAACTGAAAGAGCAATATTTTCTGCAGGATGTTTCTGGCATGTCCAGAATGATTTTGATGCAATTAAAGGTGTAATAAAAACAACAGCAGGATATATTGGGGGCGATGAGAAAAAATTTCCAAACCCAAAATATGAGATGCTACACGGAGATAAAACCGGCTATGCAGAAGCTGTTGAAGTTGTATTTGATTCTAAAATCGTTTCCTACAAAGAACTTCTTGATCATTTCTGGAAAATGCACGATCCGACTCTTCAAAACAGGCAAGGTCCGGATATTGGAACCCAGTATAGGGCAGGAATCTTTTACCTTGATAAAACTCAGAAAGAACAGGCGGAAGAATCAAAGAAACAGACCGAAAAGAAACTAGCTCCTAAAAAAATTTATACATTAATAGAAAAAGCAGGAACTTTTTTTCCTGCAGAGGAATATCATCAAAAATATCTCGAAAAAAGAGGAATGACGAGTTGCCCTTTATGAAAAAGATAATTATGTTTTATGGAAAGGAATGCCCCCATTGCCATGTAATGATGCCCCTTATAGACAAACTTGAAAAAGAGCAGAAAGGAAAAATAAAATTTGAAAGATTAGAAGTTTGGCATAACAAAAAGAACCTAGCAATTGTAAGAAAGTTCAAAAAACAAATACAAAAAACATGCGGTGAGCAACTAAGCATACCTATATTCTTTGATGAAGAAAAAAAAAGAAGCCATTGTGGAGAGATGTCTTATAAGGATTTAAAAAAATGGGTACTTAATTTATGATAAAAAAAATAATCAAGACTGACGCAGAATGGAAGAAAATTCTAACACCTGAGCAGTATAACATTTTAAGAAAGAAAGGAACAGAAGTTCCTAATTCATGTAGCTTATTGAATAATAAAGAAAGCGGAGTTTATTCATGTGTTGCATGCGGAAATAAATTATTCAAGTCTTCAAATAAGTTTGATTCTGGAACAGGCTGGCCTAGTTTTTTTGAGCCTTATTCCAATGAAGCCTTAGAATATAAAGAGGATAATTTTTTGGGCATGAAAAGAACAGAAGTTTTATGTGCGAAATGTGAGGGTCACATAGGGCATGTTTTTTACGATGCTCCTCAGACTCCAACAGGAAAAAGGTATTGTATAAATGGGGTTGTGCTAAAATTTGAGAAGAAATAATAGACAGATTATATAATTTTTAGGAACATATAAATTTAAAAAGTCTGATTTTAATAAAATAAACTATGAGTTTAAAAGAATTATTATCGGATTCTTCAGTTGAAAAAAAATATGTAGCTGCTGGAGCGCTTTTTGGAGGAGATGTTAGTTACATATATATGGGAGAATGTATGTGTTTTGAAGGACATCTTGATAAATGGGGTGAATGGGAAAAAGAATATTCACGCAGAGGTTATAGAACAATCAGCTTAGACAAGTTTATTGACCTTGGTGGATATAACAAACCTATTAACAACTTTATAGGACAAAAGCGTGAACAGGGTGAAGAACCAATTTTCCATGCTGAACTTTACAGAAAAGAATTTTTGGGAAAGATAAGTCCATCTATTAATCTAAGCCAAATGATGGAAGATAAGAAAACCCAATTTGGGGGTTATACCCTTCCTTCTACAGAAAACAGAAATTAATCTTAAATCTCATACTTCTTAAAAAATAATCTTTTTCCTACTTCTGCAAGTGATAAATAAGCGATTATTACTGCAACTAAAAATACAAAAAATAAACTTGGAAGAGTATCTGTAAAACCGAATACTGTTCCAAGTGGCGTAAAGGGAATTATCAATGCAAAAAGTACTGCTCCGATGCAGCTTATCATTACCCCCTTTCCCGGCTTGCTTTTCCAGAATGGAGAACGTCTTGTTCTTATAACAAAGAATACGAGAATTTGCGTTGATATAGATTCCAAAAACCATCCAGTCTGGAAGGTTATTTCATTTGCCTTAAAGAAATAGATCAGAACTGCAAATGTTATAAAATCATAAATAGAACTTAAAGGACCAAACCATAGCATATATTTTCTTATTAAATCAAGATTGAACTTTTTGGGTTTTTTCAGGTATTCCTGATCCACATTATCATTTGAAACAGTCGTCTGAGATACATCGTAAATTAAATCATTAAAAAGAACTTGCTGCGGAAGCATAGGGAGGAAAGGAAGGAAAAAAGATGCAGCTGACATGCTTAACATATTTCCGAAATCAGAACTTACATCGATCATTATATACTTCATAGAATTGCTGAAAATTTTTCTTCCTTCAATGATTCCTTCTGCAAGAATACCAAGACTTTTTTTCATTAGTATTATGTCTGATGCATCCTTAGCAACGTCAACTGCAGAATCAACAGAAATCCCTACATCAGCTTCGTGAAGTGCAGCGATATCATTAACCCCATCACCCATATAACCCACATCGTGTCCATTATCTTTTAACGCTTTGATGATCCTCTGCTTTTGAAGAGGATCAAGCCTACAGAAAATATTTGCTACATCAACAATTTTTCTCAATTCTTCATCGCTATATTTCTCAATTTCATTTCCGAGAACTATCTTTTTTATCGGGACTCCTACCTCATTTGCAATTTTTTGTGTTATTATTTCATTGTCTCCTGTAAGAATTTTGAAATCTATTCCTAATAATTTAAGTTTTTCAAGAGAATCTTTTATTGTTTTTTTTGGAGGATCTGAAAAAGTCAGAAAACCCAAAAAGATAAGTTCTTTTTCATCATTTTTATTGTAATTTTTCTTTTTTACTTTTTTATACGCAACTGCAATTACTCTCAGTCCCTGTTCAGATAATTTGACATATTTTTCATCTATCTTTTTTAAGTAGGGAGAAATTGCTGTTGTTCTTCCTTTAATATAAATCTTTGAGCATGCTCTAAATATTAATCTTGGTGTTCCCTTTGAAATCAGAATTTGTTCATTTCCATGCTTTACAATTACAGACATTCTTTTTCTTATATAATCGAAAGGAATCTCATCTATCTTAGTATACGTTTTTGCTATTTCTTTTATTCTCCCCTCTTCATGCTGGAGAATTGCTGCATCTATTTGATTCCCGGAAATTTTTTTCCCATGTATACTTGCAGAATTACAAAGGGTTCCATAAAGAAGGATATCCTCATTTATCTTCCCTTCAAAATCAATATGATCATAGAGGTGAATATCCCCCTCTGTAAGAGTTCCTGTCTTGTCGGTGCACAGAATATCCATATTCCCAAAGTCTTCTATTGAAACGAGTCTCTTTACAATAACTTCTTTCTTTGCCATATTTTTTGCTCCTCTTGCAAGTCCTAGGGTAATAATAACGGGTAGCAATTCAGGAGCAATTCCAATCGCTATCGCAAGAGCAAACAGAAGAGAATCAATAAAATCATGCCTGAATAAGAAATTGGCAAAAAAGATTATAACAGTCATTACTAAAACTACATATATCAAAAAAGTTACAAATTTTTTTATCCCTTTCTGAAATTCTACCTGCGGTCTTTCCCCGGATGATTCTTTTGAAATTTTTCCTATTTGACTTTCTACTCCTATGGCAATTACGACTCCAAGAGCTTCTCCATTTGCAATTATTGTTCCCGAAAAAACATAATTTTTGAAATCCTGAATCTTACCCGCCTTTTTTATGGGAGTTGAAATTTTATGAACAGAAAGAGATTCTCCTGTGAGAATTGACTCGTCTACTTCTAGATTTTTGCTTTCTATCAATCTTAAATCTGCAGGAATCTTATCTCCTATATTCAAAACAACAATATCCCCCGGAACTAAATATTTGACATCAATTTCTTTTTTTTCATTATCCCTAATTACAATTGTTTTGTAAGAAATTTTTTTGTTCAAATCTTCAACAGTTTTTTCGGCCCTGAATTCCTGAAGAAAAGAGAATAAAGAAGCCAGCAAAACCAGTACAATAATTATAATACCACTGATAACTTCTCCAAAAAATATTGAAGCTATGCTGGTTATAATCAAAAGCCATATTAACAGGCTTTTAAACTGTCTGAGAAAAATTAATATGGTAGATCTTTTTCTCTTTATCTCATTTAATCCATATTCTTTCCTTCTTAATTCAACTTCTTTTTCAGTAAGCCCTCTTTCTGAAGTTTTTAGTAAATCAAAAACTTCGCTCTCTTTTTTGTCCCAGTAATCTGTTCTTACCTCTTCTTTTTCCATATTTTATATCCGTTAAAGGAATTTATATTTATTTTGAATAGATAAAATATTAATATTATAATGAATTTTGAATATTATGAAAAAAAGGACTAAATTATTCCTTGCATTGACTTTTTCAATATTTTTAATATTGGCAATATCCGCTTTTTTTATTTGTCAGTTAATTATATTACAGATAGTTCACAGCACTTTTGAAAATTATTACAATTTTAGGGGGTGTACTGAATTAATCAATAAAACTGATGACTATGGATTCTGCAAAACAGATTCAGGGCAGATAATCAAAATCGTCAAATATGAAAACAGATGGTTTTTAGACGGAGATTTGCCTTCAGGATTTCCCAGTTGGTAACTTTCTAAATTAAAAAATTTAAAATAAAAATAAATGATCAAAAAGATATTAAATTAATTAATATCTTCTTGGACTTTTCTTTGCGTAACATTCTTTGCAGTAAACCGGCTTGCCTTCTGTAGGCTTGAACGGTACTTGGCATTTTTGCTTGCATTCAGAGCAAACAGCATCATGCATTTCTCTAGGTTCACTATTAAAATTGCTTTTGTAGCCGCCTTGTCTTGGTCCATTATTGAATCCCATTTTGTATATCCTCCATATCTATTTAATTACAATCTAGAAATCTCTTCCTATTTCGTATAATAATTAGGAAGATTTTGGGTATATAAAAGTATTGAGATGGGAAAGTTTAAAGACAAATAATACTTTGGTTTATTATGAGACAAAATTTTATCAGGATAAAGGGAAAGAAGTATGATTCTTCAATGAAAATGCGAAATCCTAAATTTGGAAATACGGAAAAGCCTAAATTTCCTGCACTCGCAGACAAAATTATTGGATTATCAGACATTATTCTTGAAATTATGGATGCTAGATTCATCAAAGAAACAAGAAATTTTGAACTTGAAGAACAGATTAATAAACAAAAAAAGAAAATAATTTATGTTTTCAACAAATCAGACTTAATTGATTTAAGGAAAGTTAAAAATGAGGGAGGAATTGAAGAATTAAGCCCAAAGGTTTTTGTTTCCTGCAAAACAAGAAAAGGAGTAAAGGAATTGAGGAATAAGATAAAAATAACTTCTTATCATGTTTTAAATCGTGTTGATACTGCTTTGGGAAAAATAACTGTCGGAATTATTGGCTATCCAAACACTGGTAAAAGTTCTATAATCAATGTTCTTGTAGGAAAACCTTCAGCGGGAATAGGTGCAGATGCAGGATTCACAAAAGGAATCCAGAAAGTAAATCTTACTGCAGATATCGTTTTACTTGACAGTCCTGGAGTAATTCCGAGTAAAGAATATTCAAGTTCAGACTTATCCGCATTTTCAAAACATGCAAAAGTCGGTGCAAGGTCTTACAGCCAGGTTTCAAATCCAGAAATTGTTGTTTCAAATTTGATAAAAGAATTTTCTACTATAATTGAAAGATTTTACAGCATTAATGCGGGAGGAGATGTAGAAACGTTGATTGAAGAACTTGGAAGAAAAAGAGGATTTCTTAAAAAAGGGAATGAAGTTGACGAAGACAAAACTGCAAGATTAATTCTTAAAGACTGGCAGCAAGGGAGAATAAGAAGATAATTCTAAACTTTGGCAAAGCGATGTTTGATTAATTCGATAACTACTGGAATAACTGAAACTATTATAATTAAAATTATTACAAGCGACAAATTATTTTTTACAAAGGGAAAATTTCCGAAGAAAAATCCTGCGAAGACAAATAATGCAGTCCATAAAATTCCCCCGATAATATTATACAGAAGGAATTTTGAATATTTCATTCTTCCTACTCCTGCAATAAATGGAGCAAAAGTTCTTATTACCGGAATGAATCTGGCAATAATTATTGTTTTTCCACCATATTTCTTATAGAATTCCTTTGTTTGTAATAAATATTTTTCTTTAATCCATTTTTTTTCATCGGCTTTTTTTCCAATAAAACTTCCTATCCAGTAATTTACACTGTCCCCTATAATCGCTGCAAAGGCAGTAATCAAAAAAAGCAGAATAATGCTGATTGACCCCGCAGAAGCAAGGGTTCCTGCAGTGAAAAGCAGAGAATCTCCAGGGATAAACGGGATTATTATAAATCCGGTCTCACCAAATATAAGAAAAAAAAGCAGAGGATAAATCCAGATACCATAAGTCTGAATTATTGATATAAGACTTTGGTTTAGATTGGTAAAGAATTCAATTATCATATTATGTTTAATAAGAGGATATATAAAAACTTTGAGAATTATTCATTATAATCTAATCTCTGCTGGTAAAAGATCAGTCTTTCATTCGTATTGTCAATTTCTTCTTTTTCAATATCATCTTGATTAGTATTGTTTTTGTTTAATTCTTCTGATTTTTTTAATTCATCCGACTTCCATAAAAATTCATTTGTGCCGTTTTCAATTGATATCAATTTCAGACAGGCTTCTCTTTCATTTTCTTTATATCCCATAATTTTGTAATAATATATCCTATTATTTGTCCCATTTTCATTGTTTCGCCATAGAAAAAGTCCCCCTTCGCTTACTCCTAAAAAAAATTTGCTATATTCTTCATTTTCATTTGTATACTCATCTTTTTCAAAAATTCCATTTGTGTTTTTGTCTTCAGCACTGTTAATCAAAGCAAGAAGTTTAATATTCTGGTTTATAGGCATTGCGATATAATCACATCTTAAATCTTCCATATTATCGCCGTTCCTGTCCCAGCCTAAAATTACCTCAAATCCAAAGTCTCTATAAAAAAGAGTTTCATAATTCTTTTCTTCCTTTAGAATTTCATTTTCTTTTTCATTTTTTACAACTGTAGAACATCCGAAAAGAAGTCCGACTCCAAGTCCTGTAGTCGCAAGAATTTTTCCAACCAAATTCATTAATAAAACAGAAATGTTATTTATTTAAGCATTTGTGTATTCAAGTCCATACTAATTCCAAGTTTGTTATTAGGAATTTTTAAAAACATTGTTTACCAAATAAAATGGAGGTAAAAGAATGGTTGATGCAAAACTTATAGACTATATTCGCATTTCTTTGTCAGAGGGCACTCCTATAGACCAAGTTAAAAAAAATTTGTCTGCGAAGGGATGGTCTGATGCAAATATAAATGAGGCAATTGGCGCCGCGACACAAAATCAAACTCCTCGAATTCAACCACAGCCTCAGCCACAACCTCGACCGCAACAGCTCCCTGCCATGCCCCTTATAACAACAAAACCTTCTTCTTCAAATACGCAGACAAAAAAAAGTCCAGGGATTAAGATCTCAAAAAATATGATTTTTATCTCATTGGGGGTTTTTGCATTTATTTTGATTATTATATTAATTTTTTCTTTGGCTGGAGGATCGAACATTTCTGAAAGCCAGTTAACTCAAGGAAAGGTAGTCTCTCTCGCTCAAAACGGCCAGGTTAAATTCAACCTCGATAACGCAGATCATTCTCTTACAGTAAACTCTATTTCTGGCGATTCAGCTAGCATTACTTTACAAAGTACTCCAATAACTACAACATTAAATGTTGGAGATATAAAAGATTTCGCTCTTAATAACAGCGCAACATATGATCTAGAAGTTACATTGGAAAATATTACTAATAACAAAGCAAATTTTTATCTTCAAGAGATTTCAGAGCCATGCGTGGAAAACTGGAGTTGTGCTGATTGGAGCAATTGTATAAATGAAAAACAAACAAGAACATGTACTGATTCTAATAGTTGCGGTACAACAACTACTGAACCTATTCTAACTCAGGCATGCACCCCTACTTGCTCTTCACAGAATGGATATTTGTGCAACAGTACAGAAATGTGCCCTTCTGAAGGAACCGTATTAAATGCTTCTGACGCTAATTCTAGCGGAGTAACTTGTTGTTCTGAAAACTGTACCCTTTCTGAGACCTGTTCTCAACTAAATGGGTATCTATGCACTAGCGGAGAAACATGCGGAGCAAATAATTTAAGCGCTTCTGACGCTATTAATGGAGCAACATGTTGTTCGGCAGCTTGTACACTTCAAACCTGTTCTGAGTTAAATGGATATATCTGCACTACCGGAGAAACATGCGGCGCAACTTTACTAAATGCTTCTGACGCTAATTCTAGCGGAGTAACTTGTTGTTCTGAAAACTGTACCCTTTCTGAGACCTGTTCTCAACTAAATGGGTATCTATGCACTAGCGGAGAAACATGCGGAGCAAATAATTTAAGCGCTTCTGACGCTATTAATGGAGCAACATGTTGTTCGGCAGCTTGTACACTTCAAACCTGTTCTGAGTTAAATGGATATATCTGCACTACCGGAGAAACATGCGGCGCAACTTTACTAAATGCTTCTGATACAGCGACATGCTGCTCATCAGCTTGTACACTTCAAACTTGTGCAGAACAAGGCGGATCTGTGTGCAATAGTACATCAACATGCCCTTCTAATGATTTGCTAAATGCTTCTGATACAAGCTCTTGCTGTTCATCAGCAGCAGATTGTGCATAAATCTAAATTATAATTAAATCTTCTAGAAAACAATTTGCATCTATTTTTTTGAAAAATTAGACTTAAATTCTTCAGTTTGATACATAAACTCATAATCCTCAAATTCATGATCTTTGTTCGTATCTTCCTGAATCGCTTCTAATTCATGAACTCCCTTTTTGTCTTCATCAAATCTAATGAATTTGTAATAATATAATTTGTTGAGCCGATTGTCGGTTCCGTACCATCCAAGAATTATATCTCCTTTTGCAACTCCTAAAAAAAATTTTGAATATTTCATGTCATTAATCTCATTTTTATTAGTGTTGTTAGTATCCTTTTTTGTCCCGATCAGATTAAGGTCAAAAACATCCTCCATTGCAGTAGGAGAAATCAGATATAACCCAACTAAATCTTCTTTGCCGTCGTGGTTTGTACTCCATCCAAGGCTGACTTCCTGGCCGTAATTGCATAAAAAAATAGTTTCATATTTTTCACTTTCTTTTTCTTCGGCAAAGATTTTTTGTGAATTAGAAAGATTTAGAAAACAAAACAGTCCCGCAGTCGCAAGAATTTTTCCGACTAAATTCATCAAAAGATATCTATGCTATTCTTTTTAACGATTTATATTCTGAAGAATATAACCTTTTAATTTTGATAGTCAATTATTTAAATCAAAAAGCAATTAATAGTCTATGGAAAAAAAGAGGAAGATCAGAAAAAAAATGCGTATTTCAACAAGGATTGTAATTTCAGTCATACTTGGTTTTTTACCATCTTTTCTGTTCATACTCTTTTTTGTTCAGTATGGTTCACCTTTTTTGAATTACTTAAAATTTTTGTCGGATTTTAACTCATCATGGGCCGCATGGATTTCGGCAGTTGTTATAGCATTCTTAACTTACTTCATGGGTGGAATAATCCGATCTTTTGTTAAATTAAAGAATAGATTCTTACTTCTAATTTTTATTGCTTGCCTTATTGTAGTACTTATCCTGGTTGCCACACAGATGTATCTTTATGTAAACTCTACCTTAAGTAATGATATCCTTACACAATTATCCTCTGATAAAAGCAACATTTATTTCACAAATAACACACAGGATAATGTATCATTCATAACTTCAGCTACGATGAATCCGTTTTGTTCAGCGCAATGCCAATATGATTTTTTTGATATTAGCACAGGAAAAGAAATTGGAAATGGCTCTTTTATTCTTACATCGATATTATCGAAAACAGAGACTTATACATTTTATAATAATTATTTGATTCAGGGCAGTCAGGAGATAATGAGATTTCAAGTAAGCTGCTGGAGTGAAAAAACTTTTTTATGCTATACAAAAGGTGAAAACAGCACGCGCGCAACAATTATTACTGTTAATTACAATCTGACAGCAGAAGATGAACAATATAAGGAAGATTCAAAGAATCAGATAATATCCCTCGGACAGGATCTTTATTCAATAAATTCAACCCTTAATACATCAGCTCAAAACATAAATTTGATCAACAATTATTTTTCAACAGAAAATTTTTCAGATGAACTGACAATTTTCTCTGGCGTTTTTCTAAATTTATCCTCTTTATTTGAAAACGTGGAAAATTTATGGGAAGTGCAGAATTTTACAGAATTAAAAAATGAACTGCCTGATTCAGGAACTCAAATCCAAAATCTAAGCGATTCATTAGATCAGTTAAATTCAGAAATAAATTCAAGCGTAGATGTTTATAATAACATTACAGAGAACATTAATTCGGACAGAAATGTCCTCGTAGAAATTTCTAACATAAATTTGACTGCTTCTTTATGTCTAAAACTTAACTCTACAATATCAGACTTCAACAGTGCAATTTCTAATTTCTCAAATGTGGATTCTATATACGTAGAGGAAAGCATTGAAGGAAATATTTCAAGCGAGATTAACAGCCTGTATAATAATATATCAAATTCAAACTCTGGGCTGGGTTCTATGTGCTTTTTAAATACCCCCATTAATAACGATAATATTACAGAGATAAGCATAATACAGGGGACACTAACACAAAATTTTTCATTGAATAATCCTTCTCCAATATGCTGTTATTTTGGGAAATGTGAACAATGCTGTAATAATACATGCTCGGATGAGGATTATCCAATTATATTTGTTCATGGTTACAGCCTTACTACTTCAGTTCCTGTCGGATACGGACTTGATTCATTTAGTGAAATGAAGGAAGATCTTAGCTCTGAAAATTATATTGACGCAGGAGGAATAATAATAAATTCTACAGGCGAAGATGAAGGATTGTGGGGAGAAGTTCATGCACCTATAGAGATAAGCGCCAGCTACTTTTTTGATACTTATCAAACCGGTTCAACTGAAACGACAGTATCGTCTGATACAGACAGTATAGATACATTTGCAATCAGGCTGAATAACCTTATTAATATAATGAAATACAGAACAAATAAAGATAAAGTGATAATAGTAGCACATAGTATGGGGGGACTTGTAGCTAGAAGATACATCCAAATTTTCGGAGGCGATAGTGTGGATAAATTGATATTGATTACAACTCCAAATAATGGAATAGAAGGAAAAGTAGAAAGTTATTGTGGAATTTTCGGACCTGCAGTTCCATGCAGCGAGATGGATCAGGGCAGTTTGTTTTTAAATCAGTTAAATATGGCCCAGACAAATACTGTTCCGACTTACAATATAATCGGAATTGGGTGTAATATGGGAAATGAAACTGGTGATGGAATTCTTACAAATTCAACGCAATATTTAGATTACGCAACTAATTTTTATGTTCAGGGAACATGTGATGAATTAAATTTTAACTATCTTCACGAAAATATTATCTATCCTGATCAATATCCCGAAGTTTACAGCATAATAAAAAATATAATACAAAGCTAATATCTAGACTGATATTAATAATCAAAAGTTTTAAAAAAGGTTATTTCTTTCAAAATTAACTTAAATAATGAGGTATTCACATGGCAAAAAAAGGATACGATGATGAAGAAGAATCTGACACTACAAAGGACGATTCTGACGAAGAAGAGTTCGATGAAGGGGAAGATGTAGATTCTGACGAGAAAGTTGAAGACGAAGACAAACCTGAAGAATCTTCTGACTTCGAAGACTGGTAATTCTATATTTTACTATTTCTTTTTATTTTTTTTATAAAAAATTTATACTTTAATGTGAGCCTAATTAAGTTGATTGTAGATCTATTTTGATAAGTTATAAATATAAAAAAATAAAAAATAGAAAAAATAAAGATTAGTCGTCCAAATCCAAATCGTCGATAACATCGTCGAGTGGTTGTTCTTCCTCAAAATCTTCTGAATCTTCTTTCATCTTCCCCTCATTTTATATTTTTATTTGGAAAATTTGTTTTTTAAATATTTCTATTCAAAAAAATTATTACAACAATATTTAAAAATAGATGTGAAGAGAATATTTTATGGCTGATAAACCAGTAGTTCTAATGCCCGAAGATATCCAAAGGATTATGGGTAAAGATGCTCAGAGGAATAATATTCTTGCTGCAAGAATGGTTGCAGAGATGATTAAGACAACACTCGGGCCTAAAGGAATGGATAAAATGCTTGTCTCTCCGACGAATGAAATAATAATTACTAATGACGGAGTTACAATTCTGGAAGAAATGCAGATAGAACATCCTGCTGCAAAAATGATGGTTGAAATTTCAAAGACCCAGGATTCTGAAGTTGGTGACGGAACAACTAGCGTTGTAATGATTGCAGGAAAATTATTGGAGAATGCAGAAAAACTTCTGGATCAGAAAATCCACCCTACAGTAATTGCCAAGGGATATAAGATTGCTGCAGAAAAATGCTTGGAAATACTTAATGAAATTGCTTTGAAGATAAGTCCTGATGATGAGGAAATCTTAAAACAGATAGCAATGACTTCTATGACGGGAAAAGGAGCAGAAAGCTCAAAAGAAAAATTCGCTGATATAATTGTTAAGGCAGTTAAACAGATTGAGATTGATGGAAAAGTTGATTTGAATGACATCAAAATAGAGAAGTCGAAGGGGGACGGAATTTCTGACACAGAATTAATTTCAGGAATTGTTCTTGACAAAGAAAAAATTTCAAATGATATGCCTTCTATGATTAATAATGCGAGAATTGTACTTGTAGATTTTCCTCTTGAACTAAAAAACCCCGAGATTGACACAAAAATTTCAATTTCTTCCCCTGAACAACTTCAGGGATTTTTGAATCAGGAAGAAAGAATGATAAAAGAAATGATCGGAAAAGTTACCGCTACAAATGCAAATGTTGTCTTCTGCCAGAAAGGCGTTGATGATTTTGCGCAATACCTTCTTTCCAAAGCGGGAATTTACGCATGCAGAAGAGTCTCAAGAAGCGATATGGAAAAGCTTGCAAAAGCAACAGGAGGAAAAATTGTCAGTAACATAAATGAATTGTCCCCTTCTGATTTGGGTAATGCAGAAATTGTTGAAGAGATAAAGCACAATAACGATTGCTTAACTTATATTAAAGGATGTAAGAATCCGAAAGCAGTTACAATATTAATTCACGGGGGAACAGAGCATGTTATTGATGAAATTGAAAGGGCAATTAAAGACGGATTAGGAGTTGTTTCATCTTCACTTAAAACCAAATTGGTTGTGCCTGGGGGAGGTGCGATAGAGGTGGAACTCGCTCGAAGATTACGGCATTTTGGCCAGTCTTTAAGCGGGAGAGAGCAGCTTGCAGTTGAAGAATTTGCATCTGCTCTTGAATTTATTCCTACAACGCTAGCAGAGAATGCAGGAATGGACCCTATAGATGTTTTGACCGAACTGAAGGCAAAGCACGATTCAGGGGAAAGAAATGCAGGGCTGAACTTATTCAATAATAAAATTGAAAATGTTCTTGAAGCCAGAATAATCGAACCATATAAGATTAAGACCCAGGCAATAAGTTCTGCAAGCGAAGTTGCTGTAATGATCTTAAGAATTGATGATGTTATTGCATCAAGCGGAAAAAAGGGAAGTGGTTCTAAATTCCCAAGACCTGAAGAAGAATATTAAATAATACAGGTTTCTTATTAAAATGCGCTGCCCGGGAGTCGAACCCGGCTCACCTCGTTGGCAACGAGATATTCTACCGATTAACTAGCGGCGCTTGTTAATAAATCAATAGAATCATCATTTAAAAAAATTAGTATTTGATCAAACTCGCACTTCTGCTTCTCCTGAACCTATGACCTCTGTTATTTTTTCTGCAACTTTATCTGGCAAATCCATAGCTGGCATCTGTCTCCCAGCTCCAAAATCAACTTCACCTTTAATTGCATTTTTATGAAAATTAGTTGCAGTCATATTGGGAAGAACTAAACTTACAATGATATTATCTTTTTTTAGTTCTTCTCTTGCGGTTAGGGAAATAGCATTTAATGCGTATTTTGTAGAAGAATAACCCCCAAGAAGAGGAATGTACATTTTTGTAAGGGCAGAACTTATGTTTACAATCATTCCTCCGCCCTGCTTTCTCATTATTGGAATAACTTCCTGCATGGCTCTTATCACACTATATACATTCAGGTCCATTATTTGCTTGTATTTATCAATATCCATCTTCTCTACACTAAATCCATGCATGCCCTGCCCGGCATTGTTTATCAGTATGTCTATTCTTCCGTATTTGTCAATAGTTTTTTTAATCATATTTTTTATATCTTCAGGTTTAGTCATATCTGTAGTTATTGCGAGAGAATAAGGAAGATCTTTAGCAAGTTCATTGATTATATCCTCTGAACGTGCTGCAATTACAATCTTAGCCCCCAATTTAGCCAAATTTTTTGCAGTTTCAAGGCCAATGCCCTGCGATGCTCCTGTGATAATAATTATCTTATCTTTTATTTCCATAAATTAATCAACTATTTACAGTATAAAAATCTTTAAATCATTTTAACTTGTACTAAAAAATGTTAAGTCATGAAGAAAAAGTGGAGAGAATAGCCAATGAATTAAAGGCGTACAAAAGCAAAGAACCAGTTTCCTTGAAAAAAAGGGCTGTTTCTCATCAAGTTCCTAAACCTCAAGATAAAAAATATTCAGATAATAAAATAGATATAAGTGATCTAGATGATATAATTAGCATAGATCCTAATGAGAAAATTTGTGTTGCTGAACCGGGAGTTACTTTTCTTAAATTGGTTACTGCAACCCTTAAGTATAATCTAGTTCCTCTAACTGTCCCGGAACATAAAACAATAACAATTGGCGGAGCAGTTGCAGGCTGTTCAATTGAGTCAATGTCATATAAATATGGGGGGTTTCATGACAGCTGTATTGAATATGAGGTTATTAATGCAAAAGGAGATGTAATTACATGCTCTCCTGATAAAGATAATCTCTTATTTCAAATGATGCATGGAACATTTGGAACTTTAGGAATAATTTCTAAACTGAAATTCAAACTTGTGCCTGCAAAATCTTTTGTTAAAGTTGTATATGAAAAATATGAAACTTTTTGGGATTACAAATCAGCGATATGGAGACATTTCAAAGAGAAAGATGTTGATTTCATGGACGGAATAATACACTCTCCTAAAGAATGGGTATTAAGCGTAGGGAATTTTGTTGATGAAGCACCCTATACTCATAATTATGACTGGACAAGAGTCTATTACTTAAGTACTAAAAAAATAAAAGAGGATTATCTTAAAACAATTGACTATTTTTTTAGATATGACAAGGGAACTACAAGCCCGAATCGTGAAACTTTTATTGGGAGGCTCTTATTCGGAAAATTCAGCGGCTCTACATCTATTCTGAAACTTGTAAATAAATTTCATTGGCTAATCCCTCCAGAAAAAATTCCTGTAGTTGTTGATGTCTTTATACCATTTTCAAAGGCAGAAGAATTTATCAGCTGGTATGAAAAAGAAATAAATTTTTTTCCATTATGGTGCGTTCCATACAAACCTGGACATGATTATGAGTGGATATCCTCTGATTTTCTTAGCAAAGAAGATGAAGGCTTATTTTTGGATATTGCAATTTATGGTTTAAAGAGAAACAAGGATAAGGATTATTACAAGATGATTGAACATGAACTGAGGGAAGTGGGTGGATTGAAAACTCTCATATCAAATAATTATTATTCTGAAGAAGAATTCTGGAAAATCTGGAATAAAGACAACTATTACAAAATAAAAAAAATGAATGATCCTGATAATATTTTTAGAGACCTATATGAAAAGACATGCCTAGCATCAAGAGGGTTAGGAAGATAAAACTTTGTATAAATAATATTAAATAAAAGCTTACTTTTTGATTATATCTTCATATTCAATTTTTCCAGCCTTAGAAGCTTCTTCAATTTCTTTGTAACTTCCAATTCTATATTTGTCTACTATTTCTCTAGCCTTTTTTACCCCGTCAGAAAAACTTATCATATTTTTCAAATAATGAATCTGATCTCGATATGAATGTTTTGCGATTACTTTTTCGAGTGGCTCAAATTTTTTTATTCCTTCTTTTTTAAGCATTTCTCCAAACCATTCGAGATGGTATTTATAATCATCAAAATAATTATTATATGCAGGTTTTGAAGAGAAAGGTTTTCTTATTGCAACCTCCAATTCTTTTCTATTCACGCAACCCATAACTATTTTTTCAATTTCTTTGTAATTTCCAACTTTTTTATTTTCAATTAATTCTTTAAGTGTTGGTAAAATAAAATTCAATTCAATTTCTACATAATCCTTATAATCGAAATTGTCTCCATCAAGCGTGTGAAGATATAAATCAATATTCTTTTTTAGTGCCTTTTTGTAAACCCGGTATTCTATTTTAGAATGTTTTTTTGGATTAACATGCTCTAAACTAAAATCAAGATTTGCCGAATAATTATCATTCACATAACTTATGCGCCGTTCTGGCCGTTGTCTATGTTCTGGAAAGTGATATTCTTCCTCCTCCCCCTTTATTATCTTTTCTATTTTTCCTAATTTCTCTTCATTTTCAATATCTTCTTCAGTACGAGTAGGAACAGGGATGAATACTGGAATTATCATATCTTCTTCTATAATTTACTATTTAAAAAGATATATCCAAATTTTAGACATATAACAAAATGGTCCATGAAGGAATCGGACCTTCGCCTCCTCGGTGTAAACGAGGTATTCTGCCATTAGATTAATGGACCAATTATAAATTAATAATTCCCTCCTCTTTTAAATCTTATTCATCGAGCAATTAATGAGAAATATATCCTGTGTTATAATATTCTTTATAAATAAATTTTATCCCGATTAATTATGGATAAAATTTTATTAATGGGAGATAATGGATGTTATGCTTTTGCAAGGAAAACTCAAAATGGTCTTAATTTAGAGCCAGATTTAAATTCAGGAATTGATGCTAAAAAAATTGTTCCTTATGGATTCTTATTTAAGTTTAGTGGAAACTGTGAGATAGATGGCGGAGTAGATTTTGGCATTAGAGGTTATATCCATCAATGTTATAGAGATTACGAAGAGGCAACAGGCGTACATTTAGCTAAAGAAGAAGATTTTGGAGTAAGAAACTTGCAAATGACAATAGAAGGATTAGAAAAAATGGTAGAAGAAAAAGGAGCAGATTTTGTGTTAGTAGATGAGTTATATTCAGAAGATATGTCAACTTATTGGGATATAAGTGGAAGAGCCCAACTTCTTCTTTATAAGAAATAACCTCTTGCATTCGTAACCTTTATATATCAAAACTCTTTTTTTCAGGCATGGAAAAGTCCGAGAAGGAAGAAGAACCCGAACAAAATATTGAGACGAGTTTAGACAACAAGTATTCTAACAAAAAAGATATCATTCCTGAAACTTCTGACAAGATGAAAAAGGAAATGGATAAGACAAAAAAAGAAATTGAAAAAATTAAAAATTTTATCCTTAAAAAATACCCATTCACTCAATCAATCAGCATATTACCTCCAAATTCAATTAAACTTTTTATTGAAGAGGAAGAAGTTCCGAAGGAAACTGAAAAACACATTCACTTGCTTATGGTAATTCCTGAAGAGAATTTTAAAGAAGCAAATAAAATAAAAGAAGAAATTGTAAAGCAGATTGATATTCTTAAGCAAAAAATTTGGCTACATCTTAAAACTCCAAATGATTTATGGGAATTGTGTATGGACAGCAAATTTGATTTGATTGGGGCAATTGCGATGTCTTTTCCGCTGCATGATACAGGAATCTTAGGTGCATTAAGAGTTGCAGAAATTCATAAATCGCTCGTTGTTCAGAAATTTGAAAAATATGTTGTCAGTTACGTCATTGCAGGAAGCTTAGTGAGAGGAGAAGCGGTTCCGACTTCTGATGTTGACGTTTTTATAATTATTAATGATACTGATGTAAAGAGAATGCCCAGACTTGAATTGAAGGAGAGATTAAGGGCAATAATTTACCAGTATGTTGCCGAAGCTTCTAATCTTGCCGGAGTAAAAAACAAACTTTCACCGCAGGTTTATCTTCTTACTGATTTCTGGGAATCTGTCAAAGATGCTCATCCGGTTATTTTTACTTTTATCAGAGATGGAATCCCTATTTATGACAGAGGAACATTCATGCCCTGGAAAGCTCTTTTAAGAATGGGAAAATTGAAGCCTTCTCCTGAAGCTATTGATATGTTCATGTCTATGGGGGATAAAACAGTCAAGAGAGTTAAATCTGCTCTTCTTGATGTTGTAATCAATGAAATTTATTGGGGTATAACAACACCTTCACAGGCATTGCTAATGCTTTACGGTCTTCCTCCCCCTACACCAAAACATGTTGTAACCGAAATGAAAAGGATTTTTGTTGACAAAGAAAAAATGCTTGAAAAGAAATACATAACTATCCTTGAGAAAGTTGTTAATATTTACAAGGATTATGAACATGAGAAGATCAAGGAAATTTCAGGAGAAGAAATTGACAAGATTGTAAAAGATACTGAAGATTATCTGAAAAGGCTTAAGGATCTTAGAGAACAGATTGAGAAGAGAGAGCAGGAAAAAACAATTGAGCAGATCTACCGAGATGTTTTTGCTCTTTTGAAATCTATGTTTGGTAATAAATCTCAGGATTCAATTATTGAGGAATTTGACAAGCAACTTGTAAAGAAAGCCAAGTTTGCTCCGCAGCATTTAAGGATTTTGAAAGATATTGTCCATGCAAGAAGCGAATTCAAAAAAGGGAAACTTGAGTCACATAAGATTGAAGAAGCAAGAAGAAATGCGTCAATATTAATAAATGATATTATAGAATATAATCAGAGGTGTGAGTTAATTAACAAGAAAAAGAATGAATAGGGTGATGATTATAAATGGCTAAGGGAAAAAGAACTTCTAATAACACGCTAGGAACTTGTGAAGATATAGAACCTGGGGGTAGATCATCTAGATATTTGATTTCTCTTTTTGCTGACGGGAAATCGGCCTTGGAAAAGAAGAATTATCACATAATCTCTATGCAGGAAAATGCTGAGCTTAGAATTCAGGAAGGAAGGAAATCTATAATTTCTGAATCAGGAAATTGTCTTAGGGAAGCATTTGTTTATCTTCCAAATAAAGAAGGAACATTTCTCACAAAAAAATCTCCTATAATGGAAAATCCGGCAGAAGCTGCAAATTGTAACAGAGAAAACAAGGATTATTATCTTAATAGTAGGCAGGTTAAAGCAGCTTTGTCCGATTCTAATTCAATTAAACTTGAGAAAAAAATAATCCAGACGAATGAATTTAGTAAAAATAAAATAATGAGATTTGCTTTTGGAGAAATTGCTAGTTTGTATGGAAATTTTCTTGAGGATAATGGAATAAAAGAGATCTGTATTCCAACCATTGAAAGTGATGATAATGAACCTTTTGCAAGACAGGTTTTTTTCTACGGACTTGATGAAAAAAATGAAGAGAGATATATTTTTGATGGAATAAAAAAATTGCATTTTTGTTTAAGGGTTAGAGGAATAAAGGGCAAAAAAGAAATAATCACAAAATTTCCTGATTTTTATACGTATAATGATATTCAGGAAACCCTTAAAAAATTAAGGCGTGAAGGATTAACTCAGGATTTGGAAGAAAGAATTCTTAATGAATTAAAAAATAATTTTAATTAGTTCTTTCCATATTTCTTTACAAGCCTTTCTATTCTACGAACAAGTTTATGATACTCTTTAATATCTAATAACCTATTTTTTTTCAAAATATTCCCTTATTTTTCTGGCCTCATCTTTCTGAAGTTTTCTAAGAATGATCAAATTTTCTTTATAACCCTTTTTGTCATTTATAGATTCCAAGTAAGCAAGTTTATTCTAAATTTCAGATATTTGGTCTTGTTGTAAATCTCTTGTTCCTAAATTTTCTTCAAGCATATTAATTTTGACTCTTTGAAATATTTAAATTTTATCAAGGTTTTTAAGTTCTAATTATTTAACTTATTTATGAAATACTTATTTATTGTAGGAAGGAATGTTGAACTTTCCACAGAAGAAATTAAATCTTTTTTTGAGAGAGATAAAATACCCTTCAAAATAATTTCTCTAATAAGAAACGGAATTTTAATCGAAACAGAATCTCTTAAAAAAGGGATTATAGAAAAATTTGGTGGAGTAATATCTATCGGGGAAGTTTTGGCAGAAGGGAACGAAAAGGAAATTCTTGACGAATTGAAGAACAAAACCTTATACTTTGGAAATAGTAATAAGATGAATTATGTTATTCATGATTTTGATGGGAAAAATTTTGATGAAATCTCCCTTTACCTAAAAAAAAGATTCAGGGAAGAAAGCCTGAAATCCACACAGAAAAAACTTACAGGGATCCTTAAAATGCAGAACGGGAAAACTGCCCCCAATGTTGCATCTAATTTAATCAATGAACAATATTTTGTTTTTGAGAAAAATTTTGGCAGGATAATTGAAAAATACAATTATGATGCTGTCGAAAAGAGAGATATGGGAAAGCCTGTAAGGAGAAGCGAACTTTCCATTTCTCCCCGTCTCGCTAAAATTTTGATAAATCTGTCCCAAGTTCGGGAAGGAGAAATTCTTTTGGACCCCTTTTGCGGAATTGGTGTTGTTTTGCAGGAAGCACTTTTGCAGAAAATAAAAGTTATTGGAATTGATAATGATAAAAATGCTATCAGTAATGCAAGAATAAATCTGAAATGGTTTAATTTCTCTGAACAAGATTACAAACTTATCCATGGGGATTCGGTAAGAGTGGGGATACAGAAAGTTGACTCTATTGCTACTGAACCAAATTTAGGCGAATTGCACAAAAAAATACCAACTGAAGCAAAGGCAAATGAAATAATAGGAAAATTTGAAAAGTTGATAACAATGGCCCTTAAAAATTTGAAGAAAAATGTTAGGGGAAAGATAGTCTTTACCGCCCCTTTAGTCCAGACGATAAACAAAAAGATTTCATGTGATTTTAAGAAGATATGTTCTATTACAGGATTAAGAATAAAGAAGGGATTCCCTATAAACGAGTTCAGAGAAGATTCAATTGTTGGAAGAAGTATTGTTGTATTAGAAAATTAATACCTCAACCAAAGTTTTTTAAATCTATTTTTTAATAGTAATATCATGACAAAGGCTAAAATTGTTCAGTTTAGGCGAGGGAGAAAGACTATTCATGAAAGACATTTTCTTATAGAAATAGACGGAGTTTCGAGCAAAAAAGATGCTGAGAAATTCGTCGGCAAGGAAGTTATATGGACTTCTCCTGCAGGTAAAAAAATAAACGGAAAAATTTCAGGAGCACACGGGAATAACGGGGTTGTCCGAGCAATTTTTCAAATCGGACTGCCAGGACAGGCTGTTACAACAAATGTGGAGATAAAATAAAATGGCATTAAGAAAAGCAAACGCATATTCAAAGAAACATGTTGTTCCTTATACAAGAGTAAGTAAACAGAAAAAAAGAGCATATGTAAAGACAGTTCCTCCTTCAAAGATTGTCAAATTTAATATGGGAAATCTTAAAGGTTATGAAGTAGGAAAATTCCCTCATAAAATTACTTTTGTTACTGATGAGAATATCCAGATAAGACAAAATGCTCTCGAGGCATGCAGACAATTCATCAATAAAAAACTTGATGAGCAATTTTTAGGACAATATTTTTTTAGAATTGTTCCAGCTGCACACCACATTCAAAGAGAAAACAAGATGTTGACCGGAGCAGGAGCAGACAGAACCCAGAAAGGAATGCAATTATCTTTTGGAAAAACAATAGCTAAGGCAGCTATATTAAAAAAAGGGGCAAGAATAATGGAAGTTTATTTACCGAATCCAAAGGCAGTTTCTTACACAAGACATATTCTGAAACAGATCAAGTCAAAACTTCCATGCACAACAAGAATTCTTTACGAATTTCAACAATGACCTTTTGTTATTACTTAATAAAAGTAACAAACAGAAACATTTAAATAGTTTAAATCTTTAAATAAGATATGACAGATGAGCATAATAAACCAAAATATCTTGAAGATATAACAAGATATCAGTATGCGGATGTAGCTGCAAGACTCGGTTCTAATGAGGAAACTGCTCCATTTGCTAGAGGAGCTCTTGAAAAATTAGTTGATAGTTTTGGTGTTGATAAAGAAATTCTTGAAGGATTAAAAGCAGGAACTTATGCTTCTGAAGAAGGAATTAATGCTGCAATTGGGGTTTATGAAGGAAAATATCAAAAAGCTTTAGGCAGCATGAATGTTTCTGAATTTTATGATATTCGATCAGGGATATTAAAATCAATTTTAGGGGAAGAAAAAGCTAATGAAGCAAAATCTGTTTTTGAAAAATACAAAGATCAGAGTGTTGGTTCATTAATGAAAAAGGTCGGTCAGGCAAATATGATAGCGAAAGATAAGACTGGATATTTTAACGATCAACAAAAAGCAGATGCTAAGAAAACTCTTGAAAAATTAGGTTCAATTGTCAGTTTAATAAATATGATTGAACAAAGGAATTATGAAGAATTAAGAAACAGCGCAACAAAAAGCTCTTATAAAGAAATGTTCACAGAATACTTAAAAAAAGCTTAAACAAAAATGACACTAGAAAATACTCCAATAACTGAAGAATCACTTAGGGAAAAAGTAAAAGGAATGGGTACTATAGAAAAGAAAATTGAACTTGAAAACGCTGCTAATGAAATTTTAGTAGACAGTTATTTACAGGATATTATGGATATTTATTTACATGGAAGAAGAAAACAAGAAGTTTATCCCATTCATTTTAGACAAATATAATTATTTCTTATCAACATTCTGATTAACTAGCTCAGCCATTGTTCTCATAAAATCCTGAGTTCTATCTTGCCAAGCATCTATTTCAACACCCTTCAAGTCAGTAATTTCTCCATGAGAGATTTTTTTATGAAGAACAAGCAAATCCCTGTACCATACTGCATATTTCATTTTTAATTTTCCCTTATCAACAAAAACTTCTTTTAAATCTGCAGGAATATGTTCTGGTGATGCAGGGGGAATACCTGCTGCAATCAAAGCGGCATGGCTTGAATCAACCATCGCCCAAAATAATCCTTCAATAGAACTTAATTCTGCTGCTTTGCTTCTCAAAAAATGTGTGGGGGCACGCTGAAGACAATTATAAATTGCTTCTGGCGTTGATTTTATTTTTCCGTTTAACAATAAAAATTTTAGCGGCTCAAAAAACCCTCCAAAGTCGATCATCGGTTCTCCATATCTCAAAACATTTATTATAACCGGATCACCTCTCATCAAATCTTCCCACCATGTGCTTAATTTTATTGTATTAATATGCAAATCTTTTTGATAAGGATTTTTTCTAAGAAGTTTGTCAAGTTCTTCACGATACCATGCTATTAATTCATCATCCCACTTTATTGCTACATCATCAATAATTATTATAATATCAATATCAGAACCTGCGACTGCTGTCTGCTTTACAGATGAGCCGAATAAAACAACCGATTTTATTATTTTATTAAATGTTTCATATGCCTTTGTTGCAAAATCCATCGCAATTTCAGACTCAAGTTTTAATTGTAATGTCGGAGCATTTATTTTTTTTACAACTTTAGCAACCTTCTGTTTTGGTTTTTCCTCTTTTTTTACTTCCATGTATATCTTATGTTTTATATATTTAAAAATATATATTTTACTCCATTGGTCTTCCGCTCATTCTGTTCCCTTCTGCCCCACCACGCTGTCCTCCAAGTTCCATTGGTAACTGCGAAAATCCTGTACCAAAAGTTTCATAATTCTTCTGCGGAAGAAACTGCCCTAAGCCAGGATAATAATCCTGATGAAGCCCTACATCCTGATTCCAATATGGTGCCATGTTCATGGCATAAACCGGAGAGCCAAATGCCTCTAGAGTTTCCTGAAAGGGTGAAGTCTTGAAATGCTGCCACCAATTTCCTGCCTCAATAATTTTTTTAGCATCAAAACCTTCTTTACCCAATTTGTCCATAATCTCTTTCATCGGAACATTTCCCATTCCCATCGGCAATTCTGTATGATCAAACCCAAAATTATCCGAGAGATGAATATGCTTTACCAACGGAGCTACTTTTTCTGTTTCTTTTATCAGATCTTCTTTTCCATATCCATATTTTCTTAGCATATTAATATGTCCGACATCCCATGTAACCCCGATTAATTTTTTTGCAGATTCGTTTGCAGTTTTTTCATCAATTCCTTCTTTGATTGCCTTCTCAACGAATTTCTTTCTTGCGCCCTCAACAATTTCTTTTAAATCTTCACCACGGCTGAACATCGAACCTGCAGGAGGGTTTTCTATGCTGATTATAGGGGATTTGTCTTTGAACTTTTTGTAGGAACTTAATGCGATATTAGAAAAAGTTTCGATTGTTTTTTCTCTCGCGAATTCATCTAAATCTTTGTATATCTGTGGAGGTGAAATGTCTTTCAGAACATCGACCCCTCTTTCAATAATCTCTTTTCTTAAATTTATACTCTCGATGCTCTTGGGATCCTCTTTTATTTTTAGTGCTTTTACTTTAACATCCTCGAAAAAATTATTTAATTTATGTTTTTCATTTTCAGGGATTCTACTATAAGCTAAATCAAAAAGTTGTTGCAAGCTGTTATAAGAACTGTTCAAATAAACTGAACCTCTGTTAAACAAATTTCTGGCTTCTTTTTCTTCTCTTGAAAATTCTTTTCCTGCTTTTTCTTCTGCGTCTGATAAAACTTTTGTGGCCATTGAAGTTTCAATGTCTCCCTTCCCTATTGATGCATGTTCACGCAGCTGATCAAGATTTTCAGCCCATTGATCTCCATTTATTTTTGCGATTTCTGTTTTTCTGTCTTTTTTCCCCCCTTCTCCTGGGAAATGTCTTTCTTTTAATGGAAGTGAACCATATCTTCCACTTTCTGTATTCATTACCATGACTTCTTCCATTTCTTTACCCTTTGTAGTTATCCCCCCTGAAACTGGTGCTGCAGATGAATGAAAAGTTATGGGAATATTTCCATTTGGACTTATTTCATGTCCTCTTTCAACTGCAGAAAACATTTGTCTTTCTGCTGCTTCCCTATTTGTATTCGAAAAACCATGTTCTGTAAGTCCTGAAGGTTCAAGTATCGGGCCGTGCATCGAAATATCAACTCCTGTTAATTTACTGAGACGATTTAATTCCTGCAACTGCTGTTTTGGAATTGATTCAAAAACTTCGGGGCTAACCGCAGAAATTTCTATATGCCTTGCTCCTACATTTAATTTCGATGAAGCATCTTTAAGAACATCTGCTGTTCGCGGATCTGTAGTCATTCCTAATGTTCTGGAGCTAAACCTGTAATTATCGCCGAAAATGCTTCCATACTTTGGAGAAAGAGATGAATATCCTCCCTGATAAATATCGCCAATTGAATAGTCTGCCATTGTTCTCTTTTATAAAATAATATGGTAAAAATAATTTATTAATCTTTCACTTTAAGAAAAACTTGCCATGCCATGAGATTTCTTATAAATATCAAACAAATCAAAAACTCTTGCTTTTGCAGTCTCTGCTGTAAGGGGGCGAAGATGATTTGATTCAATCCAGTTATCTGGCTTAACAATTATCATTTTAGGTTTTCCTTTCTCTTCTTTTTTAGGGCCCTCTTTTTTTTCATAACCCCCGATCAATGCAATGAAAGGATTTGATTCATCAACTCTGGGCTTTTGAGTTTCTGTTTTTTCTTCAAGGAACGAATTAATTTCTTCCTGTAATGGCCCAAGACTTTCTGTGGTTGTTCCTTGAATTAAACTTAACACATCATTGACTTCTGATTTTTTCATTTCTTCTTCAAACTTTGCAAGTTCGTCATCATTTAATGCATATGCTTTGAATGTGACCTCCGCTCTTCCTCCGAATGAAAAATGTGCCTGCTGGCCTACTCTCTGAGGAATTCCCCTAAAAACGAAATCGACAAGAATACATGAATAATAATTTCTTTGTCCTTTCAAAAATTTAGGGCTTGAAAAATCTGCAGGAAGATTTCCCTTTGAAGCTTCATCTGCAATGTCAAGTTTATTTTTCCCCAACAGAGTCAGTTCAAGAATAATTGTGTCAAATGTTTTTACCAATCCCGGATTTCTGCCGCTTTCCTTTGCTTCCAAATCTCTTGCTGCCATTAGATATGGGCGAACCCATTGTGAATAAAGCTTCAAACTATTAACCTGACTTTTCAAATAAGTTTTTTCAAGTTCATATCTTTTCTTCAATTCCCCCTCTGATTCTTTGAGCCAGATATTAAATTCCAAAATTCTTGGTTTTAGAATTCTTTTAACCCTATCATTTAAATCAATTTTATCCACATCCTTTTCTGTTTTAGCTACAAGAAATGCATCAAGAAGTGTCTGGAATCCTCCTTGAGCAAGAGCCATTCCCTTAATACTTGAATTCCCTTTTGCTATATCTACCTTATCGAGCCAGATTTGTTTTAAGGCCAAAACTGAAGCATCCTGTTCTTCTCTCTTTTTCGATTTTAATCCCTCATAAGATTTTAGTCTCATTCTGAAATCTTTTAAATCATAAACAATATTTAAAACGCTTCTTAGAACAGTATTAACATCACCAAGAATTTTACCTGCCTGCTGCTGCATTATTGTTGCTCTCTGCCCGAGTTCTGCAAAATATCCTGAACCGGGGGTTGAACTAAAATTATCAATTAATTTTTCAGGCCTTAATCCAAAATCATTCATCAAATCAAGAATGAAAAAATAAAGCGGTTCCAATGTTTCTGATGATGAGTCATAGATAAGGGTATGAGTTGCCTCAGGACTTTTTTTAATTTTATAATAAGGACTTACCTCTTCTATAATCTGCGCGATTGATTTAACCTCAACCATGTTAAATTAAAGAAAAACCAACTTTTAATCTTTTCTAATTTAAACGTATAATTTAAAAATAATTAAGCCGTATGTAAATTATGGGGTTGTTCAATAAGAAAAAAGATAAGATTCTTGATTTAAGCGAAGGATATACTTCTTCTTCAAAGAGAAGGGTAAAACAGAGTACTAAACAGGAAGATTCCCTCGGTTTTTTAGGAAATCTGGCAGGTTCAAATTCGGATAATTCATCTTCAGGTTCAGATATATCCTGGGACAATGACAGCCAATCAAGCAGCGAGTCCACTGTGGGGGAATATCAGGAAAAGAAAACGAAACTTGCAAGAAGGCTTTTGGACATGACGAACAAGATTGAAGATTTGTCAAACCAGATTTACCACTTAAAGCAAAGAATTGAACTTCTTGAAAAAAAGATGAGAATAAATTACGATTAATTATCAATTAACATAACTTTTATTAATCTTATTTCTTTTTTATTTTTATGAAAGATCTTGAAAAAAAGACACGTGCTTATGCTTTGAAAAATGCTCTTGCTCATGAAGGAGAAGCGATGCAGGGGCCTGTAATTTCTTCTTTGTTTAACGAAGGGCTTAAAAAAAGCGAAATGGGAAAATATGCAAAAAAGATTTCTGAAATAATTTTTGAAGTTAATTCCCTATCCCCCGAAGAACAGGAAAAGGAATTCAAAAAACTTGAAGATGAAGTCAGCGAGAGAAAAACTAGAGAGGGACTTGAAGAATTACCAAATGCGAATAAAGGAGTTGTTATGAGATTTGCGCCTTCTCCATCAGGACCATTGCATATAGGGCATGCTTTAGTTTTTTGTCTCAACCTTCTATATGTAAAAAAATATGGCGGAATTTTTTATGTAAGAATTGAAGACACAAATCCTGAAAATATTTATCCGCAAGCCTATAAAATGATTGAAGATGAAAGCAAATGGCTTTCAGGCAATAAGGTAAAAATGGTTATTCAGTCAGACAGAATGGATCTTTATTATAATTATGCTGAAAAATTAATCAAGAAAGAATCTTCTTACGTCTGCACATGTTCTGCTGAAAAGTTTAAAGAATTTGCCGATATGAAAAAAAATTGTCCGTGCAGAAAACTGAACGTTAAAGAAAATATGGAAAGATGGAAAAAAATGCTTGACAAATACGGTTTTAATGAAGGTGATGCTGTTCTCAGGTTTAAATCTAACATGAAGCATAAAAATCCTGCGATGAGGGATTTCCCTCTTGCGCGAATTAACCTTCAGAAACATCCAAGACAGGGAAATAAATATAGGGTTTGGCCGCTGATGAATCTTGCTGTTTCAACAGATGACATTGAAATGAAAATGACGCATATCATAAGGG
The DNA here is from genome assembly GCA_963845205.1 of uncultured archaeon. GTDB lineage: Archaea > Nanobdellota > Nanobdellia > Pacearchaeales > GW2011-AR1 > RBG-13-33-26. The sequence goes on from CAWJRC010000004.1 coordinate 35,216, forward strand.
GAAAGGACCATAGGGATAATGCAGAAAGACAAAAGATGATTTATAAAGTTCTTAATAAAAAATTTCCCTGGACTGCTTTTCTGGGCAGAATTCATTTCAAGGATATGGAACTTTCAACTACAAAAATGAGAGAGGGGATTAAAGAAGGGAGATTCAAGGGATGGGATGATATCAGACTTCCTACAATTGCATCGTTAAAAAAACAAGGTTATGAACCAAATGCTTTCCTAAAGCTAGCAGAACAAATCGGGCTCGCAGAAAATGATAAAATTATGGAAAGGGAAGAATATTTGAGGCTGTTAGACCATTTTAACTATAAATAAAGAAATGTTTTTAAACTAAAACGGGTTTAGTTAATTAATAAAAAGGGAAGATGAAAAATAAATTAGGATTGTCAGATATCGTCATTACTTTAATAATAATAGTTCTATCTTTAGTTGCAATAGGAGTAGTTTGGGTTGTTGTCAGAAATTTAATTACAACAGGAAGCACTAGTATTTCATCAAATGTAGAATGTCTTGATACTAACATTGGAATAACTGCTGTAGCATGCAGTAACAGCACTACAAATGCAGGAAATATAGCATGTAATCTAACACTTACTAGGACAGGAACAGAACAGAGTGCTATTGGAGGAGTGGATTTAGTATTCAGCAATCAATCAAGCGGGATTAGTTCGGATTTAATTAATGTTGCGGGAAATATTCAGCCATTAGTAGGAGAAATGGCAGTAATAAATGATACAAATATGACTACTAATAATGGTATCGACACAATACAAGCAACTCCGTACTTCACAGACAGTTCAGGGAAAACACAGCTTTGTTCTCAGACAACTTCTTTTACTCTTGATTAATAATTTCTTTTTAGGATAACATAAACTTCATCGTTATTTCTTACTTTTGGAAGTTTTATTCCAACTTCTTTTCCTTTTCCTGCTTTTGCAACAGACTTATTTTTTATCTCAATTGATTTTATCTCTGAATTAACTATCCCTGTAGTATTCCCAATCACAACAATTTTATCTCCAACTTTTAATTCAGAAACCAACTTTACTGCAGCTACTCCCGCTTTATCAAAATAATGTGTAATTTTTCCTACAAAATGCTTTTTTTCTGCTGATGCATTATGTTCTGTTTTGGAAAAATCATCTGCTGTAGGCATTTTCAAATAAAAGCCCGAAGAGAATCCCTTGTTGTAAATTTTTTCCAGTTCTTTTATCCCTTCTGAAATCTCTTTTTTATTTAATTTCTTGTCAAGAGCTTTTCTATAAATTCTAACAACTGTATCGACATATCTTGCATCCCTATTTCTTCCTTCTATCTTAAAAGATTTTATTCCCGCTTTTTTCATTTTTTCTATAAATGGTAAAGTGCATAAATCCTTTGCAGAAAGTATCCTTGAGTTTTCAATTTTCAGCTGATTTCCTTCTTCGTCTGATACAATATAACTTCTCCTGCATGGATGCAGGCATTCCCCCCGATTTGCAGATTTATTGAATAAGAATTGGGATGTAAAACATCTTCCTGAAACAGCTACACACATTGCCCCCTGGCAAAAACATTCAACATCAATTACCTTTGAAATTTCTTTTATCTGCCTGAGACTTAGTTCTCTTGCCAAAACAATTCTTTTTGCTCCCAATTGTTTGTAGAATTTTGCTGATTCTATATTTGCGACTGAGGCCTGAGTTGAAATTAAAAAAGGAATTTGATATTTCCTGCACAGTTTGATAACTGCAAAATCCCAGCAGATTACAGCATCGACTTTTCCTTTCACTTTTTTTATTGTTTCTTCAATATTTTTTAATTCGCTGTTGTAGATTATTGTGTTTAGTGTAAGATATCTCTTTACATTTCTTGGACTGCAGATACTTTCTACTTCATCAAGATCTTTTATTGTAAAATTTCCTGCATTTGCCCTCATTGAAAACTCCTTTAATCCAAAGTAGACTGCATCTGCCCCCGCATTTACAGCTGCTGCTAACATTGAGAAATCTCCTGCCGGAGCAAGCAATTCGTATCTATTCTTCATAGAAATTTGTGTTTGATTAAATTTAAAAACTCTTTGAAACAGGTTATTTTATGGCAGCTAAACTTAGGAGTTGTCGGCATAGAAGCCGCGAATGATTTTTCTAGCTGTGCTAATATTTTTATACCTTTTTTGATTAACTTTATTAATTATGATGGCGATCGTAGTTCAGTGGCAGAACGTGCGACTGTGGCTCGCATAACGGGAGTCCGATTCTCCCCGACCGCCCTTAATAAAAGAGGAAAAATGAAAATATTATTTATATGCAAATATAATGCTTTCAGAAGCAGAGTAGCCGAAGAATACTTCAATAAAATAAACAGGAATAAGAAAATAACAACTCTAAGCAGGGGCATTATTATGGGCGGAGATTCGGACCCAGACCAAAAAACAATTTCAAAAAAACTTCTTGGGATAAATATCGGAAAGAGAAAACCATTGCCCCTAAAATTGCAGGAGCTTCTTGAAGCAGATTTAATTGTGGTTACTGCTAATGATATCCCCAGAATCATTTTTAATTTCAGCCTTGTTGATCTTCAAAAAAAAGTCATAATATGGAAGATTAAAGATGAGCAAAAAAGAAACAAAGAGAATATTAAGAGGATAATACTTGCGATTAAAGATAAGGTTGAAGAATTAAACAGAAGGCTGGAAAAATGAATACAGAAACAATTAAGGGATTTAAGGACTACACCGGGGAAGAGGCTCAGAAAAGAACAGAGATAAGGAGAATATTAATTGAAAATTTTGAGAAATACGGATTTGAGCCTGCTGAAACTCCAATTATAGAAAATGAAGAATTTGTAAGGGGAGAGAATAAAGAAGATGAAGCTGTTTCTGACATTTTCAAACTGCAGGACAGAGGAAAAAGAAAACTTGCTTTAAGATATGAGTTTACATTTCAACTTAAAAGAATTGCGAAAAATAGAAAACTTCCTTACAAAAGGTATGAAATTGGAGAAGTTTTCAGAGACGAGCCCACTTCTTTAAACAGATTCAGGCAATTTACCCAGTGCGATGCCGATGTCGTAGGAAGTTCTGTAAAAGATGAAGCAGAAATCCTTTCTTTAACAAATGATGTCTTCAAAAACTTAGGGATAAAACCAATAATTCTTGTAAACAACAGAAAATTATTAAATGAAATTATCGAATCAGAAGGGATAAAAGAAAAAGACAAGGATCAAGTTTTAAGGGAGATTGACAAATTTGATAAACTTCCTGAAAAAGAAATTATTACAAATTTAAAAAAGTATAAGGCAGATAAAATTTTATCCAATTTAAAGAAAGGAGAGATTTATTTCAAAAAATTCAAAGCTTATGACGAGATTCTTGAGCTAATAAAATATTGCAACTATTATAATGTAAAAGTTTTGTTTTCTCCCACAATTGTCAGGGGACTGAGTTATTATAACGGAAGTGTATTTGAAATAAAGGCAGAGGGAGTGAAGGAAACAATTTGTGCAGGAGGAAGTTATATTTTTAACGGGATTCAATGTACTGGAATTTCTTTTGGATTGAGTAGAATTGATTCTCTTGCAAAAATAAAAATTGAAAAAGAAAAATATTTGATAGTCTCTCTTGATAAAGACAAAGAGGCAATAAATCTTGTAAAAAAATTAAGAGAACAAAACAAAACTGTTGAAATTTTTTACGGCAAACCAACAAAGGCCCTTGATTATGCAAATTCTTACAAGATAAACAAAGTTATCTTTGTAGGTGAAAAAGAAGTTAAGGAAAAAAAGTTTAAAATCAAAGATATGGATACCGGAAAAGAAAGTTTGTTAAAATTATGAAAACATCTAAACAAAAAATATTTTCTTACTTGAAAAAACTTCCAAGGGGAAAAATCACAACTTATAAATTTCTTGCTGAAAAATTTAACAGTTCTCCTAGAGCTGTCGGAGCTATTTTAAGGTCAAACAAAGACAAATCAGTTCCTTGCTACAAAGTTATAAGAAGCGACGGTAAACTTGGAGGGTATAATGGACTTTTGGGGAAGAGCAAAAAGGAATTGTTAAGAAGAGAAATTTAAATAAACATAATTTTTTCTTAAAGAAGAAGAGGGCTCATAGTTCAGTGGCAAAACATGTCGTTCGCAACGATAAACTTCGAGTTCGATTCTCGATGAGTCCAATTTAATTCAATTTAACAAATTCTTCTATTAATAATCTATTTCTTACTTCAGGATGAAATAAAACCCCATAAATCTCTTTTGTTTTATGTTTTATCGCTTGAGGAATTTCGCTTTTTGTGAAAGATATAAAATCCTTTGGTAAGGTTGTATAGTTATTATGAAGATGATAAACTTCATGTTCTCCAACTAAAGAGAGAAATTCTTTTGTAAAATCTTCCTTGTAAAATCCTATTTCTGGTTTATTCTCTAATTTTGCTCCAAATGTTAAAGAAATGATTTGCATCCCTGCACAAATTCCAAGAAGCGGCCTGTTGAAATTTTTTATCCATGAGAATTTCCTGATATCTTTAACAAACATATTGTCTTTTAGTGAAGTTCCGCAAATTACGACCTTATCTGCTTTTTGCAAATCTTTCTCTGTTAATTTGGAATAATGTTTAATCGAAAATGAAATTTCATTTTCTGAAAGAATCTTCTCAATTGGCCTTACAAATTCCAATTCATGAAGAGGTTCAGCGTTTGTTGAGATAATTAAAATCATTTTAATTCTAATTCCCTCCTCCAGCTATTTTCCCCTTCCTTAAAATCCTTAAAAGAACTTACTTTCAGGGGTTTTTTGAATAATGGACAGTCGAGAACAAAAGTTTCAAATTCCCCTCCTTCTCCAATCATGGATATTTTATATTTGTCATGAAGTTTCTTTATATCTTCTATAAATTTGTTGTTTATTTCTCTGCCCAGCCAGTTTTTATCAAGAGGATAAGCAAAAACTCCTGTAATTATAACCTTGAACTTATTTTTTATCAGTTCATTCAGATATTCAATTTCATCTTTCTGCCAAAGAGGATTGAAACATTCTATCTTAAGTTTGTTGCAGATTTTCTGGATTCTTGAAGACTGATAAACACTTTGAATCGCTCCTGTAACAATACCTTCAATTTCATATTTCTTAATCGCAAGTTTGATGGCCTTTTCCAAATCTTTTAATTCCTCCTCTTTTTTTCCTTTGGTCTTCTGGATTATTATCGGAATTTGCATGGATTCTGCCTGTTTTTCAACTTTTGATATGGATGGCGTATGAAACATATAAGATTCCTTATTCTCTGAAAAAATAGAGATCAAGCAGGAAATTTTATATTTGTATTTCTTTGCGATATAAGCTGCATAAGCTGAATCTTTTCCGCCTGAAAAAAGAATTCCTAGTTTCATTATTAGTTTAATAGAATAATATTTATAAGTATTGGGTATAATAATTTTGGATGAAAGATTATAGCATTCAAAATTTATTTTTTGATTTTGAAGATTTTAAGACCAGATATAGGACTTTAAAGAATACAAGAATGCTTGTAGCAGACTCGGCTAATGATTTTTTAAAAAACAAATCAAGGCCAACTTTTTTATCTAACTTACTTTTTTTAAAAGATACCGATTTTAGAAGCATCCTTTTTAATAATGTTTATATCGATAAAATTTCTAACGAGATTTATGAAATTATACCTCCGAGCGGTGAAAGAGGATTTTTCGGCAGGAAATATATCCTTCATGACGAAACTGGAGAAATTTCCTGTTTTTGGGCTACAAAAGAAAGCAAACTTTATTCAATGATTTCGTGCGATAGATTTGAAGAAATGAAAAAATTTAATGACCCTTTAATAAAACATGCTTTTATTTTTCATAATAAACAAAGCGATGAAATTAATCTTGCCTACGCTGAATTTTATGGTAAAAATAAAATAGTAAAAAAGGATTTAAAGAATTAATTCCTATCTTTTCTAAAGGAGGATATTAATCTTCTTCGGTTTCTTCGCTTATTTCTTCACCTTTAAAATTTTCAGGATTCTTGTCATATTCTTCAAGTCCTTTCTTTAAATCTTCAAATGGATCGGGATTATTTTTAAGAAATGTCTCTTTCATCCAGATATTTATTTCTTCAAAGGGTTTTTTTTGTTCAAGCCAAATTTTTTTCTGATCTTCAAGATAAAGCAAAGGCAAAAATGAGATTATTTTTTCTTCTTTGTTGTTCGCAAATTCGCTATATGTGACTTTATCCTCTTTTTTTTCTTTAAACCAGTCAGAAAGATTCCTGTAAATTTCGGCAATTTTATCTTTTATGCTAAATTTTCTTTTTGGAAGTGAAAATGAACTTTCCCTTAATGAATCACTTGTAACAATTTCTCTTTTTATTCTTCTATTCTCTGTTGTTATTGCCTTATTCAGAGATTCCATCAGCTCTTTGAGCGTGACTTTCCTGAATCTTGGAAGAGGACTTCTTGGGATAAGCTCAGGTATTTCTTCATCTAATTCTATCCTTTCTAAAGGCGTTCTTGTCAACTCTTTTTTTCCAAAAAGAATGTCATCTATACTTTTTATGTAACGATTCAGGAGAATTTCGGATTTTATTCTCAAAAGAAGAGAAGCTGCAAGAAGAACTTTGCTAGAGATAAAAAAATCTGCTTCTTCTATTTCACTTATTTTCTCCAAATATTTATCTGAAAGAACAATTATATCTATATCCCAAGGGTCTAATTGCTCTGTATTTATCAAATCGTAAATAATTTCCTGCCAGCCAATCTCCCGATTGAATAATAAATCATGAATTTGCTCCTGTTTTACAGAATTTTTATGTTCATTCTCTTCTTTTTCCATTATTTATTTAATGAAAATGATTTTATAATTCTTTGTAGTACCTAAAATAATCTTTATGTAGTACCTAAAAAACAGGATTTTTGAAAATAAATTCACTACTTTAGATTAACTAATGGTTGTCATTTTTAAAAAGTAACAAAATAGAAAGATTTATATAGTATAAATAATTCAATTATTTATCACCTCTTTTTTCCCAGGAGAAGCTTCAAGTTATCTTTTTGATCAACTTGAAGAATCTCCCAGGGTTATATATGATTATTATTGGTAAGTAATCCTGTCTAAAGTCAGGCACTATTATTGATTATGGTTTAAGCAGAGGTGATTAATTCTACTCATAAAGAAATTATTTCTTGCTTGCAAATTCAGAGTAATGGCATTTGCCGCAATATATTCTTCCCTGATGATTCATCAGGAAAATTCCTGGTCCGCATCTAGGGCAAGATCTTTCTCTTGAAACCTTGCCGCCTTCAATTTTATACTTTGAATATTTTTTGCTTGTCGGTTTGTTCTTATGGGCCTTTTTGCCCTTTTTTACTGTTTTAGCCATTGAATTTATTCTCCCTTTGCATCTGTTTTAGTTTCTTTTTTTGATTTAGGTTCTGTCTTTTCTTTTTCTTCCTTTGACGAATAAACATTTGCAGTGATAATAAAATTGTTTGAACCGAATTTACCCTTTATTTTTTTTATCTTTACATTCTCAACAGCTGCTGAAAATTTTTTTGCTATTAACTCTTCTGCTTCCTGCATCTTAGGACTTATGTTTAATTCCACCTTTACTTCTACTTCCTTTCTTTTGAATATAGGATTTTCCTTATCATTTAAAATTGTAATTTTTTCCATTTGACTTACTTTACTTTAATTGCAAAATTTCCTTTGTCTTTAAGATTTAGTTTTTGCGCAATTTCTGATTTTTCAGGATTCAAAAGAATAATTCTTCCCTTAAATCCCTCGGTTGATTCTTTAGAATCACATTTAGGGCATTTATCTCCTTCGTATATTGTATTGCATAATTTGCATGCTTTTGGTTTGCTCATTTCTTCTTTTTTCCTCCCTTTGCTTTTTTCTTTTCTTCTCCTTCTTCTGATTTTACCGCCTTTGCTTTCTTAGTTTTATCTTCCTGAATCCATTCAAGCTTTCCTAATCCGGGCTGCCTCATTGTCAATCCAATTTTTAATTCTCCGCCCTTATGAGATATCGCAACAATTCTTGCCATGCATAAATCTCCCTGCTTTAAACTCCTTTTTGAAGCTTTTCCGACCAGAGTATTTGATTTGCTGAAACTTACATAATCATCCATTGTCTGGCTTATATGAATCATACCTTTCATAACACCCAAATCTATGAATGCTCCGAAAGTTGTTATTTCTGAAACTGTTCCGAAAACCAATTCCTGCAATTCCGGCTTCCAGACAAGCAATCTGAATTTTGAACGATAATATGCTGCACCGTCGCCGGGTATCAAAACTCCCTCGCCTACTTCAAGAACTTCGATGACCGAAATGACTTTTCCAATTTCTTTTTCATAAAAATCAGAGTATGTGTCCTTAAGCTGTTTATCTACAGACTCGAGAGTAGGCAAACCGAATAACTTTGGTTCTACCCGTATGTAATCCTCGACTTCAGTTATATAGAACATTTTTATTAAAAATTATAACAAAAATTGCTTTTTAAAACTTATTATTGATTATATTCGCAGAATAAAAATAAATTTTATACAATCTCTAATTCTTTATCCCCCTTTATGACTAACTTATTATTTTTTATCCTATTTTTTATCCCCCGGTCAAGAGTTGCTATCGCATATTCCGGATTTTTTTTTGCCAAATTTATAATTCCATTATCCACATTTTTTGATTGCAGGTCTACCTCATCGAAATTGTTTATTGTTAATATGGACAATGCAAGTTTTGATTCATCCCTTAATTTGAGATTTTTTGTTTCTGAATGTTTTTTTAATTCTCCTATAACCTGTACCGGGATTATTATTTTCATTCCCATAAATTTAATCTTCTCAGAAAAATCGATCTTTTTCCGAATACAGGAAAGAATAAAATTCGTGTCCAAAATAACATATTTCATATATAAATAGGCAGATTTGAATATAAAAACTTAACATTTATTAATCGCATTTTCTTTATCTTATTCATGCAGGAAAAAGAGAATGTATTAAGGATTCTTCAGGAAACAAAAGATGCTATAAACAATGATAACTCAATAAAACTGAAAGAATTAAGCGACCAGACGATTCATACCGCTTCAATAACACAGGATCCGGACAATATCGCTGTTGCAGTTGCAGTTTATTCATTAAGCAAAATTGTTGAAAGAAAAAAATATCAGGAGTTTCCCGGCTGGAAAGATTTTTACAAAAATTTAATGTCCATTGTTGATAATTCTATAAGCGCATTAAAGAAAAATGATGACAAAAAAATTAAAGATGACCTGGCTGCTCTTAGGGGAATAATTTCAACACTTTCAGGCCAGCTTAAAGATTATATTCAGGATGTTTTCAGAAAAGCGCAGATAAACAAGGCCTCTAAAATTTATGAGCACGGAATTTCACTTGAGCAAACAGCAAATCTTCTTGGGATTACAATGTTTGAGCTCATGTCCTATTCAGGACAGAAGCCTGAAACTTCAGAGGCTCCCCTCACAAAGACGGTTGATGTTAAAACGCGAATTAAAACTGCCATGGACATATTTGGAAAATGAAACAAAATTCTGCAATTAATAAAGCAATAATTTTTGATTCAGGAACTTTGATAAGCTTTGCAATAAGCGGACTGCTGAATGAATTCAGGGAGCTAAAAAAAATATTCGGCGGAAAATTCCTGATAACAAAACAGGTTATGGCCGAAGTTGTTGACAAACCCCTGCAGATAAAAAGATTTGAGCTTGAAGCATTAAAGATTAATGAACTCGTTACAGACAAAGTTTTGGAGCTTCCTGCTGAATTTGGGATAGATGACAAGACCATTGCCAAAATGACAGATAATATTCTTAATGTGGCAAATAATACTTTTTATGGGCACGGAAATGCTATGCAGATTATCCATCTTGGGGAAACATCATGCCTGGCTCTCAGCACTTTGCTTAATGAAAGAAAAATTGAGAATGTAATTTCTGTAGATGAAAGAACAGTAAGAATGCTCTGCGAGAAGCCCGAAAATCTTTCACTGCTGTTCCAAAAAAAACTTCATACTGACATAAATGCTAAAAAAGAAAATTTCAGTTTTTTTGCAAAATTCAGATTTATACGCTCAACTGAACTTGTTTATATCGCTTACAAAAAAGGGATCGTAAAACTTAAGAATCCGAAGATCCTTGATGCACTGCTTTATGCGATGAAATTCAACGGCTGTGCAATTTCCGATGAGGAAATTCTTGAAATCGAAAAGATGGGATAATATTAAAATGAAAAAAGGAAATAACTCAATTGTAATAACTTCAATTATTGCAGGAACGATTATTGTGTTAGCTTTGCTGACTTTGCTTGTATTCATTCCAATGTTTTCGACAGCTACAAATACTATAACTGTTGAAGGAACTTCAACAATCAAGGCAATGCCCGACCTTGTTGCTGTCTACTTTAACATACAGACAAACGGAACAACAAGCTCAGCTGCAAATGACGCAAATACTGCAATTTATAACCAGCTTAAAAGTTCATTAATAAGTTTAGGCTTTAATGACAGCCAGATTGGAACAGACAGCTACAGCATTTATCCAAATACTGTTTATGATAATACAGGAAAATCTTCAAGCAATGGCTATATCGCAGTGCATAGCGTTAAACTTGAATTTTCTGCAAATGATACATCTCAGCTAAGCTCTGTGATTGATGCAGGGGCAAATGTAGGTGCAGGAGTTTCAACAATAGATTTTGAATTGAGCCCGGCTCTTCAAAGCCAGTATAAAGTGCAGGCTCTTCAGGCTGCTTCACAAGATGCAAAGATAAAAGCAGATGCTGTTGCAACAGGTTTCGGGAAAACTGCAGGCGTATTGGTTTCTGTATCTGTAAACGATTTTAATTATGCACCCGGAGTAATCTATAATTCTGCATCAGGAGCTTCACCCATGTTAGCAAATGCAGGCGCAATTCAGGTTGCTACGAATCTTGTTCCGACAACACAGGATGTTACAGCAGATGTCAATGCAGTATACAGATTAGATTAATTTTAACTGAACTTGCTTATTCTTTCCATCTTCGAAAATGGGAAAGGCCTTTTGTTCGAAACAAAAGTCATATACCTTATAAATTTGTACATTTCAGTGTTCCAATATTCACAGAATCCAGCTAATCCTCTATTTCTTTTTCCGGTAAAAACAACAATAACCCAGTTTATCAAGGCAAGAATCCCAATTAATGCCTTCCAAACTCCGAGAATTATTCCGGTTACTATCAAGACTAAAATCCTGAACCAAGCTTCTTTTCTTTCACTTTTTTTTGACATATAACTAGATTTTTTTTTGATTTATAAATATGACCTATTTTATACGATTCAAAACTTTTATAAACAAACATTTTATTTTCTTTTCATGACAATTACAAACGGGGACAAAGTTACCCTTGATTATGAAGGAAGATTTGAAGACGGAGAAATCTTTGACAGCTCAAAGCATGAAGATCATTCACATCCATTAACTTTTACTGTCGGAGAACATCAAGTTATCCCAGGATTTGAGAACGCAGTTATTGGAATGAAAATTGAGGAAGAAAAAGAATTTTCAATTCCGCCTGAAGAAGCATACGGAATGCCTGATGACAGATTATTTCAGGAAGTTCCTATGAATGTTTTGCCTTCTGATCCCGAACCTCAGGTAGGAATGACATTGGTTATGCAGACTCCTCAGGGAAATATTCCTGCCATGATTTCTGAAATTAAGGAAGATTCGGTAATCCTAAATTTGAATCATCCTCTTGCAGGCAAGACTTTAATTTTCAAAATAAAGGTTCTGAAAGTCGAATAATTCTTTATAAGTCAAAAGGATTAAAAATAGATTTCTTCTAATAATTTTAAGGGTGCATAGGCTAATGGTAGACTGGCTGCCTCCAGAGCAGCATATGGGGGTTCGATTCCCTCTGTGCCCATAAGTGTTAAAAATAAGCATTATTTGATTATTATATGAAGAGAGGAGTAAAATCTGTAAATAAAAATGCAGTCAAGCAAAAAGAGCTTTTAATAATATTTTTAATTATACTGATCTGCCTTATTTTTTTGGTCGCATTTTTTGCATTTGATTCATACAAGGATTATTCTTCATTTAGAATCTATAAAAATTATCTAAAAAATAACTCTTCCATTGAAATACAATCATGGATGACCCCTTATACTGTTTTAAGACATTTTAATATAACACAGGAAGATTTATTCAAGACATTGAATACGACTAACAGCACTTTAAATTTTAGAAAACAAATCTCTTCTATCTGTTCAGAGAAAAAGGAAAACTGCACTTTAATTGTAGAAGAATTAAACAGCAAGGTGAAATAATGTTAATGGATCTTTCTGCATTGTTAAACAATGCATACAGTTATGCTGGCCTGTTTCTTCTGGTCTTCGCTTCTTCTGTTGTGCTTATACCCTGGACCAGCGTGTTTGTAGCCTCATTTGCCGCTTTTGTAAAAAGCGTAAACGGGCTTATTTACTTGAGCTTATTTGTTTTAGTCGCAAGCATTCTCGGAGATTTGTCTGTTTATTTTGTAACAAGAAAATTTTCTAACCCTGTAGAGAAATGGCTGAAAAGATTTAAGTGGTATTCAAAGAATCAGGAAAAAATCAGGAATACACTGAACAAATACAGTTTCATATTCATTTTCCTAACAAGATTTTTGATTACAGGGGCAGGGCTGGTCTTAAACTATATAAGCGGTATAGAAAAGGTAGAGAGAAAGAAATTTATCAGTGCAGTAATTCTCGGGCAGATAGTAGCTGTACTGATGGCTACTTTGACCGGATATTTGTTCAAAGATACATGGACAGTACTTCTGGATGCTATACAAGACTCCTTGATTACACTTTTTATATTCTTAATATCTGTATTCTTAATATACCAAATAATAAAATTCTATAAAAAAAGAAAAAAGGAGATTATGAGAGATCTTGCTATTCTGGGGGAAATTATTCCTTAATTTCCGATAAGCATATAAATATTATTTTTTGTTAATTACAATATGGCCCCTGAAGAAATAATTAGCATAAATAAAAGCAGTACTGCTCTCGTAATTATAGATTTGCAGAGAGGCATAACCGGAAGGAAGACTGCGCCTTATGACTCGGATGTTGTAATTTCAAATGCTGCAAGTCTTGCAGAAGAATTCAGAAGGAATAAAATGCCTGTATTCTTGGTGCATGTAGTTGCAAATGAATTTGACAGGCTCAAACCAGTAGCAGATGATTCCATGAGGATGACAGGACCGATGCCAAAAGACTGGGCAGATTTTGTGCCGGAGTTAAATCTAACTTCTGAAGACATAATAATAACAAAGAAACAGTGGGGGGCATTTTATGGAACTGATCTTGATCTGCAATTAAGAAGGAGAAAAATAGATACAATAGTATTATGCGGAATATCCACCAATATAGGCGTTGAGAGCACTGCGCGATTTGCATATGAATACGGATATAACCAAATCTTTGTTGAAGATGCCATGACTGCTATGCTTGAAGAAGAACATAACAACACTGTAAATTATATATTCAAAAAAATCGGGCTGGTAAGAAAAACTGATGATATAATCCAAAGTTTGCAATTTGAATAATTTATAAATCTCAAAAACTTTATGCCTCAAGATGATTTCATTATTTCAGGCTTTTATTTACAGCATTGTTCAGGGAATAACAGAGTGGCTTCCTGTTAGCAGCTCTGCGCATATAGCTCTCCTACAAAATATTTTCGGATTTCAGAGCCTTCCGTTTATTGTATTTCTCCAATTTGCCAGCATTCTCGCAGTTATTTTTGTATTCTGGAAGGATATTATAAAATTGTTTAATTTCAAGAATAAAGAAAATCTGAAATATTGGGGACTACTGATTGTAGCTTTAATCCCTGTTGTAATTGTAGGGTACTTCTTCGAACATCTTAGACTGCAGCTTTCAACTTTTTTCTATATGGGAATATTTTTCATGATAAGCGGGGTCATTGTTTATTCAACTAAATTCATGCATCATAAAGAAGGAAAAAAATTGAATTGGCTTGATTCTATTTTTATCGGATTAGTCCAGGTTATTTCACTTTTTCCCGGCATTTCAAGGAGCGGTTCAACAATCTCTGCAGGAATGTTCAGGGGAATAAAGCGGGAAGATGCCGTGAAATTCTCATTTCTTCTCGCAATTCCAACAATACTCGGAGCTTCTGTATTTGAAGTAGGGAAACTTGCTTTGCAAAATATTAGTTATTCTGTTTTAATCGGGACTTTTATCATCACATTTATTGTGAGCATAGTTGCAATAAAAATACTTTTAAGAATTGTAAAGAGCGATAAGTTTTACCTCTTCGGCATTTATGACTTCATTATTGGATTAGCAGCACTTACATATTCTTTAATTCATTAATTATTTCAAAAGTAGCTTTTTCTTGAAATGTTCTTCACCCACTTTCCAGATACCATAAGTAATGAACAAAGCTCCGACAATATCAATTGTATAATGCCCCTTGCTTAATATTAGGGAGATTATTTCAAGTATCGTGAGAATGAAGAGATAAATTTTCCATTTTTTTGATTTACTATTCAGCGTAAATAAGAACAGCAAGAATATTGTTCCGACATGCCCGCTTGGGAACATTGCACCGCTAGGCATAAGCACAAAGTTAAGGCCTCCGGGATTCGGTGCCGGATTTGCTAAGGGGGTAACATAAACAAGTGCCGCCCTTATAAGAGCATAAGTTCCTATCATCACGGCATAAAATGGAAGTTCTTTCCATTTTTTTTCTGAAAATAAAAAAATAATAAAAGAAGCAATTGCAAGAAGAACTAGAACATCGCACAGCCATAATATATTCAGATAAGGAGTGTGATCAAGTATGAAATCCGGGATAATTGTAAGGTTTGGAGGATAAAACTTAGAGATATTCAGGGCAATATATTCCTCTATGCCCAGAGAAATAATCATGAAAATAAATGCCAGAATTAATTTTTTTATGTTTTCCTTTTTCATGTTAAATCATAGGGAATTAAAAAATATAACCTTTATAATCTTGATGGAAGAAAGGTCCCTGTTCAGTCTTTTATATGGTTAATTTTTTCAAGAATGTCTTCAGACTTTTCTTCTCCGAAAAAAGGAATCAACTCTTCTTTTTTTAGATCTAATATTGAGGCTAAATTCTTAAAATTCTTCACAAGAACACCAATATCCTCTTCTGAAATTCCTGTCCTCTCTAAAATCCTGTGCCCTTTGGCCAATGCAACTTCTGATTCATCTGACAGGCCCAAACACTGCCTGATATTTTCAATTTCCAATAATTCTTCATAGCTTAATGAGTAAAGAATTTTTTTTGATTTTGAAAATCCTATTTTTGAATAATCTTTTACAACTTCATCAACTTCTTTTTCAACGTGATATAACAGTTCCTTTAACCTGGACCTTACTATTATGCCTTCTACCCCGAGTTCAATAAGATAGCCCTTCATTGTTTCTGAGATTTTAAGAATCATAACCCCCCTCTGTATAAGCAACAGCGCCCTGGTCAGCTTGGGTTTCTTCTTTAATTCTTCCAGATCCAGCTCATTTTTGTTCTCGTCAAAAATATCCCTGTGCTTCTCAAGGATCTGCAATGTTCCTGTAGCCCTTCTTATAATGTCATTTGTGTCTTTTATCACATATTTGAGATTTTTATAAAACAAGGAAATCTCGTCTCTTCTCTGAGAGACTGCAATTACAATTGTCCCGGCCTGTTTTGCGGTTCTCTCTGCTGCCTTATGCCTTGTTCCTGTTTCATTTGAAGGTATTGAATTGTTTGGCGTAAAAAGAACATTTGCGTAAAGAATTTTTTTAAAATCCTTAGAAAGAATTATGCCTCCGTCCATCTTGCACAATTCAATAACTCTCTGGGGGGTGAATCTTGAATTAATCTTAAACCCGCCCTCAAAAATATTTTCAACTGAATCGTTATGGGCGACTATTATCCCTCCGGTTTTTGCTTTCTGGACGCCTTCAATGGCTGTCCTGAGCAATGTTCCTGGAGATATTAATTTCAGAACATCTGTAATCTCTTCTTTCTTAATCTCTTCTTTTTTCTCTACCAGCTTTATCTGAATTTCTTTTTTTTCCTCTTCCATTTTAAAACGAAAAAAGTATAACAGCATTCTTTAAATATTTTTATGTGAATTAATCAGTGAAAATCGGGCAAGAAAATTCAGCCGGTCAGATTTTTTATTTTTCCGAAATGATAAGATTCATCTTCCCCGATTACGTAAACATCGAAATTCATAAGGCTCTTTTTCGGGATTATTGAAAAATAATCCTCATACTCGTATTCCAAAGAGTTTACAGATGTTCCTTCTGTTGTTGCAAGAAAGCTTGGGAGAATTATCACTTCTTTAGTCTTGAATTTGCCGATGAGAAAGCATTTGTATTTTTCCTTTTTTATCTGGCTTTTTTCTGTAAGCGTAATCGAGGGGTGAAGATGTCCCATAACAATTATTTTTATTTTCTTGTCAAGGATTTCTGGAAAAAGCTCATGCCCGTGAGTAAAAATAATGTCATGGTCAATATAATAATCCTGCAGCCTGTCTGAAAAAGAATAATCAATTGTGTCATGATTCCCCTTTATCAGAATTATGTCTTTATCATCAATGTATTCCCTGAGAAATCTCAGGATTTCGTTAAAATAATTTTTTTCCTTCCATTCATAGGAAAATGAATGTTTTATATCTCCTATAAAAATTATTTTTTTTAATTCCAGCTTTCTTTTTTTTAGTTCGTTGAAAGTATCTCTTAGCTCATCTTTAATTTCCTTTACCTGAGTTTCCGGGACAAGAATTCCTGACTGCTGAAACCGGTATTCATAACCCAGATGCAGATCTCCAACTGCCAAAATTCCTTTTTTAGGGAAAAATAAGGTTTTTCCGATGAAGATATAATCCTGTTTTTTCATGTTTTTAAGAAGAGGGCAATATTTTTAAATCTTAAACTGCCATTAAAAATATGGTTTGCCTAAACAAAATTCTGCAGGATCAGCCGGAATTAAAAATTGCTGAAAAAGGAATCAAAGGAGAAGAAAATTTTTATATCTCGTGCCAGTTGTGTAATGGGTATAATACTTCCTGTTCTGAATATACTTTTAAGAAGAAAGAATAATCCTAAAATTAATAAACTCCCGAGATTATTTATCTGAATGAAGAGGTGGAGAAAAGCCAGAAAAGCTGAGCCGCATTCAAAGATAGGCGCTTTGTTTAATGAATTTATTCTAGGCGGGCAGGATGGGTTAGTAAATGTTCTTGGAATTATTCTTGGAGTATCGACAGCGTCTGCTAATATTCAACTTGCGATAGTTGCAGGACTTGCTGCTACATTTGCCGAAGGTTTCTCAATGGGAGCTGTTGCTTATACCTCCTCTAAAACAGAAGAAAGTTATTACCTAAGCCAGGAAGAAAAAGAAAAGAAGGAGATGAGAGAAGAACCAGACGAAGAAAGAAAAGAAATTTATGACATTTATCACAAAAAAGGATTCAGGGGAAAGCTTCTGAATGATATTGTAAGGCATATCACTTCTAACAATGATCTATGGCTTAATACAATGATGACAGATGAATTAAAACTAGAAAAGGATTGTATGAATCCAATAAAAAAAGCTTTAGTTGTCGGACTGGCTACAATAACCGGAAGCATAATCCCAATAATTCCTCTCTTCCTTTTTCCACTCCCTATGGCGATATATTGCTCTGTAATCATTTCTGCTATTGCATTATTTGTAACAGGAGCTCTTGAAGCTAAGATTAATGTCGGTAAATGGATAAAAAAAGGAATACAACTTATGCTAATCGGGATGGTTGCTGCAGTAATTGGTTTTGTTATAGGAAAATTACTTGGAGTTAGCGTATAAAATTTTATAATTTACCAAGTAAGAATTAATATTCTTAGAACAATCTGAATATATCCCAATTCTTTCTTCATTTTATTTTCTCCTTCATCACTGATTTCCAGATTTTTATAAAAAGCAACGCTATCAAATACCCAATTATGAATGTAATAGATGTTACTAAGATTATATTAAAAATCAGAGTTAAACCTGTTACATGAAAATATAAATTACCAGAATAACTAAAATTGAATATTCTGTCAGATATAATTTTTCCTAAGGAAGGATCTCCTCCTATTGAAGAAAGAACAGCCCATATTACATTAATAATTGCAAGATACAATCCGATTACAAAGGCAAAGATTTCAATTTCATAGGTTATTTAACTATTATTTATTTAAGAATTTATTGTTAAAAATTCAATAAAATTATGGAGAAATGTTAAAGTCGCTTTCGCCGTCTAATTGATAATCATAGTTAGGTCCGTATGGCTTGTCGTACCATAACATCCTGTAATTTCCGTCCCCGCCATTAGGGCTATCCTTAAGATACTGCATCATATCTATACTTCTGCTTACAGTTTCCCATCCACTATTATTTGGTTCAGTAAACTCTCTTGAACATACAAGTCCTCCAGGACCATATATTACATATTCCATTTCTTCTCCTGCGAACCAATTAGGATCATGTCCTACAAGAAGTATATTTTCATAATCTTTAAAATAATTTTTCATTCCGTTAAAAGATTCAGGATAATAAAGAAAGTTGTTTGCGTAAAAAGTTTCAGAATTGCACTCAAAGAAAATTCTGCCGGGGTCGTAAGCAGCATTAGTTGTTCCCATAGCACCTAAAGACAAAGCAGCAGCCAATCCTAAAGCGCCAACACTTTTTTTCATGTTCATAATAAAATATCGTAAAATATCATTTATAAGCTTTTATGTATAATAAAAGATATTTTGAATTACACTTCAATCTTGGAGAATAAATAACTTCCAATAACAGTTATCAGTACAGCCAATATTGCCAGAACAGAAAAGTCAAGCAATAAATTCATCTGGCTTACTCCTGTAAGAGCTGTTCTTAATCCCTCTACTCCGTAATATAAGGGGTTTATTTTTATAACAACCTGAATCGCATTTGGAAGCGTGTCAATTGGAAATAATGCTCCTGACAAAAAGAAAATCGGCATTACCAGAAAGTTCATTATTAACTGAAATCCCTGCATATCTTCCAATCTTGAAGCAATTGCGGTTCCCAAAGCAGCAAAAAGCACTGCAATCAAAAACATAAAAATTAATGCAAAAGGCACCATTAGGAAATTCTGCGGCCTGAATCCGATAAGAATAGCAACTAAGAAAACTATTATTCCCTGCAACGATGCCACAGTAGCCCCGCCCAATGTTCTTCCAAGCATTATCCTGTATCTGGAAACAGGGGCGACTAATGTTTCTTTAAGGAATCCAAACTGCCTATCCCATATAACCTGAATTCCCATAAACATAGAAGAGAAAAGTATTGTCATTCCGATAATCCCTGGAGCTAGGAATTGTATGTAATTTCCTCCTCCTGCCTTTTCAAATATCGGGCCAAAACCAAATCCCAATGCAACTAAAAATAAAAGCGGCTGCGCCAATGAACCAATGACTCTTGCTTTTGATCTAGTGAATCTTTTGAGTTCCCTTAGCCACATGATATAAATTGTGCCCATTATCTCCCCCTATGCATCATTCCTCGATGCATTCTCATTCTATCTTTTGGAGAACCAGTCTCTTCCCTTAATTGATGCCCTGTCAGCTTGAGAAAGGCTTCTTCAAGAGAATCAGTTTTTGTATCTTTCTTTAACTTGTCGGAGGAACCGATTTCTATTATTTTCCCATGGTCTATTACCGCAATATTGTCTGCAACTTTTTCTGCCTCTTCCATGTAATGCGTCGTAAGAAAGACAGTCATTTTTTCTTTTTTATTCATTTCTTTAATGTATGTCCAGAGAAAATTTCTTGTCTGAGGATCAAGCCCGAGCGAAGGTTCGTCAAGGAAAAGAATTTTTGGATGGTGGATCAACCCTCTTGCGATTTCAAGCCTTCTTCTCATACCCCCTGAAAAATTTTTCACCAGCTCATCTTTCCTATCCCACAATTCTACCAATTTTAATAATTCTTCAATTCTCCCTTTGCTTACCTTTGGTTTGATATTATAAAGCACGGCATGAAACTCCATGTTTTCATAAGCTGTTAACTCATCATCAACGCTCGGGTCCTGAAAAACAATTCCAAAAGAATGCCTTACCTTATTCTGCTGGGAAGCAGGAGAGAAACCATTAACCTTTACATCCCCCGAAGTGGCATCAAGAAGAGTTGTGAGTATCTTTATTGTTGTTGTCTTTCCTGCCCCGTTCGGGCCAAGAAATGCAAAGATCTCTCCTTCTTTAACATTGAAAGAGATATTATCTACGGCTATAAAATCCCTGAACTTTTTCACCAGATTTTTTACTTCTATTATATTCCCCTTTTCCACAATTTAAAAAAAAGTTTTAAGATTTATAAATCTAATCCCATTATATCTTTGGAATGCTCCTATAGTTTAACGGATAGAATGCGGGTTTGCGGAACCTGTGACCGAGGTTCAATTCCTCGTGGGAGCGCTAAAGTTAATATTTAAAAACTTAAAAGTTTATTTTATCATCAATGGCATATAAAAAAGACAGAAATGCTGGAGCACTCTTTATTCCCGCAGGGCTTTTAATAGGAATCGGAATTGGTTTTTTAGCCTATAATATACCAGCAGGAACATTGATAGGGTTGGGATGCGGATTTCTTTTGTTTGCAATATTCAGTTTATTCAATAAAAAAAAATAATTTGAAAAAGTTTATAATATTGATTATTTCTCTCTCCTGATGGCCGGGAATTTAGAAAATAAGCTGAAAGAAAAGAATGGATTAAAAAGATTTTTAAGAAAAACCCTGATAACAGGTTTTGCTTACATAACATTACTTTCATCTGCTTCTTCTCTCAAGTATATAGAAAGGCAGATAGAACTTCCATATATTTTAAATGGCAAGAGAGGTAATCTATATTACCCCCTACCTCATGAAAAAAGTTATTCTTCCGCTTCTTTACCCCTCGGGATAGTCGAACATAATTTAAATGAGCTGCATACAAAAAATAAAAAATACAAAGTTAACATATATAATGATTGTTTTCGTGGAATATCCCGGGAAAAAGTATTCATAATATTTATCATAATCAATAGTCCATCTGACAACTTCTTTTTTTGGCTTGTTTTCCATAATTTTCCTGAACAATCTTATTGAGTTCCCTGATGCAGAAATTGCAACATTTACTTTCTCTTTTCTGACAATTTTCTTTAGATCTTTTATGAAACTTTTTACTCTCTTTTCCACATCTGCAAAAGATTCGCCGTGCGGAGGCCTGATGTCATATCCTCTGTGGATTAAATTATATTTTTCTTCTCCAAATTTTTTTATAAATTCTTTGTGAGAAGTTCCGTCAAGATCTCCGTAATCTTTCTCTATCATTCTTTTGTCGCTGATTATTTTTCTGCATTCCGGATGATATTTCAAAACTTCCTTTAATGTCTGCTTAGATCTTCCGAGAGTATTATCAAAAGCTATGCCAATTCTTTTATCTTTAAGCTCGCGAGCTACTTTGCGCGCCTGTTTTATTCCAAGAGGAGTAAGTTTTGATTCTTTCCATCCGGTAAATATGCCTTTCCTGTTAAAATAAGTCTGTCCGTGCCTGAACACGTAAATGTGATGCTTTTCCATTTGACCTCTTTCATAAAGTAATTAATTATCATGATTTATATTTTTTGTTCTATAAATCTTTATAAGGCAATTTTCTATTCGTATTCTAATGGCTGATAAACTCGAGAAATTAGTATTTTCTTTAGACGAAAAATGGAAAAGGTTTGCCGATGAAAGCCCGTGGGCTGCCTGCATTTTAGAAACTGCAAAGAATTCTGAGGGTCAGGAATTTATCAGAAAAAGAGGGACTAATGTTGCTTACAAAAAAGTTGGCAGAGATTACAGATGTGTTCAATGTGACTCCGAAATAATGGGAGGAACAGTTGCTCATTCAATATGGAATTTTCCATTGTCAGGTTCTGGCGAATGCCATTATGAAACTGTTCCATACTGTCCAAAATGTGAGGAGAAACCTAATTTCAGTGGAGAACCGATCTGTTGCTATTAAAAATTTTTAACTTAATCCGCTAGAATCACTGACATTAGCGTCATATGTTACTGCTGCGTCATTTGTTTCTGAAGTTGCAGCATTAGAAGACAATGCGCTAAGAGTATCAGAAGTAGATGCTGTTCCTGCATTTGATGTTCCGTTAGATCCTGAGGCTCCTGTATTATTTGGCGCCGGTATCATCGGATTTCCTGTTGTTCCTGTATTTGTTCCGGCAGGGCTTGTCTGCTGCCATGACAGCATTAAGAATATTATAACTCCAAGAAGAACTACGATAGCTGCAATTATTGCGATTAAAATTCCTTTTTTCATTGGGCGGTTGTATTCGTAGCTGTA
This sequence comes from uncultured archaeon, assembly GCA_963845205.1. Taxonomy (GTDB): domain Archaea; phylum Nanobdellota; class Nanobdellia; order Pacearchaeales; family GW2011-AR1; genus RBG-13-33-26. The sequence continues at coordinate 57,597 of CAWJRC010000004.1, forward strand.
TTATTTAAATTAGGATTTGGTTTTGCACTTAGAATTGATCTTATAAGATTATAAGCTACGTTTATATCATTCCATAACTGCGTGTTTTGAGCGCTTGTATATGCATTTGTTCCGACCTGAGCAAGCACACTGCTTGCGTCAGTTACGTCTGCCTGCAGCTGGGTTACTTGAGCCTCTTTGTCCTGCGAGATATTATTAGAATTTGAATTTATTTTATCAACTGCTATCTGCAATTTTGCGACTTCAAATTTGGCAGCAAGATGGAAGTTTATCCCGTTAGCGCATCCATCGAAAAGGCAATATCCGCTAATAACCTGCTTTAGCGAAGCAGAATCATTTGCAGAATTAGTTGCGTTCTGGAATGGCGTGATAAGCTGCGTTGTTGCAGCTGAAATTACCTGATTTAATGAAGAGACATCGATTCCTTTTGCTGAAAGGCTGTTTATCTGGTTCTGATAAGAACTAAGTTCATTTTCAAAAGAGGCTACTCTTGCATTTGCGAGAGCGACTAATGAACTCATGTAACAGGTATCATAACTTGTCTTTAGCTGATTATACTGTGAAAGCAAGTTTGATCTTTGACTCGGAGTAAGACCCCGGACATTTGCAGTTCTCCAGTTTGATATAGAACTTTTTATCATTGAATGATCTGATTCAAAATTATTCTGAACATATTGCCTTAAAGAATTCCTGTCGCCTGAATTGGCATAAGTTTGTATCTGACCTAAATCGCCCTGCAATTTTGCCAAAGAAAAGTTTAGTGAATTGGAATAGTTGGATGAACCAGAGGAGTATGGGCCGGGATAGCTTGATAAATTCGAAGGGGTAAATGAATTCATTGAGCCTATAACCCCCGAATAAAAATCAGTTGCGCATTTAACGCTGCTGTAAAACTGCTGAAGTTCGGCTGTATCGTTTACATTTGCTGAATTACTCTGAGCAACAGCCAGTGTTATCAAAAACATGCCAAGAAAAAATATCAATAGAAAATTTTTCATCCTCATTTTTATTAAACTAAAAGAGTCTGATGATATTTATAAATTTTCCCCAAGATTTAATAATATACATTGATTATTTTTTTTATGGAAAAGAGGGTGCTAGGTGTAAACAGAGATATCTTTCTTTTAGGTGTTGTAAGTTTTTTTACTGATATCAGCTCTGAAGCAGTTTTTTCCATATTCTCTGTATTTTTTACTGTAATACTCGGCGCTTCTGTCGCGCTTTTAGGGATAGTTGAAGGTCTGTCTGATTTTGCTTCATCTTCCCTCGATTATATTGCAGGATTACTTTCTGACATTTCAGGAAAAAGAAAAATTTATGCGGTAATGGGCTACGCATTTTCAACTGTAGCAAAAAGCATCCTTCTTTTTATGAGCGTATTCAGCGCAGCAGTATTCAGGGTCATTGAAAGATTTGGAAAATCATTCAGAGGACCTCCTCGCGACGCATGGATAGGCTCGCTAGCAAAAAAATCAGAAAGAGGATATTCATTCGGTTTTCATAATGCGATGGACAAGGCAGGAGCTGTTGTCGGTCCGCTGATGGCTTATTTTACTTTATTGCTGCTAGGACAGAGCATTAATACATTCAAAATTCTTTTTATAATAATATTAATTCCCGCTGCTCTTTCTGTCGTCATTCTTTTATTCATCAAGGACAAACCTTCAAAGCCAGTAAAAAGGGAACCTATGATTAAATCTTTCAAAGAGATGAAGGGGGAATTCAAGCATTATTTAGGTGCAGCAGGAATCTTTTCACTTGCATATTTCAGCTTCAGTTTTCTTCTGCTAAAAGCATACACTGTAGGGTTTGCGATAAAAGATGTCGTGCTTCTTTATGTTCTGTTTAATCTTTCATGTGTGATAGTATCAACTCCTGTTGGAAAATTAGGAGATATAATCGGAAGGAAGAAAGTAATCACCCTTGAGTACATAATTTATTTTGTAATGTCTTTGGGATTTATTTTTGCTTCATCAAAGATCGCGATAATTTTCATGTTCATCTTATTTGGAATATTCTTTGCGATTGACGAAGCGCAGAGCAAGGCATACATAACAGACATGGAAAAGCCAAGAAGAGGGACAGCCATAGGAATTTACAATCTGTTTACAGGAATAATTTATCTTCCTGCATCTGTAATCGCAGGAATATTGTGGGGAATAAATCCAAACTATTCATTTGAATTTGCTGCGGTTATATCTCTTATCGCGCTCATATTTTTTGTTGTCAGAAAAAAAGAAATGAAAGGAGGTGAAAAAAGAAGATGACACCAATAGAAATTCTTGCATTAATCGTTGCAATTTTCAGTATTTTGGACGCTATTATCGGTCTTGCAAAGCCGAAAATAATGTTTTCTATGATAAGCAAGGGTCTCAAAAGCAATTATGGATGGATTATACCTACTGTAATCTTTGCAGGCTTTTTAGTCTTTGGATATTTTACAACTCAGCAACTGACACTAATCCAGATTATTCCCGGCTTATTTTTAGGAGTTCTTATTGCAAAGACAGAAATTACAATGCATCCAAAAGAAGTTTTGCCTCTTGCAAAACAAATTTACACAAAAACGGAATGGTTTGCGATAGCGCTTGACATAGTACTTGCAGGATCTGTTTTCTGGATATTATTTGCATAAGAACATTTTATTTTATTTTTTTATTTGCAAATATTTATATTATTAAAAATCTATAAAAAACCTGACAGAAAATGAACACTGTTGAAATAAAGGGGCTGACGAAAAAATTTGGCAAATTTACTGCAGTCGACGGCATAAGCCTTGAAGTCAAAGAAGGGGAAATATTCGGGCTACTGGGGCCAAACGGGGCAGGAAAGACAACAACGCTGATGATGCTTTCAACTTTGATTCCTATTACTTCCGGCACTGCAACTGTAAACGGATTTAATGTGCACGAGCATCCGGACAAAGTCAGGGATTCTATAGGAATGGTTTTTCAGGATCCGAGTTCTGATGATATTCTTACAGGATATGAAAATCTCAAGCTTCATGCTCTGATGTACAATGTTCCGATGAAGGATATTAATCCGAGAATAAAAAGCGCACTTGAGTTAGTTGAATTGACAGACAGAAAAAATGACCTTGTCAGAAAATATTCGGGAGGAATGAGGAGAAGACTTGAAATCGCAAGGGGGCTTCTGCACAATCCAAAAATTTTATTTCTTGACGAGCCAACTCTCGGGCTTGATCCTCAGACAAGAGAGCATATCTGGAATTATATCAAGATTCTCGCAAAAAAGATCAAGATGACAATAATAGTGACAACGCATTACATGGAAGAGGCAGAATGGCTGTGCGACAGGGTCGCGATAATAGACCACGGAAAAATAATGGCTCTGAATACACCGAAGTTTCTCAAGGATGAAATAGGCGGGGACATTGTAAATCTTCAGGGAAAAATAAATACAGAAGAACTTGGCAAACTTCCTTTTGTCAAAACAGTTGAAAGAGAAGACCATACTGTAACCCTGGCAGTAAAAGATGCAGGAAAAAATCTTCAGAAAATCCTGAAAGTTGCGGGAAAAGTTGATTATGCTGAAGTTCACACTCCAACATTGAATGATGTATTTTTGCATTATACTGGAAAAGGCATAAGGGAGGCAGAAGGCGACGAGATGGACTTGCTGAGAAGCAGAATCAACGCAAACTCGAACAACAACGAAGAATGAACATTAAAAAAACAGTAAAGGGGGTTTATGCAATATGGTACAGGGAGTTCAAAGTTTTCCTGAGAGAGAAATCGAGAATTGTATCCTCTATCTTTACGCCGCTGCTGTGGCTTTTTGTCTTCGGAGTGGGAATAGGATCTATAACAAGCAACACAGCGCAGTACCAGCATTTTATTTTTCCCGGATTTATTGTGATGGCGATAGTATTCAACGCGCTTTTTTACGGGGTGTATGTCGTATGGGACAAGAGGATTGATTTTCTCAAAGAAGTTCTTATTACCCCGCTTTCAAGAACAACGATTTTTACAGGAAAAGTTATCGGGGGGATCACTGATTCTTTTTTACAGTCTTCAATACTTATTCTTTTGGGGATCATAATAGGAACTGTTGCTGTAAGCTTCAATATTTTCCTGATTTTCCTGATGGTTATTCTGCTGGGCGTAGGTCTTGTTAGTTTAGGTTTGATTATCGGAGCATTTATGGAAAGGCCAGAGGGCTTCGGAATTATTTCAAGCTTTATTGTATATCCTATGTTCTTATTGTCAGGGGCTCTTTATCCTCTGCAGAATCTTCCCCCATGGATGAAATATATCACCGGAATAGACCCTGCAACTTATGCTGTTGACGGATTGAGAGGGATTATACTTGGAGCTTCTGCCATGCCGCTTGCAACAAATATTATGGTTTTGGCAGGATTCGATATCGTGATGATTGCAATAGGAACCTGGTCATTCAACAGAATGAGAATACAATAATTATTTAGAAGGTATATAGAAATTATAATTTTTTATTGGTTCGGATTTTTGAATTTTTGATTCATAATTTTTAAGATGTTTTCCAACATTTAATGTTGAGTAAATAATTGTCCCTGAAAGAGCTAAACATGCTGTAAGAAAAGTTCCGCCTATTAACGCATAAGCAAATTTTATTGTTTTGCAATAGCTATCCACACTTTTTTCAAGTTTGTTTAAAGAGACGTCTACTTTATCAAAAGAAGCCTTTATCCTTTTGTCTTGTTCATTTGCTCTTCTATAAGTTTCAGTTTCATAACCAATACCCCCACCAAAATTTGAAGCCATATAAGTTATATGATCCTTAGCAATTAGATTCCTTTCTTTTCTCCAATCTTCCATGTCTTTATATTTTCTTCGGATGTGTTTTCGACCATAAATCTAAGATTGTTTGGATATTTTTAAAGATTTATTTATTTTAGTTCTCTTTTTCTAATATAATTATTAAGTATAAACGCAACAAAAAGAACAGATACTACATGGCTTATGAATCCTATAATTATAGAAATTATTCTTGCAAATCCCATAGGGCAGATGTCACCGTAGCCGACAGTGAAATAGGTCATCGCAGAGAAATAAAAGAAGTCCCTTGAAATCAGCGGGTCTGAAGAAATCATTGAAGGGCTAAAATTGGGGGTGCATGTTCCATATTTTATATAGCCAAGCCCGCTGAGCTCTGTTGCATTGTAAAGGATTGAAGAGATTACTAAAATTACGAAGATGAAAAGACAGTATGCTCCGATCAGAGAAATAAAGCTCTTTGGATTCATCAAATGCTTGAGCGAGCTTCTTATCAGATGAACAATAACAGCAATGAAATAAATCGCGATCAGGATTGTCAGGATAATTGTAATCCATCTGATAAAGAAATTATACGGGATATATCCTGAAAGAGATATAAGAACGATTTGTACTGCTGCAAGGATTACAAATTTTAATATTGGCCTGTCAAAAAGAAGATGCAGCATCCGGACATGAAAATCTTTTTTTTTCACAATCTCTTTTTTCATATTTTAATCTATATACTGAAGTATATAAATTTAAATACTGACAGTTTAAATTATTTATCATGAAATGCCAAAACAATATGAACCTTTATCTTTATTCTACCCTTGCTACAATAGTCGGGACAGCAACTTATATTCTGGCCAGGTATTTTTTGCTTGGAAATTTTGACATAGCAGCCACAATAATCCTTGCAGCGGTTTTATGGATAGGAAATTTTATTTATTACAAGTTTTTGTTGAAAAATCCGAGCTGTAAATAAAAACATCATATTTAAATATATACAAATCTAAATATATATTATAACATCTGAAAGGAGGTTAATGATAATAATGGCAAAAGAGATGATGGGAGATTGGGGCATGCACAAGATGATGATGGGATGGAAAATCCTTATCCTTGGTGCTCTTATCTTAATCAATGTTTACTGGCCTTTTATGGATTGGGCTCAATTCGTAGGATGGGTCTTGGTATTGGCAGGAGTTGTTAAACTCATAACGTCAATGTCAATGAAAAAAGGCAGAAGATAATAGGGTATTTTTTATTTTTTTATTTTTTTTAGTTTAATATGAAAGTAGAGTTTTTTAGATATGAAAAAGGTTTATAATAAATAAGTAATACAATTTGGTATGAAAAAAATAATATTTATCTTGGTTGGAATGTTTATCTTATGTTCTATTTTTGTTCAAGGACTCCCACCTCCAAGTCAACCAGGTCCACAAATAAATATTCCATCTGGTCCAGCTGTGATTATAAATAATCCCCCAGGTTATACCCCTCTCAGGCAGAATTAAACTGTAATGGGGAAGGATGTTTTTTAAGGAATAATGAAACCAGTGCTAATGGAGGAATTTGTTATCCTTCGGAATCTGTTCTAAATGGGGCTTATTGTAATGCAACGGGACCAAGCCCGTATGGAGACAGTTATTTAGGCGGTTTTGTAAATCAATCAACAGCAGGGCAATCCTGCACACAAAATTATGAATGTGATACAAATGTATGTTCAAATAATGTCTGTGTGAATATTACCGAAGAAGAAAATAAAATTTCTGAACTTACTGCTGAATACGAACAACTAAAAGCTCAATTAAATAATCAATCAACAAATCAAACATATGTTATGTTAAGCAATAATCAAAATAATTCTGTAAATCAGACTAACCAAACAAATTTAGTAGCTCCCATTACAGGGGGAGCAATCGGGACTCAAGGGGGAAATTTTATTAGTGAACTATTAAATTTCTTCAAAAGAATTTTTAGATAGTTCGGACATCTTTGTGATTTATTAAAAAGGGAGTTTAACTTTTTCTAAGTATCTGTCCGGGGCATTATTCTTTCATTCCTTTAACATGCAATTCATGCATTCTCTTCAGGAATGCCTGCTTGTCTTCTATCTTTATCATATCAGACTGGCCCTGCATAATTATCCCTAAAGCAAAAGGAGAGGGCAATTCAGTATCCCTAATTTTTAACTTGACTCTTCCTTCCTTTATCCATTGTAATACTAATTTAGCATTTTCAATATCCATCAGGTCTTCAAGGACTTCTCTTCTTGCTTCTCTTAAAATAGGAAATTCTGAAGAAATTTTCTTTACTGCATGATAAACGAAATGGCTTTTCATATTCTGCTTTCCGACGCTCTTTGTTTTTCCCTTGTAATTTCTCAAAATCATAAGAGAACGAGAAGCGCAATGCCTGAATCTTCTGGCAAGAACATCTGTCCTTTCTATAGCCTCTTTCAGGATTTCTTCAACATTTTCAGGCTTGAGAAAATTCATGACTTTCTCGATATTCAGTTTTTCTCCGGCAACATAAAAGCTGTTGTCATTTATCCCGAGCTCAACGTCCCTGCTTCCTGCCCTGCCCAAAAGAAATCCGATTGCCCTTGAAAGAACATCATTAACTCTTCTCCCGTACATAGAATGGAAAATAAGATAATGCTTCTGGGAATTATATCTTTCAACAAGAAGAGTATTAGAATGGGGAATTTCAAGATAATTATACTGCTCGTTAAAATAATTATAAATCGCCTCTGCGCTTGAAGTCTCAACATAAAGCGTTTCCTTAATCAAGCTAATAATTTCTGATTTTTTTGCCTTGTTCTTGAACTTGTCGTACATCAATGTCCTGAATTTGTTAACTTCGATTGCAGAATCAAAACTCAGAGGAAGCATTTCAGAAAACCATGAAGGAATTGTAGGAGAACGATCAACAGCAGACTTGACATAAACATTCATTCCTCTTGTGTACATGTAAAGATATTTCATTCCTCCTAAAACAAAAACATCGCCTTTCTTCATCCTTTCCAAAAATCCCTCATCGATTGCTCCGACAGCCTCTCCTGAAGGAGAAATCTTTACTGTTATGAAAGATTCTTCGGGAATTGTCCCTATATTTGTAAGATACATCACTCTTGCGAGCTTTCCTTTCTTGCCGATCTGCTTTGTCTTTTGATCATACCAGATTTTCGCATAAACATTGCTCTGCTCCAGAGCATAATCTCCTGCAAGATAAGAAATTACGTCAAAGAAATTGTTTCTCGGCAGATTTGAATAGCAATAACTTTTTTTTATCAGAGAAAACAATTCATCAATATCCCATACTTTGTAAATAGCCATTCCGAAAATCTGCTGGCTCAGAACATCGAGGCAATTTTTCGGGAAATATATCTTGTTTATTTTTTTCTCAATCATTTCTTTCTGAATAACAGAACATTCAACCAAGTCATCTCTGTCAAGGACAATAAATCTTCCTTTTGCTGTCTCATGCAATTTATGCCCTGCCCTTCCCAATCTCTGCAGAGCTCTTGCACTTGATTTCGGACTTCCTAACATGATAACCAGATCAATAAAACCTATATCAATTCCCAACTCAAGACTTGTGGAACATACAACGACTTTCAATTTTCCATCCCTCAATCTTTCTTCAATATCAAATCTATGGCTCTTGCTCAAAGATGAATGATGAGCAGCTATATTATCGTCCCCGTATTCTGTCGGAAACTTTTCTTTAAGATGACTTACAACTCTTTCTGTTGCAGAACGCGTGTTAGTGAATATCAGTGTCGTCTTGTGTGCTTTTATCATAGAATCAATTAAATTATACATGCTGTTTCCGAAACTCAATTCGGTAATCAGATCACCTACTGTCAAGACCTGTATGTCAAGTTTTTTTGTAAGCTTTGTATCTCCAATCAATACTTCCCTGTCTTCTCCTATTCCTACAAGAAATTTTGCAACTTCATCCAAAGGAGCTATTGTCGCACTTAATCCAATCTTGACCGGCCAGATCAGGCTTACTTCATTCAGTCTTTCCAATGTCAGGCTAAGATAAACTCCCCTCTTATTATCAAGTGCGTGAATCTCATCCAAAATGCAGAACTCGACTGCTTTCATATAATCAATAAACTTTTTTGTTGTAAGAGTTATCGCAAGAGATTCTGGTGTCGTAACAAAAATATGCGGAGCTTTTCTGGCCATCTTCGCCCTTTCTGCTGTTGTAGTATCACCTGTTCTCAAGCCGACCCTTATTTTCTGAAGCTTGATATTTTTTGCTTCTGCAATTTTGTAAATATCTTCCAGAGGCTCTATAAGATTTTTATGAATATCATTGCTCAATGCCTTCAATGGAGAAGTGTAAACAGCATAAATCCTGTCTTCTAATTGATTTTTTTCAGCAAGCATAACCAGATAATTTATAATCGGAAGGAAGGCTGTAAGCGTCTTGCTGCTTCCTGTAGGAGCAGAAATAAGAATATTTTTCCTTTCCCAAATATTCATGACCCCTATTCTCTGAGCAAGAGAAAAATCCTCAAATTTTGAAAAAAACCATTCGCTGACAAGCGGATGAAGAATGTTTTTAATTTCTTTGGATTCTCTAGGCTCTGCCTGGAAAATTTGCGTTGTTTTCATTTCTTTTAAGTAATGATAAAGGTTTATAAATCTATATGAAGACTATTTCATATGAATAAAAAAACATGTGAAGAAAGCTATAATGTTTTTTTCACGAATCTGGCAAACCCCCTCAAGATAGCAATAATCCTTTCACTAAGGAGAAAGGAGAAAAATGTTTCTGAATTAGTAAAAGAGCTTGGCGTAGAACAGAGCAAGATTTCCCATGCATTAAAATGTCTTAAAGCATGCAATATTATGAAGGCAGAGCCTGACGGAAAATCAAGATTTTATTCCCTGAACAAAGAGACAATTATTCCAATGCTTGAATTAATTGACAAGCATTCTTCAACTTACTGCAGAAATAAATGCTGCATGGTGAAAAAATGAGAAGAATTTATTTAGACAACGCCGCAACAACAAGAGTTGATGATGAAGTTTTGAAAACAATGATCCCTTATTTCAATGAAAAGTACGGGAATGCCTCTTCAACCCACTTCATGGGTCAGGAAGCAAAGAATGCTTTTGAAAAAAGCAGGAATATCATCGCAAAAGAAATCGGAGCAAAGAATAATGAAATAATTTTCACTTCAGGAGGAACAGAATCAAACAATCTTGCACTGAAAGGATTATTCTTCTGGAATATGGAAAATAAGACCGGAAAAAATCATATTATAACAACAAAGATAGAACATGACTGCATCCTTAACACGTGTAAATGGCTTGAGAAACAAGGGGCAAAAGTAACTTATCTTGATGTCGATTCAGAAGGCTTTGTAAAACTGAACGATCTTGAAAAAGCAATAACAGACAAAACAATTGTCGTTTCTATAATCCAGGGGAATAATGAAATAGGAACAATCCAGGATTTGGAAGCAATCGGGAAAATCTGCAGAAAAAAGAATGTTCTATTCCACACTGACGCATGCCAGAGCTTTACAAAGACTTTGCTGAATGTGAATAAGCAGAATCTTGATTTGGTAACTTTGAATGCACATAAAATTCACGGGCCAAAAGGAGTAGGAGCATTATATATACGCGACGGAGTAAAGATAGTTCCGTTATTCCACGGAGGAGGGCACGAAAGAAAATTGAGAAGCGGAACAGAAAATGTCTCCGGAGTTGTCGGATTCGGGAAAGCAGTTGAAGTCGCAAAGAAAAAAGACGCAGAGAAAATGATCAAACTAAGAGATATGATTATAGACGGAATTTTAAGAATTCCGAATACAAGATTAAACGGGCCCAGAGAAAAAAGACTGTGCAACAACATTAATGTCTCATTCAACAATATAGAAGGGGAATCTTTAGGAGGCTATCTTGAAACTTTCGGAATCTGCACTTCAACGGGAAGCGCGTGTGCATCGCATTCACTTGAAACAAGCCATGTCCTTAAAGCAATAGGGCTTCCGCCTGTACAGTCAAACAGCTCAATAAGAATAAGCATAAGCAAATACACAACTGAAGAAGAGGTCAAATATTTATTGGAAAAAATTTCCTCAATCGTAGAAAAATTAAGGAGGATGAGTCCGATACAATGAAAAAATTAAAAAAATTTGAAGAGCATGCATGCGACCTGAGAAACGAGGCAGAATGCGAGGAAGATCTAAATGAAGACGGAACTAATTTGGACGAAGCAGAAGAAGAATTTTTTGAAGGAGATGACATATGAAAAAAACAACAACACAAAAGAAAGATTCAATCACTAAAGAAATGACTTTCATAGAAATAATGGAAAAGCATCCTGATGCTGCAAATGTTTTATTCAACAGCGGAATGCACTGCATCGGCTGCGGAATGGCAATGTATGAAACTTTAGAACAGGGCTGTCTTGCACACGGAATGACTAAAAAGAAAATTGATGATTTAATTAAAAAATTAAACAAGAAAAAATGACAATAAAATACACAAAAGAAGTTGTTAAGAATTTCATGAATCCAAAAAATGTCGGCGAGATCAAAGACGCAGACGGAATCGGGAAGGTAGGAAACCCTGTATGCGGGGATGTCATGTGGCTTTATATCAAGGTCGGAAAAGAAGGCGGCAAAGAAATAATAAAAGATATAAAGTTCAAAACATTCGGATGTGCAGCTGCAATTGCCACTTCATCAATGATAACGCAGCTTGCAAAAGGCAAAACATTGAAGGAAGCAGAAAAAATAACAAGAAGCGACGTCGCAGAATCTCTGAAAGGACTTCCTCCTGTAAAAATGCACTGCTCAAATCTTGCAAGCGATGCACTAAAGAAAGCAATTGAAGACTACGAATCAAAAAAATGGAAAAAGAAAAAAAGAAATTTGAACTTCCAAAACTAGAATATGCATATGACTCATTGGAACCATTTATAGATAAGCAGACAATGATGATACATCATGACAAGCATCATCAGGCCTATACTGACAAGTTTAATACTGCATTAGAAAAACATCCAGAGCTGAAAATCAAGAATGCAGAAGACCTTTTAAAAAATTTAAGCAAAATTCCTGAGGACATAAGAACCGCAGTAAAAAATCAGGGCGGAGGATATGTCAATCATTCATTCTTCTGGACTATTCTTAAAAAAAATGCAAAGATAAAGGGAAAAATAAAAGAAGCAATTGACAAAAAGTTTGGAAGTTTTGACAAGTTCAAAGAAGAGCTGACAAATGCCTCTGCAGGATTATTCGGAAGCGGATGGGCATGGCTTGTAGTCAATGAAGAAGGAGAATTGGAAATAATTACCACACCAAACCAGGATTCCCCTCTAAGCATCGGAAAAATTCCTGTCTTAGTTATCGATATATGGGAACATGCTTACTATTTGAAATACCAAAACAGAAGACCGGAATATATTGAAAATTTCTTTAATGTAATTAATTGGGATAAGGCTAATAATAATTTCTTGAAAGCTGCGAAGTAGAAATAACTAATAAAAATATATTATAAATAAAAATATAGAGATTCATGATTAATATAAATAAATTAAAAAAAATTGCTACAGGGGGGCAAGCTGAAATATTTGATTTAAATAATAAAAAGGTCTTAAAATTATTATTTAAAAAAGAGAATAAATTTCTAATTAATTATGAATTCAAATCCTTAAAAATAGCAAAACAGAGTGGGTTATTTGTACCAAAAGTTTTTAGAAAGGTAAATATTGATGGTCGGCCGGGTTTAATAATGGAAAAAATTGAAGGCATGACTATGATGAGATTAATTCAAAGAAATCCTTTATTATTATTCAAAAAAGCTAAAGAATTCGGTGAAATTCATTATAAAATAAATAGTATAAAGGCTCCAAAAGGGTTGAAGGATTTAAAAGAGAGGATAAGAATTTTTATAAATAAATCAACTTTTATTGATTTAGAAAAAAAGAAATTTATTCTTAAAATCTTAACCCAATTACCTGAAGGTGATAGTTTGTGCCATGGGGATTTTCATCCAGGGAATATCTTAATAAAAAATAATCATCCTTATATAATTGATTGGGGCAGTGCAACAAGAGCCAATCCTATTGCAGATATTGCTGATACTTATTTATTACTTAAGAATGTACCTAGACTGCAAGATGAGTCATTTATTTCTTATGAATTTATGAAATTTGCTGGATTATTGGCAGCAAAAACATATCTCAAATCTTACAACCATAATTACAAAATTAATACAAATGAATTTTCTAAATGGTTACTTGTTAGGGCAGCGGAAAGAACATTTTTGGGTATGCCTTCGGAAAAAAGAAATTTAGTAAGATTCATTGATAAATGTTATAAAGATTATTTTGATAAAAAAGAAGAGTATAAATGGTTTAAGTTTTTATGAATAATACCCTAAATTGACCGTATTTGTAAAGTAAGAGTTAACTGAATAAAAAAATGGAAAATAAACACGTTGGCGCACTTATTATCGGAATTGCAGTCATAATGGTAGTTCTAGTCTTGATATTCAATTTTGTATTAAAAAGCGTTGTTGGACAAACCTGCTCAATGGGAGCAAGCTGCACAATGTACTCTACGATTTCTGTGCAAACATGGGTAAGTCTAAGCATAACCGCAATTGTTTTTATTTTGGGGTTAGTTATAATGTTTACAAAACCGAAAGAAAGAATAGTTGTCAAGATAAAAAAAGAAAAGAAAAAGAAAATTAATCTTGAAGGCCTGAACAAAAATGAGAAGGAAGTTGTTAAAATTCTTCAGAATGAAAATGGCGCAGTTTTCCAAAAAGCATTAATGGAGAAACTTGGAGTCGGAAAAGTAGGAATAACAAGATTGCTGGATAAACTTGAAGCTAAACAAATTATCGAAAGAAAAAGAAACGGAATGAATAATATTGTTGTTCTGAAAAAATAAATCTTTAATAAAGTCTAACAGAAAAAGCTTTTTTAGCACGTTCGTTCATTTCTCTTGGAGTATAAAATCTGCCTGCAGCAATTCTTACATCACTGGGATTAGAAGAATATTTTTCAATAGTTTCCCTGTCAAATTCTGAAGTTTCAGGAAAATCACTAAAAAGAATATTTCTTTCTTCTTGTGTTAATTGTTTCTCAATGTTTTTCATTTTTTCCAATGTATTTCTTCTAGTCTCATCCATCTTTTCTCTTCTAGTCTCATTTTATACCTCTGATTCTTCATCTATATAAAAATTAAATGAATGTATTATTTAAATTTATTGACAAAATCTTTAAATATAGAAATTAAGATATAAAAATATGGCATTAGAAAAAATAAGAAAAAGTGCAGTAGCTTTTGGGTTGGCAGCTGCTTTATCTTTAGGAATAGCCGGAACTGCTGAAGCCAAGCAGAAGAAACATTTTTTTGAATGCAATTCTATCAATAAATATGATAATGACATTTTCGGTGATTCTAGAACATATCAGGATTATGTCGGAATAACAAATGTTTTCAAACTTAGTGAACGCTTGATTTTAGTTGACTGGGATCCTTATAGTAAAGAGGGAGATAATGAGGAATGTAAGATTTATGGCCCGAAGGGAGATGTTGTTGAAGAAATATATCATCCTGTCCCATTCAATGGAGCGCCAGTAGAAATAGGCGTAAGATATGAGGGAGCTTATGAAATGGCTCAATTTTTATACAACAAAGAAGGATATGGAAAATACAAGGCCGTATGGTATTTGAATGACAATAAAGCAGGAGAGGATGATTTCACAATCACTCCCTAAAAATTTTATTTAACTTTATTTCTTCCCCATCTTATTTTTTCCCAAACTCTTTCGTGAATGTAATAAGTGATTGTAGTGTAAGTATTGCTTATAATCACAAATCCTCCCGCAATAAGATATTTGCCCCCAGTTAACAATGATACAGTCGTAAAATCCATTAGTATAATAACAATTCTGTAAGTTACAGTTTTAACCAAAGATCTTTTCCAAGTTTCAGCAGGCTTTTTTGCCCTCTTTTTCATATTTGTTTAAACAGATTAAACTTTAAAAAATAATCCCCTGCATAATAAAACTTAAAAATAAAAATAACTTAGAAGAATAATGGCTGAGATTAGATGTTTAATTTCAATAACTGAGGGGTATAAGAATCCAGAGCCAGACAGAATAACTAAAGAAATGGATTTGTTAAGAAACTTTGGTTCTCCCAGAATATTATCCAAGTATGATCCATTAGGAGTAAATCCGGGGAAAATATATTATTATTTAATATCTGAAAAAATGAATCAAAAAAATTATATAACGAATTACGGAAGTATGCCGAAAAAGAAAAAGGTTTGGAAAGCATATTTATCGAATGGCTAAGCCGTGGTCCATTAATATCTAGAAAATAAAAAAAACGAAAGAATTTTTTTTACATAGTTTTATAAACCTATAAAAAATTGAATTATATAAGAAAACGATTATTAGGATAGCGAGTTCCCACATATAACTATAGACAGGGTATTTGCTATAGATTATAACATTTCTTGTTAAAAATACCAAATTTAGAAAAATGGAACAATTTGAAAAGCTCGGACTGAGCAAAGAAGTATTGAATGTTCTGAGAGAAGCTGGTTTTAAAACACCATCTGAAATTCAGGAAAAAACAATTCCTCTAGCTCTGGCCGGAAAAGATATTATAGGCGGTTCTGCAACCGGAAGCGGGAAGACACTGGCATTTGCTTCTCCCATAATTGAAAATATAATACCAAGCCAGAATATCCAATCATTGATTCTGACACCGACAAGAGAATTAGCAGAACAGGTTGCGACATCCATAAGGCATTTTTCAAAAAATAAAGGATTGCATATAACAGCAATTTACGGCGGAGTTGATATTAACAGACAAATCAGAGAGCTTAGGGGAACAGATGTTGTCGTCGGAACTCCGGGAAGAATTTTGGATCATATACAAAGAAGAACAATTAATTTAAGCAAGGTAAAAATTCTTGTCCTGGATGAAGTTGACAGAATGTTTGACATGGGCTTCAGCAGAGATGTTGAAAAAATTTTATACTACTGCCCTAAAGAAAGACAGACAATGATGTTCTCTGCAACAATTTCTCCAGATATAGATTATCTTGCAAAAAAGCATACAATAAATGCAATCCAGGTTTCCGCTGAATCACATGTAGATCCGTCAAAATTAACACAGGTTTATTATGATGTTCCAACTGAAAAAAAATTTTCTTTATTTGTCTACTTATTAAAACAAAATCCGGGATTGACAATGGTTTTTTGCAGAACACAAAGAAATGTTGATTTTGTCGTAAAGAATCTAAACAGTGTAGGAATTAAAGCACTGGCAATCCATGGGGGTTTAACCCAGAATAACAGAACAAGAGCATTAAATAATTTTCAAAGAGGGGATGTAGATATCTTAGTCTGCACTGATGTAGCAGGAAGAGGCCTAGATATCAATGGGATAACTTACATTTACAATTACAATCTGCCACAGGTCCCTACAGATTACATTCACAGGATCGGAAGAACAGCAAGAGCAGGAAAAGAAGGAAAAGTTATAAACCTGCTTTCAAGCGAAGACTATCTTGTTTTCAGGAAAATAATGGAAGATGATTCAATGTATATCCAGCAGGAAAAACTTCCTGAATTTGAATATGTAGTCATCAAACCAGAATTCAAAAGAAGATTTTCGGGAAGAAGAGATTTTGCTCCAAGGAGAAGTTTTCCTCAAAGAAATTCTTCAAGGAACAATAACCGAAGATATTCTCACAGAAGATAAAATTTTTATATTCTTACTTCCATTATGTAAAATGGAAATTAAAGAGGCTGAAAAGAAATGCATTTGCCCGAAATGTCCTACATATGTCGAATGCAAACAAAAAGCCTTTTGTCTTACTGATAAAAGTAAATGCATAAAGCAGGGAAAAGGATGCGATTGCCCTGAATGTCCGGTGCATAAGCAAATGAAATTCAAGGGATGGTATTACTGCCTTGAAGGAAAAGAATGATTAAGGTCTTACTGGTGGCGTTTCTGTAGGTTTCATATTTAAGTATTTTCTAGGCTGAGGAAATGGCGAACGTGGTCCAATTAAAGATAGGGTAGAACAGGAGGATTTGTTGGCCCTATCACATTAGAATAAAAATGACGAGGAGGATAAGGTTCAGGATAAATAGGGACTGGATTAGGATAAATCCAACGTACTTAGGAAGTTCAGGAGGCACTGGATCAGGCAAAATTTTCTTTGGTGGTGTCTTAGAAGCGGGTTGTGGAATAGAAACATCTAAACAATTTATTTTTTCCTCGAGAAGGCTGCTTGTTATTCTCTTTTTATCTCTCTCCATTTTTACAACCCTCCTTTGTCATCCATACTTAATTTAAATAAAGGTATTATTTAAAGTTATCTTTTAAAAATTAAAATAAGAATATTTTTAAATTATAATCCACTAATGTTTAATAAGAGGCAAAATGGAAATATTTTCTTTATCATTGATTGGTCTTGGCATAATCGTAATCGCATGGATTCTTGAATTTGTATTTATGGGCAAGAAGAAAAAGATAAGCCCGATCTTTATAGGAGTTTATATTATTGGAGTTGGAATATTAGTTTACGACGGATTTACTTCAAATGAGATAGAACTTGGAATTGCAAACCTTGTCAGCCTTGTAATTGCGGCAGTTGTGCTGGGGAAAACAATGGTTGACCTTAAAGATTAATAAAAATTAATAAAGTATAAAATTTTAGTTATATAAAAGAGGAAAGATGTCAAATAAAATTTTAATCACCCTTCTAGTAATAATTGGAGTTATAATAATAGGAGCAGGCACATATTATTTTTTTATGCAAAATCCGGGAGGTTCACCTGCAACACAGAATAATCCTGCTTCAGAAAATTTGCCTGCAGCAAATTCATCAGGACCGCAGATATATAATATTCAAATAAGCAATTTTGCATTTGTTCCTTCTACACTGACAATTAGAAAAGGAGACACTGTTGTATGGACAAATACAGATCCTGTTTCTCATACTGTAACTTCAGACTCAGGAAGCGAGCTTAATTCTGCATTAATTCCCAACGGTCAAAATTATTCACATACCTTTAATACTGCAGGAACATACAGCTATCATTGCAGTGTTCATGTAACAATGAAAGGTCAGATAACTGTTGAATAAAATGATAATTCTTGGAATGCCTCTTACAATCTGGTTGGGATTTATTACATTTGCATGCCTTGCAACAACAGTCTGCTTAGGAATCGCTTTTCATGTTTTTCACAAAGATGTTTTCAAATACCACCAATTTTTCGCATTCACAACTCTTACCTTGGCAACAGCTCATCTGATATTGGGATTTCTCCTTTGGTTTATGGGAATAACGATATGAAACTAGTTACTCCAAAGGGATATTAAAGATTACTTTTATAAGAAGTTTATGCAAAAAAAATTCAGCGTTAAAGGGATGAGCTGCAATTCATGCGCAATGCTTATCGAGAAAGAATTGAAGGAAAAAGTAAACAAAATATCTGTAAATTATTCTAAAGAAGAGATGGATGTGGATTTTGATGAAAATAAAATTTCTGAAAATGATATAAAAGAAACGGTTAAGAAATTAGGCTATGAACTTAAAGAAAAACCGGAAATCAAACACAAGAAAAACAATTTCGGATTTATTGCCTTAGGAATTTTTGTCATTTTAATTTTAGCTGCACTATATTTTATTGTAAAAGATTTCCAACTTCCAAATATCTCAATTCCGAATATGGGTGAGAATGTAGGACTTATTTTATTATTCGCTGCAGGAATATTAACAGGATTTCATTGCATTTCAATGTGTGGAGGATTTGTTGTTTCATACACTGCGAAAAATGCTCTTAACGGGCATAAAAGTTTCAGGCAGCATCTTGTTTACGGAGGAGCCAAAGTTATTTCTTACGCAATAATCGGGGGAATATTCGGACTTATCGGAGGATTCATTGCATTTAATGCAGGACTAAGGGGCATTGTCGCAATCGGGGCAGGATTATTCATGATATTCTATGCATTAAACATGTTTGGACTCAAGTTCTTCAGAAAATTTCAGATCAATCCAAAATTTTTAACAAAAGCAGCTTCAAATGCATCAGCCAAAGCAAAAGGCCCATATCAAGGACCTTTCTTCACAGGATTATTGAACGGATTGTTTATTGCATGCGGTCCTCTACAGGCTATGTATTTATACGCTGCGGGAACAGGAAACTTTTTTATGGGAATGGCAAGTTTAGCAGCATTCGGATTAGGAACCTTGCCTGTAATGCTAGGATTTGGAAGTCTGGCAACAGTAATAAGCCATAAGACAACAGCAAAAATCCTGAAGTTTTCAGCAATTATTGTTTTGATTCTGGGGCTTGTTATGATTAATAGAGGGCTTGCTGTAACAGGAAGCGGATATGATGTTCAAAGCCTGATCACCGACCTAAAAGGAGCAGGAGGAATTACATCGAATGTTGTTCTTGACAGCAGCGGAAATCAGGTAATCAGTATGGACATGGATACTCAGGGATATCATCCAAATTCATTCGTAATAAAAATAGGAGTTCCTGTAACATGGGAAATAAATGTTACAGCATTAATTCCCTGCAATAATGAAATAATCCTTAACGCGTACAATATAGATGTAAAATTGAAGAGGGGAATGAATATTCTTCATTTCACTCCAAACAAAACCGGAACAATATCATTCAGCTGCGGGATGGGAATGCTGAGGGGAAATTTTATTGTTACTGAAAGCGGAACAGCAACACAAGATCAAATTGCTGCAACTAAAACAACAGGAGCAAGCTGCACAATGGGAAGCGGAGGAAGCTGTGGATGCTGAGGATAAATTATTAAAAATTAAAATATTAACATTAAAATGAAAAAAATAAAAATAACTATCAGCGGAATGCACTGTTCCGGATGTGCTGCAAATGTTGAAAGAATCGTCAAAAAAGTAAAGGGCGTGAAAGATGTTTCTGTCAGCCTGATGATCAACAAGTGTTTTGTCGAGATGGAAACAGAAACAAAGATTGAAGACATAAAAAAGGCGATCGAAAAACTCGGATATAAAGTGGTGAACGTTGAGGAATAAAATGAAAAATATGAGTCCAGAAGAACATGCAAACATGCAGGAGCATCATCATGAAGTTTCCTTAGATGAAAAAGAGATGAATGACTGGAAAAGAAAATTCATTCTTTCATGGATATTTGTTATCCCGATTGCTATACTTATGTTATATGACATTATTTCAGGCAAAAATATCTTTAATGAGGATGTAACAAGGATTATTATCCTGATTCTTGCTTTCCCTGTTATCTTTATCTTTGGACGAGAAACAATTCAGGGCGGGATAAAAGGATTTTTCACTTTTTATTTTAACATGGATTCTTTAATTGCTTTAGGAACTCTTATAGCATATGCAACCGGATTCTTAAGTTTCTTCGGAATCGTACAGGATTATTCCGGAGTTTCAGGAATGATTATGGCTTTTTTTACGACAGGGAAATATTTTGAATCAATCGCCAAAGGAAAGGCAGGAAAAGAAATAAAAAAACTTCTGAATCTTGGAGCAAAAAAAGCAAGAGTGTTAAGAGGAAAAAAAGAAATTGAAATAGAAATTTCTGAAGTCAAAATCGGCGATATTATGATTGTTAAGCCTGGAGAAAAAATTCCCACTGACGGGATTGTAATAAAGGGGGAATCTGCTGTTGATGAATCAATGGTTACAGGAGAAAGCATCCCGAATGACAAAATAAAAGGAAGCAGTGTTATAGGAGCGACAATAAACCAGGACGGAGTTCTTTATGTTAAAGCAACAAAAATAGGTAAAGACACTTTCCTTGCACATATAGTCCAGCTGGTTGAAGAAGCACAGGGAACAAAGATACCGATTCAGAAACTTGCAGATAAGATAACAAATATTTTCGTTCCCTCTATCCTTGCATTATCTTTATTGACTTTTATTTATTGGTTTTTTTCTATAGGTGTTAATGGATCACTTGGAATTGCAATTTCTGTTCTTGTCATAGCATGCCCGTGCGCTCTTGGATTAGCAATTCCCACTGCATTGATGGTCGGAAGCGGGATTGGAGCGAAGAATGGTATTCTTATAAGAAAGGGCGAGGCAATCCAGACGATGAAGGAGATAAAGATTATAGTATTTGATAAAACAGGAACTATTACGAAAGGGATCCCTGAAGTTACAGACATCTTTTCAAATGAAAAAGAATTTTTGAAAATCGCTGCTTCTCTCGAATCTGTTTCAGAGCATCCAATTTCAAAAGCCATTGTAAACAAAGCAAAAGAAGAAAAAATAAAATTGATCTCTGTAAAAAATTTCAAAGTTGAAAGAGGAAAGGGTATCAGAGGAAATATACAGAAGAAAACAATCCTTATAGGAAACAGGAGAATAATGAATGAAAATAAAATCGATTACAAAAAATTTGAAGACCGGCTTGTCAAGTTAGAGAATGAGGGAAAAACTTCAGTTATTGTTTCAATAAACAAAAAAGTTGTAGGCATAATCGGAGTTGCAGATGACATTAAGCAGGATTCTTTGAAGGCCATAGAAATTTTGCAGAAGAGAGGTTACAGAACAATCATGCTGACAGGGGATAATGAAAAAACTGCTAGGGCAATAGCATCAAGGGCAGGCATCAAAGAAGTTATAGCAAATGTTCTCCCTGAAGACAAAGAGAAAAAAGTCATAGAACTTCAAAAAAAGGGAATGGTTGCTTTTGTAGGAGACGGGATAAATGATGCTCCTGCATTGAAGCAAGCCAATGTTGGGATTGTAATGGGAACAGGCACGGATATTGCAATTGAATCAGGAGATATTGTCCTCGTCAAAGGAAGCCTGAAAGGAGTTGTACAGGCGATTAATCTTTCAAAAGAAACATTCAAGAAGATAAAACAGAATTTGTTCTGGGCTTTTTTCTACAACTCAGTCGCAATTCCACTAGCTGTTTTCGGGCTTTTGAATCCTATAGTTGCAGAAATTGCAATGGCTACTTCTTCTGTAAGCGTTGTTGGAAATGCGCTTCTGTTAAGAAATAAAAAGATATAATTTAAAATCCCTTTTTCTTGTTCTTTTTTATGAGCATAGAACAGAAAGTAAAGCAAACTCTTGAAAAAATAAAGCTCGACAAGAAAGAAAAAATCCTAGTCGCGCTTTCGGGAGGGAAAGATTCAACAGTCACAGCTTATCTGTTGAAAAAATTAGGATATAATATTGAAGGATTTCATATCAATCTGGGAATGGGGGATTACAGCAGGAAATGCCTGGAGGCAGTGAAAGAACTTTGTTCGCAGCTTGGGATAAAACTTCATCTTTACGACATAAAAAAAGAAATGAGCGGAAGCATGTGCTACATAAGAACTTCGATTCAGACAACGAACGGCAAAGGCCTGAAAAACTGCGCAATCTGCGGAGTTATAAAAAAATGGATCATGAACAAGGAAGCGAGAAAATTAAAAGTCAATAAAATTGCGACAGGACACAATCTCGATGATGAAGCACAGACATTCCTGATGAACATCATGAAAGGAAGCCCGCAGCTAAGTGCAAATTCCGGAGCAATAACAAGAAATGTAAAAGACGAGAAATTCATAACAAGAATCAAGCCGCTTTTTTATGTTGCTGAAAATGACATAAGAGAATATTCAAAAAAAATGAAACTTTCTGTGGTCTATGAGCACTGCCCGTGCGCTCTTGATTCTTACAGGATACAAATAAGGCAGTTTACAAATTCCCTGACAACAAAAGAAAAAGAAAACATCATGAAAAATTTTGACAAACTTTCCGACAAAATGCAGAAACTGAAATCAGACGAAGGACTGAATTACTGTGAAATCTGCGGCGAGCCATCAAGGAATAAAATCTGCAGAATGTGCCAGTTGGTCAAGAAATAATTCAGGGAATAAAATTAATAATCTTCTTTAGAATAGTCATCTAATTTAAGGACGACCATCTCGAAACTTTTTCCGATCTTGTTTTGTTTTTGTTTTTCAACAATTCTTTCAACATCGCTTCTATTAATCAGTTTGATCTTTTTTCCTGCTGTTTTATGAAGTAAAAAAGCTTCTCCAAAATCAAATCTTGTTCCTTCGCTTTTCTCTGTCCAGTATATAGAAACAATTCTTGAACTTAACATACCATCACAATTATCAAGACAGATTTGATAACCTCCCGAAGAATCTGTTTGGTTAGTGTCCCTTGCAGGATAATAAATCTTTTTTCCATCAGACTCTGCCTTAGAAACATAATCTTCAAGAAATTTCTTGTCTTTATCGTCTGCTCCGCGAACAGTGCATATCAAGAATTCATCGTACAGAAAATCTCTTGTTTTCATAAATTTAAAATTAATCATTCCTTTAAAAGGATTTATTCAATCAGAACATAGTCCCATAAGTCTTAATCTATCTCATTAGTTTTCTTATTGTCCCAATAGTGTCCCAAAACTAATATTTTGAAATAACTCTAAAATTCATTTTTCTTGCTTTGCACCATTCTTGTGCTGCTTCTGATTTTCTTTTAAATGTTGGGAGTAAATGCCTTCCTTTTATTTCAATAAGTTCTTTAGAGCCATCTTCTTTTTCAATTAAAAAATCTGGTTTAAATCCTCGCATTTTTCCATCTTCATCCCAGTAAGGAATAATTATCCCATGATTTTTAGTCCACTTTTTTACTGAAGAATCTTTTTCTAAATCTTTCATTGTTTCAAGTTCCCAAGAAGAATCATAATATTCAAAATTATATGGGCTCTTAAGATTCTCTTCAAATTCTCCATGTTCACTAGTCGGCATATTTTTTTCCTCCAAGTATTCCTTCGACAATAGGTTGAGTAAAATTTTTTCTTATTTCTTCTAAATTATCAATAACCATTTCTAATTCTTGTTTTGTAGTTTCTGAAAGATTCTTCCCATTAAATAATCTTGATTTAATATGGTCAACAATTACATTATATAACTCTCCTTTTTTTAATCCCCCAAAACCATATTCCAAAAGTAAATTTGATGCCATTTCAACAACTTGTTCTTTAAACAATTCTTCTAAGTCTTCTTTTGATAAATCTTTTTTTATTTCTTCTTTTACATCTATATCTTCTCCAGATAATATTTCCATTCTTCTTTCTTTATCAACATATAATTTTCTCATCTGTTCTATTTTTGTTTTGCTAATTATCCATTTATCTTTATCATATTTAACTGAATCTAATATCTGTTTCCAATTCTTTGAAATTTCTTTCTTTGGAATTTTTTTTAATATCGCATCAAAATCAATTTTTGTTTCATATTCTGGAGAGGGTATATCAATTAAATTTTCTGAACGAACTAATCTCTGAATTTTTGGAGTAGAAGGAATATCTTCATCACCAAGAATATCTTCCGTATCTACTGTTCTAACCCCACTTGCTCCCACTCTTCTCCATAACCAATCATGTTGAAGTTTTGGATGGTCTACAACAGAGAGAATTTGTCTTTCATCACCTTCTCTAATCTTTCTTAAACCTCTTCCTATAACTTGTTGACCATAGACTTGTGAAACAAATTTTCTTAATAATAAAATAGTACAAACAGATGGAACATCCCATCCTTCTCTTAACATCATTACACTAATTACTACTTCAAATGAATCTCCTAACTTCCCTAAATTTGTAGCGGCTTCTCTTGCAGTTAATGGTTCTCCGTCGGGTTTCCATCCAACATTGTCATCTGCAGTATCTTCAGTAACAAGCAAAACTTTATCACTTCCTAAATTAAAATCTTTGTTTAATACTTCTCTTACTCTTTTTCCTTCTTCAATTCCCATAGTTACGATAAACATAATTGGTTTGTATCTATCTTTTGCTCTTCTTTTCTGTTCTTCAAATCTTTTTAATGCGATAGAAATTTGTTTTTTCATTGGCTCTGAATCCATCACCCATTGAAAAGGTTTAACATTAGATTCTGCTTCTTTGAATTCTCTATCCAATTCTGTAACTTTCTTTTTTTCTCCAGTTATTTTATTTGTATAAGTTAGTTCTACAATTTTTGCATCAGGTTGATAAACAACAACAGATTTTATTATTCCGTCATCTAAAGCTTGTGCTATTCCATACTCCATAATTATTTCAGAATCCAATGGTTTTCCATCCGCTCTTTCTGGAGTTGCTGTTGTATCCAATCTAAAAAGAGTTTTGCTCATTAAAATTTTTAGAACTTTTGTATATTCCATTGCAGGAGTATTATGTGCTTCATCATTAAATATTGCAAAATTTCCCACTTTATTTAGGAACCAATCCAAATTTCTTTTTCCAGAAGTATTGGTTTCATAAAGTTGGTGTATGTTTCCAAGAATTATTCCAGAATCTAAAATTCCTTGAGGACTAGCTCCTTCTTCCATAATATGTGTATTCAATTCATTTTCTAAATTTTTGAATTCTTTTGGAAATAAATCAAATTTTTTAAAAACTGATTCTTCTCCATTTACGACTAAAAAATCTCTCTGCAATCTATCTCGAACAATAAGGTTAGGAACTAAAATTAAAAATTTATCTAAGTCATGACACATCTTTAACCAAGCAATACATGCTCCAATTATAGCCGTTTTTCCTCCTCCAGTTACTATATTTAGAAGAAGATTATTTTTTCCTAAAACTTCATAAGAATAGATAACTCGCAAAACTGCATCTAATTGATGTTTCCAAAGTTTTGTCTGTTTTTTATTATCTGTTAAGTTTTCTAAAAATCTTCTCGTTTTATCTTTAACTCCACAAAAATCTTTTTTCCATAATTCGTATTCATCTCCTAAATCAGTTATTTTCATTTTACATCAATCTCCAATATTTCTATTTTTTCTCCACCTTCATCATCTTGAACTTTACATGCAATTTTTTTCTTTCCCGTAGAATTAAATTTATAATCAATTTTTAAAATAGGTTTATTATCCTTCATACCTAAGAAAGAATACCCTGGAGTTGAGATAAATCTTTCTCCATTATAAGAAAAATCCCATTGAACATTTATTATTTTTCCTAAGGGGTTTAAAGAAACAGATTCAGAAACATCAAATTCATATTTTAAAGATTCAATTTTTTTAGTAGAAATTCTAACTTCTGGAGGTAATATAAATTTTAATAAATTTTTATATTCTGGGTGCTTAGAAGTTATATGTTCTTTAAATTGATTCGATTCAATTGGAACTAATTCTATTTTAACAAAATCTATTGCGATTGCATGTTGCATCTCCAATTGTTTTGCTACATTTCTTGCCCCAGGAGTGAATCCCCAAGCAATCATTGTTCCTTGATGATGCCCTCTTCTTTTTACAATATCTTTTCCGAATTCAACAACTTGTCTTTCCGATATTGGTTCTTCTTGAGAAGAACTTCCAACAAAAAGAGGGACTGACTGTTTATATCCGTGAATCATTCCATCAGAACTTGTTAATCTTCCATTATAAGCAGAGATAATAAAATTTCTAAAAGTTTCTTCATTCATTTTTACTAATTCTGGAACTTCATAAATTCCCCAATTTTTTATTTCTAAATCTGGAACTTTTTCTAAAGATTGTTGAATTTCTTTCCCCCCCGAAACATTTCTTAATAATCTGTCTCGAGTAACTGAAATAGCAATTTTTGAAATATCCGAAGCAATCCATCTTCTTCCTAATTTTTGTGCAACAGTTGGAGTTGTCCCCCCTCCACAAAAGAAATCTGCAACAACTTCATTCTGATTTGAAAATGCTCTGATAAATCTTTCTAATAATTTTTCTGGTTTTTGTGTGGGGTAACCTATTGCTTCACCTGAGCCAGCTCTATCAATATCATCAAAAATGTTATACATTGGTTGTCCTTCATCATTTTCTGGTCTTAATTTTCTAAAAGGAGTTTTAGTCTTAGTCCATCCTAAATCTCCCTTCTTATCAAGTTCCATAAGTTTTTCTTTAGTCATTCTCCAACCATATATTTTTGGAGTAAATCCTTTATATTCATAAACTAAATTTGGTCTCTCCCCCATGCTTGAACTTCGGATAATAGGACCAACATAATAATTTCCCCTGTCATCTTTTTTAGGATATTTTTGTTCTAGTTCTTCGGGAGATAATTTTACTTTTATTTCTTTTAAATTAAAAGTATAATCTTTTCCTTTAGCATACCAAAAGATAAAATCTGATGCTACTCCTAACCTTTTAGGGTCGTATTGAGAACCCTTGGGATGACTTGTTCTTTTCCAAATTATTTCATTAATAAAATTTTCATACCCAAAAATTTTGTCAAGTTCTGTTTTTATATAATGTCCTGCATGCCAATCACAATGTACAAGAATTGCCCCCCTTGGTTTCAATAATCTTTTCATCTCTAACAACCTTGCATTTAACCAAATCAAATATCCAGGCATTCCTCCTTCCCAAATATCACTAAAACTTCTTACCTCATTTGAATCTCCGAAAACAACATTATAATTTCTTCCTGAAAAGAAAGGTGGGTCAATATAAATTAAATCAATGGAATTAGACGGAAGAGAACGAATGACATGTAAATTATCTCCAAATATTAATTGATTTGGTTCTAATTCTTTGTGTCCAAAAGAAATTCTTTCTACCGTCTGAAATGGTAAAGAAATTTTTGGATAAATTTTTCTATATTGATTTTCTTTATCACATCCTAATGGAAGTTTATCAACGGGGATGTTTCCGAATCTTACAGGAGTCTTAAAAAATTCTACTTGTTGAGGGATTTCAATATTCACTTCCTGTTCAATTGGTTTTTGTTCTTTCTCGGCTTCTTTTATAAATTCGGTCAGTTTTATTTTTTCTTTAACTTCTACTTTTTTTGTTGGTTTTTTATTTTTCATTCTTCCCCCACATCCTTCTTTTTACTAACGCTAACTCTCCAGTCTTTTTCTCTCTCAATCATCTTTGAAATATCTTCATGAACTTCTCCCTTAGTAATCTTTGATTGGAACTTCATAAAGTTTATCATTGCAAAATCATCCCAGATTCCTTTTTGTTTCATTAATGTAATAAGTTCCTCTTTATCTTCAGGCAGAACAATTTTATCAAATTCTTTTACAGAACACTTCATATTGCTTCCATAAATAGCATCAATCTTTTTTTGTTTTGCAAACGCAATTAAATTTTCTTTTAATCTTTCTTCTCTTTTATTCAAGTCATATAATAGCTTTCTGATTTCTGCAAATTCATCAACAAACTTCACACCCTCATCTTCTTTAAATTCCTTAACTGATTTTTCTTCCAATTCAAATTCATGCTTGAAACTCGGGCATTGTTCTTTGTAAACACAATAATCACATAATGCACTTTGTTTTCTTGGAAAATTATTTTCTTTTGTTGCTGTTTCTATTTCTTTAATTAAATTAATTACTTCTTCCTGAAGTTCTTTCAATTGCTTATCTGTTCTTTCTGAAACTGCATCTTTATTGAAAGCCAACATGTGCCAAATTAATTTTACAGATTTTGCGTCTTTGAATTTGTCTTTAACCCAAATAGAATACATTGCTAACTGTCTGTCAGAATCAGCTTCTTCTTGGTCTTTCATTCTTGAATTTGTTTTATAATCACAGACATAATAATTTCCTTTGTCGTCGCATCCTAACTTATCAATTCTAACATGCCATTGATTTCCGTCGGCTAAAGTCATTCTATCCTGAGTTTCTAATCCTAAAATTGTAATCTGCTCAAATGGTTTCATTCTGTCATAATAATCAAACAAAAATTTTTCTCCCATTTTTTTATAATTTTTTGCATCAAGTCCTTCTTTAACAATTCTAATATCTTCAGAATAATTTTTATCCCATAAATCTCTGTAAAATTTTATTAAAGTTTCTTTTGAAACTCTCTGCTTGAATTTTTTTCTTTTGTATAAATCTTCTAAAGATTGATGAACCATATCCCCCATAAACGGTTCAATTGTCGTCGGAGTTTCAACTTCTAATTTATCAATATAGTGAAGTTTATACTGATAAGGACAATTTTCATAAGTGCTTATTTTCGAATGTGAGTAAGTTGCCATTTTTATTTTCCTTTTTTTTAAATCTTAAAACATCAATTATAATATAAGTTTGAGGAGCTTTGTGAATATTTCCAACTAATAAATATTTATTATAATCTTTATCGAAAAGCCTTAGATTATCTTTTAGACTAATTTCTTTTTTTGGATTCTTTCTCATAAATTCGTAACATCCCCATTCAGTAATACTTTGTTTATGTTCCTTATTCTTACATTTACAATCTCCATCACATTCATAGATAATATAGGGTTTAAACTTGTAATCTTTTTGATTAATAATTGCAAAATGTTCATCTAAATCTTTTTCATCAAAAAGGGTCATCTGTTTTACAGTAGATTCTCTTTTCTGTTCTATCTTAAAATCTTTAATTATTGGTTTGATAATCCCGAAACTCTTTTTATTCTTTATAAGTTCACTAAGCACACTAAATCCTATGGATTTAATTAATTCTTCATGCTTATCTTCTGGATATTTTTCTTTTTTAGAAATCCACTTGTCTAATTTTTTCCAATCAGCTTTAGAATTTTTTATTTTCCAAGTATTTTCTCTATGGTCGGTTGGATTATTTTCAACTTCTGCGTCGAACATATCCCATTTCCTTAACCACCCAATTGGAACAGGATAAATTCTAACTAATTGTTTTAATTCTAATGAATAAGCACATACACAAACAGATTGTCTCCCATCTCTTAATTGATTTGGAGCACCTTGCCCAATTACAACTAAATCTTTTAGTAAGACCATTTTATAGATGACTAACTTGCCACCCCCTTTTTTTTAATTCTTCTGCAATTATACTCCTATGACATGTTTTATAGTCCCTTTCAAAACACAATAAAACTGTTTTTCTTACTTTTGATAATCCTTCAATGTCTTTTATACTATCTTGAACATCTCCATCCTTAATATGTTCTTTATATTCTTCAAAGAATTTTTTATAATCCCAATCATTATGTAATTGGTGCCTTATATCTTTTGGAGAACCTAATGAAGGATAATGTTTGTAGATTATCCCTGCTTTTTTTAATTCTGATGCAAGAATTCCTTTTGAAAAACCATTTTTTCTACTTAATGCAATTTCTCTTACATCTATTACTTGCTGAATGTTTGCATCTTTTAATTTGGTAATAAACTTATCAATAACATATCCTTCATAACCAATTGTATATATTATTTTATTTTCAGAGTTCCAAAATAAATCCCCATTTATCTTTATCCTACTTAATCCAATATCCGATTCTAATCTTTTTACCCATAGATTGTTAGGATATTTTTGAGGGAGATTAAGTTTATCTCTTATTTGTGTCCAAGTCAATCCAGAAGGATGTCTTTCTAAAATCTTTTTTATTGAATCTTTAAATTCTTCATATAAGGGTATTTCTTGATGATTATTTAATTCCTCTTTGGATAAGGGTTTTATACATAGGAAATCACCCTTTACTTCATCCTTTAGTTCCATCCCCTCTTTCCAATTTAACTGTTTTATTCTGTCTGGAGGAACTAGAAGAACCCATTTAAAATATTCTTTATCTCCCATTTTTCTTACCTTTTGTTTTTGGAGTTTCATAATTTATTTTGGTACCAAGTTCTTTTAAATATTGTGGTACCAATCAAAATATATATTTTGGTACCAATAACTTTAAATACTAATAGTTGGTACCAAAACTATGGAACAACAGGAAAAACTCTTTGAAGGACTAAAACAATTCAAGCCAGTTATAGCTTTGCAAAAAAATAGCTTAACTTTGGAAAAAGAAAAGGAAAGATTCATGACAAATCTATGTGATTTTATAGAGCCATTGAATTTTGAGCAATTACAAGTAATGGGAAGACCAAAAGCAGATTTCAAAGATATAATTAAAGCTCTTTGCATGATGTCTTTTAATGGGATGAGTTATCGAAGAACCCAGACTGATTTGAAGTGGATGTTTGAAAATGAATTAATCAAAACGATTCCTCCAAGAAGCACATTAAATCGTTATTCAAATTATGAAAGTACAAAAGCATTAATTGAAAGATTAATTCAAGTTTCTGCTTTATTTTTTAATGAAAATGAAGATACTATAATTCTTGATTCAACTTGGTTCGGTGAACGAATGTATACTGGAGGTTATCGTAAGGTTTATGACAAAAAGAATGCTCCTCTTCAGAAAGTAAGGAAGATTCATGTCGCATGTTTGAAAAATAGTAAGGTAATTGCTTATGCGAAAGCGACAAAAGGAACTGAACATGATAGTCCTCATCTTGAAGATGCAATTAGAACCGTATGTAAAAACGGATTTCAAATTAAGACCTTATTAGCAGATGCAGGATATTCTGGAAAAAATAATTATGCCCTATGTAGGGAGTTGGGAATTATGGATGTGTTCATCGATTTCAAGAGTAATGCAAAATTACGAAATGCGAAGAGTGATATTTGGAGAGAGAAATTAAGATTATACAAAGAGCATAAAGAGATATGGAATCAATCTTACAGATTCAGGGTAATAATTGAAGGAGTTTTTTCTGCAATGAAAAGAAAGAATCTTAATTATCTTCGTTCAAAAAAAGAAACTGCGATGGATGTTGAATTATTATTGAAGGCACTTGTTTACAACATTACAATCATTGGGAAATATTCTTAATAAAAAGACAAGATGATTTTATGCTGTTTCACTTAAAGAGGTAAAGATATTTTTAAATGAATCTTCGGGATGTCTTATTAATGCTCTTTTATGTTCTGTTTGTAGGGTTCTTTCAAATTCTTTCACAAAATCCCCATTCTTAAATAAATTTTTATAATCAAAAAAATTCTCATGACTCTCTGACCATTCTTGTATAAAGTTTACTACATCTGTTATTAATAAAAGCCATAGTTTTTTTATTGAGTTATATAAAATTTCTCTTTTAATTGGTAAATAGTTTTCTGGATTTGTGATAATTTCTTTTCCCAATTCATCTTCACGCATTATCTCACTAATTAAATAACAAAAGAAAAATCTTGCTAATCCATAAACCCCTATTTTATCGGGCTTTAAAGAAGAAGATTCACTTTTAATTACATCATAAATAAGTTTGGATAAATAAATCTTACTGCAATTTAGATTTTTAGAGAATATTTTATAATAATCCTCCCCAAATAATTTATATTTTGCGGAAGATTGATGAGGACTTCTTAAATAAACTGCTTCTAACAATTGAGCTGCTAAATCTGTTTCTATTATTTCTTCATATCCTGATTCAGAATCCCCTCTTTTTATTTTATATAAAACTTTTCCATTAAATTTTTCATTGAATTCTTTTTGAAGTTGTTTATGTACTCTATCATTAGACTTCAAATCTCTTAAGGTAATAGAATTTTGGTTGTTGGTGTAATAAGTTATTTTGTTTAATAAAGGGGAATCCTGATTAAGTTTGATGAACTTTACTAAAACGAATAGATTCTCCGTCAATAAATTTCTGTTCTCATAAAATGAAAGCATTGATTGACATCCATTTATAACTGAATAATCGTGAATAGTCAATTCTCCTTGAGGACTTTCTTCTAAATCACTACAAAGGATGGTAATACCATTATGATATAAAAAAAAGTTATTATGTTCAGATTGTGTTTGTAATGTTTTTCTAATTTCTTTATTTACCCGTGTATTTCCTAAACCATATCGAACATTTTTATAAAAAAGAGTTCTGTCATCAATCCCGTCTAATTTCATTAATTCTTTTATAGGTATACAAAAAACATTTGCTACGATTCCATTCGGTAAGGGATAAACAATTTTTGTTTTGTTGCTTATTAACAATTTTTTAGGTTCTTTTTCTGTTTCTGAGTCTGATATAAAACTGTATCTTTCAAATATTTTAGAAAAATCTTCCCCCTCTAAAAAAAACTCATTTAATTTTAAAAATTCTTTAGCATTGGTATCAAAATTTTTGTTTGTTACAAAAATTAATCTTATTTCAAAATCTTTTATCTCCAATTCTGTTAAATTTAATCCCTGTATGAGGGATTTCAATTCTGAACTAGCAGTACTATCTAAAAGTGATTTCAAGGAAGAATTATCTTTAAACCATTCTTTAGTTGAAATAAATTCCCTAATATCTACATCTCCTTGGTCTCTTCCAGAAAGTGGAGAAAATTTTGATTGAAATATATAAATTTGTTCTTCATCCTCATCTAAAAATATTCCGTCTATCCCTTTATCATTAATACTATCACAAACAGATTGTATTGCTTCTGTCTCTTCTAATCTAAAAAAATTCTTTATGTACCACACCAAAAAAGCAGAACTTTCTGTTCTTCCATCAAGAATAAATTGGCTCACTTCTTTTCTCAATTTAGTATCAAAATCTGAAAGATTCATTCTACAATATTTTATTTTAACTTTATAAGAATTATTATTCATTTTAGAAACCTTTATTTTTGGGACACTTCTGAGACAGATTTAACTTATGGGACTATGTTTTCAATCAGAAATATATTTTATCTTCTACGCCTTCTTCTTGCTCTTGGAGCTGCTTTTTTCTTCCCCATCTCGGAAAAGACATAGATGTAAAGAATATCAAGAATTCCTACTGTATTTACTATCAATAAAACTATAAACCATATTGTGGAATTTTTTCTTGCTGATTTCCATAATGACAAACCTTTCCATATAAAAGACCAGACAAGAACAAGTGCAAACAGGCACATGGCCCATGGAGAAATTCCCCATTGTCCTAATGATCCCATCATCCCCCAATTTACCATATTTAACTTAAGATTTTGTCCTTTAAAAATATTCTTAATTTATCTGTATAGACTTTGTTATTCCGCTTCCTGTTACAAAACTATATATCTTATTAACAATCGTCCCTATTACAAGAGAACCTTTTTCCTCGCTTAACCCCTGGGTCATAACGCAATAAAAAATTCTTTTATCATCAATGTATATAATTCCGCAGTCATGAAAATAACTTTCATTGTTTGAATAATAAACTCCATATTTATGAACAATTGTAACATTTTCAGGAATACTCGCATATTTATGAATATCAAATGTTTCGTGGCCCAGATCAGACATTATCAGATCAGAATCTTCCGGTTTCAAATCAGTCGACATATAAAGACTGAGAAAAATATTTGAAACGGACTTTGGAGTTATCTGATAAGTGTTATTCAAGGTATTGTAATTGATATCTTTTGTGTAATAATCAAGGTAAGAAGAAAGATCGTGCAAATCTTCAAGTGTAACCTGTCCTTCCAAAACCCTGAATGCTGTATTGTCTGAATCTGCAAGCATATAATATAACAGATCCTTTACGCTCATTTGGCTTACAAGGCTGTTATAAAGATTCCCTGAACCTGAATCCCGATCGTAATCCTGTATAGTCAGCTCTGTGTCAAGGCTAAGCTGCCCATTTTCCACTTTCTTTAATATAATTATAGCAATCGGCAGTTTATTCAGGCTTGCCGGCTCAAATTCTTGAGTTGCATTAATTCCGAAAGAAGAGCTTGAACGCAGATTAATGACATATACTGAAGCATTCAGATTATTTTCTGAAATATAATTCTGGATATCATTCTTCAATGGATCAAAATTCAGTAGAAGAAGGCTGTTAGGCTGGATTCTGTGTTATTCTGTTCAAGTGGAAATAAATGTTTAAATAGGTTTAATTCTCTACTTTCTTAATTATACAAGTAATATGGATAAATATTACCTGATATACAATATATTGTATGAATTGCCCATACTGCTTTAACAGAGAACTCAAGGTGACTGATAAAAGAGAATCGCCTGAAGGGATAAGACGAAGGCGGGAATGCCTGAAATGCGGAAAAAGATTCACGACATATGAGAAGGCAGTGAAAGAAGACTTGTTCGTGATAAAGAAAGATGGCAGAAGGGAAAGATTCGACAGGGAAAAACTTGAAAGAGGAATTGACAAGGCATTTGAAAAGCGCCCTGTAGAAAAAGAAAAAATAGACAAAATAATAAATGAAATCGAAGAGCAAATAAGGAAAAAAGGAAAAAAAGAAATCAAAAGTTTGGAGATAGGAGAATTAGCTATGAAAAAAATAAAAAAACTTGACAATGTTGCATATATCCGATTCGCTTCGGTATATAGAGATTTTCAGGATATAAATGATTTTAAACAGGAAATAAAGAATTTATAATATGGTGGAAAAAATAAAAAAGAGAGACGGAAAAATTGTTCCGTTTAATGCAGAAAAAATTAGAACTGCTGCTGAAAAAGCTTTTTTGGCTGATGAAGAATTCTTAAATTTGCCTGAAAATAAAGGATTTGGAAAAGAAAAATCATACAATGCTTCTCAAAGAGTAACCGATAAAGTTGTTACAAAATTAGATATGATGTTCAATGGAGTTTCTCTGCCGACTGTTGAGCAGACTAATGATTTTGTAGAGGATGCCATGATGAATTTAGGATATCATACAACTGCCAAAAGATTTATTCTTTACAGAGAACATCATAAAGAGTTAAGAGAACAGGACCAGTCAAAACAGGCTGTTTTTGATTTTGCAAGAAGATTAGTCAATGGTTATATCGGAGGAAGCGACTGGAGAAGCAGGGAAAATGCAAGTTCGGGCAGCATTACTTTTCAGGGAGCAAATGCAAGACTGGCGGGAGAGGTATGGAATAATTATGCACTTAATGAAATGTACGGAAAAGAAAATCCTGAAATCAAAAATCTTCATGAAGCAGGAGCAATGCATATCCATGATTTAGATTTTCCTGTAATTGCATATTGCTGCGGACATTCAATGGAACAATTGATACGAAGAGGATTCGGCGAGGTTTCTGAAAGAGTCCAAAGCGCTCCCGCAAAACATCTTGAAACTATTGTCGCGCAGATGATAAATTATATAGGAACAATGCAGGGAGAATTTGCAGGCGCCCAGGCATTTTCTTCTGTCGATACATGGCTTGCTCCCTTTGTAAGATCAGATAATCTTTCACAAGAAAAAGTCGACCAGTACATGCAGATGCTTATTTACGGATTAAATGTTCCTTCGAGATGGGGATGGCAGGCTCCTTTCTCAAATTTAACTTTTGACCTGACTGTTCCAAATGATCTGAAAGACAGAACAGCAGTTGTCGGAGGAAAAGACCTGGAAACAACTTACGGCGATTACCAGAAAGAAATAGACATGATCAACAAAGCATTTTTGAAAACGATGCAGCATGGAGACAAATCAGGAAGAATTTTTACATTCCCTATTCCGACTTATAATCTGACAAAAGAGTTCAACTGGGATTCTGAGGTTTCAAAATTATTATTTGAAGTAACAGGAAAATATGGACTTCCTTATTTTCAGAATTATATCGGAACAAACATGAATCCGGGAGATGTAAGAGCAATGTGTTGCAGACTTAATCTGGACCAGAGAGAACTAATGAACCGTCCTGGAAATATGTGGGGGCCTGGAGATGCTACAGGAAGCATCGGCGTTGTTACAATGAACATGAACAGGATTGGTTACGAAGCAGAAGGAAAAGAAGAAAAATTCTTTGAGCTCTTGGGGCATAGAATGGATGTTGCATCGCAATCTCTTGAAATAAAAAGAGAAACAGTTGAAAAATTATTAGAGAGAAATTTTGTTCCTTATACAAGATCTTATCTCGGACATTTTTCAAACCATTTCTCAACAATCGGGCTCTGCGGAATGAATGAAGCATGCCTGAACTTTTTGGGAGAAGACATCTCGACTCCTAAAGGAAAAGAATTCACAATAAAAACTTTAAATTTTATGAGAGAAAAAATAAAAGAATATCAGGGAAAAACAGGAAATCTGTACAACCTTGAAGCAACTCCTGCAGAATCAACATCTTACAGATTTGCAAGGAAAGACAGGGAACTTTATCCGAATATTTTCACTTCAGGAGAAAAAGAGCCGTTCCTTACAAATTCTACACAGCTTCCTGTAAATCTTGAAATGGACATATACTCTGCACTGAAACATCAGGGTGAAATTCAGCCTCTTTATACAGGAGGAACTATTTTCCATACTTTTGTAGGAGAGCAGCTCGACGGAGAAAGTGCAAAAAATCTTGTTAAAAAGATAGCAGAGACAACAAGACTTCCTTACTTCAGCCTTACCCCCATCTTCAGCATTTGCCCCGAACATGGTTATCTTAAAGGAAAAAATGAAAAATGCACTCATGAAAACTGTGAAGAAACAACAGAGATTTATGACAGGATTGTGGGATATTATCGACCAGTAAGTTTATGGAATGCAGGAAAACAGGAAGAAGAAAGGCAAAGAAACAGATTAGACAAAAAGGAGAATTATGTAAAAATTTAATGGTATACCAATTATTCACTTACCCAAACTGCCACAAGTGCGCTGACGTAAAAAAATATCTGAAAGAGAAAAAAATTGATTACAAAGAAATAAATGCGGGACTTGGAGAAGGTAAAAAAATATTTCAGGAATTTTATGTAAAGAACAGGGATATAATAAAGAGAGAAGAAAATGGAACTATTTCTCTGCCTATTCTTATAGAAGATGGAAAGATTTTTCAGGGGCTTGAAGGGATATTAAATAAGGCAATTTGAAAAATGGTCAAAAGATTAAACGAATTACTTCCCGGAGAAGAAGCTGTTATAGTAAAGATAGAAAAAGAATCAGTATACAAGAAAAGATTGACAGAAATGGGGCTTAGGAAAGACAGCAGGGTAATTATGCGCCGAGATGCCCCTATGGGAGATCCGATGGAGATATATGTCATGGGTTCTAATTTAAGCCTGAGAAGATCTGAAGCGGAATATGTTTTAATTGAGGAGATAAAAAAATGAAAATAGCGGGCCTGCAAAAAGAATCGCTTATTGATTATCCCGGAAAAATTTCTACAGTAATTTTCACACAAGGCTGCAATTACAACTGCGGATACTGCCATAATCCTGAATTTAAAAAGTCAGGGGAGGGAAAAATTCCTGAAGAAGAAATTTTAAAATATCTTGATTCAAGAAAGGGCTGGATTGAAGGAGTGGTTATTTCCGGAGGAGAGCCGACTCTGCAAAATGGGCTGGAAAGATTCATTGAAAAAATAAAGGAGAGAAATTTGTTTGTTAAACTTGACACGAACGGGAGCAATCCGCAGATTCTCAAATCTCTACTGGAAAAAAAGATAATCGATTATGTTGCAATGGATGTGAAGGGATCTATTCTGTTATATCCTTCTGTTGTAGGGAGAGAGTTTATGGATGAAAGAGATGATATCGGAAAAGGAATCGGAATTGTTTCAAATTTTCCTGATTACGAATTCAGAACAACGATTATTCCAATAAATGAAAATGGAAGAATGAGATGGATGACTCCCGAAGAAATAGGCGATACAGCTAAACTCATCTACAACTGGACAGGAAGCAATGAACACAAATATTTTATTCAGTCATTCAAGGCAATTGAAAAAGAAAATGGAAATGATTTATATCTGAAAAAAAATCTCCCAAAAGAGATGCATGAAACACCAGTAAAACATTTACGGGAATGCCTGAAAGAAGCAAAAAAATATCTGCCGAATGCGAATTTAAGAGATTAGGCAGCCATCAGGAATTCTGTATATTTCCTTTTCATAATTCTTTGACTGTTCCTTTTTTTGATTATTTTTTCCTGTTCAGCATAATACTGCGGAAAAAGTATTTCTTCAGGAACATAAGTCCCTTTATCTAAAAGGAGATTTTCTTTTAAAACAGAAGCTCTTTTATAAAACTCATTAGAAGACAAATAAGGATCAAATAAAATTCTTATCAAAGGCTTCATATGATTTTCAATTAAATTCTTTATGGAAATATTTTGCCTATTAACAATTTTCTTGAGATAAATTTCCTTAATTTCTTCTGTGATTGAAAGAATCCTCTCATCCCTAAAAACCAGCCATGCAAAATGTTCTGACTCTGCAAGAGCCTTAAAGCTCAGCAAGCCAAACGGACCTTTTGAAGAAAATGACGGAAGAATAATTTTTGAATTTCCGAAAACATACTCTATAACAGATTTTTGTATATCCATCTGAGGTTTGTAATATCCGGTTTGCTTGGGGTTGTTACTAAGAGTTTTCTTTATTCCATATCCCAAAAAAGCTTCTAATGCCATCCGGCTTTTGAATAAATTGCATATTTAAATCTTGCTTAGGAGAGAGTGTTAAGTATTCGGGAGATGAATAATGGTGTTAAGGCGAGGGAGTTATTTAGTAAACAAAATTGCCATTAAAGAATCATCCAAAGTAGAAAATATTTTCATCTTATGCAACGTTTTTGCTCTTTCAACAACTTCTATAAATTTTGCAGGAGTTAAACAGATTATACACTCACAACAGATACTTTCAAAGTCCCTCTCATTTTCACTTACAATGATAACTTTTCTTGAATTTGATTCTGAATTTGCGACAAATTTAATTGCTTTGATTATATCATAACCTGAAATTCCTTTTGCAGAATTATCAATTTTGCAAATATTTTCAAAAAATGGTTTCTGTTCAGGCAAAAGTTTTGGTTCTATTACCCTTTCATACATAATACCCTCAATTAAAATTTCTGTATCTGATAAAGTCTTCAAATCTGTAGCAACATCAAGAGCAATTCTTCTAATATTTGCTCCAGAACCTTGAATATTGTTGTCTATACTTGCCTTCATAACTTCAATAGAAGGAATTATAGTAATCATAAAATTATAAGAGGATAAAAATTATTCTTCTGTTCCTGTTTGTTCCAGAAAATCTCCCTTATCTTTAAGGTATCCTCTTATTCCTCCCTCTTTAATTGCTATAAAGTTATCTTTCAAATCAGGGTTCACACTTTCAATTATAACAAGTCCTTCATTTGGAAGCCCAAAATCTTTTCGTATATCATTAGAAAGATTTTCTGCTCTTGTTAATCTTACATTTTTTATTGTCATTTAAATTTTTCCTTTTTAAGAATAAAGAATACCTCCTTTCATGATTTATAAAGATTGTTATAATATTTAAATCTATTCAATTATTGTAACTACCGTTTAATGTAAAATTACTTCTTCTTCAAATTTTCCCTGATAATCTTTTCCAACCAATCAGAAATATCTATCTTCTGCCTTATGCAGTATATCTTGACATCTTCCCATAATGCAGGGCTTACTTTAATGCTTGTAGTTTTCCTCTCCATAAAGAATTATAGTATTATTGCTTTATAAATATTTATGTAAAGTAGTATATAATACTCTAATAACATAATATTTAAATACTATCAGTATTATAGTATTATATGGAAAACACACCTGAATATATCAAGAACTTCTCTGGTTGGAGAAATGAGAGAGCAAAGGCAATCCTTGAAAAAGGAAATCCCGAAACTCTTGATGAATTTACTTATTTAGTTCCTTCTCAAAATTCAGATAAGAAATACAAGGTAACGCATTTAGATAGTTATTCTTGTGAGTGCGAAGATTTTAAGAAAAGATGTCAGGGAAAAGGTTTGTATTGTAAGCACATAAAAGCAATTATTTTATTTCAAAGCGTTAAACAAAAGTATGAAGTTAAACCAGAAGTAGAGCAAGAAATAAAATTAATTATAGAAACACCACAAAAAGATTTATGTCCTGCTTGTCAATCTGAACACTTGATTAAATCAGGAATAAGAAAAACAAAACTTGGAACAAAGCAAAGATATGAATGTCAAGATTGTAAAAAAAGATTTGTATTAACTCCAATAAAAAATATCAAAGGGAATTCTAAACTTGTCTGCTTGGCTATGGATTGTTATTATCGTGGTTTGAGTTACAGAGATATTTCAGCACAATTTCAAAATTTCTACGGATTAAATATTTCTCACGTTACAATTAGAGAATGGGTTT
This sequence comes from uncultured archaeon, assembly GCA_963845205.1. GTDB lineage: Archaea > Nanobdellota > Nanobdellia > Pacearchaeales > GW2011-AR1 > RBG-13-33-26. Next base: position 98,176 of record CAWJRC010000004.1, read on the forward strand.
TGAAATTCAGCGAAGTAATGGAGAAATACAGCAAGACAATAAAACCAAACATAAAAGGAGTTTGGAACGCTGACGAAACTTTGGTTTTAACAAAGAGAGGAAAGAATGAAGAAAATACTAACTTTGATTATGTTTGGAATGTTATGGATAACAAAAGCAAATTTCTTCTTGCTTCAATCAATTCAGGAAGAAGCAGAAAATCAGAAGACGCACAAAAAGTTTTTACAGAAGCATACAAGCAAAATGGAAAAATTCCTTTTCAGATAATCGTTGATGGTTATGCGGGTTATCAAGATGGCTGTCGTAAAACTTTTAGAAATTGGGGACAGGAAAGGAAAGTAAAATTTACATCAATCAAAGGACACAGAAAAGAAATTAACAACAACGCAATAGAGAGCCATCATTCACATCAAAAAGAATTTCAGAAAGTAAGGAGAGGGATTACAAAAGTTCAGGAATATCAAGACGGCTTTAAAGTATTTCATAACTTCGTAAGAAAGAACGCAAGAGAAGGATTAACTCCCGCAGATAAATGCGGAATAGGAGTTAAGGGAAATTCTTGGGAAACTATTTTATTGAACGCAATTAAATTACAAAACTCCCAACACTTAACAGGAGAGGAAAAAATGACAATAACTCCCTAAAACTTAACACTCTCTGCTTAGGATAATTTTATAAATAAATAAAATCTGTTTAGGGGATGGCTGACGATGAAAAAGTTCCTGAACTGACAGGCAAGGAATTTGACGAATTCACGAGGAAGGGGTTTGTCTTTATCGACTTCTTTGCAGAATGGTGCATGCCTTGCGTTATGATGGCTCCTATTGTTGATGAAGTAAGCAAAAAGTTCAAGGGAATAAAATTCGGAAAAGTCAATGTCAGCGATAATGAAGCTCTTTCAAAAAAATTCAATGTCAGTTCTATACCTAATTTTGTTCTGCTAAAGGACGGGAAGAAAATTGAGCAATTCATGGGAGCGATGAGCGCTGAAGATCTGGAAAGCAAGTTAAAGAAATTTTCAAAGTAATAATTAATTATAATTATATTTAAAAATAAACAAAAATGTCTTCATAGCATGGGGCTAATTAAAACAGTACGCAAGGTTGATCCGAGTAAAGATGCTATCCATTTAACAATTCGTCTTGAAGAAAATTGTGAAAATTGTACTCTGGGCTTACTTAAGACTTCTGTGCCTTCTCCAACCGAACCTTATAGGATTTTATTAATTTCTGAAAAAGATTATCAAAATTTACGTAATAGAGAAGAGGAATTAAAAGGATTAAGAGAGTCTGGAAATTTTCCTGCTTATACTGATAGAACATTTGAGTGATAATTTTATAAATTAAGTTTTTCTAACTTTTATTAATGGCTCCGTAGCTCAGCCTGGTCAGAGCACTGGACTTTTAATCCAGGTGTCGTGGGTTCAAATCCCATCGGGGCCATTCATTTTCCCCAAAGCAAAAAGTTTAAAAACTAAAATTTGTATAATTTTATTATTCCTAAGTTGTTAAAGTTTAGGCCTGCCTTCGGCAAAATTATTAAATTCCCTTAATATTCGACAAAAATGCATATTCTTCAACCCAAACACATAAAAATAAATGAAAAAGACTCGGAAGAGCTTCTAAAAAGATTAAATGTTTCTAAGGCACAATTGCCAAAAATTCTTTCAACAGATGCAGGATTACCTGAAGGCTGTGTTGTAGGTGATATAATTAAAATTGACCGGAAATCAGGGGTCTACTACAGGGTTGTTGTTTAAAATGAAAAATAATAGCCACCTGATTGTAAAAAAATATCTTGAAAATCATTCTTTAGTTGAATCAAACATAATCTCTTTCAATGAATTCCTTGAGCACAGGATGCAGGAAATTGTCGATGAAATTTCAGGAAGCATGATTGAGAATGAAGAGGAATTCCTGATCACCCTCGGGAAAGTCAATGTCGGAAAGCCGAAAGTCATTGAGGCTGACGGAAGTTCATCATTGATAATGCCTTACGAAGCAAGATTGAGGGATTTAACTTATTCTGCACCTATTACACTTGAAATTACAATAAAAAAAGGAGACCAGATTGATTCTGAAAATGTTGAAATCGGAAGAATTCCGATAATGGTCAAGAGTAAGGCATGCAACACTTACGGAATGAGCGGCGAACAACTGATGGAAAATTATTCTGATCCATTAGACCCGGGAGGATATTTCATAATTAACGGAAATGAAAGAGTCATGATCATGGCTGAAGATCTCGCTGAGAACCAGCCTTTCATTGAAACAAACAGTAAAGGGAACTTGATATTAAGATTATTTTCATTAAAGGGAATTTACAGAATTCCTATAACAATATCAGAAAGCAAAGAAGGAATTTTTGAATTGTCGTTCAGCAGATTCAAGGATATTCCTGCAGTTATGATGCTTAAGGCTCTAGGATTGGTAAAAGAATCAGACATAGCGAAATATATCGGAAAAGAAACAGACAGCGTCATTGTAAATCTTTACGAATATGTAAACCTTGCAACAAAGGAAGATGCAATGATGGCTATTGCAGAAAAAACAGGACTGCAGGGAACAAAAAAAGAAATTCTTGACAGAATAAAACAAAGAATTGATTCATATCTTCTTCCTCATATCGGACAAAAGAAAGAAGACAGATTAAACAAGGCGGTAACAATCTGCAAGATGATAAAACAATTTTTGACCACAAAAGAAAATCCTGATCTCAGAACAGACAAGGACCATTACTCAAACAAAAGAGTCAGGTTATCAGGAGATCTTCTTGCAAATCTTTTCAGAGTCAATCTTGGAATCCTTATAAGAGACATCCAGTATTCAATACAAAAATCAGCCAAGAGAAAAAAATTCTTTTCTATAAAAATAATTGCCAAGTCAACATTATTCTCTCACAGAATTGAATCTGCAATCGCAACAGGAAGCTGGACAGGAGAAAGAAGCGGAGTAACCCAGAACATGGACAAGACAAATTATTTTGCAATGATCTCACAGCTTCAAAGAGTTTCCAGCATGCTTCCTTCTGACCAGGAAAACTTCCTGGCAAGAACACTTCATCCCACTCATTACGGAAGATTCTGTCCGATAGAAACACCTGAAGGAACAGAAATCGGATTAAGAAAGAATCTTGCAATATTAAGCAAAGTTTCCACAAGAGTTGAATTAGACAAGGACAAATTTTTGAAAACTCTTGAATCACTTGGAATGGAAAAAGAAGAAACAGGAGAGGCAGATGTATTCTTTAACGGCATATTTGTCGGAAGCGTGAAAAAACCCGGAGAATTTGTAAAGAAAATCAAAGAAAAAAGAAGATCAGCAGAACTTCCTATTCAGATGAGTGTCAGAAATGAGATAGGATTCGGGACAGTCCTTATTTCAACAGAGCCGGGAAGAGCTTTAAGACCTTTAATAGTAGTTGAAAACGGAAGCCCGAGATTAAAGAACGAACACAAGGTTCAGGTTGAGCAGGGAGACTTAAAATGGAACGATCTTCTTAACAAAGGAATTATTGAATACCTCGACGCTGCTGAAGAAGAAAATGCACTTGTCGCATTATACGAAGAAGAGCTGACACAAGAGCATACTCATCTTGAAATTGATCACATTGATTTATTCGGTGTTGTTACAAGCCTGGTTCCTTACGGAAACCATGACCAGAGTTCAAGACTTAACAGAGGAAGTAAAACCCAAAAACAGTCTCTTGGAATATATGCTGCAAATTATTTGTGCAGACTTGACACAGATGTTTCTATTTTGCAATATCCGCAAAAACCAATTGTAAGAAGTTTCATGTATGATACTCTTAACACTTATCCTGCAGGACAAAATCTAGTTGTCGCTGTCATGACATATGAGGGATACAATATGGAAGACGCTCTTGTATTCAACAGAGGAAGCGTTGAAAGAGGAGTCGGAAGAAGTTTCTATTTCCGCCCTTATTCTGCTTTAGAAATGAATTATGCAGGAGGGCTTAAAGACGAAATCGCAATTCCGGAAAAAGACACTTCAGGCTACAAAACAGAAGCAAGCTACAGATATCTTGAAGATGACGGAATTGTTTATCCGGAAGCAGATATTGGCGAGGGAGAAGTAATGATAGGAAAAATGTCTCCTCCTAAATTCCTTTCAGAAGCAAGAGAGATTTCAGTCAAAACAAAGAAAGAATCAAGCGTTACAATGAGGCAGGAAGAAAAAGGAACTGTAGACGCTGTTTTTGTCACAGAAGATTCTGAAGGAAACAAGATTGTCCAAGTAAGAACAAGAGACCAGAGACTTCCCGAATTAGGAGACAAGTTTGCAACTTCACACGGACAGAAGGGAGTTATAGGAATGATTGTCCCCCAGGAAGATATTCCATTCACATCAAAAGGTGTAAGGCCAGATGTAATGTTCAATCCCCACGGACTTCCAAGCAGAATGACTGTCGGATATTTGCTTGAATTGCTCGCAGGAAAAGTCGGAAGCATGAGCGGAGAACCTGTTGACGGAACATGCTTTGCAGGGGTAAGCAAAAAAGAACTTGAAGAGCAGTTAATGAATTTAGGATTCAGATACGACGGAAAAGAAACAATGTACAACGGAGTTACAGGAAAAAGAATCAGTTCAAAAATATTTGTAGGAAATTTATATTACCTGAAATTGAAATATATGGTAGGAAACAAGATGCACGGCAGAGCTTCAGGAAAAGTTGCTTTACTTACAAGACAGCCAATTGAAGGAAGATCCAGAGGAGGAGCATTAAGACTTGGAGAAATGGAGCAGGAAGCACTTGTTGCACACGGAGCTTCTCTATTGCTAAAAGAAAGATATGATTCAGACAAAGTTGTCCTTCCAATCTGCATGAAGTGCGGAAGCATTGGAATCGATGACAACATAAGAAATAAATTAGTTTGTCCGATGTGCGGAAGCGAAGACATTGAGCCTGTTGAAATGTCCTATGCATTCAAGCTGCTTTTGGAAGAATTGCAGGGCCTGCATATTCACACAACATTCGGATTAAAAAACAAATACGAATAAAATGATAGAACAAAAACCAGTAAAGAAAAAAGTTGAAGAAATACGATTCACACTTTTCAGCCCAGAAGAAATAAAGAAAATTTCAGCTGCAAAGATAGTAACACCAGAATTGTATAACATTGACGGCTATCCTGTCGACGGAGGATTAATGGACCTGAGACTTGGCGCAATTGATCCGGGAGTAAGATGTAGAACATGCGGAGGAAGATTGAAAGAATGTTTAGGACACCCAGGCAGTGTTGATTTGGCCAGGCCGGTAATTCATTTGAAATATGTTCCATTAATAGAACTTGGATTAAGATGCTTTTGCAAAGAATGCGGAAAATTATTGCTAGCTGACAAAGATCTAGAAAGATATACTCCAAGCGAAAGAGCAAAAAAAGCAAAAGATGCAAAGAAATGCCCTCACTGCGGAGCTCTTCATGAAAAAGTCAAACTCGACAAGCCAACTAATTTCTTAGTAGGAAAGACAAGACTTTTCCCAACAGAAGTCAGAGAAATTCTAGTAGGAATTCCAAATGAGGAATTGAAAAAAATCGGAGTAAATCCGATTACATGCAGGCCAGAATGGGCTGTTCTTACAATGCTTTTAGTTCCTCCTGTAACTGTACGTCCAAGTATTATTCTTGAATCAGGAGAGAGAAGCGAGGATGATTTGACGCACAAACTTTCTGATATTATAAGAGCAAACCAAAGACTCTGGGAAAATCTTAATGCAGGAGCTCCTGAAGTCATTATTGAAGACTTGTGGGATTTATTGCAGTTTCATGTAACAACATTCTTTGACAACAGTGTAGCTAAAATTCCTCCGGCAAGACACAGAAGCGGACAGCCGTTGAAAACAATTATGGAGAGAATTAAAGGGAAAGAGGGAAGAATAAGAAAGAACCTTGCAGGTAAGAGAGTAAATTATTCAGGAAGAACAGTTATCTCACCCGATCCATGCATCGGAATAAATGAAGTTGGAATTCCTTTTGAAATTGCAAGAGTTGTTACTGTTGCAGAAAGCGTTACTGATTTGAATATTGAAAAACTGAAAAAACTTGTTGAGAAAGCAGAAGAATATCCCGGCGCAAATTACGTAATAAGACCTGATGGAAAAAGAAAAAAGATTACTCCCGATTTGAAAGAGGAAATAATCAATGAATTAACTCCTGGATATAAAGTAGAAAGACATTTGCAGAACGGAGATGTTGTTCTTTTCAACAGACACCCAAGTCTGCATAAAGGAAGTTTGATGGCTCACTTTGTAAGAGTTCTTCCAGGAAGAACTTTCAGACTGCACCCAGCTGTTGCTTTCCCATATAACGCTGACTTTGACGGAGATGAAATGAATATACACTCGCCACAGACAGAAGAAGCAAGAGCAGAAGCAAAAATTCTTCTTGATGTAAAAAGAAACATGATTTCTCCAAAGAACAACACTAATTTTATCGGCTGCATCGGAGATGCAATAACAGGAAATTATCTTCTTGGAGAAGAAGAATTTTCAAGAGAATATGCAAACCAGCTTCTTTTCAAATCAAACATTGAACACCAGTTTTCAAAAAAGACAGTTAAAGGAACAGAAATTTTCTCTGCTATTCTTCCAAAAGTTAATTTTTCAAATGATTCTGTAACTATCAAAGACGGAGAAATTATCAAAGGAAATATTAACAAAACTTTATTCGGAAGTGAGGACGGAGAATTAATAAAACAACTTGAAAAAGATGTTGGAGTAAATGAAACATTCGATGCAATAAGAAACGTTTTCGATCTTGGAATAAAATATTTATCGGACAAGGGAATAACAATTTCCGTCGATGATATGGATTTAGACCAGAGTGTCATAGACGAGGGAGAAGAAGTAATAAAAAAAGCTGAAAAGAAAACAGAAGAGATTATTGAATCTTACAATAATGGAACTCTTGAAATAATTCCTGGAAAAACAAAAGAGGAATCAAGAGAAATAAAAATATTGCAGGCATTAAATGAAGTAAGAACCAAGATAGGGGAGATAGTCAAGAAAGAATTCCCTGAAGGTAATCCTGTAAATCATATGATTAAATCAGGCGGAGGCGGAAATATTTTGAATATTACGCAGATGGCTTCCTGCGTCGGCCAACAGGCATTATGGGGAAGGAGAATTGATTTAGGTTATAATCAGAGAACAATGTCGTTCTTCAAGCAGGGAGATTTATCTCCTCATTCGAGAGGATTTATCAGAAGTTCGTTCATCAAAGGATTGAGGCCAGATGAATTTTTCTTTGGAGCAGTTACAGGAAGAGACTCACTCATGGATACAGCATTGAGAACTCCGAAATCAGGATATTTGTACAGAAGACTTGCAAACGCTCTGCAGGACTTGAGAGTTGAATACGACGGAACAATAAGAGACAGCAATAACAATGTTATACAATACAAATACGGCGATGACGGACTTGATGTTTCAAAACTTCATCTTAAAGAACAAATCTCTTCAGGGGAAGCTATTGGAATCATAACTGCACAATCTTTCGGGGAATCATCAACACAAATGACCCTTAATGTATTCCACTTCGCAGGAGTCCAGGAAATGCAGGTTACTTCAGGACTTCCAAGATTGATAGAAATTTTCGATGCAAGAAAAAAACCTTCTTCACCAAAGATGGAAATTTATTTGAAGAAAGAATATAACAACGAAAAAGATGCAAAATCATTTGCTGAAAAAATAAAGGAAGTTACATTAAGGGAAATTGCATCCGAGATAAATTTGAATTTTAGCAGCAAGATGATTGAAATCAAAATCGACAAGAATGCACTAAAACAGACCCATAGTTCGATAAAGACAATTGTTGAAAGACTGAATGATCTTGGATTCGCTGTAAAGGAAAAAGCCGACGCAATAACATTAAATGCTGCTGAATTTAATTTCAAGGAAATTTATCAGATGAAAGAAAAACTTAAGAAAACAATAATTTCAGGAATTAAAGGAGTTGCTCAGCTTTTGATTGTCAAGAGAGAAAAAGACTTTGTCATTATTACTCTTGGAACCAACTTGAAAAAGATGATAGCATTAAAAGAAGTTGATGCTGACAGAACAATTTCAAATGACTTTTATGAAGTTGCGGATATTTTCGGAATAGAAGTTGCGAGACAGCTGCTAATAAATGAAATTTATGAAGTTTTAAATTCACAAGGAGCAGACATCAATGAAAGGCACCTTAAACTCGTCGCTGATGCAATGACAAACACAGGAGAAGTTAAGGGAGTTACAAGAATGGGGATCATTGCACAGAAATCTTCAATTTTGGCAAGAGCAACTTTCGAGACTCCAGGAAAACAATTCATCAATGCAACAATAAAGGGAAGCAAGGATAAATTAATCAGCGTAATAGAAAACATAATGCTTAATCAGCCGGTTCCTGTCGGAACAGGACTTCCAGGACTTCTAGTCAAAGTCATCGGCCCTTTGGTAAAAGAAGAATCGGAAAAGAAAACAGCGAAGAAAGAAATTGTTGAAGAGACAAATAAATAAATTTCTTAATTTAAAATACGAATAACTTTATAAAACAAATTCTTCTAAAAGATTTAAACATGATGAAAACAATTGACATGCAGGACATGAGGCATCTGAATTTATTTAGCAAAGTTACAAACATAAATACAAATTTCTGTGTGAAATACAACGACACAATAATTTTCTGCGTGCCAAAAAATCTTTTGATGAGAGCAGTTGGTGAAAATGCGAGGAACATCAGAACTCTAAGTGATATTATAAGAAAAAAAGTCAGGGTTATCCCGTGCCCGAGAGGAATTCAGGATGCCAAACCATTCATAGAACAAATTATCAGGCCGGTCACATTCAAGGATATGCAGATAACAAATAATGAAATAGTTATTACTGCAGGAATAATGAATAAAGCTGCATTAATCGGAAGAGAAAAGAGGAGACTTCTTGAACTTCAGAAAATCGCAAAGGATTATTTTGGAAAAGAACTTAGAATTATTTGATTATTCGCAAGTTTTATAAATGAATTTTATCAACAATAATTATGGGATTGAAAAGCGCAAAAAAATTAATGAAGAACAGAAAAAAGTTCAGATGGAAAGACAGCAAGTATATTGCAAAAACTCTTAATCTATACGCAAAAGCAGACCCGCTTGAAGGAGCAAATCAAGCAAAAGGAATTGTTCTGCAAAAAGTTCAGAAAGAAGCAAAGCAGCCAAATTCAGCGATGAGAAAATGTTGCAAAGTTCAGCTTAAGAAAAACGGAAAGTTTGTTACTGCATTCATTCCGGGAAATTTGGCGCAGAGATTTATTGATGAACACGACGAAGTTTTAATTCAAAGAATCGGCGGAAAACAGGGAAGAAGTAAAGGAGATATTCCGGGTGTAAGATTCCAAGTTATTCAAGTAAATGATCAGCCCTTGGATAGACTTACAAGCGGCAAGATAGAGAAGGGTAGAAGATAAAATGGCAGAAGAAAAACAAAAAATTAATTTCAAAATTTTTGACTTGTATGATATTTCTGGAATTGAAGTAAAAGATCAGGGATTAAAATCAGTAATAAATTTACAGCCAAAATTAGTTCTTCAAAGCCACGGAAGAAATGTACAGAGATTCGGGCAGACAAAGGTTAATGTTGTTGAAAGATTGATGAATAGAATTGCTGTTGCAGGACACAGAGGTAAGAAACACAAAATAATCAAAGGAACAGCTACAGGAAAATATCCAAAGAACATGAAAATTGTTCTAGATGCATTCAAGCTCATAGAAAAGAAAACACAGAAAAATCCAGTTGAGGTTCTTGTAAGAGCAATTGAGAATTCTGCTCCCAGAGATGAAATAACAGTTATAGAATACGGAGGAACAAGATATCCTCAGGCAGTTGATGTAGCTCCATTAAGAAGAATCAATCTTGTTTTAAGATGGATTGTTCAAGGAGCATCAGATAAAGCATTCAACAAAAAGAAAACTTTGACAGAGGCTCTTGCAGAAGAACTTATTCTTGCATCAGAAAACAACGGAGAGAGTTTTGCAATGAGAAAAAAGAATGAATCTGAAAAGCAGGCTGATGCTGCTAGATAATTCTATATTTCAAATAACAAATTTATTTTTAAAGTATTAATTTAATTTTATATCATGTCAAAATATAAAGAGATAATTAAATTGCTGGATTCAAATGAAAGAATTGATGCGATGGAAATCAGCAGAACATTAAATGATATTTTAAAAGATATTAATGTTCCTAATTATTACATTGCTAAAGGCTTAGGTATTGATGAAAAATATTTTTTGCAAATTAAAAATAATTATTATGGGTCTTATACCCATGATGAAAATATTAATTCATTAGAACGTTTAATAAGATTAGTTGATTTTGCGGAAGACACTTTAAGCAAAGAGGGGGTAAAAGAATGGCTTGAGAAACCAAATCCAAATCTTGGCTATACTTCTCCGATATTGTACCTTCGTTCAGATGAAGAGATGGAAAAAGTTTTATCTTTGCTTGGAGCTATTGGTCATGGGCTTCCAGCATAAAAAATAGTCCTTTTATCTCAATAATCCTTAAATAGTGAATTGCTTCCCGATTAACCCATGAGAAAAACATTGTCAAGTTTGATCATTGCCGGATTATTGTTCAGCGGATGCTCGCAATATAATCTTACAAGGGATCAACTTGTATCAAAAATTGACAAAGAAAGAGTTTTCAAAAAGGGAGATTTTGGGAAATACTGCATCTCTGCTGTCGCTCAAGGTGAAGATATTATAGCAGCTTATTCTCTAAATACTAACGGAACTCCCGATTTGGGGGCTGATTTTGAAATAACGAAAATAAGTGCCGACTCTAACGGGGTCCATATCGAAACAAAAGAAAATGCAACAATAGTTTTAATTTATAACGGAACAAATGAAATAGAATATTCTGATACTAAAGGAAATGGGATTCTTGATAAAAAAGAGATTATAGACAATGATAACAATTTAGAATTAGATAACAATCCCAAATACCAGATCTCTATATGAAATGAAAGAATTTTCTAAGTAGTAACTTTTAAAAAGCATTTTTATTTTCATTAATTGTTCTAACTATTTATTAAAATGGCAGAAAAAGAAACACAATTTCAGAAGATACAAAGACTTAGCTCGAGCCAGAAAAATATCAGAAACATAGCGACGAGCGCGCATATTCACCACGGAAAAACTGCTCTTACAGACAATCTTCTTGCTGCATCAGGATATATGGCTGCAAAGAATGCGGGGAATCTTGATGAAGGAATGGCAACATGGCAGCATGCTGATGAGCAGGAACGATTGATGACAGTCGATTCTGCGAACGTTTCCATGGTTCACGATTTTCACGGAGAAGAATATTTGATTAATTTAATTGATACTCCTGGGCACGTTGACTTTGGGGGGAATGTTACAAGAGCCATGAGAGCTATCGACGGAACAATTGTCCTTGTTTGCGCTGTCGAGGGAATAATGCCCCAAACAGAAACAGTCATTAAACAGGCATTGAGAGAAAGAGTAAAGCCCGTTTTATTCATCAATAAAGTTGACAGATTAATCAAAGAGATGAAACTAACTCCTGAAGGAATGCAGCAGAGATTTGTAAAAATTATAAATGAATTTAATGATTTAGTAAGTAAAATTGCAGACCAGGATTTCAAGGAAAAATGGCTTGTTAACATCAATGATGGAAGCGTTGCTTTCGGAAGTGCCAAAGAGAACTGGGCGCTTTCTGTTCCTTTCATGATTAAAAAGAAAATTACATTCAAGGATATTTTCACTCTTGTTGAAATGAACGATACTGACAGAAAAGAATGGGTCTGGAAGAATGCTCCGCTTTATGAAGTTCTTCTGGATATGGCTGTAAAACATTTGCCAAATCCTCTTGAAGCACAACAATACAGAATTCCAAAAATATGGCACGGAGATCTTGACAGCGAATTCGGAAAAGATTTGCTTAGCTGCAATCCCAAAGGAAAAATTGCTTTTGTGATAACAAGAATTGTAATAGATCCCCGTTCAGGAAAAGAAATTTCAGCGGGAAGACTTTTTTCAGGAACAATAAAAAACGGAATGGAAGTTCATCTTAATCTCGCGAATAAAGAACAAAAAGTCCAGCAGATATTCATTTACAATGGAATAAAACCGGAGCAGATTGAAGAAATCGGACCTGGAAATGTAATTGCAATTTCAGGAGTTACAGGAGAAGCAGGAGAGACAGTAACGCTTGAACCAGAAACTGCATTCGAAGAATTAAGACATATTTTTGAACCAGTCGTTACAAAATCGATTGAAGTAAAAAAAATGATGGATTTGCCGAAGCTGGTTGAAATATTAAAACAAGTTGCAAAAGAGGACCCTTCTGTAAAAGTAGAAATTAACGAACAGACAGGAGAAAGTTTGATTTCGGGAATGGGAGAACTTCATCTAGAAATAATCGAAAACAGAATCAAGACAGAAAAGGAACTTGATGTAAAAACTTCTGCTCCTATTGTTGTTTACAGAGAAACAGTAAACAAAGAATCTCCTGAAATGGAAGGAAGAAGCCCAAACAAGCACAATAGTTTTTTCATTTCTGTCGAGCCGCTGGAAGATAATATTTATGCTGCGATAAAAAGCGGGGAAATTCCTGAAGGAAGAGTCAAGAAAAAAAGTCAGGAACTTGCAAATGTTCTGAACAAATTCAACTGGGATGGAGAATCAATAAGAAGCGTCAGGGATGTTTACAAGGGAAATATGTTTTTTGACAGGACAAAAGGAGAAGTTCACATCGGAGAAGTAATCGACATGATACTGGATGCATTTGAGATGGTTATGGATAAAGGCCCATTAGCCAGAGAGCCGTGCACAAAAATGAAACTTTCATTAATGGATATCAAGCTTCACGAAGATGCGATCCACAGAGGCCCTGCCCAGGTTTATCCTGCTGTAAGAGAATCTATCACAGAAGCAATGAACAAAGCTGATGCATGCCTCCTTGAGCCAGTACAGGTGCATCTGATTGAATTCCCCGACAAATTCTTAAGCACAATTACAAGACTAGTCGGAAGCAAAAGAGGACAGTTGCTCGAAGTAAAACAGGAAAATGGAGAGAGCGCAATAAAGGCGAAGATTCCTGTCGCTGAAATGATTGGATGGAGCAATGATTTGAGAAGCGCAACAGAAGGAAGAGGAGTTTCATCTCTTGCAGAACAGATGTTCGAAAAACTTCCGCAATCATTGACAAAAGATGTTATACAAAAAATAAGAAGCAGAAAAGGATTAGCTGAGAATCAGTAAATTAGAAGAAAAAAACAAAACATTTTTAAACCTAAATTTTTTTAGATGATTAGCAAAAAATTTTATACAAAAAACAATGGCTAAAGAAAAACCAAACATGAATGTCGTGTTCGTCGGACACGTCGATGCTGGAAAGTCAACTACAGTTGGAAGACTATTGTTCGACTCAGGAATAGTTTCTGAACAAGAAATGAAAAAACTTAAAGAGGAAGCTGAAAAACACGGAAAAGCTGGTTTTGAATTCGCATATGTTATGGATAAAATTAAAGAAGAGAGAGAAAGAGGAGTTACAATTGATTTAGCTTACAAGAAAATTATGACTCAGAAATTCCAAATCACAATCATTGATGCACCTGGTCACAGAGATTTCGTTAAAAATATGATCACTGGAGCTTCACAAGCTGATGCTGCATTCCTTGTCGTCGCTGGAACAACAGGAATAGAACCCCAGACAAAAGAGCACTTATGGCTTTTGAGAACAATGGGAGTTCAGAATATCGCTGTTTTAATAAACAAGATGGATTCAATAAACTATGATGAAGCAAAATTCAACAAAATAAAAGAAGATGTTTCTATGTTATTAAAGACAGTTGGATACAAATTAGAAAAAGTTAACTTCATTGCAGGTTCAGGACAAAAGGGAGATAATATTGCTAAGAAATCAACAAACATGCCTTGGTACAAAGGACCAACTGTTGTAGAACAATTTGATTTATTCCCCCAGCCAGAATTACCTACTAATTTACCAATGAGAATGCCTATTCAGGATGTTTATGAAATTACAGGAATAGGAACTGTTCCAGTTGGAAAAGTAGAAACAGGAATTATGAAAGTTGGACAGAAAGTTATGGTACTACCTGGAAGAACAGGAAAAGGAATTCCTGGAGAAATAAAAACAATAGAAATGCACCATGAAGCAATGCCAGAAGCATTGGCTGGAGATAATATCGGAGTAAACATACGAGGGGTAGGAAAGAAAGATATGGCAAGAGGAGATGTTATCTGCGATGCTGCTAAACCAATTCCAGTAGTTGAAGAATTTATTGCTCAGATTGCAGTAATCAATCACCCAACTGTTTTGGCTAAAGGTTACACACCAGTATTTCATGTTCACACTGCTCAAGTTCCATGCCAATTCGCAGAACTTATAGAGCAAATTGACCCAAAGACAGGACAAGTTATGAAGACAAATCCTGATTTCTTGAAAAATGGGGATGTTGCTAAAGTAAGAATAAGACCTCAAGGAAACTTGTGCATTGAAACTCAGAAAGAAAATTCTTTTATGTCAAGATTTGCTGTAAGAGATGCAGGACAAACAGTTGCTGCTGGCGTCTGCATTGAAATCGTAAAGAAAAAGCAGTAAGATTTCTTAATAAGTTATTTTATATTAATATGTTAGAAAAATATCAAACTGAATTTGAAGAAATGTATCAAAGGGTAATTAACAGAAATGAAATTCCGTTAAAAGTGATTGGGGATTATATGAAAATTTTTGAAAAAGAAGGCATCGGAAGTTTAGGAGTGATAAATTATCTTGGGGAATATTCTAGAAGAAAATAATTTAGAAACTAATCCTCTTAATTACTCCTAACTTAATTCCATAATCTGAAACATCTTTACCGTATGTTTCACTAAAAAAACCTAAACCGAAATATAAATTATCTTCGGGATTTCCCACATAAATTGATGCAGAAAATTTATCCCCCCATCCTTCATAAAGTTCTTTGGGATTTCCGAGAGGAACGCTGTAATTTTTTCCATTAACAACATTTACTCCCTGATAATCCTGTTCAACGATTTGATAATACTCTTTTGAATATTCTGCATTAAGCAAAACATAATGGTTGAATAGATCCAGATTGGCAGAAATTCCAATTGGAGGATATTTGACAATATCAATTTCTTCAAGCTTAACAGGATCCCACCAGTTTAAGTTTATAGTTTCAAGACCAGTTGAAGGAAAATTTATTCCTAAACGAGGGCCTATTGAAAAGTAATCTCCTAATCTTATTTTTAGAGACAGTCCTGCTTCAAAATTTGCACAAGTTCCTGAAGGGGAGTAATTCAATGAGTTATCTCCGTATGCAGGATCCCAGCAAAGAGGCTGAAAATTGTTTTGCCAACCATCATATGCTTTTACCTCGTGATTATATGTTTGCGGACCTGCTTCTGCTATTGCATCGATGTCGAACTCAAAAAGACTGTCCTGAGCATGAATATTATTCATATTAAGAGAAAGAGCAATAGCCGGAACCAAAGCCAGCTTCATTATATTCGAAACCAGTCCGCTTCCCATGTCATTTTAAAGGGGTTAAACTTTATATATTTATCTATTACAATCGGTTATATTTTCTTACATAAAAACTTTTAAACTAGGTTTTTATTTTCATTTTATGGAAGATGAAAAAGAAGGGAAAAGGGCAAGCAAGTTTTTTGTAACAATTACAGGAAACAATACGCATTTTGAATGCCCGATAGATAACATGAATGATTTTGAGGATCTGGACAGAATTTTGAAAGTTCTGAAAAAGAAATTGTAATATGATACTAAGAAAAGAGATGACTAAGATTGAAATCGAAAAAGAATTAAATCGTCAGGGAGATTACGTCCAGATCGATACTATAACAAGATTTCTCAAAGAAAACCCAGCAATGGACTTAAAAAAATTTCTTTATACAAAATTAACAGAAATTTATGAAAGAAGAAACATGTTCATAGATGAAGCCGAGGTTTACAACAGGTTAATTGATATTGCTTTAACTCCTTCGGAAAAGGTTAATTGTTTGGTAAAGGCAACTGAATGCTATATAAAAGCAGGAGTTTTTGACAAAGCAGACCTGATGATGAGCAAAGTTACAGGACAGGTAAAAGAGCTTGAAAGAAGGAAAATAGTGAATTCAATCATTGAATTCTATAAAAAACAAGCGCTTGTTTATGAAAAGGAAAAAAGAAGGAACAGAGCAGTAAAAACTTATGAAAAAATTCTTTCAATGAATATTCTTGACTCAGAAAAAAAAGAAGTTAAACAAAGGCTAGTAAAATTATATCAGGAACTCGGAATGGTAGGGGAATATATGAAAATTAAGGGCGAATCTGAGTGAGGGCATCCACTTGACAGCAATTTTATCTCAAATTAATTTGACAGAAAGATTTATATACTACCATATATCACCATATTACATGGAGTTACAAAATGGAAAATGACAAAGATACAAATAGACTTAGACGAGGAAGAAGACAAGATTGTAGAGATATACAAATTAGTAAACAATCTAAAGACAAAGGAGCAGGCAATTAAAATAATGGTAAAATATTTTAAGGCAGAAGTTAAACCTAAGAATCTAAAAGATAAGGAGTATTTTAAATAAAATGATAGATATAACGGGAAAACAAGATGCAATTGCTATAAAAGAAGAATATCAAAAAGCATTGAATTATACCCATGAAGAAGTTAAGAAAAAAGTAGAATGGCTTTATGGAATGAATCATAAATTAAAAGATAATCTTGCATTAGCCCAGAAATATAAAAAAGACCTTGTTGCAGATGAAGAAGCCAAGGATAAGGAATATGCTAATTTGAATAACCTCTTGATAAAAGAAACAAATTTTGAGAAAGAAATGTTAAAAACTTCTCAAAAAGGAAAGAAATCTTCCATAACTAAAATTAAACCAAAATTCAAAGATGTAGATGAAGTTAGATTTAATGCGATGCAAGATTATCTTGACAAATATCCTGAATATGCTTCTAAATCAAGTTTTAAAAAAATATTAGATAAAATAAGTGAAGTTGAAAAAGGAATTAAAGATACAAAGAAAAATTATAATCGTTCTGTTTCAGAAGTTTTGAGAGAAATCTCTTATTGGTCAAGGAATTATATGGAAGCAGAGAATCTTGTCAAAAAATTTAAAGAACAGATTAAAGAAGCAAAAGAGAAATTAAGTAAAATGAGATATTTACGAAGTATTGCATATAAGTTAGCAAGTGAAAAAGAAAAAATGAAAGTAAATATCCATACTCTTTATTATCGAATAGATGAAATGGAAGATACAATTAGAAAATTAAATGAAGAATATGAAAAAGCAAGAAGACAAGATTTAGAAGAGATGGAATATTAATAAAAAAAGCCACACCTCTTAACACCATTATCCAAGCCACGAATACTTAACACTCTCAATCTGAGTAAGATTTAAAAACCTTCTTTAGTTTTGATATTTGAGAAATGTCTATTAGATTATAAATTATATTCATATTCATATCACATTTCCTGTTCATTTTTTAAGGAAAGTAGAGTAGTTCGTAACTTTAGATATTTCTTGGAATCATAGATTTCAGACAAAATTAAATTTAAGGAAAGAAAAAAATGGCAAAAGTAAGTCCGGTATCAATAAAATATATGATACATGCAAATTTCTCAGCAGAGGGATCTCTGGAGAAGCCTGACGTAATCGGAGCTGTATTTGGACAGACAGAAGGGCTTTTAGGAGCTGAACTTGAGATGAGAGAACTGCAAAAAGAAGGAAAAATAGGAAGAATTGAAGTTGATTTGCATAAAGAAGGCAAAAGAACTGTGGGAGTTATAAAAATCCCTACTGCCTTGGATCAGAGTGAGACGACTTTGATTGCCGCTGCAATTGAAACAATAGAAAGAATAGGGCCTTGCGATTCACAAATCTCAGTTGAAAGAATTGAAGATGTAAGAGGAAGCAAGAGAGATTATATTGTTGAAAGAGCAAAGAAATTGATGCAGGAAATTAAGGGTAAAACCGATTCAAGAGAAATTTCTGCAGAAATAAAGGATTCTACAAGAATCGCAGGAATCAAAGAATACGGAGAGAATAAGTTGCCTTGCGGAGATATATCAGGAAAAGAACTGATTGTTGTTGAAGGAAGAGCAGATGTTGTCAATCTGATAAGAAACGGAGTAAATAATGTTATCGGGATGAACGGAACAAAACTTCCTGATGAAATCAGGGAATTAGGGAAGGAAAAAGAAATAACATTGTTTGTAGATGGCGACAGAGGCGGAAAACTCATTGCACAGAACGTAGTTGAAAATGCAAATATTGCATACATTGCTACTGCTCCTGACGGAAAAGAAGTCGAGGAATTAGCAGGCAAAGAGATCTTGATGAACTTAAGGAAAAAAGTTCCTGTTAAGGAATTTTTTTCCGGTTCTCAGGACCGAAATAGAACCATAGAAAAGAAAGTAGAAGAAGAATTTGAGTTAAGCATTGACAGAAAAAATAAACTTAAAGAAATTTCAAAAAAGAATGAAGGAAGCGGAAAAGCTATTCTTCTTAATAATTCTCTGAATGAAATAAAAAGCATTTCAGTAAAAAGTCTTGCAGGAACCTTGCATAGAATAAGAGACAGACCAACAGCAGTTGTTATTGACGGAACAGCAACAGTTTCTATCATAAGTACATTAGAGGAAATTAACTGCAAGGTTATTGTAGCGAAGAATTTCGCAACAACAGACACAAAGATTAAATTATTGAGTTTGTAAATAAATCTTTAAAGTTAAAATGAAAGGGAGTTCGATAGAAGATTGTGTGAAAGAAGCTGAAAAAATAATTTCTAAATACGGAATTTGTTTGTTATTATTTGATGTTAAGAATTCTAAAGGATTTGATAACGGGCAAAGATTACAGAAACAATTGGAAAGCATGATCAAGGATTTAAATGAAAAATTTTCTAAATATTTTCCTGAAACCGATATAGCAACTTATGTAAGAAAAGAAAGGGGTTTTATGGTTTTATTAGGGGATGGTTCATGGGCAGGAATTGATTCTTCTGAAGCAATAAAAAAAATAGTTGAATATCAAAAAGAAAATTATCCAGACATACCCTTATATTGGGATGTAGCAAAGGACGGATTTGATGAAAGAACAAAGATTGTCAGATAATTCTTTAAATTTCAATTTCTTTGATTTTTCATGATAAGATTCGGCCCAGCAGGAATAGGCCCTGTTAAAGAAGCAATTTCTAATCTTGAAATGTATCATAAACTTGGATTGAAAGCTTGTGAAATCGCTTTTACTTATGGAATTTACATAAAACAAAGGGAAGATGCAATTAAGATTGGGAAGAAAGCCAAAGAACTAGGAATTAAGTTAAGCATCCATGCTCCTTACTGGATTAACCTTAATTCAAAAGAGAAGAAAAAAATAGAAGAAAGCAAAAAAAGAATTCTTGACTGTTGCAAAATAGGGACTTTAATGCACGTTCACAGAATTGTTTTCCATGCTGGATTTTATTCTGGAATGGATAAGAAAGAGACTTATGAAAACATAAAAAAGGCTATTCTAGAAATGCAGGAAGAAATTAAAAAAGAAAAGTATACTTCAAAATTAGCTCCTGAAGTTATGGGTAAGATAAATGTTTTTGGAAGCGTTGAAGAAATAAGCAAATTGGTTAAGGAAACAGGCTGCAGTTTTTGCATCGATTTTGCACATGTTCTTGCAAGATACAAAAGTTACAGAGTGAAAGAGACACTTAGTGAATTTGGAAATGCGAAGGAGTTTCATATTCATTTTTCAGGGATTGATTACGGAGAAAAGGGGGAGAAAAATCATAAAAGAACTTCTGAAAAAGAATGGGAAAAATTAATCTCAGAACTACCAAAAAATAAAGAAATAACTATAATTAATGAAAGCCCAGACCCAATTAAGGATTCAATAATCGGGATGGAGATCTATAGCGCGAAATAATAAAATAATCTCTTTTGTAAAATTCATCTCTAATTTCATCGATAAGACTTCGTTTTGGATCAGGAACTGCGATATATTGATTTTTTAAAGAAACTTTATCACTATTCGAGAAAATGTCGAAATCGTTTTTCCCTAAGGTAATAACTTTTTTTTCTGAGTTTATTAAAAATAAGATATCTGAATTTTTTCCTATGAGAGTAAAGCCTCTTGCATAAATATCTTCTTCCAATTTTACGGGATTCCCCTCTTTATCTGTATAATTTATTCCAAACATAATCTGATTAATCTCATTATTTTCATTGGAATTAAAGTAAAGTAAGCTTCTTTCACTACCTGTAAGAACATCAAATATATTTTTGTTCTCAGCTATTTCAGAGGGGGAAGATTTTTTATAGAGTTTGTAATTTAAAGTCTTCATAAATCATGAAAAGAGTTATGGTTTTTAAATTTTCCGAGGCTATTTCACTGTTTGTTACTTACATTCAGTTCATCTTTAATAGATGATTATGTTGTCACCATAAAGTTTATAAATGATTTTCAGCTTTTTAAAATTACAGAAAACTAAGTTTTTCTGCAATTAAATGATGGATAAAAAAATTAGAAAAATGAATACCAAAAATACTTTGGTTTCTTTTTTGTTAATCGCAAGTGTTTTGTTCTTGGCAAGTGCTGTAAGTGCCCTTGGAACTAATCAGGAAAACGTCCAAGTTAATAACATCGCTGTTGTTAATGGAGGATATTCAACTAATACAGTTGTTAGTATTAATGCTGGAGATACAATAACTGTTCAAGTAGCATTTAATGCAACTGTTGACGCTACCAATGTTAGAATAAAAGCAACACTTGAAGGGAATAGTAATGACGTAATGGTTGTTACTCCAAACTTTGATGTTATAAAAGGAAATACATATGTACAAACCTTAACATTAAAAGTTCCTTCAGATTTTCAAGATAATAATCTGAACGAAAATTTACCTTTAGATATCCAAATTTTGGATTCAAATGGTTATGTTGATACAGAATACAGCAGTATTCCATTAACAGTTCAAAGACCTTCATATGATCTTGCTATTGAATCAGTAAATGTAGACAACACAGTTTCTGCTGGACAATCTGTTCCAGTTAGTTTTACTGTAAAAAATGTTGGTTACAACAATGCTGATGACGTTTATGTAACTTTAAGCATACCAGAACTTAACATTCAGAAAACAGTCTATCTTGGAGATCTTGTAACTCAAAATTTTGAGGATTACAATGCTTCAGATAATAATAACGACCAAGTTACTGCTAGCGGAACAGTTAATCTAGACATCCCATACAATGCATCAGGGGATTATACCCTTACGATTCAAGCTGGAAATGATCAAGAAGTAAGTACTGCCACACAAGTAATAACCGTAAATAACAATGTTCCTAACATTGCTATACAATCTGGAAATGATTTGACATTGCTTAACCCTACAAACCAATTAGCGGTTTACACAGTTAAGTACAATTCAACTCAGCAAACAGTCGTTGTTCCTGCTGAATCAAGCAGTAATGTTCCGATAACCGTTCCAACGAGCGGAACTTACCAGTTTGATGTATCAGTTTACTCTGGAGACACTCTATTAAGTACTGTTAACTACAGCGGTTCAAATCCAAGCACAGCAACTTTGACAAATCCGGTATTCGTACTGACAGGCATATTAGCAATAATATTCCTTGTTTTGTTAGTTGTATTAGTTGTTTTGATAACAAAGAAACCTCAAAAAACTGAAGAGTTCGGCGAAAGTTACTATTAAAGATCCTTTATTTTTTTTATTTTTTTTATTTTAAGTTTCTATTTTTTAGAGATGTGACTACTAAAAAATGAAAAATATATAAATATCTAATTCTTGAAATTTAAATGGAAAGTGAAAGCCGGAAAAATATTGAAGGGAAAATCTTGTTTTTAGATAGAGAAAACATTAACACAGATGAAATCATACCCGCAAAATATTTGACAGAAGGGGAAAAAGAAGACTTGAAACAATATTTGTTGGAAGATTTAATTCTTGAAGATTTTAATTCCAAAAAAGATGTAGAAGGAAAATCTATTATCGTAAGCAGAACAAATTTCGGCTGCGGTTCTTCAAGAGAACATGCTGTATGGGCATTGGAGCAAAATGGGATATATGCAGTTATCGCTGAAAGTTTTGGAAGCATTTTCAAAAGAAACATGTTCAATGAAGCATTGCTTGCAATTGAACTTTCAAAAGACAAAATAGACAGATTGTTCAGATATAACAAAGATATCACTGCAAAAATTTATTTTGATGACTCTAAAATAGATATAATAGACAAAGACCAAACTGAAGAGTTTGATTTTAAATTGTCAGACTTTGACAGGGCAGTTTTCGAGGCAAGCGGTTGGGTTAATTACGCTGATAAAAGATATTAATAAACAGGCAGATATCTAAAAATGTCAAGAAGACCTAAGAACAAGAGAGAAAGATTAAGACGAAAAAGAGAGGAAGAATTATCTAAAAATTTAGAAGAAAAGGTCATTAACATTCCGGTTTACAGCGATGAAAATGGAAGGTTCATCTATTATCATTGCGATGGGAGAGGATATCTTCCTTTTTGTGATGGAACACGTCATTTTGGGGAGATTTGGAATAACAGAAAATGCGTAAGGGAAAAATGCTGGTACTATAAAGAAATAAGAATGAACATTGAAGACATAGGAAAAGACATAAAATTATACATTCCAAAAGAAGGAATTTTCCCTAGGGAAGTTTATCAATTACATTAATAAATTAAAAATTATTGATAATTTTAAGATGGTGAATTTAATATTTTGGCCTTTAATTTTTGCGATCATTTCTCCGTTTATTTTGGGATTTGTTAATATACTAGATAAATTTGTCATCTCCAACAAGGTCAAAAGTCCCATTGGCTTTACAATTATTGCAGGGATTGTAACTTCCACTATCGGAATTATTATTGCGGTATTTTTAAACTGGAAAAATGTAACGATTACGGATTTGATATTCCCTACAATGGCAGGAATTATTTTCGGCTTTCAGTATATCCTTTATTATTTGATGCTAAAAAAGGAAGATGTAGCAAATATAATTGGATGGGAATATGTCTATCCCATAATTGTTGGAATCTTATCTTTCTTGTTTCTGAATGAAGTTATTCCTCTTATCAGCTATATTGGGATGTTTTTTATTTTATCGGGTGCGACTACAATCTCTATGAAAAGGGGTAAAATAAGATTTAAAGTTGCTATATGGTCGATAGTCTTATTTATTTTAATAACCGCATTTTATGAATTTTTCATAAAAATAAGTACTATAACTCTCTCGGCAATAAACGGAATATCAGTAAGCTGTATTTTTGTCGGAGTTGTAATGCTACCCGGCTTGTTAAATAAAAAAATAAGAAAAGGATTTTTAAGAGAAATGAAAAATTTAAAATGGGCTATACTCAATGAAAGCTTGACTGTTCTGGGAATAGCATTTATATTTTTTGCAATGGCAGGACTTCCCGCAACAATTGTTTCTTCTGTTGCAGCAATTCAACCTTTCGCTGTTTTGATTCTGGAATTTTCAGCCAGCAAGATTGGGGTGAAAATAACAACCGATACAGATTTTAAAAAGAAAGCTTTTTCAATTTTATTAATTGTTATTGGAGTTGTATTATTGTATCTTCCCGAGTTAATTAAAGTTTAAATTTTCAGACTCACAATCTTGCTGACTCCATCGTGCATGCTGACTCCGTAAAGGTTTGTTGAATTTGAAATAACTTCATCATTGTGGGTTATTACTATATACTGTCCTTTTTGCATATATTTCTTCAAAAGATCTGCAAGGCGCTCTGAATTTCTTTTATCAAGAGCAGAATCAATTTCATCAAAGATGTAAAAGTAATACGGCTTAAGTTCCTGAATTGCAAAGATTAATGACAATGCAACAAGAGTCTGTTCCCCTCCCGATAATGACTTTACATCAAAATATTTTCCATGCCCTGTCTTTACGATTATATTTATTCCGCCGTTAAAGGGCTCTTTCTTGTCTTCCAAATCCAAAAATACATGTCCTTTCTGGCTGAGCTGTGAAAAATTTCTAGTAAAAATTTCATTTATAGAATTTAAAGTCTGCATGAATGTTTTTTTCTTCTTTATATCGATCTCATGAATTATCTTAAGAATCCCTTCTTTTTCTTTTCCTATGATTTCTGTTTTCTCTTTTATGGAATCATACTCTTTTTTTATTGAATCGTAAACTTCAAGCGAACGAAGGTTTACGCTCCCTATCTGGGACAGCTGTTCCTGAGTTTTAGCTAATCTTTCCGCAAGAACTTCCTTGTTTGCTTTTATTATCTCAACATCAGGGAAACCAAGCATTTCTGTTTCAAGATTTTCAATTTCAGCGTTTATTCTAGCAGAGTCAATTTTAAAATTATTAAATTCCTGTTCAAGGCTGTAAACTATATTCTGCTTGTTTGAAATTTCTATCTCATTCTCCCTTATTTTTTTCTGAAGCGCATCCCGGTCTAAAATAAATTTCCTGAATTTTTCAGTAAGCTCTTCTTCCTGCTTTTTCTTTTTTTCAAGAATTTTTTCTTTTTCGTTTATGTCCTCTCTTATCTCTTCAAGTTCAGAAGCCAAGTCTTCTCTTTCCCTTATTAATTGCTTAAGAGAAGCCTTTGAGCGCTCAAGCTCTCTTGATTTGAAAGACATTTCTGAATCAAGATTCTCCTGGCTTCGCATTGAAATTTCCTGAACCTCTATTTTTGCAGTTTCATACTTGTGTTCGATATTTGAATTTTCATCGAAGTTGGCTTCAAGATTTTTTTCTCTTTTAAGAAGTTCTGTAATCTCTCCTTTGAGATAATCAATTTTTTCCTGAAGGGATTTGATCTGGCTCTGCTTGTCATGAACATTTGAAAGCTTAATCAGATCCGAATTTCCTCTTGAGATATCCATATTTACCTGTTCTATCTCCTGATTTAGAATCTTTTTTTTGCCGTTTATATCATTAAGCTCTCTGTCTGAATTCCCTATCTCCTTGCGCAGCGATTCAATTTTCTCATAAATTTCTTTATGCATAGATTCTATATGTTCCTTCGTTATCCTGCTTTGACACATCGGGCAAATATCCATCTTTGAAATTTTCTCAATTACCTTCTGCTGTTTATCAATTTCATATTCCCTGGCTGCTGAATGTTTTCCCAGATTCATTTCTTTCTGGTTAAGGGTTTCAAGAAGATTCTTCTTTTCTGCGAGAGAAGCTTTTAACGAATTTATTTTCTCGGTGGTTATTTTTGAATCAAAAAGCTCTTCTGAAACGGATTTTATCTGCTTAAGAAGAAAGTCAGATTCATTATTATAAGAATTAAGGGTTGTTTTTTTATCCTGAATCCTCTCCTTAATAGATTTAAGCTCTGATTTAATAGTGTAAAATTTTTTCCGCTGTTCTTCAAGTTTTTCAAGCTCCTGCTTTTTTGTCTCGATTTCTTTTTGATTTTTTACAGTTGATAATGGCCTCTGCAGTTCTTTCATGCCAAGTTCAAGATTTCTTATTGACTCCTGGGTCTCATCCTTCTCTTTTGAAACTGACGCAATTTTACTTTCATAATTTTCTTCCCGGACATTCATCCCTGCAAGTTCTGCACGGATATTCGCAATTTCCTGATTTAATCTCTCCTGTTCCAGTCCTGTTGATTTCTGGATTGTTGAATTTATTGAAGATATCTTTGATTCAAGATTTTCTATTGCGATACGAAGTTCTGAAATTATTTTTTTTTCTTTTTCTATCTCTTTATTTTTATTAGAAACTTTTGAACTTATTTCTTCTGAAATTTTTTTTCTGTGCGTTATGTCATTATAGATTATGCTTGCCTTGAATTTTTTTATATCTGATTCAAGTTTTTTGAATTTTAATGCCTGCTGCCTTTCTTTTTCAAGATTGTTGAGATAGATTGTCCTCTCTCTCAATATCGCAATAACTTCCTTAAGTTTCTCCTCAGTTTTTTCAAGCTCACTCAAAGATTTTTCTTTTCTTGACTCGTATATCGATATTCCGGAAACTTCTTCTATAATTTTCCTTCTGTCCTCTGGCTGCATTCTTACAAAGTTCTGAATTTCCCCCTGAAGAACTATATTAAATCCGTTCGGGTCTATTCCTGCCTGAGCAAGCAAGAAAAGAACTTCCTGTCTTGTTTTTACTTCGTCATTTATTTTGTATATACTCTGCCCATTTCTTCTAACAATTCTTTTTATTGAAATTTCTTCTTTATCAATTGAAAAAACATGATCTTTATTGTCTATTACAATTTCAACTTCTGCTTCTTTTGCAGGAGCCGCGATTTTGCTTCCTAAAAAGATTAAATTTCCGGCTTTTGCTGCACGCATCGATTTTATGCTCAGTCTTCCAAGAACAAAACACAAGGCGTCAGAGATGTTACTTTTCCCGCTTCCGTTTGCCCCTACAATAACATTGATTCCGGGAGCAAGTGGAACTTCTGTTTTCCTGACAAAACTTTTGAAGCCGTACATCACTAATTTTTTTATATAGAGCATTAAATAAAATAAGAAAGGAGATTTTTTAAAGTTTAATGGGGTATTTTTTTAATGGGTCTTTACGAAAAGATTAGAAAAGATTTTCCGGATAGGAAGGAAAGAGAAAGATTTTTACGCAGGCCATCAGGAAGAATGTATCTTTCAGGGTTGTTATTGAACGAGATTAATAAAACTTTTAATAAATTCGAGAAGAATTTAGAGAAGTATCTAGATAAGAATTTTAGTTGTTAAGAATTATTTGTTTTTTATTCTGTTAACTTCCCTGAAATATTGCTGGGCAGTTATTTTATTGCTCATCCAAAGATCATAGTTCTGACTTAATTCAATTTCATCGGAGTTATTTTTGTTTTCCATATATATTGATGCACTCTCAAGTTTATATATTCTTGGTTTTGTAACTACTATCCGATTAATAATATTTCAGAATTCATTCGAACAATTTCTTTTGTTCTGCAACAGCGCATGCGTCTTTCCACGTACTCCATGTTTTTCTGAAAATTCCCTTATCCTCGTGACTTTTTGAATGGGTTTCAAGAAATTTGTATGTTTTGGGATCGGAGCAATATCCAGAACCTATTTCGCTTCCGAATTTTTCCTTTAATTTTTCCATTTCTTTTTCTCTTACACATTTCGCAAGAATTGAAGCTGCAGAAACAGCAGGATAGTTCACATCGGCCTTGTGTTCGCAGACAATTTCAAGATTGGATAGATTATTAATTTTGGTTTTCAAGAAATCTTTCCATTTTTCTATGCTAACAGAAGGGCAGTCAATTATTACTTTTATTTTTCCAAAACCCTTATTTATTTTATTTATTATCTCTGCCATTTTAACTGCTTCAAGAGCATTTAAGTTTATTCCGTCATGATTTTTACCATCAATTTCTTCGGGATAAGCAAGGACAGTTTCAAAAGTTTCCGCTGCCTCTTTTATTTTCTCTGCCAGATCTTCCCTTCTTTTCTGAGTTAATTGTTTTGAATCTTTAACACCAATTCTTTTGAATTTTCTTTCTGTTTCCTCGTCAATTAAACATCCTGCCAGAACCATAGGACCTATAACCGGTCCTCTTCCTGCGTCATCTATTCCCAAAATTAACATTAGAAATTTAAATCGTAAGTATTTTTAAGGATTGCTGTGATATTCAAGGAGACAATTAGTTAGTTTTAAAAGCAATTAGATTTTAGATTTTATATAGCGGGGTGGAGCAGCCTGGAGTGCTCGTCGGGCCCATAACCCGAAGGTCGTGTGGTTCAAATCCCACCCCCGCTACTATTCTTCAAATAATAATGTTTAAAAGTAATTAACTCTTCATTGTAATAATGAAAGGGGGGACGTATGTTTTGTTAATTACCTTATTGGTAATCTTATTAATTGGAGGAGTATTTTTCTTTAGTTCTGGGAATACACAAAATATAATTTGGCCGGCAGGAGGATCTTTTAATACTAGCGGCAATGTCCTTATCACGGATCAATATAACAATAGGGTTATTGAAATCAATCCAGTTAACAATGAAATTGCATGGAGTTTTGGATCAGGAAATTCAAGTCTTTGCAATCCAGGACCAGACTCGGTAATTGGCCCAAATTGGGCTGAGAGATTGCCAAATGGACTTACGGTCATAGCGGGGACAGGAATTCCACAAGGTTCAGATCCTGCAATGCCAAATGGCTGTGCAGATAATAGAGTAATTGTTGTAGACAGAATTGGAAACATTGTATGGCAATATGGACAAGCGAATGTAAGCGGCTCTGGCCCAAATGAGTTAAACACTCCTGTTTCAGTAATTCAATTACCAAACAGCGATTATCTTATTACAGATCAGGGGAATAACAGGATTATAGAAGTTAATAGTAATAAAAGCATTGTATGGTCTTATGGACCTTCTTCTGGAAATGGAGCCTTGAATAGTCCAAATAGCGCAGAGTTGTTAAGTAACGGCAATATACTTATTGCAGATGAGAATAATAACAGAATCATCGAAATTAACAAGTCGGGAAGCATAGTATGGGGATATAATACAAGTATACAAGCTGCAGCATTTGCGAGCAGATTAACAAATGGAGATACTTTGATTACAGATTCAGGAAATGCGAGAATCTTTGAGGTTACCCCGCTTGGCAAGATAGTTTTCCAATATTTTACTAATAATGTAACAGGTAGCAATTCAAATCCTCTTCCTACAAATGCGGTAATGTTCGGAGATGGGAATATAATGATTGCTGACCAACTTAATAATAGGGTATTTGCAATAAATTCAACAGGTCAAAACATTTGGCAATATGGAATGACGAATGTATCCGGAAATGGACCAGATCAATTAAATGGACCGTATACTGTCTTTGTAATTGGGGATTATACTGGCCAAACAGCACCTTAATTTTTCAATATTGAAATTTTTGACATAAATATTTTTAAAGTTTTTTTCTAACCATAAAGAGATGATAAATTCTGCCGAACAAATTCCAACAATTATAGATAAACAGATTCATGCAGAGGAATTGAAATTGAGGATTTTAATGACTAATGGTTGTAATCAAAAATGTTCTTTTTGTTTAAATGATTTTCAACCAAAGCCTGAAAATGGAAAAATGCAATTTCTTGATTTTAATATAGCAAAAACTGCAATAAAGCAATATGCTAATTCCTTTGAGGGGAAATATCCACTACAGGTTTATTTTAGCGGGGGAGAACCAACCCTGCATCCTGATTTAATTAGCTTAATAAAATTTGCAAAATCTTTTAATTGCAGAGTAACATTAAACACAAACGGAAGGTTCCCAAATTATTTAGAATCAAAATTAGTATCATTTTCTGATGTGATACATTTTGGAACATACAAAAAAAGCACTGAACATGCTGAAAAAGTTAGCAGAATGAAGGGGCTTATTCAATGCATTTACCCTTATATGGATGAATCTTTCATAGAATTTTATTCTTCATATGATTTGCCTATAAAAGTATTCAGAGATTTTTATAGTATTCCTGATGAATATCCTGCCTTTGCCAAAGAAATGAAAAAAAAATTTCCCAATGCTGACCTATCTTTCAGACATACAGGAATCCAGGAAAACCGCGGACCAGGATGCGATGGATGCAAAAAAACATGCGTTACATTAAAGGCTGCATGGATATTTCCTGATGGAGGTTCATCTCCCTGCCCCCAATTTTATAAACATCAGGAAGATTATCCGAAAAATCCCGAAGAATGGTCAAAATATTTTAAGGAAGTAGAATCCTTTCACAAAATAAATTAAGATAGTAACCCGTTCAAGAGGAAAATTTTTGTTTAATACTTTTTCAATGCGCTTTTTTCAATTCTCAGAAGGAATATAGTTCCTATTAAAGATAAAATTCCAGCGAATATAAAAACAAGAGTAAAACTTGTTACTTCTACAAGCCATGCTCCAAGAACCGCGGTAACCGCTGATCCTGCGGTTATAGCAGCGTTATATAATGACCACTGAAATCCTTTTTGTCCCTTCTCAGAATATGAAACCCAAAAACTATTCCATGCAGGATAATCCATGCTTGCACCTATTCCATAAGCAAATTGCACAATAAGAAGGGTCCAAACATTTGTCGATAATAAATATCCAAAGGGAACCAATGCTATAATAAAAGACCCCCAATGCAAAAGCCATAACCTATCTTTTGGATTAAATACCCAGGAGAAAAAAAGCGAAAAAATTGAACGTGTAAGTAACAAGACTGTTGTTGCCAAGCCTGCAAAAAAAATGCTACCTCCAATTAAATTATTATTGATATAAATAGAAAGTATTGATGAGACAAGACTGAACCCACTTAGTATAAAAAAGTCCGAGTAGGACAGCATCCTTAATACTTTGTTCATTTTTTCCTCTTTTTCCCTCTTTTTATAATAAATGAAATGGATATTTAAATTTTTTCAGAAATGAGGCATAAAGAAATAATTAAAAAGATTTGAAGTTTATTTTTTCTGTAAAGAGAAATGAGAATAATAAAACAAAAAATAATTTTAAAGGCCAGCCCTCACGAGTTGTATGAAGCAATTTTAGATCCAAAAATACATTCACAGTTTACAGGTGCGAAGGCAACAAATAACAGAAAGATTGGAGGGAAGTTTACTGCATATGACGGCTATGCATTCGGTAAAAATGTAAAACTTGAAAAAGATAAAAAAATTGTCCAAAGTTGGTCAACAACAGATTTTCCAGACACATTTACAGAGATTACATTCCAGTTTAATAAAAAAGGGAATAAAACAGAATTGATATTCATCCAGACAGGAGTTCCTGAAAAGAATTATAAAGAAATTTCAGATGGCTGGAAAGAGTTCTATTGGAAACCGCTAAAAAAAATATTTGGATAAAGACAGAAATATTTATTCTGTTTATGAAGAGTAATTTAATTGTCCTCCGAAATCTTCAGGATGCTGGTCAATCATTCCATGAGCCAACGTATCTGCATATGTTCCGACTTGAATATATGAGGTTTCTAATTTAACAAAATAAAGAGAGTAATTCTTTGTGTTAAAGGCATCTATAGTAGCTTTTACATCATTCATATGATCTGTTACCAATTGCAAGACTGTTTCAAAATCCAAGTCAGGAAAAGCATTTGCATTACTTGACCAAAATTCTGCACATGCAATTTCATATTTTTGCGCAGCAGCGCTGAATTGTGCATTCGCATTAGGGTTGTTGCTCTTTAAAGCAGCAGCATAATTAATGAAGATAGTGGTTTTATTATTCCACAAACCAATAAACTGATTAGTAGCAGCCATCCCATATATGGGAATTAGAAGGGCCCCAATTTCATTTATATTATTTTTAAGTTGAGTCAGAGAAGCACTGTATTCTGCAGATGATCCTAAAGAACTACGCATGGTATCAATTAACAAGAAAGTATGCTCCTGCAGAAGATCATGCATTTTATTATCAAATACATTTGCTTTATTTGTAGCAAGGGAAGTCAAATTACACTGCAAATTTTGATCTTCCAAACCGACATTAAGACTAGTGATCTGAGAGTTTAACGAGTTAGTTTTATATTGAAGGTTAATAAGAGAAAGACCAGCAAAAATCAAAACAGCTACCAAGATTATTGAGAATGTTATAAAAGTGATATGAAAAATTTTATCACTCCTTTGTTTTCTCTTTTCTGCGGTAGTTCTAGATGCCATTCCCCTTTTTTATTGCAATATGTATTATGGAAAACATATTTATAAATATTATGACTATTGGTTTAGGATATAAATTAAATTAGAATAAATTTTAATTAGTAATTGTAAAATCAACTTCGCCTATAGTCTGGTTATTTAATGAAAATACTGCCCTGTAATTTCCATATCCTCCCCTTTGGACTAAAAGTTGAGTAAATGTATTTGATCCGTCTAGTACACCTGTTTCATATGTTGCTCCATCACGTGCAACTGTTATTTTATTTTCACCGACAAGTTTTCCTGAAGGACTGTAAATATCAAGCTTCTCTTGATCTCCAGTTTTATCAAAAGGATCGTAATCAACTAAAATTATAGGTTCACTAGCGCCAAAAACATTTTTCATTCCTACATAATCCTGAGGAAATATCTGGCTTCCATTAATATAATTGCAGGCAAAGAAATGTCTCTGGTTCATAGGTGAAGGTTGTTCAGGCTGATCAGAATCATCTTCTTCGACAGTATTTACTATAACAATATTAGTAGCTCTTACACCTTCATAATTACATCCAAATGTTCCTAATGCCAATGTACCAGCTAATCCGAGAGCTGCTACACCCTTTCCAACATTTTTGATTATTTTTTCCAATACCATAAATAATCTATGGGAATGATATTTATAAATCTTTCCATTTGTTACTACTTATAAGAAACAAATACGCCCACAGCAGGAATCGAACCTGCGAGCCCCGAAGGGCGCGGATTAGCAATCCGCTGCAATACCACTATGCGATGTGGGCATAGTTTTAGTTATTTACAATCATATTTAAATTTGATTATTTAGAAACAGAAGTCATTTAACTGCAACAAAAATATCCCTGCCTTTCTCTTTTGCTTCATATAATGCATTATCGACTCTTTCCTGAAATTTTTTCTTTGTGTCATTTTTTTTGAACTGAGTAATTCCGCCGCTTACAGTTAATTTATATTTCTTTAAGAAAGCGTCGTTATGAACTGCTCTTCTAAGCCTTGCTGAAAATTTTTTGGCTTTTTCAAGATTTGTTGCCGGAAGAAGCATCATAAACTCTTCCCCCCCAAATCTAGCAGCAACATCTGATTTTCTGATTTGAATTTTTATTATGTCTGCCAATTTTTCAAGCAACTCATCTGCTTTTATATGCCCGTATTTGTCATTTATTTTCTTGAAAAAATCTATATCAATCATAACAAGGGAAAGCTTTTGATGTCCTCTTTTTGCTTTTTCAATTTCCATCTCCAAAAAAGTTTCAAAAAATTTGTTGTTGTATAATCCTGTCTTTTCGTCATGGATTGCAGCATCATAAAGCATCGAAACAGATTCGTTTATTGAAGCGAACAGATCCTGAATCTTTTTTCTGAATCTTGGATCAAGAGCAGAAAGCTTATCACCCAACTTTTTATCCATTAATAATAAAAGAAATCAAATTATTTAAAAGTAATTATTTAGAAATTTCGCTCGTTCTTCTTTTCTGAATATAAAATTTATCCAAGACTCCCATTGCCTGTTGGCGCTGCTCTGAATTCCCAAGCCCTTTCCAGTCAATAAGAAGCATGTCAATGTCTTCTTCTGTACCTGCAATTGCTTCCTGAACCATTTCTTCGGTCAAAGGAAAAACATACTGCGAGATTATATGAGAAATCGCAACATTCGAATCCATCTGGATCTTGTTAAAGCTCGGGCAGTAATGCGGACCTCCTATTCCTATAGCAATTTCATTGTAAGGATTTTCCTTGAATTCGTTCATGATCTCATAAATTGATTTAGCAACAATGTAAGCTGCTTTCCTGTCTTTCCATTCTTTTTCTGTTGCTCCAATCTCAACAAAAATACACGGCTTGTTTATTAAAGGACCGTGATGAGTGCATTCCAAGGTCAGATCATAATTTTTCAGGTGAAATTTATCTATGTTAAATTTCAATTTTTCAAATAACTGTTTCTGAAACAAGGCAGATGTTTTGCAGACTCTGCCGCTCTGGCCCCCGAATTTCGCATCCCGAAAATTTCCAGGAGCATGAATAGATATTGTTTTACCTCCTTCTTTTGAAACATGCCTTGAAGCAAAAATTATAAAATCATGGGGATTTATTTTTTCAAGGTTAAGATTTTCTGTGAAAACTATCTCATTTTCAACCAGATAAAAATTAAAATCCCCGAACTGGCTTAACTGAGTTGTAATATTTATCCCGGCTGTGTCAAGCTTGCTAGCTACAATTAAAAAATTATGATACATTAGATTACATAGCAGGAGAAGATTTTAAATTTTAATGTGATAGAAAAGTTACATTCCGAGCATTGCATCATATTTTGAGTAAACTTCTTTAATCAACTCGCCTGATTTTGGATTAGCCCAATCATGCATCCATTCTGAAGTTAGCTGGACTAATGTGCAAGGAATAACTCCTGCCTGCAGCATTCTTTTTACTCCATATCTATGAGCATCTGGAACAGAATCACCTGCAGCATCTATTAGTCCGTAAACATCATATCCTTCTTTTATTAAATGAAGCGCTGTAAAGGCAAAACACATGCTTGTCCATAAACCAGAGACAACTATTTTCTTCCGTTTTGCTTTTTTTATCGCATTGAATGTTCCATCATCTTCAAGAGCATCAAAGCTAGGCATTTTCCTTGCGAATACTTCCTGATTTGGAAAAAGAGCTCTTATTTCAGGAATTACATCCCCGTTTAATTTAGGGTTTATTGAAGATAAAACAACAGGAATGTTCAAAATACTAGCTGTTTTTGCTGCACCGACAGCAGCCATTTTTATAATCGTTCGGTCTCCAGAACCAACTCCACGAAACATTGCCGGCTGATAGTCTACAAGTAACAAAAGGCTATTCTTGTCCGTAAGAAGATTTAATGTTGAATTTGCCATGCCTCTTTTAATAATTTATTTAGGAAAAAAGAATTTTTAAACATTTTGTTTTAAAAAAATTTATATAAGAAAGATAAGCAAGGTATATAAATCTAAAAAAAATAAATTCAACATGGAAAATTCAAAGACAGAAAAAATAATTGATTCACTGAAAAAACAGGGAAGATTCAGATTAATCGGAGAAGAGTGCTATTATAATATTGACTCCAAACAAAATTCAGAAGAATCTTCACATGTGTGCTATTACAATTTATCTTTTGATAAAAAGGATTTAGTTAATCTGATAGAATCACCCCTTTCTTCTAAGAATAAAAAGGGAAAAGACTATGTAAATGGAAAGTATATTATTGAGTATATAGTCTGGGAAGATGCCTGTCCAATGAAGGAAGGCGAGCCTGAAACAAGTTATGCAGGAATAAGATTATCATTAAACTTAAACGAAAAGATTCCGGATTTTTCTGCTGAGTACGTTTAGATTAAATATAAAAATCTGATTTACTGATTCTTTTTATGGAGCAGATATATCAATTATTTATAGGAGTTATTGTCCTTGCTCTTGGAATTCCTATAGGAAACATGCTTGCAGAATCAACAAAGGAAGAGCTTTGCAGATTAAGAAAATGGCTCAACCTGATGGTTGTATCCTGTCTTCTCGCGGCGCTTGTTTTTTTACTTGTAGGGAATGATGTAATTCTTTTCACTCTTTTGTTTATGGCCATCGTGATAAGCAGATGCATAAAAAAATAACTCTATTGTGACTTTAAAGTAGTGATTAAAGAAAGATATTTAAAGAAAAGAGAGTTATGCAATATATGAAAGTTGAAGAAATTGAAAAAGATTATAATGAATTAAGAAAAGAGATCAATTTTGAAGGCTATATAACCTGCAATGCAGAATCACTTGCGATAAAAGAAGGATTTCTTTCAAAAGACAAAAATTACTGGATTATAAAAACAGCAGCATTGCTGTGCAATAAAGGCGTAAAGGGAGCAAAAGAAATTATGGAATTAAAAAAATACGGTTCTCATGAGATTGCTGTAATTACAAACATAATAAAAGATGCCAGAATAGAAAAACCAAAAACAAAAATTGAAAAAATTGTTATGGAAGCGATACATAAAAAACCTGAAACCAGCAGGGGATATAATTTTAAATAAATCTTTCTTATCACTTTCATGTTATACATTATTGGATTAGGGCTTAATGAAAGAGGAATTTCTGCCGAGGGAATTGAAGCTGCAAAGAAATGCGCAAAGGTCTATCTTGAAAATTATACTGTAAATTTTCCATATGACACAAAAAAGTTAGAAAAAATTACAGGAAAGATAATTCCTGCAGACAGAAGTTTTGTCGAGAGCGACGCATTAATCAAAGAGTCTAAAAAAAATGATACTGCTCTTCTGGTTTACGGAAGCCCGTTAACAGCGACAACGCATATTTCTCTAATTGAAGAGGCAAAGAAAAATAACATTAAATGCGAAATCATTTATGCTGCTTCGATATTTGATGCGATAGCAGAAACAGGACTTCAAATTTACAAATTCGGAAAAATTGCAAGCATGCCAAAGTGGGGAGCAAGCTACAAGCCCACAAGCTTCATGGAAGTTGTAAGGGACAATCAGAAAATTAATGCACACAGTTTATTATTAATTGACATCGGACTCGATCTGAAAAATGCGATTGAAGAGTTGGAAATCTCGGCAAAAAAAGAAAAGATAAAATTTGGAAAAATTGTTATTTGCTCGCAGATGGGGACACCTGATAAAAAAATAATTTATGGGGAGATAAAAAATTTAGCAAAAAAAGAAACTGCAAAACCTTACTGCATCATAATCCCCTCAAAACTTCACTTCATGGAACAGGAAGTCCTAGATAATTATTCTGCAACAAATAAAAAAATATAAAGGAAGGGATTATATTTTTATATGGAAAGAGAACTAGAAGGAATTTTGGAAGATATTCCATGGTATGACACTAATACATTTGAGAAAATTACCAAAGGCAAGCAGACATTCAAAACAAAAACAGTCAGTTCATTAAATTTGCGCGTAGATAACGAGATTAATTATATAGAATTCAATGCTTATGTCGGCAGGGAAATGATAGGACAGAAAGTGATTTATCATGAGAAGATTATGAAGATTGGAAATAATGGGAGGTTGTATGATCCAAAGATTTCAGAATTGATAATCCGGCAAGAATTAACTCCCAAAGATAAAACCTTACCGACATATAGAGCGATGACAGAGCGTATAGGCATAAGCTTCGAATAGATAAAGTTTAGAATTTATGGAAAAAACAATATTTTATGATACGGTGGGGAAAAAGAACAGGAGATA
The DNA here is from genome assembly GCA_963845205.1 of uncultured archaeon. Lineage (GTDB taxonomy): Archaea > Nanobdellota > Nanobdellia > Pacearchaeales > GW2011-AR1 > RBG-13-33-26. The sequence goes on from CAWJRC010000004.1 coordinate 135,111, forward strand.
CCATTTTCTTAATTTTGGAAAGAAACTTCTGAAACATTTTAATGGCGCTGAATTGATTACCTGTGGTTGCCCAAATCATGCGCATATATACTCTCTTCCGCTGGAAAAAGTGGAGGTCAGATACAACTATTATGAGCATTATATCGATGACGAAGACTGGTCCGGCCGTTATAATGGCAAGTTTCTAGATAAAGCAAGAATAATTCTTTCTGGTTCAAAGGAAAAAATAAGCGAAGTCGAGAAAATTATTTTAGACTCTCATTTCTAAAATTTTAATAAAGAATTATTTAAAAATATAAAATAACAAGTAATAAGATGTACGATATAGAAGGGGAAAAGAAAATCCTGAAATTCTGGAAAGAGAAAAAAATATTTGAAAAATTGATAAAAAAGAACAAGGGCAAAAAAAGATTCAGCTTTATTGACGGCCCGATTACCGCAAATAATCCCATGGGGGTTCATCATGCATGGGGAAGGACATACAAAGATGTTTTCCAGAGGCTGAAGGCGATGCAGGGATTTGAAGAAAGATTCCAGAACGGATTTGACTGTCAGGGACTGTGGGTTGAAAGAGAAGAAGAAAAAGATCTTGGACTGAAAGACAAAAAAGACATTGAAAAATTCGGAATATTAAATTTTGTCAATGCCTGCAGAAAAAGGGTTGAAAAATTTTCCAAGATACAGACAGAACAGTCAGTAAGACTTGGAATGTGGATGGACTGGGAAAATTCTTATTACACTATGACAGACAATAATAATCTTCATAACTGGTTCCTGATCAAAACATACCATGACAAAGGATGGCTCTACAAAGGAAAGGATATTGTTCCGTGGTGCTGGAGATGCGGAACCGCAAGCTCAAAGCATGACATTGTTACAGAAGGTTACAAAGAAGTAACACATCGGGCATTATTCATGAGATTTCCTGTTAAAGGAAAAAAGAATGAATTCTTTTTAATTTTCACGACAACTCCCTGGACTGTCCCGGCAAATGTCGCAATTGCGGTAAACAAAGATATAATATATGTCAAGGCAGAGCAGGAAGGCAAATATTACTGGCTTGCTGAAAAAAGACTGAATGAATTAAACGGGGATTACAAAATCATCGAGAAGAAAAAGGGAAAAGAGCTTGAAGGAATCGAATATGAAATGCCCTACAAAAATTTTCCAGAGCAAAAAAAATCACAGCATAAAGTTGTTCTTTGGGAACTGGCCTCTGAAGAAGAAGGAACAGGAATTGTGCACATTGCTCCCGGATGCGGTGCAGAAGATTATGAATTAGGAAAAAAATTAAAATTAAATGTAATCTCCCCCCTTGATGAAGCAGGAATTTATTCTGAAGGATTCGGGGAATTCAGCGGAAAGAAATATTCTGAAGTAAACAAAGAAATTTTAGCTGATTTAGAAAAAAAAGGTTTCGCATACAAAGTAGTCCCTTACAAGCACAGGTATCCGCACTGCTGGAGATGCGGAGAGGAACTTGTTTTCAGATTAGTCAGCGAATGGTACATTAAATGCGATGAGATGAGAAAGAAACTTATTGAAGAAAACAGAAAAGTAAAATGGTATCCTGAATACGGAAAAGTCAGGCAGGAAGAATGGTTCAAGAACATGGGGGACTGGCTTATATCAAGGGAAAGATACTGGGGACTTCCGCTGCCTATATGGGAATGCAAATGCGGAGAGATTTTTGTCGCGGGAAACATGAAAGAATTAAGGGAAAGGGCAGCCGACAAAAAGAAAGTTGACAATCTTAAAGAAATCCACAGGCCGTGGATAGACGGAATAAAAATAAAATGCCAAAAATGCGGAAAAGAAGCTGAGAGAATCAAGGATGTTGGTGATGCGTGGCTCGACGCTGGAATTGTTCCATTTTCAACTTTGAATTATTTAACAGATAGAGAATACTGGAAAAAATGGTTCCCTGCAGACTTAATTTCAGAGAGCATGCCCGGACAGTCGAGAGGATGGTTCAATGCCCTGATGTGGGCGAGCGTTGCAATAACAGGGAAAGCTCCTTACAAATCCCTTTTAGGATATGAAACTCTTAAAGACGAAAAAGGAAATGAGATGCACAAAAGCAAAGGAAATGCTATCTGGTTTGACGAAGCTGTTGAAAAAATCGGGGCAGATCCTATGAGGCTGCTTTACTGCCTGCAAGATCCAAGCCAGGAGTTAAGATTCGGATTCAATGTTGTAAAAGAGCCGACAAACAATCTTACAATTTTCTACAACATAAGCAAACTTGTAGAGAAATCAAAGGGAACAAAGAAACTCAATATCGAAGACAAATGGATAATCAGCAAACTTAATTCCCTGATTAAGACAATGACAGAAGAACTGGACAATCTGCATCTTTATGTAGCTGCAAGAGCTCTCCAGAATTTCTGGGCCAATGACTTAAGCAGGGGATATATCCAATTTGTAAGAGACAGACTTGCTGAAAATGATGAAGCCGCAAAAGGCACACTTAATGAAGTTTATCTTACACTGTTGAAACTTGCTTCTCCGATAATTCCGTTCACTACAGAAAAAATCTGGCAGGAATTAAAAGAGAAAAAAATTGTGAATGAAGAGTCTGTTCATTTATCTAACTGGCCAAAAATAAATAATAAAAAAATTGATGACAAACTTGAGCAGGAATTCCAGAATGCAATGAAAATAATTGAAATGGGATTAGCAGAAAGAGATAAAATTCAGATCGGACTTAAATGGCCTCTTGCAAAGATTACAATTTCAACAGATAAAAAATTAGGAAAAGAAATTCTGGAGATTGTTTCAAGGCAGCTGAATGTCAAGAAAGCTGAAATCAAAAATTCAAAGGAGATGGAAGCTCTTTTTGATACAAAAATGACTCCTGAACTTGAAGCAGAAGGCTATGCAAGAGAAATATCAAGGCAGGTGCAGGCATTCAGAAAAGAACTTGGACTGAAAAAAACAGACAATATTGAGCTTGCAATATTCTGCGATGACGAACTTAGAAAAATGCTTGAAATGCAGAAAAAATTTGTAGCAGACAGGACGAACTCGACGGAGATTGAGCTTTTTTCCCAAAATGTTACAACTGACAAGGAAAGATTTAAAAAGAATATTGAGTTTAAAATTAAAGATAAAAGAGGAAAGATAGGAATTATAAAAAAATAGTTCCTCGTCAATGATACAAAAGATTTACTCTTTTAGCATAACAATATTTAAAAATAAAAAATAACAAGGAAATACAATGATAGTTAAGGACGAATTTTTAAGCAGACTAAGAAAAATTTTTGATTTGAACTTATATGAAGTCAAGGTCTGGACTGCTTTGCTCTCAAGAGGAACAAGCACTGCAGGGGAGTTAAGCAATATTTCTGATGTTCCAAGAAGCAGAACCTATGATATTCTTGAATCTTTGGAGAAAAAAGGATTTATACTAATGAAATTGGGAAAGCCGATTAAATTCGTCGCATTAAAACCAGAAGAAGTTGTCGAGAGGGTAAAGAAAAACCTTGTAAAGTATGCAAAAGAAAGAACAGAAAGACTTGAGAATCTGAGAAATGACGAGGTTCTTGGAGAATTAAATGATCTATTCACAAAGGGAATAAAGTTTGTTGAGCCATCTGACTTGTCAGGAAGCTTGAGGGGAAGACAAAATCTATACAATCATATTGACATGATGATAAGAGGAGCAGAAAGGAATATTACAATAGTCACAACAAGAGAAGGACTTAACAGAAAATTCGAAGCGCTTATGCCCACTCTTGAAAAATGCAAGAAGAGAGGAGTCAAGATAAGAATCGCTGCTCCGATTGACAACAGCAACATAAAAGTAGCAAAAGAATTCAAAAAAGTTGCGGACGTGAAAAATGTTGACGGATTAAAAGCAAGATTTGTTATTGTAGACTCTAATCAATTGATGTTCATGCTTCTTGACGACGAGAAATTCCATCCGAATTACGATGTCGGAATCTGGGTCAATACAGAATTCTTTGCCCAGGCACTGGAACAGATTTTCGAAATTGCATGGAAAGAAATGAAGGCAGTCAAATAGTTCTATATTTTATTTTTTGACAATTTTTATAAAGGAAAATCAGGTATATTTTTTTATGGATATAGAGTTACTAACAACTTCTGCAGGAGATTATGCAGAATCAAAAGGAAGGAGATTGAGCGATTATCAGATGATAGGACTGCAATGCAAAGGACTTGATAAAGAAGGCGCAGAATTCTGGATTAGACATGAGGCATTTATGAAGAGATGTTCGGCAGTTGTTGATTTGAGATATTCAGTTAAGCCCGGAAGGGAAGCAAGTTTCTGGAATATTTTTGACATGGGGGAATACGCTGAATATATCATATCCGGCACAGGATTAAAATTGAAATAAAAAATACTTCTATGAATAAGCTACAAAAATTTTTGGGTATTGGAGTTCTTGCATTAGGATTAGCAGGATGCAAAGAACAAACAATAGACTATGAATATTCCAATATAAAACATGAAAGAGCAGTTGTAACTTATAAAAATGAAAGCAGGGGATTGAGGTGGATAGGAAGAATGAGTTATCTTTATGAAAGATATGAAATCACTTTTAAAGGAAAAATAGAATTTGAATTAGAAGATGAAGAAATGTATGGCAAATTTAATTCAAACGACATAGCTGATGTCAGCTACAGGGAAGTTTACACTTCATTATCAACTTATGACGACACGAATAACAGTGGAACAAATTGTCTAATTGAAAAAAAATTTGTGGACAGCAATTCTGAATTCACTGAAAAGAAATGCGTATCCGGTTACGATTTTGTTGACGCCCGGCTAATAAGAAAAAGCAGATAATTACATTTCTTCCATTACTTCTATTCCCAAAAGATAAAGAGAATTTTTTACTGTTGTTCTGAAAGCATTTACTAACATAAGCCTGAATGCTTCTGACTTGTCGCCGATCACAGGGCATGAATGATAAAATTCATTAAATTTCTGAGCGAGATCGAAAGAATAATTTGCAATCAATGCAGGATTCAGATCTTTCTGTGCAGTTTCAACAACTTCCGGAAATTCTGAAATTTTTTTAACCAAGGCATTTTCATTCGGGGTTAAATCCTGAATCTTTATTTTTGACTTGTTGAATTTCCCTGCCTTTGCTATTATAGAAGAAGCTCTCGCATAACTGTACTGAATGTACGGGCCAGAATCTCCTTCGAAATTCAGAGCCTGCTCCCATGAGAAATTAACGTCTGCCGAAGGAGCAGATTTTAATACAATATATTTCACTGCGCCGACACCTACTTTTTCCGCGTCGCCTTTTGTTTTCCTCTTTTTTATTTCCTCTCCTGCCTTTGAAATTGTTTTCTGAAGAACATCTTCAAGAAGGATAATATCTCCTGTTCTAGTAGCCATTATTTCATTCCCAAACTTTATTGTCCCGAACGGAAGATGAACCAGCTTATCTGAAAAATCATAGCCAAACAATTTTAAAATTTTAAACAGCCAGCTGAAATGATCGTTCTGCCTGAAATCTGTTACATAGATCATCTCGTCAAAATTATATTTTTTATACCTCTCAATTGCAGCTCCTATATCATATGTTATGTAGGATGCTGTCCTGTTGGAGCGGAGTATAAATTTTTTTTCTCCGTTTATCTCAACATAGATTGCTTCATGTTCTGATTTGGCAATTTTTTTGAAAAGAGCATTAAGAACTATCTGCTTTCCTTTTTCCGCAAACTCGCTCTGACCTACGGTTTCATTGAAATTCACTCCGAGCAATTCATAAACTTTATCAAAGCCTTTTCCTGAAGCCTCTCTTATGTCATTCCAGATTTTTTCTGTCTTCTTGTCCCCCATTTCCAGAAGCTTCAGCTTTTCTTTTGCGCGCTTTGTCCATTCATTGTCCTGAAATTCCTCTTCCATTCCTTCTGTAATCTCTGACTTTTCTTTTTCGCAGAATTTGACATACAATCTTAATAATTCCTGAACGGGATCTTTTGCAAGAGCTTTTTTGTCAAGCCATAAGTCATATGCAACGATCAGTTTTCCTATATGCAAGCCGATATCACCCAGATAGTTTATGCCTGTTGTTTTGTACCCGAGAAAATCATAAATCCTCATCATAGAATCCCCCAGAATTGTAGAGCGGATATGCCCTATGTGCATCGGCTTTCCGATGTTCGGCCCTGAGAAGTCAATTACAACTTTTTTCCCCTTTCCCACAGGAGATTTTCCGAAATTCGCATTTATCTTTATCATCTTTGCGGCAAGGATTTTTTTGTTTACGAAAAAATTCAGGTAAGGCCCTTTGCTTTCAACTTTTTCTATCTCTTCCGGAAGTTTTATTTTCTGCGCAAGATGCTCTGCAATCTTGTCAGGAGATTTTTTTTCTTTTTTTGAAAGAATAAAACACGGAAAGGCATAATCGCCCAATTCCTGCGATGGGGGGACTTCAAGAAGTTTTTCTATCTCCTCATTTTTTAATTTTATTCCCTCTTCCTGCAGAATCTTGATTATTACCTCTTTCATAAAAGTCATAATGAATATTCATTTTTATATCTTTTTCATAAAAAATATAAAGCATGTTTTTCATAATATATAATGGAAAAAGGGGGGAATATCTACGATGTTGTTATCGTGGGAGCAGGGCCTGCGGGGCTGACAGCTGCTCTTTATGCGATACGGGCAGGAATCAAAACACTTCTTATTTCAAGGAATCTCGGCGGCACCGCAAATTCAATTGTTAATCTTGAAAACTGGCCAGGCTACAAGGGCACTGGAATCGATCTGATGAAAAGCTTTTACGAGCAGCTAAAGGCATATCCCATAGAAGTTATTCTCGACGACATCAAGAGCATCGAGAGAAGGGGAAAAATATTTTCAGTAAAAACTCCTGATAAAGAAATACTTACAAAGACGGTAATTCTTGCAACAGGAATCAAAAGAGCAGACCTGAAAATTCCGGGCGAAGAAAGATTGATGGGAAGAGGAGTCAGCTACTGCGTTACATGCGATGCATTTTTTTTCAAGGGGAAAACCGTAGCGTTTGTTGTTAAAGAAGATTCAAAACCCGAAGACATCATAACGCTGGCAAATACAGCGCAGAAGGTTTATGTCCTCTGCAACAGGAAAATAAGATTCGAGAATGAAATTAAAAATCTTATCAGGGACGGAAGAGTGGAAGTTATTTACGGACTTGCTCAGGAAATTATAGGAGAGGACAAAGTTGAAAGGCTGAGGATAAAAGATCCGAAAGGAGACAGGGAACTCGAAATTGACGGCATTTTCATTGAAATAGGATCAACTCCGCTTACAGAATACGCAAAAAAAATGGGGCTTAAACTTGACAAAGAAAAATTTATTATGGTTAACAGGAACACAGAAACTTCTGTTAGGGGAATTTTTGCAGCAGGCGATGTTACAGATGTAAAACTGAGACAGGTCCTTACTGCTTCTGCGCAGGGGGCAATTGCAGCCAAGATGTCAGAGAATTTTGTAGGGAAATAATGCCAGAAAGTTTAAAAATAAAAATATTCTAAACATTTTATGAGCCTGAAAAAAATAGTTAAAAGGGCAGGTTTGATATTAACTGGCGGAGCAATTACGTTAGGAGTATTGGGGTTTCTTAAAGGATATGATACATACACAATAACTTATGGAAGGGAAATTGATAAAGTAACGCGAACAATGGGAGTTCTGAATTACAAGGAGAAATATAATCTGGCTTTAGTCGATATAACCTGCGGAAATATTATTGCAACAAACGATGAAAAACTTTTTAAGAAGTCGCTGGAAATATCCCCCTATGAAAAAAGGGGAGGAAGTCCATTTGGTTTGGTAAAGGGAACAATCAGGGAGATGGAATATTATACTGTAAAAGATAAAAAAGAAGAAGTAATAAAAAAAGAATGGGAAATTGTAGATATTACTAATCTTTAAATCTTTAACACAAACAATTATTAACCTTATTTTTCTAAAAAGACGATGGTAGAAATAAAAAAAGACAAACTTGAAGATGCGCTAAAAAATGAAAATTCAGAACAGCTAAAGGTAAGCAAAGACGCTGAAATCGGATTTCATCAGGGAGCGTTGAACACTCTTATGAATGAGAGGAATGAAATGATAAGGATGATTGCGCAGATAGAACATGTCATGCAGATGCATATCAAAAGGCTCGAAGAGCTTGGCGTCAATATAAAAGTTTCCGACAAAAAAGAATAATTCTAAAACAGATGATTCAAGAAAGTTTTATAAAATAATTTCAATTTTGATAATTATGCCAAATATCAAAAATAAAGAATATGAAAAGGATGGTGCATTCATGCATTTCTTAACTCAGACAGATCAAAAAGAAGTAAGCACAAATTATATTTTATCGAAACTTAAACAAAAATTTAATTTCAAAGATTATGATAAGTTTATTTTTACGGATATAGGAGCAGGGGAAGGCACATTAACTCTTCCGATAATTAAGTTTTTAAAAAATAAGGTTGCGCTTACTACATATTGTATTGAACCATCGGAATTGATGGATGTATTGAAAATGAAATGCGGACCAAAAGTAATTTATATAAAAAATGGGATGGAAGAAACTACTCTTCCTAACTCCGATTTTATCCTGATGGCACATTCAAGCAATTACATTAAGAATAAACCTGAATTTGCAAAGAGGCTGTATAGTTCTTTGAATAAAGGAGGAAAGATATTGATTATTGGAACAAAGTCTGATAGTGATGATATGAAGTTAAGAAGAGGATTGAGGTCCAGTGAAGAAAAGAAAAAAAGAGAAAGTATTTATGACCTTTTTGAAAAGTTAGGCCTAAAGGTAAGTGTTGAATTTGAGAAATCCACAATAAATCTTGAAAGCACACTAAAACCCAATGAAGTAGGAAAAGGGATTATATCTTTTTATTACCATATACCTTTCTCAGAATTAAAAAAAGCAGACATAGAAAAATTCCATCTAATCGCAAAAAAACTTGCACCAGACAATGTTCTTATTAAATATCTAAAATTTACTTGGGTCGAAAAGGATTGAAAAGAATAATTCTAAAATAATATAAATTGAAGATATTTCAAAAATAAATGCCTCAGTAGCTCAGTTGGCAGAGCGTTGCTTTCGTAAAGCAAAGGTCGGGGGTTCAATCCCCTCCTGAGGCTTTTTAAAAAATTTTAAATAGTTTGGTCCCCTTGAATATATATGAAAAAGGGGCTGATAAGAGATATATTGCTCGCAGGAATAATCGGAGCGGCTTCTATTGGGATTAGCAGTTGCGTTGTCCGTGAAGATCCTTACCCTTACGATCAATATTATTATGATTCTCCCTATTATTACCCCTATTATCCTTACCATGATCATCATTACATACACCCCTATTATCGTCCTGAACAACATAACAATCATTCTGAACATAATGATCATCACCGTTAAATTAAGTGCAGAAAATTTATTTGTATTAATTGAAGAATAGTTACACTACATAAAATTTATAAAGAAATGAGCGTATTTGTTTTCATGGAAACATCAAAGTTACTAAAAAAGATTGGAGGAACGGCTTTGATTGCCGGTGCATTACTTGCACCCATGAAAAACGCAAATGCCGATGCTTATCTTTTTGGAAATTTTGGTATAGGCCTTGAAGCAAATTCTACTCCTGCTATTATTGTTCCTTCTGTTCCCGAATATATTAGAAATGTACCAGCTTATCCTGGAGATGAAGTAGATTATCCCTTTGCTCCTATTAAAGACAGTTCATTAGGATTATATAATGCCGGACTTATGGGAGATGCAAATGTAGGCATCGGAATTGTTGAGGATAATTTCAATATAAAAATAGGCGGAGGCGCAAAATTTGGTCCAGGTTCATCAATGGTTGAGAGAAATTATCTTGGAGCTCCCGGAACAGACCAGAGAGGAGAAGGAACAGCATTAACTTATTACCAACTTTGCTCTGACATCCCTTTCGATTTATCTTTAAGATTATCTTATGATTTTTTAAATCCGAAAGAAGAAGCTGCAACAGCATCATTATTTATTGATTATTCTGCAAATTTTCTAAACAACCTGAGAATAGAAACAGGCTGGGACAGATATAACAGCCTTCAGGCAGATAATGAATACAATCTTGGAAACGTGCTTGTTCATGAAATAAAGGCCGGAATCCATATTCCTTTGTTTAAGCCGAAATTTTATACTTGCAATGCCGGATCATTTTTGGAACTTTACGGAGAAGCAAATATTCCTCAGATAGTAAGCGAGACACAACTTGGATCCGATGTTGGTTTGAATGTTAAGCCAAATTTTGGTGTCGGAGTAAAAATCGGATTTGAATTCGATACTTTACCTCGTGATTAAATTGCAATAAAGCTTATAAATAAACAGACAAAATAATTTTTATGAAAAAATCACTGGGAACAATTTTAGGCGCAGCAATTGTAGGCGCAGGATTATTATTTGCTCCTGTAAAAAAGGCAAATGCAGATTTTTATTTTTTTGGAAATTTTGAAGAGGGATTTGAAGAAGATTCTTCTGCGGCAATAAGCGTTTCATCTATTCCTGAACAAAGCGGCATTCTTGTTCCTATGCCCTCTCCTGTACTTAACCATCACCCATGTCCAATATATATGGTAAACTTTCTGGAAGGCAATGCACCCCAGTACATCAAAGCAGATTTAATTACTTTCAAAAAAGGCGAATTAGACCTTTATAATTCAGGATTTACAAGCGAAGCAAGAGCCGGCTTTGGAATTGAAAGCGGAAATTTTGACGTAAAGCTTGGCACAGGATTAAAGATCGGCCCAGATTCAATATTAAGAGACGGAACAAGCTATCTTGGATCTGATCTTCCTGTCAGTTTATTTTTGAGGCTGTCATACAATTTTCTTAATCCAAAAGAAGAAAAAATGACAGCATCTTTATTCGCGGATTATGCCGCAAATTTCATAGGCAATCTCAGCATAGAAAGCGGATACAGCAACTGCAATGTAGTGTACAATCTCGGAGATGTGCTTGTCCATGAATTAAAGGCCGGAATCCATATTCCTATTTTATTCAAAGACAAAAATTTAGGCAATCTTGGACCTTTCTTAGAAATTTACGGAGGAGCAAATATTCCGCAGATAGTAAACGAAAATCCGATAGGATATGATACTGGCCTGAATGTCAAGCCCGATTTTAATGTAGGCGCAAAAATCGGCTTAGAATTTGATACATTGTAAATAAGGATTCTATCATCACCTTTTTAAATAAATAATTCTTGATTTTTTATATTAGTTTTGCGGGTGTGCTAGAGTGGTCAAATAGGCAGGACTTAAGATCCTGTGACTTAGTGTCTGCGCAGGTCCGAATCCTGTCACCCGCATTAGAATTTTAATTTTAGATTAAAAATTATTTCTTTATCAATTCTTCCTGAATAAGGAACAGTATATCCCTGAAGATTCAATTCGGTTCCTATTCTATTAGAATAAAGATTCAAGCCATTCTGAGATTTATATTCACCGAGCTCGATAACATGCTTTACAGGAATCTGAAAATTATTATTTGTAAAGGCCTGAAGAGAATTAACAGCAAGCAAAGATACTAATGTCAAACCAACTTTTTTAAATTCCAGAATATCTTATAAAAAATATTCTATATAAAGTTTTATTTCCGGGAGTATATATTATTCAAACAGTCCGGAAATGGAAATTCCCTTCTGCGCCCTGTAAATAGCCTCTGCAAAGACAGGGCTAAGGTCTATCATTTCTACAGACGAATTATCCTGGTAGTGCGTGTTGCTTGTCATGATCCTGTTAAAATTTTTCGATAATTCTTCTGTCCCTTTTGTAAAAATTCCGTGAGTCGCGTAGCAGTATAATTCTCTTGCTCCATTTTCTTTGAGAAGCTTCGCAGCATGGCACTGCGTGTTTCCGGAATCTATTATATCATCAACAATAAGAACGTCAAGTCCCTTTACGTCTCCTACCAAGCGCATTTCTTTTATTTCTCCTGCTTTTTCCCTCTGCTTGTAAATAAAACATATCGGATGCTTCACTCCCATTTTCTGCGCGAATTCCCTTGCCCTGTTTACTCCTCCTGCATCAGGAGAAACGATCGCAAGATCTTCAAGACTCCTCACTGGCTTTTTTTCGAGATATCTTACCACTTCAGGAAAACTTCTGAGAGTGTCGACAGGACAGTCTGCAGGATAAAATCCCTGGATCTGGTCAGCGTGCAAATCCATTGTTATTATTCTCCTAAGGCTCGGAGAAATAGACTGCGCCAATGCCCTCGCTGAAATCGGAACATGGGGCTTTTCTTTCCTGTCTTTCCTGCTGTAAAGAAGATCAGGAAGAACGAATGTGACTCCTTCTGCTGATGCGCTCAACAATAAATCCTTGAGAAGCAAAAGCTCAACCCACCACTGCTGCGGATTTTTTGTAGAATCCTGAATGAAATATACCTGCCTTCCCCTTACATTTTCCGGAAGATGCATGTCAATCTCCCCGTTCCTGAATCTTGAAACAGAAACTTCTTTCAGAGGAACGTCAAGACCTTTTTTTTCTTTTATGTAATTCTGTATTTTTAAGGCAAAATTCCACGCATTGGATTTTTTGTCCGCAAGAAGCTGAACATCTTCCATTAAATGAAATGCAAAAATTCGTTTAAATTATTTTCTGCGGCAGAGAATATAGAATCTAAGAAAAATTAATTTGAAGGGGAAATTGTAAAATAACTTTCTCCATCTTCTTGAAAATTATCTTGGCCAGATGCTCTTTCAAACCAGACTACTCTGTAAGTCCCATCTCCTCCAATAGAACTGTTCATTATCTTATTCATTAATCTTCCATCTGATTCTCCTGCATGACGGTAATCTCCATTACAGGGTATAATTTTTTCTTCCCATACTACTGGTTGGTTATTAGAGTTATATACCACCCATTCAACATCTTCTCCTGTATACCAGTTGGGATCGTGTCCTACGCAGATTATTGACTCATTATCCTTAAAATTATTTTTTATATTCACATATCCTTCAGGATAATATATTTGATTGTCCCCGTGAGTATCTGACCAATAATTGCATTCGAAGAAAATCTTTCCTGGATCGTAAGCTTGAGCTGTTCCCATAGCCCCTGCAGACAAAGCAGCAGCCAATACTAAAGCGCCAATATTTTTTTTCATGTTCATAAATAAGCACCATAAATAACGTTTATAAACATTTAGGAGATAAAAAGTATATTAATAAAGATTATTTCTTTTTTGAATAATTTTTCTTTTTCAACTTATGATGAATTATTTTTTTCTTATAACCAATTTTTTTAATTGAAGCCCTTTTCTTTGCAAGAGAAATACAAGAGGGAATTAGGATAATCAAGACTACTGCTGCAATAATTATCCAGTCCAGATAAGACAAACCCAAAAATCCTTCTGTTACTGTCTGCTGCGTTTCCGCAGGAGGAACAGTTGTTGTATTCTCTACGGGGGTAAGCGTTGAAGCGATTGCAAAGTAACTGAAATGAGTAAGGTTAGTGCTGTAATAATCATAATTAGCGTCTTCTTTCTGGAATGTTGTTTCAAGCTGATTCCACTGATTTGAACTTGCATTATATTCGAATAAAGCAACATCATTTTGTGAAAGACTATTCTGGCTGAGCCATGATTTATCAACTTTTGTTGTAACTATTGCATTGCTTACTACTTCTGAAAGATTCTGGATTGTTATGTGAAGATATTTGTATGTTCCTGATTTGGTTGTTGAAACATTTAAGGGCAGAGAATTATAGTTTTGAACTTGAACATTCACATTATTTGCTGGGGAATTGACGCTTATCTGTATCTGACTCACCCCCGAATCTGCAGCAAAATTAGTCATGATTACAGGAGCAGAAGGCGTTATCTGCGTCCACTGATTAGATGTCGTTTCAGTAACCGGAGCAATTGCTGCGCCAGTACCAGAACCACCACCGCCTCCGGAAGAAGCTTCCCCTAACTGGACATAATAAATTCCTGTAGCTGTTCCGTTATTCCCTGCATTATCTGAAAAGCTGCAAGGCACAGTATAAGAACCGGTATTTGCCGTAGAGGGATTTGTTACTGTCAGAATCGTTCCCATATTAACCCCGAAGTAACATCGTACGGAGTACATACGCATGTGACAGTCTGTCCTACTGTCAAAGTAGAAGGATTGCAATTTACAGATCCTGCCGGAGGGGTGTTGTCGAAAGTTATATTTGATCTCACTATGCTGTTATTTATGTTGTTGGCATAATCAGTTGCCCAGACAGTGATGTTATAAACACCATCAGGTATGATGCTGGTATTTAATGTGGCATTCCATGAAGTCCCGAAAATTCCGGTCGATGAGGCGTTTAACTGATAAACCTGATGAAAGATTGTACTTGTGATGTTGAATGACAGATTGGCTATTCCAGTAGTAAGATCAGATGCGCTTACATTAAGAATAATTACTCCCGAATAATTCTGGAAATTTCTGATAGGAGAAGATATATTTGAAACAGTGGGGGGTATAGAGTCGACAGTAAAAGAAACACTTGAAAAATTAAGATTGTTTGCGGTATCATTCGTCCAGACTGTTACATTGTGCTGCCCATTGTTCCATGTAACATTTGTTATATTTGTACCACAGGGAATTGAGCTATTAGAAGTAAATGTATCGTTAGAATACCAGCAGCTTGAAAGAGCTATATTATCAGAGGCTGTATAGTTTACATTCAGATGTGTATTTGAAGAATTTGTGTTGTTGGCTGGAGTAATAATTGAAATGTTTGGAGGAAGTGAGTCAAGGGTTATATTTGAAAATGATAATGAATTATTAAGACTCGTCAAATTGTAAATGAAACAGGAAATATTATAATTTGCGCTGTTGCCTATGGAAGTAATATTGATTGAAGCGTTTGTAAAAACAGTCTGGCTTGCTGTTATGTTTAAAATCTGCACGAGAAAATTTGTTGCTGCACCTCCGCTGGAATTGTAATAACAGGTTATATTTGACATGTTATTAGCACCGTTCGAATCTACTGTAACTGTCACATTTAAGTTAGTAGAATAATTTCCATACTGTATCGGAGAATTAATAGTTGATGTGGCGATGATAAAAATAATAAATGCGGTAACGAAGAATATTCCGAATAATGCCAGAATATTTTCCTTGCTCATCAGCCTCTTTTTTTCTATCATATCAACCAAAATTATTAAGGAAAAAAGAATTTATAAATTCTGCTGAAAAATTATTTGAACAGATTGGGATTCTGATTGATAATCCCCTGCGCAATCATGTCCGCATATATTCCAACCTGGGTGTATGCCGCATCTTCTTCTACAAAATAAGCATTATAATTTTTTGAATTCCAGGCATCTACAGCAGATTTCACATCATTAACATTGGCAGTAACCAGCTGCAGCATTGTATCATAGTCGAATACAGGATAAGGATTGTTATTGTTTGCCCAAAATTGGGCAACGCTTGCTTCATAGTCTAAAGCAGCAGTGTTGAAGATAATATTAGCTTTTGAAACATTATTCTTTACGTTATTGGCGTATGTAAGGAATATATTAGTCTTATTATTCCACAAGCTTACAAATTGCTGCGCGACATTAGCTCCGTATATTGTTGTTAAAAGAGCGCCGACTTCATTTACATTATTCTGAAGCGCAACTAGAGAAGCATTATATGAAGCAGAAGAGTCCAATGAACGGCGAGTAGTGTAAATTAGCAAGAAAGTATGCTCCTGCAATAAATCATGAAGATGAGAATCAAATTGATCCGCCTTAGTCAAGCTGACATTAAGATCATTCTGCAAAGTCTGGGTCTGCAGATTAGCGACCTGAGTATTTAGTCGAGAAATCTGAGCAGTCAAATCAGAAATCTGAGACTGTGATTTAGTAACCTGTATCTGAGACTGATTATAGAAATATGCCAGAACAGCCAAAGCAACAATTAAAATTGCCAAGATCAAAACCTGAAGTACACGTGTAGCTTTTGCTGCCCCCAATTTTTTTTATATACCTCTTTGCCATCTTTCCCCTTTTACAAAATATATTATGGAATATATATTTATAAATATTTCTTTTTGCTAATAACGGATATTAATTTTAATATTCCGGTAACTTACTTTATCCTCGTTTACTGTCAAAATTCCTGTCTGCCCCATATCCAAACATCCCGAGTTCCAGAATAATTCGTCTACAAATTCTCCGGGATTGACATGTTCTCCTTTTCTGTTGTTTGCCCTGTGGCCACTCTCATGAAAATGGCCGCTTAATGCTTTTTTTATTCCCAGCTCTTCATAAAGATTTTTCAGGTCGTTGTTTCCCCTGTTTTCTTTTCTTTCTACAAACACCTGCCATCTTTCTACATTTTCTTTATTAATTATTTTGATTGCTTCGGATTTTATTTCCTCTTCGGAAAGTTCTCCAATAGAATATGCTTTTGTGCTGTTTGATTCTTCAACTATATTTTTTGAAACGCTTCCTGGGATTACTGAAAGTTCTGTGAAGGTATAATCCTGCATATTTTCTGGATTCCTATGATATACTCTTCCCTGCCAGAAATGAGCGACATCGACGCAGGTTTCTAAATTGTCAAATCTTCTCGGAACATGGCAGACAATTATTGTCTTGTCGGGCTCTGTTACCAATTCTTTTATATCATTCATGTTGGTGTACTGTATCGCGCTTCTGCTGATTCCTCTCTCTATAGCTTCGGCATAGTGATTAAGTTCTGTAAATTTCATTAATCCCTTTTCTGTCTTCAGATATCTTCCGCTCGGGACATTTTCATTTCCCAGATGGTATTCACCGCCATTTAGATAGTCTGATCCAGGCAGGAATATCAAATGATGGCTGTCCTGATCGACGTGGGAAATTCTCTGCGTGTCAAAAATATTATCGTACTTCTCGGCAAAAAAGTCTATAACAGGGCCGTATCCCAGCAAACTCTCGTGGCTTCCGGGCTGGATGAATGATTCCAGTCCTCCTTTGCCTATTGAATCCAATATGAAAGCCGAATAATCTTGAGTCTCTTTTAATGAATTTTGCCTGCTGAATATATCGCCGTTCACCAAAATTTTATTGACACCTAATTTTTTGAATAAATCAACTGCAACAGGGACCATTTTGGGATCCTGATGTACATCGGATATTACTCCATATTTGGTTTCTTTTGGCATGACCAATCATCAGCAACGCATTTTATAAATATTTCTAAAGTGTTGTCACTTTAAAAGCAGAACTATTTTGCAGGAAATAAATTATTCGAAATATCTTTTGCTTTACACAAAAGCTTATAAATAATATTTTATGATATTTATTTATGAACATGAAAAAAAATGTTGGCGCTTTAGTATTGGCTGCTGCTATGTCTGCAGGAGCTGTTGGAGTTGCTGATGCTGCTTATGAACCTGGCAGAGTTTTCTTTGAATACAATTATTTTTATCCCAATGCAAATAATCAAGCCGACTACCCGGAATCTTTTAACGGGATAAAAACTTATTTTCGAAGTAACGAGCACTTGTTACTAGAAGGACACGATCCCAACTGGTATACAGGAGAAGATGTTGAATGGGCAGTTTATGGTCCTAATGGAAACTTGGTATTTGCAAAAGATCAGATTCAAATATTTAACGGAGGATGGGAAAGAGTAGGCAGTAACGGAGATTTGATGTCTTATCTTCTAAGTTCTCCTAATGGTGGATACGGAAATTACAGAGTTCTTTGGTATGACAAGCCGTATGGAGCAGGATACGATTATCAATTTGATGGTGAAAGTGATTTTAATATTTCCCAGTAAAAATAAATTTTAAAAATATAAAAAGTTATTGGCCGAAACAGCTCTGGTCTTTCAGGAGAGTTATGTATTTTAGGAACAAAGTTGATGTGCTGTAATTGCTTGCGAATCCGAGGTCGCCGTTTTTGTTCGCTTCTTTTATTATATCACAGAGATTAGTGCTGTTCAGTTCAAAGATATATTTTGAATCCATTGTGATAGAAACTCCTGGCGTTCCGCTTTGCAGGATCTGATTGTTGCCTATAAGGAAACTGTTCTGCCACACTCTTTCCCCGTTCTGAAATGTATAGAATGTAAGAGATACTGGATTGTCTTCAGGAACGTCTTTTATGAACTGGCTTGAAAGAATTGCGTCTGTCACTTTTTCTATCTGGGCCTGGCTCAATGAACTGTGAACAATCGGGGGATTATTTGTTTTGACTACTGAACTTTTTTCTGCTGCTTTCTCTCCCAGAACAAAGAAAGATGCTGCGATCAGGATTACTGCTGCAAGGATAACAATGTAGATGAAAATCATTCTCCTTTTATGAATCATGAAGAAAAAAATTTTCCTGGCTATTTAAAGATTAACTTCTTCATTCTTTTGGAGGGAATGTTTTATGTTTCTTAAAATATTCAAGTGCCTTAATTAGATTATCAAGTTCCTCTTCATCCATGAATTGGAGGATAATATTATATCTATCCCCAGTTACATAAAAGACTCTTTTTCCTGTACTTTCAGATATTGTTCCCTCACAAGAACTAAGAACATCTTCCATCTTTTCCCCGCCTATTTCGTCTCTAATTTCTATTTTCATTCTTTATTTAAGTCGACTCCAAACTTTTTAATTTGATTATTCTCTTTTTAAGAATTATCCCCTTCTCTTTGCATTCTTTGTTGAATACATCCAAAACAAAATCTACAGCCTCTTTATCTGGCCCGTTAAACTTTTTCATCTGGCTTTCTGAAAAATAATTAGAATGACGCAATTCTTCCTCTTTCATCAAAGAGAAAGTGCAATATGTTTTCAGAGTCTTATCCAGCTTCAATTTCTCCAGTAAATTTATCAACAAATCTCTCCTGCAGGCGATGCCGGGAAAAATCTCAACAGCATTTTTCAGGTCAAGCTTACTCCCGACCCTAACAACTTCTTTTTCGTCCGGATCTTTAGAAGACATGACATATCCTATAAAATCCTGAAGAAGCAGGGGGATTGTTTCATTCTGTTCATAGGAAATTTTATACAGCTGATATAATAAAAAGCCTTTTAAGCGGTTATCCTGTCCAGATTCTTTTCTGAGCTTCTGCATTAAACTCCAGCCGGTTTTATCTTCTGCATCTTTTTTGAACTCTTCATAAATTTTCTCTATTCTTATGTTAATATCCAAAAAAATTGCCATTCACCAAATAAGAGTATATCGCTTTTATAATTTTCTAATTCAGAATTAAAATTTTGAGTCATCATCGTCCAGACTAAAAATTGACATCCGATGAGCAGGGCCCAATCCTTTCCAGCCGTCATTTTTCTTGCTAGTCCCACTGTTCATTACAGGGAATGTCAGTCCGCTCTCTGTAACATCCTGATTCAGGTGGAACTCGCCGTGGCTTGCATCATATCTTTCTGTCAGGGAATATCCTTTCGCTTCCGGAGCAACATTCCCCAAGTCAAAATTAAATGATATATTTTCAGGGCCTTCTTTACTAAAGCCGGACACGCTTCCAATCGGCTTTATAGGTTCTATCGGCCTTAACTTACCCAATCCGCCAAACATAGGCTTGTCCCAAGGATCAATGCTGCAAATATATCTGTGATTTTCATTGCAAAATCTTCTTTCCGGATTGTATAAACTTTCTTCTAATCTGTTCATGTTATTTATTCAGAAGTTTTGCTTTTAAGGTTTGCGTATTAGTCTTCTGGCTATTCCAAGAGAGATGAAGAAAGTTGCAAAAAGTTGCAACAGAGGACTCAGTCCGATGCCGAATATCACGGGCATAGAAGAAGTGTAGCTCCATCTCTTCAGAAGATATAGATTGATAATTTCTATAACTGAAGCGATTATTATACCAGAAAGAATTATAAACAAATAATCTCCTGATTTTGGTTTGATAAACCATTTTAATCCTTTATTTTTGAGAAACAAGAAAATAAAAATCAAGGAAATTAAAAGGACATCTCCCAGACTTGCAAGAATAAGATGAGGAACCATTGGTATTTTGCTGAGATCGTTATATAATGGATACTGCAAAAATTCCCAGAGTAAATTTAATATAAAGACTATGATAAAGAACAAGAGAATATTTTTTTTCATTCAGTTATTATTAATCCTGTTTGATTATAAAAGTTCCTTTTGACAAATTTATTAAATAAAGAAAGAATATATTTCTATGAAAAGGAAAAAGGCAAACTGGGAAGTTATAATTCTCTGCCTGATCTTAGTCTTCGCATTTTTCTTAAGAGTCTACCAGCTGGGAGTCCCTTCGCTTTGGGTTGACGAGGCTACTTCCGGAATGGCAGCAAAAATGATTCTGGAAAAGGGGATTCCTGTTTTTGATTCTGGCCTTCTTTACGACAGGGCTTTTGTATTTCATTATCTGACTGCTTTCTTTTTATTGTTCGGGCAGACTGATTTCTTGGTAAGGTTCGCCTCTGTAATTTTCGGGCTGCTTACTGTTCTTCTTGCTTATTTTATCGGAAGGGAATATTCGAAATCAGGCGGGATTATTTCTGCGCTGTTCATGTCTGCATTCTATCTTGAGGTATTTTTCTCGAGGCAGGCAAGGTTCTACCAGCTTTTCCAGCTGATGTTCTTTCTTTCTATTTATTTATTGTACAAGTCAAAAAAGAACCCCAATTATATTTATCTTGCGCTGATTTCTTTTTTCATAACTCTAGACACGCAGGTTGAGGGCTTGGTTCTTGCTCCTTTTTTCATCTGGCATATTTTGGCTTACAGCAAAAAGTGGAAAAAGTATTTAGCAATTATTCCGGGAGCCCTTCTACTTTTTGGTGCTGCCAGTGTACTGGGGGTTTCTGCTCTTTCGGTAAAATCTTCAATAATCTACGCGCAGGACTATCTTAATTATACGGGAGATATGATCTATATTTTGGTATTGTCTGTGATGGGATTAATCTGGGCTTATGCTAGGAAGAAAAAACTAACACTGATGATTGTGCTTCCTTCCCTGCTTTGTCTTGTTGGAATTTTTTCTCTGCAGACTTTTGCATTAAGGTACAGCTATTTCTTTGTATTTCCTTTGATTCTTTATTCTTCGCTTCTTGTTTCATTTTTGTATGAGAAGTACGGGAAGATCATGCTGGCTGTTGTCTTGATATTGCTGATTGTCCCTTCGAATTTATTTTTCCCCTATACTTATACAAATTGGAATGCAACATACCCTTTGCTAAACCAAACTCCGATATCTCTTCCAGGAAACAGCTTTAACGGAACGAACACAAGCACCCCAAATAAATCTACAAATCCTTTTACAAACTTCTTAAACGGCGCAGTCACAGGACTGGGAAATTTCGCATCAACACCAATGGGAATTGCTGCAATATCATTAACCTTTATTCTTGGAGGAGTCGTCTTCTTTAATTTCAGGATGGGCCGGTTCAAAAATTTCAGAAAGGGAATGTTCAAGAAATAAACAAAAGTATTACTCTCAAAATACTATCGGCGTGAAGAGAGCTATTTTTAAAATAATTTAAGAATTATTCTTTTTTGCTTTAATTTTACCACAATCAGCTTTCTGTTCGCATCTATTACAAATACCTGAATTTTTAGACCATTCATTTGTCCCGAAACAGTTTTTTACTAATTGTTGTTTTTGCAATTGAGATTTAGTCATCAAAAAGACCATATTCCACGCCTTATATACCTTCAGAAGTTAAACTATACGATATAAGCATGGGTGAATTTTAGAATACGGAAATCTATTATTCAAAGAGTATTTTTAATCAGTAATTGCAAAATCGTCTTCTCCAATCAACTGGTCATTCAGGAACCACACTGCCCTGTATTTTCCGTACCCGCCTTTTTCAAAAAATTCCTGCGTTGTTTTATTGGAGTCGAGACAGCCGACTTCCCAGGCAGAATCATTGTAGGGAACAGATTCGCTCTCTTCAAAAACAACATCTCCTGACGGGCCGTAAATGCAAAGCTCTTCTACGTCACCTGCTTTATTATCAGAATAATGATCAAGAAAAACCAGAGGTTCGCTGAGCTTAAAATTTGTTTTCAGCCCTGCATATTCCATTGGAAATACCCAAAGCCCGTGAAACCAATGCTCCTCTGCTTTGACAGCACAGGAAGAGAGAGCCAAAGCTCCTGCAAGACCCAAAGCAACAGTTATCTTTTCAAGCATGGAATAAACAATTAGAATCCGGTTTATAAATTCTATTTTTTAATTTTTATTAAAATAGCACATCCAATTATAAAAATTATAGAAACCCCAAACATAATCCAGGAGTATGTAACTGGATGCTGACTAGAAGCAATTTTCCAGACGTTTATTATGCTCATCAAACCAACACCTATCCAGAAAGCAAGAGCCCACTCAATCTGTCTTTTGCTTTTATTTATCATTCCATTCATAAGAAAATAGGATATAAAAATTCTTCTGCAAAAAATTCGCCAAATATTTAAACTATATTTCAATCAGTAAGATATGAGGAAAAATATTTTCATCGGAGCAATCATTCTGTTATTATTTCTGCTGACTTTCGCATCTGCTTCAGGCGCAGTAACACTCACAAGAAATACATTAAGCAAAACAAATCCTTCTGCATCAACCCAGGCAGCAATAGGAGGAAAGGTTTACACAATCACTCTTGTCTCAGCATCAAACAGCAACGCAGCATTCAGCGTCTCATATCCTTACACATATCCATGCAATTGCGTCAGCACAGGAAGAGGCCCGACAAACTGCCTTGTATGCACTTCAACAAATAGCACAACACAGACAATAAAATCAGGAGCATCGCAGACAATCAACGGAGTAACTATCACATTAATAAGCGCATCATCAAAACTTTATATGGAGACCGCTGTAATCACGATTTCATCATCTCCTAACTGCATCGGCGAAGGAGGAAGCTTGGGAGCAGTTGTTCCAGGAAATTATGCACAATGTTGTCCTGGCCTTATAGCTTACATTCCTCCCGGAAGACTTGGAACAGAAGGAACATGCATAAACCCAAGCACCTGCAAAATGGCAGGAGCGCAATGCACTTCAACATCACAGTGCTGCAACAAAGAATGCAGAGGATTCATCGGATTTTTTTCTTTTATCAATTTCGGAAAGTGTGCTTAATCTTTCGCCAATAATATTCCCAGAATAGAAAAACTTCCGCAAAGAATAGTCATTATCATTCCGCTTCCCACTATAATTGTATTTGAGAACCTTGACAAATAAACAGGAACAAATATCCATAGCATGTAAGCGACCCAGACCAGAACAGATGATGTTGAGATTGTTATCCCGATTTTATTCAGCAATTCCATGTCCAATATGATATGCCCTGCCTTAAAAATTTAATTATTTCCACAACGCTTAAAAATCCTTATTATCATATTATTCTGTAGACTAGGTCAGCGGATTAGCCCTCCGCTATTTGCAAACGGGCTTTAGGCAGACTGCAAGAAGGCAAGTGAGTAAGATGTTGAATTGTCTTTATTCCAACGTTGACGCTTTGTCTGTTTTGATCTTGCATATGCGAAATGGGTCAGGCCCTGATCGGAGCAGCCCTAAACATTTGACTAGGTGCTTAACAGAGTGCAAGGCCGAGAAAGAATAGAGGAAGCACTTCAGTTTTTTACAGGCAAACCTTCGAGTCTACACTTAATTTTTACCTATCTTTCATAAATGTTTTTCCTATGACCTATCTTAATTATGTTCATTCTGTTGTTTTTTTGATCAAAATCAAAAATAACCCTGTAGTCTCCAACTCTTAATCTAAATGCCGATTCCCCCTTTAATCTTTTGAATTCTTTTGCTTTTGGATTTTCCGAAAACTCTTTAACATATTTTATAATCCTTTTAGACAACAATGATTCAAGTTTGCTCAGAAAGTCTATGGATTTCCTGCTCCAAATTACCTCATAATTCATTTTAATCCAAACATCCTTTCGACTTCTTCCTCAGTATAAAATTCTCCTTTCTCAATTTTTTTTCTTGCTTCTTTAATCTCTTTCTTTGTTTCTTCATTTAATTCCAAATGATCTTCAAGCAAAACTTCAATTATATCATTGTAAGTCTCCCGTTCATGAAGTTTTAACTTGTCAAGCATTGTTTTTGTCTCGGGATTTATTCTAATTGTTGTTTCCATATACAATTGTATACATATGTATATTTAAACTTTCTTGTTTTAATTCTATAAGAAACCTTCGAGTCTACACTTTTAATCCAGCTGCCAGTTTATTGTGTATTCTTTAGATATTTGCTGGGTATAACCTGTTATATAATCTGCAGCTTCTGTTACATTCTGATCAATAATAAACTGGCTTATCATGTTCTGCTCGGCTACGCCAAAGTCACTCGGAGCAGCATTTGAAGTTGCAGGGAAAACATATTTGGAAGATATAAAATCAAGAACAGCTGTCTTCTGATACAGATCATAATTAGTTACATTAGCGTCGAAGCGGGCAGAGATAGATCCCTTCAGAGGATTGAATGCATCCTGTCCTTTTTCTGAGCCGACAACAGTAAGCCATTCTTCTGCGCTTTCATGATGCTTTATATTTTTAGGAAGCTGGAATGCATCAATAACAATTCCGTACATGTTTGATGTTTCCGGTACAGGGAATGTTCCGTAATCTTTGTTGTAAGTCAGGTTCGCGGCTATGAACTCGCCGTCATTCCAGTCGCCGTCTATGTTGAACGCGCTCTCGCCATCAATAACCCTGTCTGTAGCAGCATTCCATGTTATGTTCGCGCTGTCAGGATTTACATAGCTGAGATATTTTTTAAAAATAGCAAGAGAGTTCAAAAGCCGAGGATCATTTGCAGAAATTACTTTCCCATTTATCCAGTCCTGATAGAAACCAATACCCTGGCTCGCGACAATCTGGTCAAATGCAAATGCAGCTGTCCATGCCTGTCCCATCTGTATAGGATACTGAATACCATCTGTCTTCAATTCATCGCATGCAAGGAAAAAAGAACTCCATGAAGTTATAGACTGAGTATCGATTCCGTACTTGTCAAGAAGAGGCTTGTTGTACCAAACTAAATTGCTTCTCTGCATGTCAGCAGGAACAGAATAATAATGCCCGTCGAACTGGCACATTGCCTGAATAGTCTTCGGAGTAACATTTTCAAGATTATCTTCCTGCCAGATATTGTCAACAGGATCAAGAAGACCAGCGTCATAATATATCTTGGCCTCGTATCCTGCATGAGCCTCGAAACTGTCAGGGGCCTGGCCGCTGAAAACTAAAGGCTTGAGAACATTAAACAAAACAATTCCTCCTCCGCTCGAAGAGAGACTGAAAACAGGGGTCGGAAGAACAGTCACATTAGGATATTCTGAAAGATAAACATTAATCAGCGCATTCAAAGCAGCCTGCTCTCCGACAGAAGTCCACTGATGATAAAAAGTAAGGACATTTGCCGGCTGCTGAACCTGAGACAAATAGCTAATCAGAAAACTTCCGGCAATAACCAAGCCAACCACGCAGATTATTACTGCAACCAAAATAACAGAATTTAATTTTACTTTTACTGTTTTCATCTTTCCTCTTTAACAGATAATTTAATTATTTTAAATATTTAAATTATTCGTATAAAATTAGCAACTCTTTATCTTCATTTTTCCAAAGGAAGAAATCCTTTAACTTCCTCTTTTGATAACTGCCTGTAGGTATCACATTCGTGTTTTAAATGCCAAGAAAATTTAGTTTCAAACCCAATGTTTTCAACTTTCTTTCCGACTTCTTTTACAACTTTGATTGCTGGAACAAAATCCCCATCTGAAGAGACTAATATTGCAGTATCATAAGCATTATTATAAGCCAACTTAACCATATCAACTGCCAAGTTTATGTCATCTTCTTTTACCATATAACAAATCTTACCATTTATGGTCTCTTTTTGCATTCTGCATAAAATTAGATTAAAGCAAGGTATTTTTCTCAATTTATCAAAAAATTTCTGCTGGTTGGCATAAATTTCCTGTCCAGTTTTTTTCGCCTTTTTTGGGGTAATATAATTTTTATCCAAGGGAGCTGTGTAATAATAGGTTCTAACAAGCATTCTATTTCCTACAAGAGTTTTTGTAAATTTATCAAAATCAAATTCAGATAAACAGTCAGGATCATCATTAATCATCTTTTTAACGATATGATAATGATTGCTGCCGTCAATGAATACTATAACTTTTTCTTTATCGTGCATAGAGTTAGATAAAGAAATAACTTAAAAATATATCGTAAAATATGAACCCAGCTTTGCCGAAGCAATGCTGGGGAGTATATAATAATAATAATAATAGGGGATTTAAAAATGTTTATTTTATAGCTACGGGCAGTATTCCCTACTGCGCTAATTGTTATTTTAATGATAGCACTATTGATGATACTTATTACAACAGTATTGATAATTGTTATTACAATTAACAATTCAGGTAATGAGTCAGTAATTAGAAATATAAAACTTACTGCAACTTAACAAAAAAGGAGAAAATTACGACAATTCCTTATTCTTAACATTTTATAGTTCAAAAAGTTAATAAAGTCTTTCTGGTTTTTTAATAAATGAAAAATAAGAGGGGGCAATTTTTCATTATTGCTGCAATAATCATAATAACAGTGATAATAAGCATTGTAACTGTCTCGAATTACAGCCAGCCGAAACAGACAACAAAACTTTATGATCTTGGACAGGAACTGGGAATTGAAAGCCAGCAGGTTCTTGATTACGGAACATACAACGAGCTAAACGATACTGAGATGCAATCACTAATGGAAAATTTCATCCAGAATTATGTAAGCTACATGGGAGGAAAAAGGAATATTTATTTCGTGTTCGGAAACGCGCAGGTCATTGACGTTGTCGGTTATCAAGAGTTATTAAACGAAAGCGTCTGCATAACATTAAATCCTGTAACTCATGTTTGCGGGGACGGAACTGCAATAGCAGGAGAGGGATGCGATGTAAACACAAGCATATTCGGGGATATAGGATGCGCAGGCGACTGCCAGCTTGAACAGCCCGGATGCAATATTTCTGCTGCTTCAAATGAAACAGTAAATGAATCAACAGTAAATCCCGGAGAATACTGCGACGGAAATAATATGAGCGGGCTCAACTGCACTTCATTCGGATTTGACGAACCTGCAAGCGAACCTCAGGGACAGACAGCACTTCAATGCACTGCACAATGCGGATTTGACACTTCCGGATGCGTAATTCCACAGCCGCAGAATCAGCCAGAATGCCAGAACCTCACTGTCCTCGGACAGCCGCAATCACCTCAGCAATTTCCAGAAGAAAACGGTGCAATTTCAAAAGTAGCGATAAACCTTGCAGGAAACCAGTATGAATTCGCGCTCAAGCCCGGAGAAAATTTCTATTTTGTAATCTGGGAAACAGAAAACGGAGAAAAAAATGTTATTACAAGCCCGCAATAAAAAAGGACTCAGCGAAGTCATTGGATACATTCTGCTAGTCGCGGTTTCGATAACAATAAGTGTGCTCGTATACCAATGGCTTGTAACATATGTCCCATCGCAGTCGCTTCAGTGCGATGACGGAACTTCTTTTTTTGTAAAAGATTTTTCCTATGACTGCACAAACCAGATATTAAACATAACCCTGGAAAATAACGGAAAGTTCAGCATTGAAGGATATTTTATTCATGCTTCAAACAACAGCGACACCAGCCAGCTTGCAACAATAGATTTATCACAGAAAGTTCTTAATTACAGCGGAGCATATCCGTACGGAAATTCTGTAATATTCTCGCAGCTTGTAAACAATGAACTGGCTCCTGACGCAACAGGAATAAAACTCCATGTCTTCAATGTATCGGGATACGGAAACCTTAGCAAGATAGAGCTTATACCGACGAGAATACAGGATGTTCAGGGAAAAACAGTTTTAGTAACATGCACTGATTCAGAGGTTACAGAACTGCTTACATGCAACTGAACAGAAAGGATTTAAAATAGAAGGATATTAATATTAAAATGGCAAGAAGGAGTGTGATAAAAAAGAAAGGGCTTTCCCCTGTAATAACAACAGTTCTTTTGATTGCTCTGGTCGTTGTAATAGTTTCTATAATTTTCTTATGGTTTAGGGGAATGGTGCAGGAAGGAGTCACAAAATTCGGGAAGAACATAAATCTGGTATGCGATGATGTAAAGTTCGACGCAACATATGCGGCAGGAACCTTAAGTGTAGTCAATACAGGAAACATTCCGATATTCAGAATCGAGATAAGAATTTCAAACAATGGAAATTTCGTGACAGAAGACATTATGAACACAAGTGCAGGAAGCAGCTGGCCTTCCGGAGGGCTGGGGCAGGGAGCAACTTTCTCAGGAAACATACAGAGTGATATCGGAAGCGCAAATGACATTCTTATAATACCCGAACTTATAGGAACATCACCCAGCGGAAAAGAAACTTTAATATGCGGAGGACAGTATGGAAAGGATATCACGATCTCGTAAAAAGGGGCTGTCTGAAGTTGTAACAACAGTAATTCTCATCGCAATAAGCCTCGCTGCAATCGTAATTGTCTGGGCTTTTGTGAATACATTCATAACCAAACAGGTAAGCAGCAGCGAATCATGCTACGGAAATTACAACCAGGTAAAAATCAACGGGCAGTACACCTGCCTTAATACTTTATCAGGGGGCCAGTACAGCTTTAACTTTTCCATGACAATCGGGGACATCAGCGTCGATAAAGTTCTTGTCTCAGTATCAGCAGGAGGAGCAGTCAACACATACACGATCACAAACACACCGCAGAACCTTTCGGGGATAACAATGGAAAACGGAAGCAGCGAAGTTGTTCTTCCAGGAAAAAATTCAGGATTGACTTATTATTTAACAGGATTTTCAAGCCCTGTTGATTCTGTACAAATCGCACCGGTCATCGGAGGAAACCTCTGCTCGGTTTCTGATACACTTGCTGAAATCTATGACTGCTCAATCAGCGCCGAGTAAAAGAATTAATTATTTAAATTAAATTTTACTTGTACATTCATGAATAAAAGAGGGCAGGTCTGGATTGAAACAGTAATTTATACTCTAATCGCTTTTGTAATGATAGGGCTTGTCCTTTCTTTCGCCCAGCCGAAAATACAGCAGCTGCAGGACCAGGCAGTAGTGCAGCAGTCAATCAACTTACTGACCCAGATTGACTCAACAATAAACACGCTAGGCGGCGAAGGGAATTTAAGAATAGTCGAGCTGGGGATCAAGCAGGGGGAACTTAATATCGACGGCGTAAATGACCTTATCAGTTTTGACATGAACACCCAGAGCGCGTACAGCGAGCCGGGGAAAAACATCAGCAACGGAGATATACTGATCGACACAGAAAAATACAACAGCGAATACAAAGTGACCCTGACGATAAATTACCAGCAGGATTATGACATAGAATTCAACGGAGCAAATGCTCTGCAGACCCTCACTGCCGCTTCGACGCCCTATGAACTGACAATAGCAAATGCAGGAGAGGACGCTGAAAACAGAACAATACTAAACATGTCTCTTAGCTAAATAAAAAAATGGATAATATTGAAGATTACGAAAAAGTAAAAATAGACTTTCATCCGAAGACGCCTTTGCTTGAAAGAATAGAAGACAAATCGCAGATTGATATCAGATACTGCCTTATCGCGCCGTTCGCATTTGTCCACATTTACTGGGATGCGAAAATCTACGAGCTCGTTTATGAAATCGAAGAGCCGATACTTACAGAGCAGGAAAAATCCTCAAGAGACCAACTCACTTCAGCGATAAGAGACCTTATAAATTTTGAAGGAGTCGTGGAAAAAAATGAGGACACGCTTTTGGAATACATTGACAAGAGGCTTAAAATTCTCGCGGTAGAATTCGGAATGGACATACCTTATGAATCTTACAAAAAAATATATTATTATCTCTGCAGGGATTTCATCGGGATAAACGAGATAGAGCCCATAATAAGAGATTATTTTGTCGAGGATATAGAATGCAACGGGATCAACAGCCCAGTCTACATAATACACCGACTTTACAGAAGCATAAAGACGAATGTCAATTTCACGAGCATGGACAGCATCGAGAGTTTTGTAGAAAAACTCGCGCAGAGATGCGGGAAGCATATATCCTACGCAAATCCGATTCTCGACGGAAGCCTGCCGGACGGAAGCAGAGTCAATGCTACATATACAACAGATATAACCAGCAAGGGGCCGACATTCACAATAAGAAAGTTCACAAAAACTCCATGGACTCCTATACAACTTCTTTCATTCAAAACACTCAGCCCCGAGATGCTCGCATATCTCTGGATCCTTATACAGTACAAGATGAATATTTTAGTGACAGGGGGAACAGCTTCGGGAAAAACGACGCTGCTTAATGCCATCGCTTTTTTCATACCTCCGGAAGCAAGAGTTGTAAGCATTGAGGATACGAGAGAACTAAATCTGCCTAGGGAAAACTGGCTTCCTAGCGTCACGAGAGAATCGACAGAAAACAGAAGAGAAAATGAAATAACATTATTCACTCTTTTGAGAAGTTCTTTCAGACAGAATCCAGATTATGTAATTGTCGGTGAAGTAAGAGGAAGAGAGGCGTCTGTCCTTTTCCAGGGAATGGCTTCGGGGCACTCATCGCTGAGCACAATGCACGCTGATTCGGTCGAGACACTGATAAAAAGACTTGAAACTCCGCCGATAGAACTTTCTCCGACGCTATTGAATGTTCTTGACTGCGTCTGCATCATGACGCACGCGATAGTAGGAAACCAGGAGACAAGAAAATTAAGGGAGATAGTCGAGATAGTAAATGTAAATCTCGACGGAACCGCAATAATAAACACTCCCTTCACATGGAGTCCCGCAGACGACAGATTTTATTTCAAGGGCGGCGAAAGAGTTTTTGAAAAAATTGTTAGAAGATACGGGATAAGAATGGAAGAGCTTGAAGCTGAATTCAGAAAAAGATCACAGATAATATATGAAATGTCAAAAAGGGGAATTTCAAAATTTGAAGAGGTTCAGGAATTAGTAAACCAGTATTACAAAAGGCCAAACGAAGTACTCAAGCAGTTCGGGATCGAACAAATTTAATTTTCATATTCTAAAATTTTATTCACATGTGAGAGTGTTAAGTATTCGTGGCTTGAATGATGCTGTTAAGTAGCGTGGCTTTTTAACTTACTTTCCAGATTTGATACGATTATCGTGTTTACATAGCATCTGACAATTTTCAGCAGTAGTTTTCCCACCCTTACTCCACGGGTCTATATGGTCTCCTTCCATTTCTTCTATTTCAAAATGCTTCTTACATTTTGGACAAATGCCTTTTTGTCTTTGGTATGCTTC
This sequence comes from uncultured archaeon, assembly GCA_963845205.1. Taxonomy (GTDB): domain Archaea; phylum Nanobdellota; class Nanobdellia; order Pacearchaeales; family GW2011-AR1; genus RBG-13-33-26. Next base: position 166,392 of record CAWJRC010000004.1, read on the forward strand.
TCTTTTTTGGTTAGATGTAAACTCACGAAGATTAAGGTATTTTTCATCTCTTGTTAAAATATAGGGAAAAATACCTGACTTCTTTTCAACTTCATCATCCTGCATTAATTTTGCTATTTCTTTGTCTATTGCTTTTGAGTTAAACTCTTTATCTTTAAATTTATTGTATAAAGTCCCAAAGTCTACTCCTTTCATTTCTTTATAGTAAGTGGAAAAAATTGCTTTTATCCAACTTATAACACTTTGAAAATATAACCATAATTCATTTGCATTAGGTTTATCCTGATTTTTAGCCATATATCCCTCTATCTTTCCATTACTAATCCAGCTAATCGCAGTTTCTAAATAATCTTGGCGAATTGGAACTCCTGTTAGATAATCCTTTGCCATGTTATATGCTGGGCAACCTGTTTTACTAAAATGCCTTTTTGCGTCAGTTAGCCAAGTTCCTGTATAAATAGCATTTCTTAATTCTTGGTCGGTTAATTTTACTCCTGCAATATTTATTATTTTAAACCAATCCAACTTTTCTTTATCTTTTCCTTCACAGAAATAAATCATCAATTTGTAATTTAGAATTTTCTCTTTTTCGTCATTTGTAAGATTATGAAAATATTTGAAATCTAATGCAAACTTTCCATCAACATATTCACAAAAACTTATTGTCCTTTGCTGTCCATCCATTACTTCAAAAGTCCCATCTTCATTTTTAACCCAATACATCACATTTAAAGGAAAACTTTTGTTTATTGTTTCAATTACAGCATCTCGCTGTTTATCTTTATAGATAAATTCTCTTTGATATTTTGGACGGATGTTTAATTTTCCTTTATACCCAATAACTCCTTCTTCTTCATCATTTTTGTATCCTTCTACGACATCTTTAATTGGTATTTGTTTAAGCTCTATTTTCATAGAATAATATCCAAAAAGAATTATTTAAACATTCTTATTCTTTATTAGAATACGGACATATTTCTCTTTATCTTCTCCTTCAATAATTCCCCTATGCCTATGTTCTGGGTCTTTCCTTAGAGATTCAACTTCTGGAGATTTATCTCCACTATGGGTCTGCCCAATTATCTCAAATTGTTCTGGGTTATATTTATCTAAAAAAGTTAATGGAACTCCCATTACTCCTTTATAATCTATTGGAATATCACTTACTTTATCAACATTTATAGCATTATAATTTTTATATTTAGGATAATCTTTTGGATTATATTTTTTGTAAAGAATTAAATTTTCGTGTCTTTTCTTATTGTCCAAATTGGTTAACCATACAATTGTCCCCATACTAAAGAATTTAGTCCCATTTTCTATTTTCTTTCTTGATTCCGTGGTTATATCATAGTGTTCTGGAACTTTAAACCATTTTGTCCCACCATTATCAATTCCTAACCAAATTTTATTTTTTTTGATAAATTCAAAAGTATCTTTATTAGTGAGAGCATTTTGGTTTCCAATAATTAAAAACTTTTTATTGTATTTCATTAATTGAGCGATATATTCTCTAAATAAAGAGAAGGGCGGATTCGTAACAACAATATCAGATTTTTTTAATATTTCTATACATTCAGGGCTTCTAAAATCTCCATTTTGTTTCAAGGGAGTTTTTATTGTATTTCCATTAGTCTTTTCTAATTTATAAGATGGTTTTTTGGTTTCAAAGTGTGTTGCTATTAATTTTTTTAATCCAAGAAATTTAAAATTTAAAGCAAAGTATTTCCAAAAGTTACTTTCTTCTGGGTCATCGCAATTAAGAAAAATAATTTTATTTTTGAAATGTTCTTTATAATGTCCTAACTCTTTTTCAATATCTGTAAGATTGGTATAAAAATCATCATTCTTAGCTACATTTGCCTTATGTAAACTTTTATTTAGGGTTTTCTTTTCCATTTCCATTTTTATTATTCATTTTTATGTCTGCCAAGACAGATAATTTACCTTTCTTTTCCAAATAACTTTTTAAATATTCCAAAAATTCTTTTGAATTTGCAAAATAATTAAGATATGCTTTTTTTAATTCTTCTACAGATTTTGCACCAACAAGAACAACATCTTTATCTGGATTTCCCCCTCTCAATTTTTCTGCTTCAAGATAATGCTCTGATGCAAGAGATTCTGCTCCTTCGGGATAACCTCTAATACTTAATTTTGCATTAGTCTCTTCCGATATATCTAATTCAAGTAAAAAGAAATCCAATTTTTTAAGTTCTGGTTCTATTATTCTTAACATTTCTGACCAATTTTTCATTTTTGAGAATATTTTTAATTTATCTACTTTTTCTTTAATTGCTCTATATAGTTCATCGTCATCGGTTGGTGTTCCTTCTACTTCTTTTTGATTTTCCATTTTTGCAAATGCTGAACTGACTAATTTAAAAAACTCTTTCCATTCTTCTTCACCTTCATTAGATTTAATTGCCTGTTTTGTAAATAAATCAACTATTTCTATTGCAGTAGCCCATGCATGCTGTATCTTGCTTCTAATCTGAATTTCAATAAGTAAGCCGTCATATGTTTTTATCTTATCACTTTTATATCTATAGATTAGGTGTATACTTCTATATCCATCTCCTTTAGGATTTTTTATATAATCCTTTTCCCTTATCCTCTTATGTTTTAATCCACGACTTTTCTTATAAATTTCCGTTAGTTCATTTACTTTATTTACATCTGACAAGATAGACCTACATCCAGCAATATCTTGCATTTGAGACAGACTCATAGTTTTTGTTTGGTCTCTTTCAAGTTTTTTTATTATAGAAGGAACTCTCTTTAGTCTCTGAACGACTAAAGCATTATCATCAATTTTTTTTGACATTTGTCTTAATCGTGCTTGAAAAGTATTCATAGGATACCCGTGAGAAGAACGCCAATTATTAAGGATAGTTAAAGCACCTTCTACTTCTTTTGGAGACGCATGTTCGTCAGTTAAAATGTGACCAGCATTATCCACTTTCTTTTTATTATAGATAGGTTTTGTCCATGCCATGCCATTATTAATTATGCATGATTTAAATATCTTTGCATGCATTAAAAATAACGCATGCAAGGGTTTAAATAGTAGCATTATGTTAATTATGCATGCGAAAATAAAGACGCATGCAGATAAAAATGGAACAAACAACAGAATATATCAAGAACTTCTCTGAATGGAGAAACGAGAGAGCAAAGGCAATTCTGGAAAAAGGAAACCCTGAAACTCTTGACGAATTCACTTATTTAGTTCCTTCTCAAACAAGCGATAGAAAATACAAAGTAACGCACATAGACGCTTATAGTTGCGAGTGCGAGGATTTCAGAAGAAGATGTCAGGGAAAGAATCTTTACTGCAAACACATTAAGGCAATAATCCTTTTTGAGAAGTTAAAGACGCAATACGAGGTTCAGCCAGAAGTAAAGAAAGAAGTTGAATTGATTATTGAAACTCCGCAAAAAGATATTTGTCCTTACTGCTCTAATGAAGAAATCTTCAAGAGAGGGCAGAGAAAAACAAAGTTAGGAGTTAAACAACTTTATTGCTGTAAGTCGTGCAAGAAAAGATTTGTTTTAGAGCCGATAAAATATATCAAAGGAAATACTAAATTAGTTTGCTTGGCTATGGATTGTTACTATAAGGGATTATCTTACAGAGATATTTCAGACCAATTTTCGCAGTTCTATGGCTTGAAGATTTCCCACGTAACAATAAGGGAATGGGTATTAAGATTTTCAGAAGTTATGGAAAAATATTCTCAAACAATAAAGCCACAGATAAAAGGAGTTTGGAACGCAGATGAAACTTTAATTTTGACTAAAGAAGGAAAGAATGATGAAAACACAAATTATCATTACGTTTGGAATGTTATAGACAACAAGACAAAATTCCTTTTGGCTTCTGAATGCTCTGGGCGTTCAAGAAGTAGCAAAGATGCACAGCACGTTTTCACAGAAGCATTAAACCAGAACGGCAAAGTGCCTTTTCAGATTATAGTTGATGGTTACAGGGGTTATGAAGATGGTTGCAGAAAGACTTTTAGAAATTGGGGAAATGAACGCAAAGTAAAATTCACATCAATCAAAGGGCATAGGCATGAGATAAATAATAATGCGATAGAATCACACCATACACAACAAAAGGAATTTCATAAGATAAGGAGAGGAGTTACAAAAGTTCAGGAATATCAGGATGGATTTAAGGTATTCCATAACTTTGTAAGAAAAGATGCAAGAAACGGATTAACTCCTGCTGATAAGGTTGGAATTGGAATAAAGGGAAATGCTTGGGAAACTATGCTATTAAATTCAATTAAACAACAGAAAGCCACGAACTTAACAGGCGAGGAGAATTTATCGGAAAGCCACTAATTTCTAACACTCTCTTCACATGTATATTCCGTGTAATTAGGACATGTATGACACTGGCCAGTTGCTCCGTAAGGAGAACAAGCAGCACCTGCTGTAATTGAACACGGAGGAGAATACATTTGCCCCCCTAAACAACTATAATCCATTCCACCAGATCCTGTATCTGTCCAGGTATATGAAGGAGTGCAGGACTGGCTTGAAGCAGGCTCTGCAGTTGTGCAATTTCCGTTGTCTACAACAGATCCGTCAAAGGCATTGCAGGTCAATGTTCTGGTTTCTGTTCCGCTTTGGAAACAAGTTCCCCAACTCCCGACATTCCAGTAATAGCAGAAAAATCCTCCGTTGATCGCATCCTGCAAACTTTCTGTTACGCTGTTAATCGTAACCTGAATTTCTGTCCCATAATGATATGCCATGCTTGCAGGGGGATGTGAAGTGTATGATGTCTCAGGAGGACTTGCAGGGCAAAGCTTATCTGGCTGTGAAGAGTTAAGAGCATTTAAGAGAGTCATCTCCCCGTATTTTGTAGAAACCCAGATCTGGCTTGCACTATGCCCGCCTACAGGAGGAGTTGCATCAAGGTAAGATGTACTGAATATCTGGCTGGCACATGCATAATTTGACAGGCAATTTAAAACTGGATTTAAATTTTCTACTGTCCCGTTGAAGGTTATAGAAACATTATCACTATAATGCCATTGCGATGTGTTTACAAAAGCTCCTGCAAAAGCAATAAAAATTCCTGAAAACAAAATTAATATTCCAAGAATTAAAAATCCCCTTTTTCTATTCATGTAACATTAAAATTTAAGTTGTATTTAAATTTAACGTTCCAAAATATTTAATAACGTGAAAAGGCTTTTTTGAAATATGAAAAGAGAGGAAATTGTATTCTTAAACCAGCTTGTAAAATCACTAACAGAAGCCGAAAAAAATCTTGAAAAATCATACGAAAAAAGAAAGTATTCGGACTTCAACAAATCAAAAAAAATAATGCTTGAAATACAAAAAGAGATTTCAGATATTATAAAATGACAATTGAAGACAATATAAAAAGAATAAAAGAAATTGTTTCAAGCGAAAACAAGATAGCAGGAGAGCTTACTTCACTTTTTAATTATGCGGGAAACAGCGAAGACAAGAAAGAAAAGGACATGGTCGACGACCAGACAGAAAAACTTAAAGATTCATTTAAAAAAATAAATGACAAGCTGATGACACTTCTTGAAGGGACCGCAATAAACATGCCTATTGAAGAAAAACTTATGCCGAAAAAGAAAGAGCCTGCTCCGAAAAAGACAACAGCAAAGAGGAGTATTAATATCAGCGAGCTTACAGAGCTCGACAAAGAAATCCTGAAAAGGCTGAAAAAGAAAAAAGAAAAAGAAGTACAGAAGAAAGAGAAGAAGCCGAGCAAATACATAAAGATCGCAAACAATTATTTTTCTGCTTATGTAAAATCAATAGTCAGCCCTGAAAACCTCACGATTCTGGAAAAAGATCTGATAAAGGCAAACATGAGCTATACATCAGTCACTTACGCTTCAATGATGGCGATGACAACCGTGCTCGCATTCGGGATCGCATTTGTTCTTTTTGCATTCCTATTGTTTTTTAATGTCGGGCCTGCTCTTCCAATAATAACAAGAACTGCCACAAATATAGGAACGAGATTTCTTGAAATCTTCTGGATACTAATCCTTTTGCCAGCAGGGACATTTTTATTCATGTACATATACCCGACTCTTGAAAAAAAGACAGTTGAAAACAAGATAAATGTGGAAATTCCATTCGCTGCAATCCACATGGCCGCAATCGCAGGATCGCAGATCGAGCCGACAAGAATATTCCAGATAATTTCCGCAACAGGAGAATATCCCGCGCTTGAAAGAGAATTCAACAAGCTGCTCAACGAGATAAACATCTACGGATATGATTTTGTGACTGCGCTAAAGGACCTAGCATCAAACTCACCTAGCCAGAAACTTGCAGAGCTCTTCAACGGGCTTGCAACGACAATAACATCGGGCGGAGACCTGTTCGAGTTTTTTGACAAGAGGGCGCAGACACTTCTTTTCGACTACAGGCTTGACAAAGAAAAAGCAACCAAGTCCGCAGAAACATTCATGGACATTTACATAAGCGTTGTTATAGCAGCTCCGATGATACTGATGCTGCTTCTGATGATGATGAAGATAAGCGGGCTCGGGATTTCATTAAGCACCGATGCGATAACATTCATAGTAGTCGGGGTAGTTTCTCTGATAAATGTATTTTTCCTGATATTCCTCCAGGTAAAAAATCCGGGGGCGATATAAATGGAGCTTCAAAAAATCCACTATGTCGGAATAATCGCCGGAGTTGTGGTCGGAGGACTGTCACTTTTATTTCTTAATACAAGATTTTTCTTTTTCTTAATCTGGTTTGCAATTCTGATCGCAGCTTCTCCTTTTGTCTACACAGTAATGCAGAAGGCAAGAATGTCAGGACAGAAAGAAGAGATGTTCATGGAATTCACGAGAAATCTTGTAGAGAGCGTAAAAACAGGAACGCCGATAAGCAAGAGCATCATCAACATGAAAAAAAAGCCGTTCGGAATTTTAAGCAGGAATGTAGAAAAACTGGCGAACCAGATCTCAATCGGAATCCCTCTGGGAACCGCGCTCCAGACTTTTGCAAATGACGTAAACAACGAAACAGTCTCCAGAACAATAGCATTGATCGGTCAGGCAGAAAAAGCAGGAGGAAATATAGGAGAGATCCTTGAAGAAGTCGCGAAGGCAGTAAGCATGACAGACAAGCTGAAAAAAGAAAGAAAGGCTACAATCTCTACGCTGGTTGTTCAGGGCTACATAATCTTCATAGTATTCATAGTAATTGTGCTAGTAATGCAATTCTACATTATTCCTATGATTTCAGGAATCGCGGGAATAGGATCGCTGGGTGCAGAGACAGGAATTTCTTTACCGAGCGGAGGAACAGCACTTACAACACAGGAAGTGTCTCAATCATTTTTGTATCTTCTTTTAGTTCAGGGACTGTTCAGCGGCCTGACAATAGGAAAACTTTCAGAGGGGGATATAAGGGCAGGAATAAAACATTCATTCACATTAGTCGTGCTCTCATTTTTAATTTCAGCAATAGCAAATGTACTGTTCGGCAAGTAAAAATATAAACAATAAACATATCAAGATATATGAAAAATAAAAGAGGCTCGCAGGTTGGAATAATCCTTTCATTTATTATTTTTGTAACATTTCTTGTGTTTCTTTATGCTGTCCTGAAGCCAGCAATAAATCTTTCAGGAACAGACAAGGGCTCTGTTGCAACTTTTACTGAAAATGAAATCGCGCAGAATACTTCGGCAAATCTTACAACAGTCAACATACAAATAAATCAGGCTCAGATGCCAGATGAAAACTGCATAAACCTTTCAAATTTTTTCATTGACCTTACTGATTATATCCCCACTTACGACGTAGCAGCAAAAGATGAGATGCAAAACTCACAGCAGGTTTACCAGGATTTTTCAAACCTGATCATCAACAGAACAAATTCAAACGGACCTGTCATGGCCATTGATGTCGTCAGCGGAGGAAGCGGATACACTTCGCCAACAGTTACTATCAGCGGTCCTGAAGTCACTGGTGGAACAACAGCAACCGCAACAGCAGAAGTCAACAGCAATGGGGGAATTTCAAACATAACTGTAACCAGCGGAGGAAGCGGATACACTTCTGCACCGACAGTAACGATCACAGACCCTACAGGCACAGGAGCAACCGCAAGCGCAACGCTCAGCAATCTTTTTTTTACTATTGATTATTCTAATCAGATAAGCTCCATAAATGACTCCCCTTCGGATCTCTCAAACTGCATTTTCGTATCGGACGCGAATTACACAATAGGAACAATAAATACAGCAAGCTATATCTTTCTCGACAACATAGTGAATCTTACTGATTATTATCTGACAGACTATGACACCCTTAAAACAGCGCTGAAAATTCCTCCGGGAACAGAGTTTGAATTTAATTTCGAGCAAAGCAACGGGACAGAAATAAGCGTACAGCAAAATATTTCGTCTTCGGTAAATGTTTATGCGGAAAGCGTGCCTGAACAATACGTTGACGATAATTACAATATTCAGACAGGTTTTATAAATATAAAAGTATGGTAATTTAAATGAGAAATAAAAGGGGCTGGACAGAAATTGTTGAGGCATTTTTTTCGATACTTCTTATAGTGGCAGTCGTGCTGATAATCCTGAACAATAACTCTTCAAGCACAAGCACTTCTGACCAGGTTTATAATATACAGATCTCGATATTGAGAGAGATAGAAACGAACACAACTTTAAGGGATGAAATTTCTTCTGCAGCAGGATCGCTCCCTATAAACTGGAATGACACAGGATTCCCTGCGGACCTGAAAGAAAAGATAACAGACAGGACACCAAGCGATTTAGTCAGCGTCGCGGAAATCTGCAGCATAAACGGGCCATGTTCCCTGGGGCAGAATATCGGTAAAAATGTCTACTCGCAGAGCATTGTAATAAGTGCAACATTAGACCAGGGGATAGTTTACAGGGAACTAAATTTATTCAGCTGGATGAAGTAAAGTGAAATTCAAATTTCTTGAGCATACAGCAGATGTAAAATTTCAGGCGTTCGGAAAAAGCACAGAGGAAGTATTCAGGAATTCTGCATCTGCATTAAAAGAGCAAATCTGCGGAAAGATCAAAGTAGCAGAAAAAAAAGAAAGGACAGTAAAAGTCAAGGGAAAAGATTTCGAATCTTTATTGTATAATTTTCTTGAAGAAATATTATATCTCCTTGACGCAGAAGATTTCCTGATTTCCGAAGTCAGCAAAATCAAAATAGAAAATTTCAGATTAGTTGCGAGAATTGCAGGAGACAAGGCATCAGATTACAAATTCAATAATGAGGTAAAGGCAGTAACCTATAATGAAATGTTCTTCAAAAAAGAAAAGCACAAATGGATCGCGCAGGTCGTGCTTGACGTGTAGTTTTGATAAGGAAATTTTATAAACAGAAAATATGAATTCTTTTTATGGACATTTTAGAACAATTAAAAGATTTAAGAAAAAAATTAGAAGGAGAATTTAAGGGCTTTCCAAGCGGATGCTGCCTTATAACTTCCGAGAGAGTTTCAAAGCTGGGCTTAGAAGAAAAATTCGGATTATTTATTGATGACAACGGGATAGGAAACGGACATCACTGGAATGAAAAAGACGGAAAAATTTATGACTTAACCGCAAACCAATTCTCCAATGATTTGCCTGAAATTTTAATCTTAAATAAAGACTCAAAAGAAGCAGAGAGATATGTTGAAGGAGTCTGCTATTTTTTATAAAATGGACCTTATAGATAAATTAACAAAATTGAGAGAGAAAATGGAGACAGATTTTGAAGGATTTCCTGAAGGATATTGCATGAAAGCCAGCGAAATTGTAGCTGAAGAACTTAAGATGAAGAAAGCGAGAGGAATCTTTGTTGATGATCACGGGATTTCACATGTTCATGCATGGAATAAAAAAGACGGAAAAATATACGATTTGACTGCCGACCAGTTTTCAGGCAAATTCCCGAAAATTTATATTATTGAAGAAAATTCTGACGATGCAAAATCAACATACAGAGAAGGCATTATAGTTGACAGAAGACTGTACTAAAATTAATTATCTTTTCTTTCTTTTCAGCATAACTATATTAAAAATTAAACCAAGGACAGCAACTCCTGTTATTAGATAATTATAAACTAAAATACTGCTTTGAGGGGCCTGTTTATAATTCATGATCATATTTATTATGCTATAAACACCGCCGCCTATCCAAAAACCAATTCCATATTTGTATATTTCTCTCATAGATTATTTAAGATAAGCAAAGTTTATATACCCTTTTTATTGAAATCTGTTTATGGATGAAATAAAATATGATGGAAAAGTATTGGGAGCAATTCATTTCAGCAGAAAAGGGCCTATATTAGTTGCAGAGGGCTTTAATTCTCTTGAAAAATTGCTGAATTTACTTCCAGGTGAAACAATTTCTGTCAACGGAGAAGACAAGGACTATTACCCATTCAAGGACAGGGTACTAAGAAAAGTAAAAGCAGTATATTTCTCTAATGAAGATTATTTGTCTCATGAATTCTAAATAATCAGTTATCTTTAAAATACTTGATTGCCTATTTTTTACGTGACACTGAATAAGATTTCAAAAGATGTTTACGAAATTCCGAAAGAAGACTGTATGAATGTTCCGTGCAGAATTTTCGCGAACGAAAAAATTCTTGATAGTATAAAAAAAGACAAGACATTAGAACAGGTCAAAAATGTCGCTCATCTTCAGGGAATTCTGAAATATTCAATTGCGCTTCCGGATGCCCATCAGGGCTATGGATTTTCTATTGGCGGGGTCGCTGCATTTGATGTAGATGAAGGGGTTATCTCGCCGGGCGGCGTAGGATATGATATCAATTGTTCTGTCCGTTTATTAAAAACAAATTTAGATAAAAAAGATATTGTAAAAAAACAAAAAGAAGTCGTTGATGCATTATACAAAAAAATTCCGTCAGGCGTTGGAAGAGGGAGCAAATTCAGTATCAACAGGAAAGAGCTGAATAAAGTTCTTGAAGAAGGGGCAAAATATATTGTTGAAAAAGGATTCGGATTTAAAGAAGATTATCTACATACAGAAGAAGAAGGATGCATGAAGGAAGCTGACGCAAGCAAAGTTTCTGAAAGGGCGATTAAAAGAGGCATCGGGCAGCTTGGAACTTTGGGGGCAGGAAATCATTTTCTTGAAGTCCAGTTTGTAGACGAGATTTTCGACAAAAAAATTGCAGAAGAATTAGGAATCAAAAAAGATCAGGTTACAATAATGATCCACTGCGGAAGCAGGGGGCTGGGGCATCAGGTTGCAAGCGATTATATCAAATTAATGGAAGATGAATACGGATTTGAAAATCTGCCTGACAGAGAATTGATTAACGCCCCGATAAAAAGCGAACTTGGAAGAAATTATTACAAAGCCATGTGCGCCGCAGCAAATTTCGCATTCACAAACAAGCAGATCATAACCCACTGGGTAAGAGAAGAAATGGGAAGAATTTTTCCTGAAATAAAAATAGATGTTGTTTATGATGTCTGCCACAATATAGCAAAATTTGAAGAACATATTATTGACGGAGAAAAGAAAACTATCTGCATCCACAGAAAGGGCGCGACAAGGGCATTCGGGCCAGGACGAAAAGAAATTCCCGAAGCATACAGAAAAATCGGACAGCCTGTAATAATTCCAGGGAGCATGGGAACAGCTTCATATCTATTAATAGGAACAAAGAAAGCAGAAGAATTAACATTCGCTTCGACTGTACATGGGGCAGGAAGAGTTTCCAGCAGAAGCAAGGCTATGAAAGAATTAAGAGGGGAGGATATCAAAGAAGAACTTCATGAAAAGGGAATTGAAGTCCAGGCAGGAAGCTGGAAAAGTCTGGCCGAAGAAGCTCCTGAAGCCTACAAAGATATCGAGGAGGTTGTAAGAGTTGTGGATGAATTGGGAATTTCAAAGAAAATTGCAAGAATGAAACCCCTGGCAGTTATTAAAGGATAATTTTCTCCCTAATGTGTAGTCACAATACATAAGATTTATAAGTATAAAATTTTTTGACATTTCATGGTAAAGTCATTGATTAATAAATTGAAAGGGGCAATTAAGCCAATCATACTTGCAGGATTAGCTTCCGCTATAATTTCAGGATGTTCTATGCCCCCAGGAGGATCTGACCAGCCGCCATATTCAAATTCTTCATCAAGTTCTAGTTCAAGCTCATCAAAATCAAGTTCATCAAGCAGCTCTAGTTCAAGCTCATCAAGCATTCCTTCAACCATATCTATTCAAGGAACTCTACAGGATAACGAGACACATGCAAATCAATTGGGAGAAGTTAATGTATACGATTCTTTAAGCAATCAAATAATAACAAATTTAAGTATTCCTCCAAGTGGAGCATTTAATATCAAATTACCTTATAAAAATTCACAATATATCTTACAGGCAGAGTTAAGCGGTGGAAGTTATATAAGAACGATAGGAATAGACGGAACAAAGGGAACAAATAATTGTATGGTGAGGGTTGTTCCTAATCCAAATTTTTGCAGTCCTGCAGATTTCATAGATTTTATGAACCAAATTAATTTGGGATTCAGCAAGTGGGATTTAGTAAATGGATTAAAGGGAATTGAGATTGTAGATAATTGTGATAGTGGTTCTTTTAGTCCTACACAACAGTATACAATAGCAAGTATGGTACAGGACCCTAGTAATATAAAACAATTTGTTAATGGCGCAAATTTAAAGGTTCAGATAGATAACTCTTCATCTACTCATCATTATGACATTGGAGGTTATGATGGTGTAACAGGCATAGAAACTGGCTGGATAGTTGTTTTTCCAGATACAAATTTAAGCGCAACAGGATTAACTGTCCCAATAACTCTTAATGGGTACATATTAAAGGATTCTATCTCCTTAGATCCAGATTGTGTTTTAGTAGGTAATCCGATAGTTACACATGAATTCGGGCATGCATTTATTGCTACTGATGGAGATTACACAAATTATATTGGGGATACAATAACTGCAGATGATACAATTCTATTTGAAAGTGGAAATGATTTAACGACTCCCGGAGCTGCCGACATAAAAGCTGCAAAAATTATTTATGAAAGCACTTACCAGCCAGGAGAATCTTTAAGCAATATTTTAGGAACTAGCTGGATAAAAAATTAAAAATATTTATAAAAGCAGTTTCATTAAATAAATAATGAAAAAAGAGATGGGGAAATTTCTACTTATAATAACTTTAGCCATATTTTTATCTTCAGGAATTTTTGCAGCCGCACCTTGGTGCAGCGTAGTCCAAAGAAGCGCCTGTCCAACTTCCAGCGGAAGTCATATTCTTATGGGGATTTCAGGTTTGCCAGATGGCCACGGAGAATTCCCTGACCAGGGAAATTATCCTTATGTTGTATGCTGTAATTTCGGAACAGGGAATACAAACTGTTCTAAAACAAATGCACCTATTATCTCTCTTTATGCTTCTACAAATTCCCACGCAGAAGTTCCCGGAGAAACAACTTATTCTAACAATATTTGTTATGAAGATTTGGTATGCAAGAACTTTGCTTCAAACTGCGGTACTGGCACCGCAGCAAATTACCCAATAGGAGTTGTCTCTTTAATATCCACAACAAACTCCCATATCTGCGATATTAATAATAGCAATTGCCCTGTAAAGATATGCTGTAACAGTCCTCTTTACGGAAATTGTTTTATAAAATCTGCAAACTGGAGTGAAACCAAAGCAGTTAATGGAGAACAAATAAAAATGGAAATTACAGGCAGCAGTGAATGTTATGGGTTGGGTGTTACAATAAAAGTTTTAGGAGGTCCTAGCCCTGTTAAGACGCAGCCATTAAATGTTTCATTCAATAGCTTTAATTCAAGTACAGCAATGGCAACAGGAATTTGGGTTGCACAACATCAGTCAGGATTGTTGGGGATAGGGGATGCAACTTATTATTTCAATGTCTCTCTCTCACGAAATCCGCTTATAAGTTTATCAACAGCAAATAGCCCTCAACTTGATGTTGCGTCTCAGGGAACTTTTTGTGACAGCGTTACAACATGCAGTGATTATACAACTCAGACAGATTGTGAAAGTGATTCAACCATGTGCAATGTTGCAAATGACAGCAGCATCCCGGGCATAAGCTGCAATGCATCAAATATCTGCAGCTGTATATGGAACAGCCAAGACAATACATGCGGATTTGGATGGACCCCAATCAGCAATTCATGCGGAAATCCTACAACCGGATGCAATTACGGATGTACTCTCTGCTATAATTCAACTTCAACCTCAAATTATTGCGGTATGGGATCATGCCCGATAGGAGGAGGTTCTGATTATTCATCACTTACATATAATAATAAAAATGGGAGCTGTGATTTCGGCATAGACGGCTGCTTATCACAGGACTGCCAAGCTGGAGACCAAGGCACTTGCGCAGATTCATTATACTGCGAATTAGGTTTATGCTCTTCTGTAGAAGCCCCTTCATCATCAACATTAAATTTAGGCTCATGTAAGATAACGCAGACAGTCACAAAAGATTGTACTGTTGCTCCAGTAGGATTTAAAACAATAGTCTGGAATGGAACATGGATAGGTGGGAACTCATCAGGAGCAGCATATGAACAATGCATAACTGGAGGAGAAACTACAGTTGCATGCCCTGCACAGGTACAGCTACCTTTCTTTAATTATACGGACATGATAATTACCCTGATTGTCATTGCACTGATTTATGTAACATTAATTTCCAGAAAAAAGTTAAAGGGCAAAAAGAGAAGAAAATAATTTTTCTAACGACAATTTTATAAATAGTTTTTAATTGATATTACCAATAAAGATGGTGAAAATAATTTTAAAAGAGATTGCATTTTTGACCTTAACAATTTTTTTATTAAGCGGTATTTCTGCAACTTTTACAACAGGAAACCAGACATATTCAATAACAAGCTCTTACGGACCAAACGAATCGATAAAGGGGTGGGTCAATATAAGCTTTAACGGTGAAAGTTCAAATGCCACCTTTGAAAGTTCGTTAGGGGGAAACATTAGTTTAGTAGATTTATTAGAAAAAAATTCAAATGCGGGATTTGGATATACATGCAACCCGATTTCACCTTTATGTAATTTGCCGGATTATTCAGCAAGTAACGGAAATCCTACAAAAACATACAATCTTAATGCTAATCAGTCCACTTATTTCGGATTTAATATTTCAAGCGGAGCAAACAGTGCAGAATTTTTTAACAGCATAAGCGAACTTTCATTTAATCTTACAAGCAACAATCCTGAGACAGAAATTTTTCCTCTTGAAGTAGATGTTCTTAACAGCGGTCAATATGTATGGGAGGCTTATTCTCCTTCAGCAACTTTAAGCAGTCAGAATACAGGATGCTATGTAGGAATTTCTCCTGTTCCTGTGCTCATAGGTACTAATCCCTATTGTGAAGAAATAAAATTAAATCAGGCACCTGAAGCAAGCATAGGTGCTTATATAAACGGAACAGGGAATGCTAATTTTATTATGACTATCCAGGAAGTCAGCGGCCAGAAAAAATCTGCAACATGCTCTACAAGCACTAGTGGAATCGGGGGAGAAAGGCAGGTTTCCTGCAATGCAATAAACTTCCCAATTAATGGGGGAGATTATTACGTATGCATATCTACCACCAATAGCTATGTCAACCAATATCAGATAAACAGCGAACCAAACAATAATCCGTCATGCGGATATTCGGGAAATTTTCCCGGAAATTTTGATAATGACTTTGAAATTTTCGGTCAGACTTATTATTATGCGCCTAACATAAACTTCACCATGAATGATGGAGAACTTGTTAAAGCAAACAGTCCGATGTCAAATTTAGAAGTAGGTATAGCAAATTATATCAGCAATAGGTATAATAATAACTGTTCAAGAGGGTGTATTATTCCTGTTAAAATTTTTTCAGGAGTCAACCAGACTATTAATATACAACCGTCAATATCTTCAAATTTTGGAAGTTATTATGCTACTTACAGCACAAACGTAAATACTTATTCTGGAACAGCCTTTGATCTTCAGGAAACTCCAAGCCAGATAACTTCTAAAGGAGCTGGACCACAACCGTTATATTTTGATGATTCGGGATTCCTGACACCTTCAAAATTCGGCAATCAGACATTTTCAATCAGCTTAGACGGAACGAACCTATTCACCAGCTCAATTAATGTAGAGCAAGTCCCTGTAATTGGTTCGCTAACACCTCTTACGACAGCAGTGGATTATCCAACAACATTCAGCCTGAACACAAATTCAAACACAAGCATAACTTCTTTTAACTGGGATTTTGGAGACGGAACGACTCAAACAACAAGTGTAGGAAATGCGACTCATGAATACAGTACTACAGGAGATTATGTGATTAGTGTAAATGTAACGGATACAAATGGGGAGAGTTCCTCGGAAGCATTCAACATAACTGTCGGATCAGCATCAATTATCATACCAACTCTTTTACAGCAAATGGAAGTAAATCTTGCAACAATAAGCGCACAAATAACAAATTTCCCGCAATTTGAACAGGACAGCATTAACAGCGTACTTAATTTAAACAGCCTTCAGGCAAATTTAACGGCATTAAATTATTCTGCTACAAATGCAGCCAGTGAGCAGGAGTTTGATGATATATTAACAAGTTTACTTCATATGGATATACCCAGTTCAATAGAAGAAACAGCTTCAAGC
The DNA here is from genome assembly GCA_963845205.1 of uncultured archaeon. Lineage (GTDB taxonomy): Archaea > Nanobdellota > Nanobdellia > Pacearchaeales > GW2011-AR1 > RBG-13-33-26. The sequence continues at coordinate 183,133 of CAWJRC010000004.1, forward strand.
AGTCAGATAGTTTTTTATCCCGAAAATGATAATCTTAATTTAAGCATATTACAAGAAATAGGCGGAGGAACTTATGATCCCAACAATGAAAAAGGTTATACTGATGCGATAATTTCATGGGAGCAGCAAAATGTAAATATGGTTCTAACTTACAATGAAATAACAATTATTTATCCTGATCACGAACAGCCAATAAAACTTTTTCAGATGCTTGTATCAAACACAGGAACAGGCAATGAGTATATCATCCTTAAACAGATGGATAACCTCTTTATAGAAAACAAAGAAGGCTATTCACAGAAGGACGGATATTATTATGCGGGCCTTACAGGAGCACAAAAGGAAATTGATTTTTCGACAACAGAAAATGATGTTGATTTTGTCAGTCTTCCTCTTTTTATCTCACCGCCACTAAGTGATTTAAGTGTTGCACAATTCAGCCCATTTAATTCAAGCGGGCAACAAAACAAATTGGTTCTTTTTATAATAATTATAGTAATAGTTCTTGTCCTTGCACTAATTGCCTGGGTTATTCTCCAAATGTGGTATAAAAGGAGATATGAAACCTTCTTGTTTAAAGACAGGAATCAGTTGTACAATCTGATAAATTTCGTAGAAGTTGAGAGGGAAAAGGGAACAGAAGAAAAGGATATTATAGTCAAGTTGAAAAATTCTGGATGGACAGCAGAACAAGCAACATATGCAATGAAAAAACATGCCGGAAAAAGAACAGGATTGCCAGAGATAATACCTATAGAAAAAATTGTGGGAATTTTTAAAAAGAAAAAAAATTTGCCCCCATCAACTCAGCAAAAAACACCAAAGAGGAATATTTTAGGAATGTTTAAATTTAAGAAAAAAATTGTTCCTCCGAAGACAAATCAGCAAAAAAAGAGTTAAATTATTCATTTTATTACTGAAATATTTATAAACCAACACGACGAATTCATAATATGGAAATAAAAATTTTCAAGAATTTTTTCAAGACAATTTTTGCCAATCTATTCAAGAATAAAAAAGAAGTAAAGCTAGGATTCTATGGTCCTCCAAATGCAGGAAAAACAAGCCTTGCTAACAGAATATGCAAAGACTTTACAGGAGAAGAGATAGGAACAGTAAGCAAGATTCCCCATGAAACAAGAAAAGTCCAGTTCAAAGAAAAAGTTGAAATAAGCTATAAGGGAAAAAAGATGGTCTTCAAAATGATTGACACTCCAGGAATCGCAACCAAGATAGATTATGAAGATTTTTTGAAATACAAAGTTTCAAAGAAAGAAGCTAAGGAAAGAGCGAAGGAAGCGACACAGGGAGTTATCGAAAGCATAAAATGGCTTGATGATATGGATATTGTAGTTGTTGTTCTTGATGCTACTGAAAATCCTTACAACCAGGTTAATATTACCATAATAGGAAATCTTGTTGCAAGAAAAATTCCTGTCCTTGTTGTGGCAAACAAAATTGATTTAAAAAAAGCGGATGTCAAGAAAATTGAAGCTGCATTCCCTGAATATGATGTCGTCGGGATAAGCGCTAAAAATGGGACAAATTTAGAAGAATTTTATGAATCTGTTTTTGAATTGTTAAAAAAAATTTAGTAAGAATTAAAAAGCATATTTTATTATTTATAAGATGACAGATAAAAAAGGGGGCAAGGGGCTGGGAAAAATAAAAGGTTTTTCAATTCAGTTTCTTCCTTATTCTGAAATAAGAGAATTAGACAGCGACGGAAGAATAAAAAGAATTTTAAGCATAATTCTGGATAATAATATTTTAATCTTGCAAGGAAGACTGACTCCTGCCGAAGAAGCACGGCTTATAGGAGACACGATGGCGATGATAGGGCACGTAAAAGAATTCAAAGGGATAGAACTTGCAGTCATTTCAGGAAACGGGCGAGATAGTATGCTAGGAAAAATGGCAAAGGGATTCGCAAATGTGCTTGCAGGCGGTGATTTAAGCTCAATAACAATAATAGGGCCCGCAAGCATAGTAAAAGAAATGAAAAGAAATCCAAAGAAAATTGAATTATTGCTAAATCGATAATTATTATTCAGTAATTTCTATTTTACACTGATATAAAATATATAAATAGTACAAGGACTTATCATAAATATGCCACACCAATGTGTTCACTGCGGAAAAATGTACCCTGCGGGGAGCAAAGAACTACTTGAAGGATGCAGCGGATGCGGAAGCCATTTTTTCTTTTATATCAAAGAAGAACAATTGCAGAGGATAAAGGATAATCCTATTGAAATTCCTGTAGAAGAGAGAAAAAATGTTGAAAGAGAGATAAGGGAAATGGCAGGAATTATAGAAGATGATATTCCTGTAATCTTAGATATAGAGTCTATAAGAGTAACAGGTTCAGGCAGATATGAAATTGACCTCGTAAATCTTTTCAATAAAAAAAGACCTTTAATCTACAAAGTGGAAGAAGGGAAATATATAATTGATTTGGCTTCTACCTTGAAACAGAATATAAAAGATCTGAAAGAAATAAGAAACCCTGATGAAAATTAATCTACTCCATTAAACTTATAAGTTAATTCTGCTTTATCCAATTATGGACAAGATTAAAAAAATATTAGAAGAAGTTTTGACAAAAGTAAATCCTTCAAAAGAAGAACTAAATTATATTAACAAATTTCTTAAAAATTTTATCGCTGAACTTGAAAAAAAATTAAAGTCAACAAAAATAAATGCGGAAGTTTTTGTGGGAGGAAGTTTTGCAAAAAAAACCCTGATAAAAAAAGATGAATATGACATTGATATATTTGTAAGGTTCGATGAAAAATACAAAGGAAAAAATATTTCTGAATTAACTGAAAAAGCTATCAAGAAAATGAAGGGAACAGGGAAAATTTCAGTGATACATGGTTCAAGAGATTATTTCAGAATCAATGAACCTTCTTTTTTTGTTGAAGTTGTGCCTGTAATGAAAGTCAAAAATCCAAAGAATGCAGAGAATATAACCGATCTTTCTTATTTCCATGTTAATTATATACGAAACAAATTAAAGACAGAGAAAATGCTAGAAGATGTGAGGCTTGCTAAAGCATTCTGCCATGCAAATAAATGTTACGGTGCAGAAAGCTACATTAATGGTTTTTCGGGATATGCTATTGAATTGTTGATTTGCTATTATGGAAGTTTTATGAATTTTATCAAAGCAGTCAGTAAGATTAAGGAAAAAGAAATAATTGATATCGAGAAAATTTACAAGAACAAATATGAGATTTCCATGAATCTTAACAGCGCAAAAATGAGTTCTCCAATAGTAATTATCGACCCGACGTACAAGGAGAGAAATGCGCTTGCTGCGCTTTCTAAAAATACACTTGAAAAGTTCCAGAAGGTGTGCAAAAAATTTCTAGAAAATCCTTCAGAGAAATTTTTTGAGGATGAAAAAGTAAATCTTGATAAGATAAAAGAGGGTGCTAAAAAAAACAAAATGGAATTTGTTCTTTTGAAGGCAAAAACAAACAAACAGGAAGGAGATGTTGCAGGAAGCAAACTGATAAAATTTTACAGACATCTTGGAGATGAGATAGAAAAATCTTACAAAATAGGCCAGAATGGATTTGAATACAATGGTAAAAAGGAATCAAGATCCTTTTTTGTAGTAAAGAACATAGGAGAAGTTCTGATAAGCGGACCAAAGACAGATGATAATAAAAATGTAATTTCTTTCAAGAAAAAACATAAAAATACTTTCTCTAAAAATGGACATATTTACGCAAAAGAGAAGGTGAATAAAAGCGCCAAGGAATTTTTAAAAAATTGGAAATTAAAAAATAAAGAAAAAATTAAGGAGATGGGTATAACCGATTTGGAAATTGGTGATTAATTTTTTCCGCCGATTGCTTTCTCGAACAGATCTGCAAAAGCGTTTACAAAAAAGTCTGAGTTAAGCCAGACAGCAATATCTTCATTTTCATTTCTTGCCTTGGATAGATAAAACAGAACTTCTTTTCTGTCAATTATGAAAAATTTGGCATCAACGTCTATTCTCTTTAGTTTTATTGCAAGTTTTTCTTCAATTTCCTTGATAAGTCTTGCATCTCCTGAAAGAGCAATTTTTATTTTGACATTATTTTCTTTAAGGATTTGGAAGGTTTGTGAGAATAGTTTAGATTTTGATTTTATTTCCTCTGCATTTGTGCATATCATTACTTCTTTCTTAGCCTCATTTATTATCTCTTTAAGGAAATTAGAGATATTTGACTTTCCCCTCAATGAAGTAGATATTTCTTCTTTTTTTATCGGATTTATTCCTTCTTTATACAATTCTTCAAGTTTTACAAATTCTTCTGTATCTTTTAATTTGGATAAATTATCTACTTTTTCCTCTGCCCCCCTTCTTATGTCTGCTTTTATTCTTTCAAGGATTATCTGAGGCTTCACTCCCAGATATTTAACCGGCTTACCCATCCTTATTATTGCAAATCCCTTTTTCTCCAAAGATTCAAGAACATCGTATGTTCTGCTTCTTGGAACTCTTGATATTGCGGCGACTTCTCCTACAGAGGCAACACCTTTGCTAAGCAAAGCTAGCCAAACCTTGGTTTCATAAAGATTAAGGTCAAAATGATCCTTGATTCTTCCTACTAATTCCTGCGCTAGTATCATTTTCTATTAAATATATTTAATTCGTTGAAATGAGGTTTTCTATTAAAAACATTTAACTCATAGAATAGACTATCAAGAATTTTTGCACTTTTAGGAATAGTACCTTGTATTGATGCTCCATATAATCTACAATAAATTTTCCTTAATCTATCAAGATTTTTTTCGGGAATTGGAATAGATTTTTTTGAATAATTCTTTACAAAATAATTTGTTAATCTATTGTATCTTTCTAAATCTCTTTTATTCAAATTTAGATCATAGACTTCTACTCTATCTTGCATAGTTCTTTCGGTTCTTGCTGTTCTAAGTTGTTTTCTCATAAAAGGCCATAGAAGAATTCGTTTATAAATCTTATGTATTGTTGTTACTTGTTAATTATAACAAATAGCTCAAAATCATCCCAAACAATATTCCTGCTGTTATGAACGGCATTGCAGGATAGAATTTCTTTTTCTCCGAAAACAGGAATAATAAAGCCAAACCAAGAGTTGCTCCTGCTATTACAAATATAGCCGGAATCAATCCGCCCATAAAGACAAATGAGGGCAACAATCCGAAAGGAAGGCTTATTGAAGTCGTAGTAAAAACGACTCCTGCAGTAATTATCGGAAAGACTACATCCCCTCCTCCAAGAATTGCAAGATTGACCTTTATTTTTTTATTTTTCCGCTTTGATTTCTTCATTTTCTTTAATTTTTTTCTTAATTCTTTTGAAATGTAAGGAATGAAAAAACCAGAGAATATCTTCAAGTTATTTATCTGATATTTAGCCATTTTCTGCATGATTCCCGAGTGCCAGACAGCCCACATATCATATACAGAAATTAATAAAAGAAGAATTATAGCAGACCATACATTAAGTATAGGCACAAATAACGTAGCAATTCCCGGATAAATTAAAAGTTCGGTCAGATTATGTATCAGGAAATTTCTTCTGAAAATTTTTATGAAAGCCAGTCCAACTGCTAAGATTAATGCGGGAATTGCATAATAGACATCTTTGGGAAAAATTGCAGTCAGAGTTATAAACAACGCGATTATTACAACTACAAAAAACCAGATCTTCAAGATAACATCAACTTTGAATCTTGTCAGCAGGAATAAAATGAAAATTGCAAGGATAAATGCAAAGATAATAGAACCAAGAAAAGTTCCAAAATCAGATTCGCTTTGAGCGACAGGAGGCTGAATCCATGAAAGAGTTGGATTTGAAACATTCTGAACTGTCCCGTTAACTACTGCAGTTATATAGAATGGATTTGAATTTATGACGTACAGCCCAATAAACTGGGTAACTATAAACATTGACAATAAGATCAGTGTTATCTTAAAATTGTGTTTCATATTCCTCTTCCTGTTTATAATAAACTGAAAATGGTTTTTAAATTATCTCAATCTTAAAGTTTCCAAGGTTCTCGGAACATTCGTTTCAACCCTGTTAAGCTTGTAAAGTGCAGAAGCCAAGTCAAGAGATTTTGAAACTTCCCCATGATTAATGATTATTCTTTTTGATTTTGGACGCATGTTATTGAAAAAAGAAATCAGCTCGTTTCTTCCTGCGTGCGCACTGAAGCCAGTAATTGTTTCAACCTGCATTTCAATTTTTACTACTTCTTCTTTTCCTTCTACAATCATTCTTGTATCCTTTATTCCATCCTGAACCTGACGCCCAAGAGAGCCGACTCCCTGATAACAAACAAAGATTATTGAATTATTCTTATTTCCTGCAAATTCCCTGAAATATTCAACTGAAGCTCCGCCGACTAACATTCCGGAAGTTGCAAGAACAATGCACGGGCCTCCTTCGACTACATTTTTTCTTTCCTGAGGAGAACCAACTCTTACAAAAAATTCTGACATGAACGGATTTTTTTCTGCAAAAACATTTGACTTAACCTGACTGCTCAAAAAATCAGGATATGCTGTATGAATTGCATTAATATCCCAAATCATTCCATCAATATAAATCGGAACCTTCTTCAATTTTCCTGAAGCCATTGCATCTTCAAGAATAAGCATTGTTTCCTGCGCTCTTCCTAACCCCAATTCAGGAATAAGAACTTTGCCAGTTCTTTCTATGGTTGTATTTACCAGATCGATAAATTTATCTTCTGTATCTTTTCTCGGAGGGAAAATATCTGTTTTTGCCCCGTAAGTTGATTCTGTTATTACGGATTCTACTCTTGGAAAAGAAGCAATTGCAGGATCCAGCAATCTTGAACGGGCATATTTGAAATCCCCTGTATAGAGAAGATTGTGCAATCCGTTTCCGATATTAAGATGAGACAATGCACCGCCCAATACGTGTCCTGAATTATAGAAAGTTAATCTAACATCCGGAGTTATATCTGTAACCTCGTTATAGTTCAGGCAAATGCTGTGCTTTACCATTTCTTTTATGTCTGTTGAATCAAACAATGGTTTCGTTGCCTGTTTATACGCAACTCCGATAAAGTCTAAAGCAAGCAAAGCAGCGATGTCTCTTGTCGGAGCAGTCATATAAACCGGGCCATCATAACCCATTTTATACAAATAAGGAAGAAGCCCGACATGATCAAGATGTGCATGGGAAATTATTACAGCATCCAACTGGCTTAAATTAAATTCAGGAACATCCAGATAAGGAAATTTGTCATGCCCCTGAGAAGCAACATCAATACCACAATCTAAAAGAATTTTTGAATTGGGTGTCTGCAATAAAAGACAGCTTCTTCCAACCTGCCTTCCTCCCCCTAAGAATGTCAGTCTTACCCATTCATCAACTTTTTCAGGATTCCATTCTTTGTAGACTTTTTCTCCGATTGAATTCAAAAATTTTCTTCTATAATTGTTATTTGCGTAAAGAACTTCTCTTATATTATCTGTAATTTTACTTTTTATTGAAGGAGAACGCTGAACCTGTGGTGTCCATAAAGTTGTATTCCTAATCTCGTTAAGAATACTTCCCATCTTACCTATAACCATTCCTGGTCTTTTGGCTTCTATGATGACTATGCTTCTCTGAACCTCAAAAATCAGGTCTGTAATTTCGGCCTCTTCAGGAACAATTTTTCTTATTTCTGCGTCTGTTTTTTCCTGCTTTGTAAGGATTTTTTCATCAGCGCGAAGTTCGATTCTTTTTTTAACTTTATCAACAATTTCTTTTATTTTTGATTCTCCTTCTTTGAAGAATTTTTCATTATCTGTGTAAAGAACGATGTTTGCTCCTTCGAAGGTTGCATCAGTTATACTTTCATGTAACTGGTCTTTTATATTTTTCAAGATATCCATTTTGTTTTAAAAATAAAATAAGTTTAATCCTCTTTAAAGGAAGGTTGAATCCCTTGAGACACCACTTTTTTAATTCCTTTAGAAGTAATTGTAAAAACGTCTATACCGAAACCGCTTCCGATATCCCTCTGAGTTGAAGACTTTACACATTCTGTAGCCAGCTTTATTCCCTCTTCAACAGACATTCCTTTTTTATACTGCCTTTCCAATAAACCAAGAACATAAGGCATTCCAGAGCCGAAGTTTGCATCATAATCTTCTACTTTTACAACACTTCCTGCTGGTTCGATTGAATATAATTCTGTTGCTCCGTCTTCGTCAAAACCCCCAAGCAAAAATCCTGCCTGCATTGGAATCATTGAAGGCTGCCTTATTCCTGAATAAAGAATATTTGCCATTAAATTTGCTGCCTGTTTAACAGAAGGGCGTGTTCTGGATTTTAATTCTTTTAATTTTAATTCTGCCGGAAGCACTTTTTCTATTCTGTGAATGTCTGAAACCATTCCTGTCCCTGAGATCATCAGGTAATCATTTATCTTTTTAGTTTTCTCAGAATTTTTGTTCATGACTATATTCCCTGCGGTGCTTTGCCTGTCAGAAGCCATTACAATTCCATCTTTGCAGACAATTCCAACTATAGTTGTTCCTGATTTCAGTATTGAATTTTTTAATTCAGTATCCATGTTAATATTCATAGAATAATTTCCTTATATTTCAGCAGTAAGGGGGGTTTATAAATTTTACGAAGAGGCTTCAACTTTTGTGATTCCGTTCTCTTTCTTAAAGCGTATAACATTTTCAACGAAACCTTCAATCTTCTGCTCATGGGAAACAATGATAAGCTGTTTTATGTTTAGCTGCTGCAGAATATCCCTCATCTTATCCAGCTGCTGTTCGCTGAACCCGTCTGTCGGCTCGTCAAGAATTACCAGATCTCTTGTCTTTATTTTGCTCATCAGTGAGTTAATAACCTGATTAAGTGCGAGACGATATGCAAGGGCAATCGCTGTCCTTTCTCCCCCTGACAGATAAGCATATTCAATTTCATAATCGCTCTGCTCAACTACTGGAGTGAAATCGTCGCTCAATTTAACATTGAAAGTATCCGAGACAAGCATGTAAAACCATTCTGCAAAAAGTTTTGAAAATTCTGTCTTAAGCTTTATCATAACATTCTTCTCTATAAAAGAAATAAGAGTGGTAAACTGTTTTGAAAGCCAGTTTTCAAGTTCAGTTATGTAATTTAATTCAAGCTTTATTTTTTCTGTCCTTTCTATTTCTTTTTTCAGTTCTTCAATCTGCCTTGAAAAAACTTCTATTTCTTTTTTCAGTTCTGCAACTTTTATGTCAGCAAACCTTTCCTGCTTCAGAGCTTCATCAAGTTCTTTCTGTTTTGCATCAAAAAGGTTTCCAAATCTTACAAGGCTTAAAACAGAATTAGTAAGCAGGTCTATATGCTGCTTCAGGATTTCTACATCTTTCTCAAGGAGGATATTCAATTTTTCTATGTTCTGAATCTGAATTTTTTTCTCGTTAATATCCTGCAGCTTCATCTTCATGATTTTCAAATCTGTCAACTGATGTTCAGATGAAGAAATTTCTTCTTCTATCTTTCTCAATTTTTCATTGACATCTTTTCTCTGAACTTCAAGTTCCTTCAACTGCTTATTCGCTTCGACATTATCTTCATTAATTTTGTTCAGAACATTTGCCTTGTAAACAGCATCGACATTCTGCAAGCATGTCGGACAGATTTCAAGACTGGAGATTTTCTTCTCAATTTTTTTGCTATCATCTATTTTTAATAAAAGGGAATTCATTTTAGAACTTGTCTCGAGATTTATCCTGTTAAGTTTTTCTTTTTCAATTTTATTTATTGAAATAGCCTGCTCAAGATGCTTTATTTCTGATTCATCAAATTTTATCTTCTGAAGTTCTTCAATCTGGCTTTTTATCTGGGAAATAGTTTTATTGTTAGAAAAAATCGTGTCATTCTTTGTTATGATCATAATTTTTGTCTTTTCTGTTTCGCTCTGAAGTTTATTTTTCTCTTCGATTTTTTTTGAATATTCCTCTTTCTCTTCCTGAATTTTTTTTCTTATTTCGGTCTTCTCAAACAATTCTTTCTGAATAGAAAAAAGATTAAGCTGTTTTTCCTCGAGTTCATTTTCCTTTGAAAGCAGATTGTATTTAACCTGTTCAAGATTTGAGGTCATCCCTTCTTTTGATCTCTTTTCTTCCCTTAGTTTAGCAGTGAGGACAGCAATATTTTCAAGAATTGTCTTGTATTTGTCAATCCCAAAAACATGCCTTAATGTGTTAATTCTCGTATCGGAATCTTCAAGGATTATCTGCTTCATCTCTTCCTGGGGGGTATATACTGTAAAAGTATAAAGCAAATTCTGCTTTTTTGCAAATTCGGAAGGATACCCCAAGAGTTCAAGAATTTTTCCTTTCAGTTCTGTGACAGACAATTCTCTTCTTTCATTGTTAACAGATATAGAACAGTAATCCTGAGAAATTGTCTTGCTTTTTTTCAAAGTTCTTTCTATTATTATCTCGTCTCCATCGATGTCAAATATTATTTTCACTCCTCCGTCTTTTTTTCCATTTCTTAACAATGCAGAACCTCGCTGGCCGGGCTGCAATCCGAATAATGCAAATTCAATCGCAAGAAGAACTGAAGTTTTTCCCGAGCCGATGTCTCCTGAAAGGAGAGTTGAACCTTCTGTAAAATTTATTTCCTGATGCTCGTAACTCCTTATATTGTCCAAAATTATCTGTTTTATTTTCATTTTAAAATTTCAAAATCCTTTGGGCTTCCTCCACAAGCCGGTTTGTAAAACTTTCAATTTTTTCACCTTCCTGTTTTTCTATTGAAAGGGAATGAATCAGCTGGGGGATAAATCTGTTAAAGTCCACGGGATTCTGCTGAGAATAAATATTGATCGTTTCCTCTTCGATATTGTCTATATTTTTTATTTCTATAGAACCCATTTCTATATCTTTTGTTTTCAGTTCATGTGTATTCTTCAAAAGGAAATATGCTTTTTTTCTCAATGCAAGCTCTTCTATCTGGCTAAATTTAATATCCGAATTGCTGCCTGATTCAAGTTCCCCTTTTATTCTAAGAAGAATTATTTTATCTTCGACGTCTCTCTTTTCAATTTCGGAAAGAATCTGCTCGGTTGCGCTGACAGCACTTTTTATTTCAACTTCAATCAAAACAGTTTCTTTTAATTTAAGCTCAATTTTCTGAAGAGAGTTTCCCAATTCGGTATTTACAATGTAAAAACTTCCGTTCTGCAAATCTTCTAACTCCTGAAAGTTGTTCGGAAAAATAGGACCAGGGTAGACAAAATTCTGATATTGAAAGTCCATATGAAGATGACCAAGCGCATAATAATCTGCTTTAGGAAGAAGTTCTGTTTCAAGCGAATCTACAGGCAGAGTTCCTTTTGCCTTGTCAATTGTGGTGTGAAGCATAAGAATTTTGAACAAGCCCGGACAGTCATTAAATTTTATTCTTCTCAGATCAGGAATTTCCAAACCAGATTTTTTTCCAGGATAACCATAAATTGCAACGCCATTATATATTACGGGATTGAGGATAATATTCTCTTTTGTTTCCTCTATATTAGAAACATTTTTGCAGAATCCTGCTTTTTCCAGAACATCCAGAAAAGTTTTTCCTGAAACAGAATAATCATGGGAACCTGCAATTATGAAACACGGAATTTTTGCCTCTTTCAATCTTTTAAATTCCCCAAATGCGTCCCTTAAGATTTCTATCGGAGGATATGCAGAGTCAAACAAATCTCCTGCAATCAGAACAAAATCCAGTTTTTTGTCTATGCAGGTATCAATAGCTTTTTCAAATGACTTAAAATTCAGATCCTGCAGGGGTTTTTGCTTCCAGCCTCCCAAATGAACATCAGAAATGTGTGCAAATCTCATTCTCTTTTAATTTTGTTCCTCCTAAAAAAGTTTATATAGACGAATATATAAAATTGATTGTGATTAAGTTAAAATGAGGTTCAACATACTTTTTGGAGGAAAAGCAGGGCAGGGGCCTAACTTACTTTCTGAAATTCTGGGAAAAGCTCTGATAAAGCAGGGGCATTATGTTTTTGTTTCAAGAGATTACCAATCTTTGATAAGAGGAGGACACAATTTTAATGTACTGACCTTTTCAGACGAGCCTGTGAACAGCAATGACTCACATTTTGATATGATAATTGCTTTGGATAAGAATACAATTAACCTTCATAAAAAAGATCTGAACAAAAAAGGAGTTATAGTTGAAGGCGAAGGAAAAGGAAATATGTATTTTGCAGGAAAAGTTTTCAGAAGCCTTTGCCTTGATTTTAATGTCCTGGAAGAAGAATTAAAAGGATTGAAAACAAGATTTGATGAAAATATGCTTGAAGCAAAAGAGGGATATAATGAAGAGAGCAAAGTTCTCTGCGAGGTTGTTTATAATGAGAAAGATTTGCGATTTGAAAACGGAAATCAGGGAATTGCCAACGGTGCAATAAAATCAGGGCTGGATGTTTATTATGCTTACCCGATGACTCCTGCTACTGGCGTCATGGATGAACTTGCGAAACAGCAGATTGAAAAAAATTTTCTTGTTGTTGAACTTGAAAGCGAAGTTTCTGTTATCAACACCGCACTTGGGAGCGCGATGACAGGGGCAAAGGCTATGGTCGGAACTTCTGGCGGAGGCTTTGATTTAATGACTGAGGCTTTGAGCATGTCTGGAATTGCAGGAATTCCTATTGTAATCTATCTTGCTTCACGTCCCGGACCATCAACAGGAGTTGCAACTTATACTTCTCAGGGGGATTTGGAATTGGCAAGGCATTCTGCTCACGGAGAATTCCCAAGATTAATTTTAGCTCCGGGAAACCCAAAAGAATGCGCGGAATTAATGAGCCAAGCATTTTATTTCACGCAAAAATACAAGATTCCCGCAATTGTTTTAGGAGACAAACATTTGGCCGAAAGTTTTTTCAGTTCAGATGAAAAATCAGTTATAACTTCTTCAAAAAAATCAACTTCATTAGTCAGATATAACAGCTATGAAACAGACAAATTCGGATGCGCAACAGAAGATCCCGAAATTATCACCAAAAATGTAAAGGACAGGAAAATAAAAGGAGAAGAAATTGAAAGAGAAGCGGGAAAATTCAGCTCTGTTAATGTTTACGGAAAAGAATCCGAGAATATAATTGTTTGCTGGGGAAGCACAAAGGGGGCGATTCTGGATTCTGTCGAAGATCTTGATGTCAAGGTTCTCCAGTTTTTGTATCTTGATCCATTTCCAACCCAGATAAAAAAAGATCTTGAAGAAAAAAATATAATATTAATAGAAAATAATTCAACAGGACAGTTAGGAAAATTGATTATGGAAAAAACAGGGATTTATATTCCTGAAAAAAATAAAATTTTAAAATATGATGGAAGGCCGTTCCTGGCTGATGAATTAAGAATTGAAATTAAAAGGAGATTAAAAAAATGAAAGACGAACTTAATACACCTACGATTCCGACATGGTGTCCGGGATGCTATAATTTTCAGATACTTGCAGCAGTAAAGAATGTAGTTTCAGAACAATTAAAAGCGGGAAAGAAAAAAGAAGATTTTGCCCTCGTTTCAGGAATCGGATGCCATGGTAAAATCTTTGATTATTTTAATTTGAACGGATTAAATACTCTTCACGGAAGAGTTATTCCTGCATGCACAGGAATTAAACTTGGGAATCCAAGTCTTACTGTTCTTGGCTTCAGCGGAGACGGCGATGCATATGCAGAAGGAATGGAACATTTGATTCACGCTGCGAGATATAATTCTGATTTCAAGTATTTCGTTCACAACAATCAGGTTTTTGCTTTGACAGGAGGGCAGCCTACACCGACAACAGAAATCGGGTACAAAGACAAAACAACTCCTTTAGGAGTAAAGCTTCAGCCTATGAATCCTATAAAATTAATGCTTGCTGCAGGAGCAGGTTTTGTCGCGAGAGTATTTTCAGATATAGATCAGGTAGAATCTGTTTTCAGGGAAGCATTAAAATACAAAGGGTTTGCATTCATAGAAATTATCCAGCCGTCAGTAATTTTCCACACTGATAAAGGCTATAAGGAGATAAGTTATTCTCTTGAAAAAGAAGGGCATGATAAAACTAATTTTGAAGCAGCATGGAAAAAAGCCGATGAATTCGATTACAACACCGTGAAAAAAATCCCATTAGGAATTTTTTATCAGAAAGAAAAGCCTGTTTTTGAAGATTTATTTCCCCAGCTTGTTGATTTGAAGAAGAATAAAATGGGCTGGAAAGATATTAAGAGATAAATTAGCCTATAAAACTAATCGAAGCAATAAGACTCTTAAGCCCCTTTGAAGATAAAACTTGTCTATGCTCTTTTATTTTTCCTTCTTTATCATGGAATGATTCTTCTAATACGGTTTCTTTTCCGTTATATTCATCAGGAACATTATCCATGAAATCAAAATAAAATTCCCCAATTTTTATTTTAGTTATAAGAATAAAATCCGTATCCTTGTGACTTATTATAGGAGCAATCGCTTTGTTTTTGTGATAACTCCCGCTATATAACTTATTTAAAATTCCTTTATACACTCTAGATTCGATCATATTTTACAGAAAAAAATTTGGTTTATAAAGTTATTTGACAGAAAGTTCCCAAATGCACAATCTTTCAAAGAATAATTTCTCGCAGCCAATTTCTTTTGAATTATATCCAAGTTTTTCAAAATCAATGTCTGGAGAAAGAGAAGAAGTTATCAGGAAAATTCTTCCGCTATCTTTTAGATAATTTTTTGCGTTGTTCAAGAATCTTAAAATTATTTCATTTCCTTTTTTCCCGCCTGTTGTTGCTAATTGCGAATCTTTTGGCTCCCGTGAATCTTCAGGCAAATAGGGGGGATTAAATATTATCAGATCAAATTTGTCTTTCGGAATTTTTTCAAACAAATCTGAATGAATGCAGTTGAATCCAAGAAGATTGCAGTAGTTCACCGCCTTTATGCTTATGTCAGAAGAAAAAATATTTTCAACTTTCACCCCGAGAATTTCAGCTGTTTCAAGGTGAATCCCGCTTCCTGCGCCAATCTCAAGAAATTTCAAATCTTTATTTTGCTTTAGAAGTTCAGGCAATTTTTCTTTCAATATCCCCGACATCAAAAAAGAATCTTCAGCCGGCTGGTAAATAGACATTTTACTTGCCTGCAAAAATGCTACTGAAAAAGCTAAGCAGTTCCTGTTTAAATATAAAAATTGTCGCCAAAAGTCCGCTTAAAAAAATCAGGAGGAAAATTAAAACTAGAATTATAACCCTTTCATAAGGCCCCGGCTCCCCATAACTTGAAACAATCTGAATCGGCTGGAAAACAGGCGCTTGACCCTGGGCCCCTGAAACCACCTGAACAGGAATAGCCTGAGGCGCAGACTGAACAGAAGAAGGAGCAACTATACTCTCCATTTTTTGTTTTTCCGGTTTGGGCTGTTTTGATTTTGATGATACAATGCTTTGAAAAAAAGATTTTTTTTCAGATGGAATTTTCATTTTCTGCTGTTTTGAAGTAACAGTTGTCTTTGCCACTAAAGGTTTTTTTTCTTCCAGAAGCCCTAATTTTGATTCCATATCAGAAGGAACCAAAGCACGTGCAGCCTCTTCGATTTCAGCTTTTTGGTATCCGGCATTAAACATAGTCATCATCGCCCTTTTCAAAGATTCACCACGTTCAAGAGCAGATTTTAAACCACCAAGAACTTCATCATTAACCATAAAATATTGAGGAATGTATTATTTAAAAAATATGAGGTAAAGGACCGAAAATAATATATAGAAAATATTAAAGATAAATTTATGAAAGAGTATCAGAAAAATTTCGAGGAATCCCCTCCAGCAGAATTATTGAATGCTATTGAACAAGTTCAAAGTTTTCAAACTTCCAGATTAACAAAAGAATTGTGGAAAGCAGGAGAAAATCTTTTAAGAAAAGAAAAATTATGGGCAAATAATCCATTTAATTCAAGAAGATCTGAATTATCTTATTGCTTCCAAGAAGAAATTTACACAATTGACTATGAAAGAAAAGTTGGATTTGGATGTGATAATTTTACTTTTTGTCTTAACCAAGTTACAGAAAAAGATGAAACTCAAAAGAATATATTTATTTTAAGATATAAAAATAATTTTTGGAATTTTTTTAAGAAAGAGACTTTAACTATTTTAATAACAGAAAATGGATCAGAAAAATCAAATAATGTTTTTTATTACTAATTACAATCTTAGTCTCTGCCCATTCTGCATAAGATGACAATCTTTTCCCGATTTATAACCCATTTCTTTCGCAAGTTCCATCATCGGCAGTAAATGCATAAGAGAACCATGTGCGGGAATTATATTTTCGGGCTGGATCAATGTGATTAAATCTCTAAGATCTTCACGACCAGGATGTCCTGAGACATGGATGTTGTCAAAAATTCTGACACCGAATCTCTTAAGCCTTTTGTCCAGTTGATCTTTATTTGCAACATTTACTGGACTCGGAATTGTTTTTGAAGAGAAAATTACATTGTCTCCCTGACGAAATGAAAAAGGAAGATTTCCTCTTGAAAGTTTGTCCATTATGCTTCCCGGCTCTCCCTGATGCCCTGTGCATACAACAAGACAATTTTCCCTGTTTTTATCCACCCTCTTCAAGACAGAATCAACTTGTTTTTTGTAAGTAATTAATTTAATATCTTTCTGAAAGGGGCACATGCCCACATCAATCGCAGAAGATACATATTTTTTCATGCTTCTTCCCATGAAATAAATTTCCCTGTTAAGCTTTTTTGAATAATCAACTATGCTCTTTAATCTTGCAATATGTGAAGAAAAAGTTGTTACAAATATTGCAGAATGTTCATTTTTTATTGTAAGCAAGACTTCTTCAACTAATGCTCTCGCAATTTTTTCACTCGGAGTTTTTCTTTCAACTCCAGAATAAAGCGAATCAACAATCAATACTTTAATTCCTTCTTTTCCGATTTTTTTAAGAAGCTCATAATTTGGAGGCAAACCCATGATAGGATTGTTGTCCAGCTTGAAGTCATTTGCGTAAAGCACAACTCCTTCGGGAGTATGAAGCGCAAGCATTGAAGTCTGTATTGTTGAATGGGTTATATTTATGAAATCAACCTGATAATTTGAACTCTTACCTTTAATAGTAAGAGATGAATTTGGGTTTACTGTTTTTAATTGATTCGGGATTCTTAGATCATCATCCATTATTATTTTTTTTAACACATCAATTGTGAAAGGAGTTCCTATTATCGGCGCATCATACCGGTATGCAATGTAAGGAACAGCTCCTATGTGATCAAGATGAGAATGCCCTAAAAAAATTGCCCTTACTTTATCCCTTAATCCCATCTGGTCCAGAATTAAATCATCAGGCAATGCTCCAATGCTTCGCAATTTTTTTTCAGAATAAACATGCTGTTCTGTTTCCTGTTCCTGAAGTTCAACCATTGCGGGCAAAAAAACACCCATATCAAATATGAAAACATCTTCGCCTGTTTTTATAACAGACATATTTCTTCCAACTTCATTAAACCCGCCAACCGTAAAAATTTCCATGCTCTTTTGTTATATAATTTAGAAAGAGAAGTTTAAAAATTCTTTCTGAAATCAAAATTTTGTTTTGTTCAGTGAAGAAAAATACCAGATTTCATGAATCCTCTTTCTTGCTTCATGAATATAATCCTCGTATCCATTATTTTTCATTAATTCTTCAATTTTGCAATAACTCCCTATCGCATCCATAATATTATTAAAATCATTGCTGTCTATTGCCTTCATGATACGTTCTATTCCTTTATCGACAAATTCAGAGATATCAACTCCAATCAATTTATTCATGTGCTCTTTCATTTTTTTATAGGATTTGGGTTAGATATAAAGATTTATATTATAAAATGTATAATTTATTAAATGAAGTCTTTAAAACCAAGCATACGCGAAAATAAGAGGTATCTTTTAGTTGAGGGGGGGGATTTAAAGAAAAATGTCGAAAAGGCGATTCTGGACTTTATTGGAGTTTTAGGAATGTCAAAAACAGGACTTGGCTGGATTAAGGAAGATAAGAATTCTGCAATAATTTCTGTAAACCGGGAAATGGTCGATTCTGTAAGGGCTTCTTTGGCTGTTTGGCCTAAAAAAATAGAAGTTAAGAGGGTTTCAGGGACCCTGAAAGGACTAAGAAAAATTTAAATACCATTTGTTCTTGTAAAATTTTAAGAGAAAAGGAAAAATATATTAAATTATTAATTTCTCAAATAATAACATGGATATACCACTAGACTTACAACAACAAGCAATGGGCTATGACAGAACAGCAACAATGTTCTCTCCCCAAGGTCATTTGCTTCAGGTAGAATATGCTGAAAAAGCTGTAAGGCTTGGAAGTTCAAGTATAGGCATGACCTGCACTGATGGAGTCTTCATAATCGCTGATTTGAGGATAGAAGACAAACTTATTGTTCCGCAATCAGCAAACAAGATTTATGAGATTGATTCACACTTAATGTCAAGCGTTGCAGGAATTATGTCTGATGCAAGAGTTTTGATTGAAAGAGCGCAGGTTTTGGCGCAACAGCATAGAGTAACTTATGATTCTCCTATAGAACCCGAATTAATAATAAAAGATATTTCAAATCTTAAACAACAGTTTTCACAATACGGAGGAGCTCGTCCTTTTGGAGTTTCTTTGATGGTTGCTGGGATCAATAACAAAAAGCCAGAACTTTACACAAGCGATGTCACTGGAAATTATGTTGCTTATTACGCAAATGCTATTGGAGAAAAAGATGACAGAATAAAAGAAAAGCTAAGAGAAAAATACACTTCTAATCTGACAATAAAGAAAGGAGTAAAACTTGCAATTGACATCTTGAAAGAACTTGAGGAAAAAAAGTTTAACCTTGGCAGATTTGAACTATGCTATATCCCAAACGATGGAGAATTAAAAAGACTGCACGGTGAAGAATTGCAGGAATTTGTGAAATGAAGATGACGTGCTATAAATATTCAAAATGAGAGGAGGATTATCTCTTATAATTCTCCCCCTTTCTATGGCAGGAAGCAGTTTCATGGACAGTGTATATGATCTTGTATTCCAAACAAATATTCAAAACAACAATAATGTAAAAATAAGTTCTTTATATAAAAAAAAATTATTCTCAGACAGATTATATTTACAGAAATTTTCTTCAGTTAAATACCCCCAGAGGTAATAACAAAGGAATTTTAAACTACCATAAATAATAATTAAAATGACAAGAACAACCGCAAGAATAAAAAAGAATGAGAAACATTTCGAAATTTTTGTGGAGTTGGAAGATGCAATGAAGTTCAGAAAAGGGATGTCGTCTTCAATTGAGTCTGAAGACGGAAGAGTTTATACTGACATAAAAAAAGGAAATGTTGCTTCTGAAAAAGAGTTGGAAGCTGCTTTTGGAACTTCTGATATTTTTGAAATCGCAAAAAAGATAGTAAAAGACGGTGAAGTCCTTTTGACTCAGGATTACAGGGACGAAGAAAGAGACAAGAGAATAAAACAAGTTGTTGATTTTCTTTCGGTCAATACAATCAACCCCCAGACAGGAAATCCGCACACTCCGGACAGAATAAAAAGAGCTCTTGAAGAAGCACATGTTAACATAAAAAATGTTCCTGTTGAAAATCAGATCAAAGAGATTATGGAAGAGTTAAGCAAAGTCCTTCCAATTAGAATAGAAACAAAAAGAATCAAAATAACAATTCCGGCTATGTACACAGGAAAAGCGTACAGCATAGTAACACAGTATAAAGAAGAAGAAAGCTGGATGAATGATGGAAGCCTGGAGGTTACAATAAGCATTCCTGCCGGAATGATTATGGATTTTTATGACAAATTAAATTCAGTCACACATGGGAGCGCACTGACAGAGGAGATAAAGGAATGATAACCCCAAAAGCAGAAAAAATTTATAATATAGATTTCAAAAGATTTTTTTGCGAGGGGGATTACGAACATGCAAGAGATTTATTAAATGAAAATCCTGATGTACAAGAATGTTTGACAAAAGAAGAGTCCATAACAATGTACAGATACTGCAATATTATAATTGATGATTTATTAAAAGATTTCCTGAAAGAATTTGTTGTTCAGGTTAACCAAACAGTTTCAAAGGAAGAAAATAAGTCAATTGAAAAAAAATTAAGCAGAACGCAGGATATGATACAATGAGAAATAATCAATTACTTAAATTTATAAAGGCAGGAGTGAAAAATTAATTATGAGCGACAGAAAGATTGTTGTACCTGGAGAAGTAATATTCAGCGGAGATGACTACCTTCCAGGAGAAGGAACAGAAAAGAGAGGGGAAGAAATTGTCGCGATAAAATTCGGACTTGCCGAAGAAACAAAAAAACTTGTCAAAGTAATTCCATTATCCGGAGTTTATCAGCCTCGACGCGGAAATGTGGTTATAGGAAGGGTTGAGAATATAACATTCAACGGATGGGTCATTAACATAAACACAGCAGAAAGTGCTTTTCTTTCTTTGATGGAAGTTCCAAGATACGTAAATAAAGATGATTTAAAAGAAGTAATGGACATCGGTGACATGGTTGTCTCAAAGATATATTCTATAAATAAAAGGGGAATTGACTTAACTTTAAAGGTAAACGGATTAGGCGGAATTGACAGCGGAATAATAATACAGATAAACCCGAATAAAATTCCAAGAGTTATCGGGAAAGAAGGGAGCATGATTTCTTTGATAAAAGATGAAACAAAATGTAGGATAACTGCTGGGCAAAACGGATTAATATCAATTGAAGGAAATAAAGTTGAAGACGAATTATTCGCAAAAAAAGCTATTTTATATATAGCTGAAAATTCCCAAATGTCAGGATTAACAGACGAAATGAAAAAATGGTTTGAGGAGAATAAAAAATGACAACAAAAAAATCAGACAATTTTGAAAGACCAGACGGAAGAAAACTTGATGAAACAAGAAAAATAACCGCAAAGGTCGGAGTCATACCAAATGCCGACGGAAGCGCGATGTTTGCATTCGGAGACACAGTTGCAATTGCTGCTGTTTACGGACCTAAGAAAATGCATCCACAACATTCACAAGATCCCCAAAGAGGAACATTAAGATGCAATTATAATATGCTTAGTTTTTCTGTTACAGAAAGAATAAGACCCGGACCTTCAAGAAGAAGCACTGAAATAAGCAAGATAACAGAATGGGCCTTGAAACCTGTTGTAATGATTGATGATTTCGCTGAACAAGTCGTTGATGTTCATATAAATATTCTTCAGGCAAATGCTTCAACAAGATGCGCGGGAATAAACGCAGCTGCAATGGCATTGGCTCATGCAGGAATTCCAATGAAAGGTTTAGTTTCAAGCGTTTCAATAGGTAAACTTGACAAGACTTTAGTTGTTGATTTAATAAAAGAAGAAGAGGACTGGAAAGAAGGCGAAGGCGCAACAGATATTCCAATGACATTCACTAGCGACGGAAAAATGACTCATATTCAATTGGACGGAAAAATTTCAATGAAACAGCTTCAGGAAGCAGTTGACATGGCCAGAGAAGCAACAAAGAAAATTGCTGAAGTCCAGAAAAAAGCTTTGAAAGAAGCAGGAGAACAAAAATGAGTGAAGGATTATCGCAATTAGCAGAATCTGAAAAAGCTAGAGTTTTCAGGAGAAGTGCTAGAACTTTAAAATTTAATTCAATTTACAGTAGAGACATAGATCAAATTAAAAGTGATTACAAACTCGCAGAAAAATATGAAGAGAAAGCAAGAATGTTGGGGGGCAGAAGATGATTGAAACATCAAACTTAACAGCAAACAGGATAAGAGAATATCTTCAGGAAGGAAAAAGATTTGATGGAAGAGGATTGGATGATTTCAGAGAAATTACAATCGAGACAGGAATTTCAACTAAGGCAGAGGGAAGCGCAAGAGTAAAAATAGGAAAAACAGAAGTAGTAGTCGGAGTTAAGATGGATGTTTCAGAGCCATATCCTGATTCTAAAGACAAGGGAAATCTTATGGTTACTGCAGAATTTTTGCCAATGAGCTCGCCAAGATTTGAAGCAGGACCCCCACAGTTTGATTCAATTGAATTAGCAAGAGTAATTGATAGAGGAATAAGAGAAAGCCAATTCATTGATCTTAAGAAATTATGCATAAAAGAAGGAGAAAAAGCCTGGACTGTTTTTATTGATATTTACACAATGAATGAAGACGGAAATCTTTTAGATGCTGCTGGAATAGGAGCAATTGCCGCACTTAAAACAGCAAAAATTCCAAAATACGACGAAGAAACAGGGAAAACAGTTTTCGGAGAGTGGACAGATAAAAATATTCCTCTCTCAAAAGAAGTTCCGATTTCACTTACGGTTCATAAAATAGGAAATAGCTTGATTGTTGATCCAACAAGAGAGGAAGAGGATATCAGCGAGACAAGAGTTACAATCTGCAGTTCAGACGGAACAGTTCATTCAATACAGAAAGGAAACAGCAAAGAATTAGATGTAGAAGAATTCAAAAAGATACTTGATTTGATAGAAAAGACAGAGAGGAAAATGTTTAAAAAAATAGAAAAAATCTAAATAAAATGTTAAAGGGATTTACAAAATACGAAACTGCAAGAATTCTCGGAGCAAGGGCTCTGCAGATTTCAATGAATGCTCCTTTATTAATAAAAATAAATAAAGAAGATTTAGAAAAAATAAATTATGATGCGATTAAAATCGCAGAGATAGAACTTAATTCTGAAATTCTTCCAATTTCAATTAAACGACCTTTCCCTGAAAAGAAAGAAGAAAAATTGAAAAGAGTCAAAGCAAAGGCAATTTCTGAAAAAGGAGTTCAAAGCAGGGAATCTGAAGAAGAATCTGAAATTTCAGAAAGCGGGGAAATAATGGAACTTGCAACTCCCGTAGATGAATCTGATGAAGCGGAAGAAGATGAATCTGAAACTGAATAATTTTCTGTTATTATAAAGTGACAACAAATAGAAACATTTATAAATCTTAAATCTACTAAGAACAGATGGATTACAAATCACATGAAGGAATTTTGAAAGTATTGAGTGCTAGTACTCGAAAAGAAATTTCAGGAGTAGTCAGCCCAAGAGTTAACAGACAAAACAAAATAACTTTGACCCAAATTAGAGTTGGAGATTATGAAGGATTATTCTTTAATTCAATTCCTGAAAACTATGAAAATAAAAATGTTATCTTTGTAGAAACAGAAAGATTAAACAACGGGAAAAAAATAATTGAAGACAGATTGTATTCTAAAGGGCGTGAACTTTTAACTGCAAAAATAGAATGTGCGTAATAAAAAATTTTATCCGATTAAATAACTTTTTATATAACCAAAATCTTTAATTTCTATGAAAATAAGAGGGGTTTCGGCTAAAATTATTCTTGATTCAAGAAAAGAAAAAACAATTCTTATCTCAATTGACACAAATTTCGGGGAATTTTCTGCGAGTTCTCCTTCGGGAAAATCAACAGGAAAATATGAAGCAAAACCTTATAACAAAAATATAGAGAATGATATAAAAATAATAAAACAGCTCAGCGAATACTTCTCTGAAGAAATTATTGAAAAATTTGATGATCTAAGAAGAGTTGAGGACGTAGTTGATAGACAGGTTGGAGCGAATACATTATTTGCGCTTGAATCAGCAATATTGAAAGCATTAGCAAAGGAAAACAAAAAAGAAATTTGGGAACTGATTAATCCTCTCGCAAAAAAATTTCCAAGACTAGCAGGAAATTGCATCGGCGGGGGAATGCATTCTGATTCAGAAAAAAAACCTGATTTTCAGGAATTTTTATTGATCCCAAATGAGAAAAGTGTTGAATCTTCTTTTGAAACAAATAAAAAAACAAAAATAGAACTTAAAGATCTTCTTTTATTCAAAGACAATAAGTTCAAGGGCGGCAGAAATGACGAGGACGCCTGGAGGACTTCGCTGAATGAAAAAGATATTTTGGATATTTTGAAAAAGATAAGAATTCCAATAGGGGTTGATATTGCTTCATCCACCTTTTACAAAAGAAAATATTACAATTACAACAACCCAAAATTAAAGAGGGACGATAAAGAACAATTAGGGTACATCAGCAATTTAATAAAAAATTTCGGTATTTATTATATTGAAGACCCGTTTAATGAAGATGATTTTGAAAATTTTGCCAAGCTCTTAAAAAAATTCCCTGACAGGCTAATAGTGGGGGATGATTTAACTACCACAAATCCCGAACGCTTAAAGAAAGCAATAAAAATGAGCAGTATAAATACGATAATTGTCAAACCGAACCAGATTGGCTCGCTTAGCAAAGTCAAAGAGGTCATTGAAATCGCAAAAAAGAACAATATTAAAATTGTTTTCTCACATAGAAGCGGAGAGACTAATGAAACGATTATAGCGGATTTGGCCTTTGGATTTCAGGCAGATTTTTTCAAATGTGGAATAACTGGAAAAGAAAGAGAAGCTAAAATAAAAAGACTTATTGAGATTGAAAAAAGTTTGAAATGATTATATAAATTTTTATAAATAACCTAACCATATGTTATTATGGACAAAAAAGATTTAGAAGGCAGGTTAAAAGAATTTAAGGAAGGTAATTTTTTAAAACATCTTCGAATTCCTTCCGATAAAGATCTTAAAAGGATCAGGAAAAGAGTAGATTATTGTATAATACACGGACATAAATTAGATAAAAATGAATATACCCATTCTACGAATGGGATTGGACCAAAGGTTCATGGATTTTGCAGGAGATGCTATCTTCCTTATGAAAGATCTCTTACCTCAGAAGAGTTAAAGAGCTATATACAAAAGATTCAAGCCCCATTTACTATTTAATTTCTCTAAGCCAAAGTTTTAAAAACTATTTTTTCTCTCAATTAATTATGCCTAGAAAAAAGAAATCAGAAAGTGAAAATGTTGAAGAAAAACTTCTGAACGAAGAAGCAGAAGAAGAACCTAAAGGAAAAGAACTTGAAAAAGAAGCGGAAGCCGAATCAAACTCAAAAGAACTTGAAGCAAAAAAGAAAAAGCTACTTGAAAAGGCAAAGAAACTTGCCGAGAAAATTTCTGCAGAAGAAGTCAGCTCAGAAGAACTTAAAGAAAAGGTAAAAATCAAGAAAAGAACAGATATGCTTATTCCATTGGAGGAATATGTAAAAGCTGGAATTTACCTTGGAACAAGAGTAGTAACTCCAACTATGAGGCCATTTGTTTACAGAAGAAGAGCTGACGGACTTGCTATTTTTAATACAGATATAATTGATGAAAAATTAAAAGAAGCGATAGAATATCTTTCTCAATTCAGTCCAAAAGAAGTTATTCTTGTATGCAAAAGACAGGCTGGCTGGAGAACAGCAGAAATGTTTTCAAAACTTACAGGCATAAGAGTTTTCGCAAAGAAATATCCTGCAGGAATTCTTACAAATACGACTCTGTCTGATTTCTTTGAAAATGAGTTAACAATTGTATGCGATGCATGGCTCGACAAAAATGCTTTAAATGATACATTAAATGTAAGGAAAAAAGTTCTAATGATCTGCGACACAAATAATTTTTCAAAGGGTGCTGACAAGATAATCATAGGTAATAACAAAAGTCCGAAGAGTTTAGGATTAATTTTTTATCTCCTTGCAAGAGGATACTGCAAGGCAAGAGAAATTGAAGCAGACATTCCTGACTTAGACTGGTGGACAAGCGAAGAAGAAGAGAAAGCTGAAGTTGAAGTTAAGACCAAAAAGACAGACGCCGAGTTCGGTGTATAATAAGAATTCTTATAGCATAGATTAACAAACAAATATTTATAAACAAAATTTTAGTCTCAAAGTCGATGATAAGTGTAGAGACAAAACTTGATGAATCGAAATTGAAAAGAATTTGCAAGCATGCCAAATTGGAGACTATAAGAAAAGAACAGGCTATATTCTGCTGTGTAGATTGCGGAATACCAATTCCCAATAATCTTTCTCTGACGTATATAAAAGAAAAACGAACCTGTATTGCCACAAATCTTGATAATTATAGGTCTCTTGGAATTGGGATAAACATTGAAGAGATGAAAAAATGTTGTGGTAATCCTTACAAAGAGAAATAATTTTGTGTAAGCATAGTTATATTTTACAAAATAAATATTTATAGGGAAGTAAATCCTTAATAAAAGATGAATATAGAAGGAATAAGCAAGCTATGTTCCAATATGGAATTAAGAAATTTGAAAAAAATAGGCGATGTTATCCTGTGCGGGAAAAAAGAATATGGTTGCCCTCTTCCGTTCAAGATTCCTGAGATAGAATATAGAAAAATATGCATTGTTATGAGTCTTTACAGAACAAACGAAGGGAGTGTAAGAATTATAGATATAGATGAAAAGAAGACAAATAATTGCCCTTATATAAATAAGGAATAATTATTTTTTCTGTGGCCTTTCAACTTTTGCACCGCATTCATCACAAAATTTCTGGGAATCATCCATTATTTTTCCGCAGCCTTTGCACTTAAGTATAACCTGCTTTGATTCTATTACTGGCTTGTATCCAGGTCTCCCAGACAATAATTTTCCCAATGCATTTGAAAAAGAAGCCTCTTGCTGAATTTCATTCATCCTCTTTTGCAAATTATTTGCATCCATCTTTTTTTACCTCTTATATAAATAAAAAAAATTTGTTTTTAAATTTTGTTATCTATTAAAAAATGAAGAAAAAAAGATAATAATATTCTAAAATATATTTTAGAATAGATATTTGCTTAAAAAGAAAAGAGAAATCCTTTCTTTATGGTGGGAGAAAGGGAGGAAAAAGAGAATTCTAAGTTCCCAAAAAGATATGCAATAAGCTGTGCTCAAGCCATGGGTGATGAACATCCAAAAGGCTATCCCAATACCAATCTTATTGAGAGTTTAGAAAAATATTGTAAAGTAAATAATTCAAAACTCTATATTATTCCGACAACAGGAAAAAGTGCTAAAGAAACAAATTTACATCCGCTTTTAGAAAGAAGGGACGATATATTATGTGATA
Source organism: uncultured archaeon (assembly GCA_963845205.1). Classification (GTDB taxonomy): domain Archaea; phylum Nanobdellota; class Nanobdellia; order Pacearchaeales; family GW2011-AR1; genus RBG-13-33-26. Next base: position 210,183 of record CAWJRC010000004.1, read on the forward strand.
AAAGAGGAAGAATGAAAAATGAAAAATTAAATGATAATTTTCAAATATCAGATATGTTTGTACCACCCCAAAACGTTGACCCTGCAAGCGGAAGAGGAAGATTTGTACAAAGAGATAAAACTTTAATAATTACACATCCGAAACAGAGATTCAAAGCTTTTCCAAATAGTAATTTTGATTTACCAAAAATTTTAATTGGAACCGGCGCAGTTACTCATCCAAATTATAATGAGATGAATCATCGAGGAGATGCTGCAAAAAGAGATCATACCTATGGATTTGTCGTGGCTGAAATTGTTAATGATAAAATTTTTCATTTTAGACAAGTAAGAGCTCTGCAAAACGGAAAATTTATTGATTTAGGGTGGGAATTCAACGGAAAAGAAAAACCTAGGAAGGCTAAACTCGAAGCTCTCGTTTTGGGAGATTTGCATTGGGGGGATACAGATCCAATAGTGCAAAAAGCAAATTATGAAATGATTGACGAATTTAATCCTGAAAGACTTTTCATTCATGACTTATTTAACGGGCATAGCGTGAATCATCATAATATCGGAAAACTCGTTACATTAGTAACAGAAGTTTTTCAACGTGGAAGAAATGATCTGAAAGAGGAATTAGAAAAATGTTATTTAGAACTTTGCTCTTTGTCTAAGGCTATGGGAAGAAAAAATGTATTTGTTGTTGCAAGTAACCACAATGAATTTCTTAACAGATATCTCGAAGAGGTAAGATTAAAAGATGATCCCGGAAATGCGTATATCGCTGCGAAATTGATGGGGGATATGATGGACAAAGAAGATCCTGTTGAATCAGGCATCAGGAGAATAGGAAAAATTCCCAATAACGTAATCTTTTTAAAAAGAGATGAAGACTACAAAGTTTTGGGCTGGCAATTGGGAAGTCATGGAGACAAAGGAATGAACGGAAGCAAGAAAGCAAGCATGATGTCGAGAGAATTTTCGCACGGAAAAAGTATTACAGGACATGCACATACACCAGAAATTTTAAGAAATACATACGTCGTCGGGACAAGCACTTACCTGAATCTCCCCTATACAAGGGGGCAAGCATCCTCTTGGATGAATACAAATGGATTTTTATGGGAAAATGGGACAGCGCAACTTGTTAATATAATCTATGGTAACTGGAGATTAAAGGATGAATAAAGAATTAGAAAAAAGAATCGAAGAAGTTAATCTTTTGATAAAAGATAACAGCATTTATTTTGCACATCCAGTTAATTTCTATAATACTCATTTAGAAAAATGTTTAATCGAAAGAATAAATTTATGTTTTCCGCAATATAATTTAGAAAATCCAAATCAAAAACACCATCAGGAAAATTATAAATTCTGGAAAGAAAAAACAGAAAGCGGAATGAAATATTATTTTGATATTGTTTTGCCGAAGATGAAAGCGGGAATAGGATTGCCTTTTGAGGATAATATGTATGGAGCAGGAGTTTTTGGTGAATTAGAATTTATTTCTAACAGAGGAAATCCCATTTTGGAAATTAATCATGAAGGATTAATTAAAAGGATAAAAAGATTAGATCCTACAAGAAAGCTATCTGTTGAAGAAACGAGAAAAAGAGTTTACGGATAATTATAATTTCTTCTCCAATTTTCCTTTTTCTTGATTATTAAATTCTCTTATTTCCTGAAAAATATAGTTCAATGTTTTAACCAGATATTTTCCTGAAACGACTGTTTTAATTTCAAGGCCAGGACGAACTAACGGAGAGGATATTGTAATTGTATAAGTTTCATTCCCCGGAAGAAGTTTATCATCGCCCATAATTATTAAAATTTTTTATGTTATAAAAAGATTGTGGGAATCAAATTTTAAAGAATAACCAGCCGTTTTTATTTCCGTAATCTGTTTTTATCAATGCATATTTTCCTTCCAGTTTTTTTCCGTGAAATTCTACAATTATCTTCTTCGGATTTTTTTCGAGCAAATCATATTTTCCCTTATCCCAAATAATCACTTTTCCTGCTCCATAATTTCCTTCTGGAATTGTTCCATGAAATTTTGCATATTCTAACGGGTGATCTTCAACGTGCACTGCAAGGCGTTTTATTCCTTTCGACACGGGAGGAATTTTTGGAACAGCCCATGATTTCAAAACTCCATCCATCTCAAGACGCAGATCCCAATGCAAATGAGAAGCATGATGTTCATGAATTACAAATTTTCTCGATGGAGATTTTAAAATTTTTTCTTTTCCTTCCGGCTCAGGAGTTTTATTGAACTTTCTCTTTTTTTTATATTGGATTAAAGACATAAAAGAATAATGAAAATGAAATATAAATATATTTTGAATAACAGAAATTATTTTAAAGAAATATTTGCTTAATAAATTATGACAAAAGAAATTTCAAAATTAATTTCATTCGATATGAATGATGGAAGAATTTTTGCGGGATTCTGCGACGCTGTTAATCAAAATAAAAGAGAAATTATTTTAAGAGATGCTTGTGAAATCCAACCGAAATTAGTTGAAAAAGATTACAAGAACAGAATAAAAGAGTTGTATAATTCTTACAAGGTCAAAAGAGAAATTATAGTCAAAGTAGATAATATAGAAAAGCCTCATATAATCTATTAGTCCCGTCGGTAAAAAATTTACCAGAAACATTTATAAATCTCTTTTTTCTTGAAAACTTTGTAATTAGAATGAGTGCTTTAAGATATACAAATTGTAACATTAAAGTATGATGTATGTAGAAGTAGTCATTTTAGTTGTAATTCTAATATTGATAGTCAAAGCCAATAGTAAGGATTAGGAATTTTGTGTGAAGTATTTTCTTTCTTACATAAGAAAATGCGTAATAGATTTTTTGTTGATTTATCGACGGAAAATATGATATTATTTAAATCCAGTTGATCCTGCTGGCGGCTGCGGCTCTCTGGTTTGCACTTAGACATGCAAGTCTTTCGCGAGAAGGCGAACTGCTCAGTAACACGTAGCTAATCTACCCTTAAGTCAAGGATAACCTCGGGAAACTGAGGATAATACTTGATAAGAGATATACCCTGGAAAGATTTATCTCATAAATTCGAGCTTAAGGATGAGGCTGCGGCGGATTAGGTTGTTGGCGGGGTAATAGCCCACCAAGCCTGTGATCCGTAAGGGCTCTTAGCGGAGAGGCCCTGAGAGGGAATCTGAGACACTATTCCCAGCCCTACGGGGTGCAGCAGGTAGGAATCTTTTGCAATGCGCGCAAGCGTGACAAAGCGAGCCAGAGTGCTTTTCAATTGAAAAGCTTTTGCTAAATCTAAAAAGTTTGGCGAATAAGGACTGGGTAAGACTAGTGCCAGCCGCCGCGGTAATCCTAGCGGTCCAAGTCGCAGCCATCATTATTGGGTCTAAAACATCCGTAGCTTGCTTAATAAGTTCCATGTGAAATCTTAACTCTTAAGGTTAAGGCGTGCAAGGAGTACTGTTAGGCTAGAGACTGGAAGACGTAAGAAGTATGTTCAAAGTAACGGTAAAATGTGTTAATCTTGGACAGACTAACAACAGCGAAGGCATCTTACGAGGACAGTTCTGACAGTAAAGGATGAAGGCTAGGGGCGCGAAAGGGATTAGATACCCCTGTAGTCCTAGCAGTAAACACTGCGCACTAAACATTAGTACCTCCTCGAGAGGTATTGGTGCTGTAGGGAAGCCGAAGAGTGCGCTACCTGGGAAGTATAGCCGCAAGGCCGAAACTTAAAGGAATTGGCGGGGAGACACTACAACGGGTGACGCGTGCGGTTCAATTAGATTCTACACCGTGAACCTCACCAGGACCGACAGCAGGATGAAGGTCAGTCTGAAGGGCTTACCTGACACGCTGAGAGGAGTTGCATGGCCGACGTCAGCCTGTGCTGTGAAGTGACCTGTTAAATCAGGTAACAGGCAAGACCCACATGTATATTTACTATGTGTACAATATACAGATCGCCTTAGTAATAAGGATGAAAGTGTGGGCTACGTTAGGTGAGTACGGCCTAAATGCCCTGGGCGACACGCGCGCGGCAATGGTGAATACAGTGAGACGCAACTCCGAAAGGAGGAGCCAATCCCATAAAGTTCATCTCAGTTCAGATTGAGGTTTGAAACCCAACCTCATGACGCTGGAATCCGTAGTAATCGTTTGTTAGCAGCGAACGGTGAATAGGTCCCTGTCTCTTGCACACACTGCCCGTCAAACCAACCGAGTTATGTTATGATGAAACGTTTCGACGGAGAATCTTAGCATGACAAGGTAGGTTAAGTCGTCACAAGGTATCTGTAGGGGAACCTGCAGATGGATCACCTCCTATATATTATTGATTTGATGATCTTGAATTTACAGCGAGATTATTTCTACATACTATTCTATTTATCGTCGGAGAAAAAGAAAATAGAAAACATTAAAAATGATTACGGGCTAAAATATTTTAAGGGCCTGTAGTCCAACGGCAGAACACCTGTCTTGCACACAGGAGTTCCGGGTTCAATTCCCGGCAGGTCCATTTAATGAATTCTCGACGTAAAATTACAAATCATATTCAACATAAAGTTGATAACTGACGACAAAGTCGTCAACATCGTCGGTGAGAGATGTAAAAATCTCTTATCGCTTCGAGAGTTAATACTCAATGAAATAAGCACTGGAAATATCCCACTTAATTAAAATATTATTTGGAAAATTAAAACTTAGAAAAAACATTCTACAAACGCTGTTAGGCGGATAGCTTGGTTTTGGTATTGATGAAGGACGTGGCAAGCTGCGATAAGCTTGGGGGAGCTGCATGCAAGCTTTGATCCCAAGATTTCCGAATTACTTCGAGAGAAGAAAGCACGCGGGGAATTGAAACATCTTAGTACCCGCAGGAGAAGAAAATAAATAATGATTCCCTTATTAGCAGCGAGCGAAAAGGGAAGAGGGCAAACCGAATCTGCCGTCGAAAGATGGTAAGAGATGTGGTGAAGATAAATGGCTAAGTCGACGAGTTGAAGTTGCCTGGAACGGCATACGTTACAAGGTGATAGTCCTGTAAACAAAGTTGATATGTTGTTCTTCAAAGAGTAGGGCATCCCGAATTAGATGTCTGAATATGGCAGGATTAACTGCTAACCCTAAATATAACCAAAGTCCGATAGTGCACTAGTACCGCGAGGGAAAGCTGAAAAGAACTCTTAACCGAGTGTTAAAAGACTTGAAATCTAACAGCTACAAGATGGCTACTGCTCCTCCATGAAAATGGTATGGGGTTGTAGCGTGCGTTTTGAAGAACGAGCCAGGGAGTTTTTTCATGTGGCGAGGCTAACTTGTAAAAAGGAAGCCGGAGCGAAAGCAAGTGTGAAAGCACGTTAGTCACGTGGATTAGACCTGAAGCCAGATGATCTATTCATGGGCAAGATGAAGTCTCTCGAAAGAGGGATGGAGGTCTGAACTAGTGTTACGTACATATACTTGGATGATCTGTGAATAGGGGTGAAAAGCCTATCTAATCTGGCGATGGCTGGTTCCTGCTGAAATATGCCTACGTATAGTCTTATGTAGCTTGTCGACGAGGTAAAGTACGGATAGAACTTGCAGGGGCATTTGCTTTCGGAGGTCTTTCCAACTCAGAATTTGTCGACTGCGTAACATGAGAAACAGGGTGTGTATGTAAGATACACTTCCGAGACCGGAACAACGGAGACTGAAGTTAAGGTCCCAAAATTTATGCTAAGTGTAACGAAGGGTGTCTTGAACCTGAGACACTAGGGATGTAAGCTTAGAAGCAGCTATCATTCAAAGAAAGCGTAACAGCTCACCTATTGAGGTTCAAGGCCCTGAAAATGGACGGGGCTAAAGCATAATACCGATACTTCAGCGGCACTCAGATGAGTGGCCGGGTAAGCAGGCGTCTTCTTTGCACAGAAGCATCTTCGAGAGAAGGTGTGGAGCGAAGAGGAATGACGATCCTGGCAATAGTAGGATGTGATTTTCCTGAGAATGGAAAATGTCGAAAGAGCAAGGTTTCCTTGGCAATATAAATTAGCCAAGGGTTAGTCAGTACCTTAGTCCTATCTTAACCGAGTAGGATGATGGAGGGCAGGTTAATATTCCTGCACTGATTATGTTTTATATAATACAATTTGATTTCGGATAAATGAGCATTCGGAAGAATGTTCTGATTGATAAATTTAGCGAGCGTAATGCTGAGACCTAAGAGAATCAGTCGGACAAAATCGTTGACTCCAAGATCCAGTGAAAAGATTGTACTCTTAACATATCAACTGTACCTACAACCGACACTGGTGCTCTAGCTGAGAAGGCTAAGACATGAAAGATGAAACCAATTAAGGGAATTCGGCATATTAGTCCTGTAGCTTAGGCTTAAGGGATGTCTATTTTTGTTTTTTCAGAAATGTAGAAGCATAAGTAGATCTCAGTAACAAAGATGGCCCGACTGTTTACCAAAAACATAGCCAATTGCTAATCTGAAAAGACTTGTATAATTGGTGAGACCTGCCCAGTCGCGGTGTTTCAAACTCCTTTTCAAGGGAGCTAAGACCCGTGAAACGGCGGGGGTAACTATGACCCTCTTAAGGTAGCGTAATACCTTGTCGTCTGAATGGCGACTTGCATGAATGGTTTAACGAGGTTGTCACTGTCCCTAGTTGGAATCTTCTGAAAATATTGCGTGGTGAAAATGCCACGAACATCTAGTGGGAAGCGAAGACCTTGTGGAACTTTACTGCAACTTGTTGTTGCGATTCTAAAAGGAATGCATAGAATAAGTAGGAGCGTCGATACAATCATTTTGGTGGTTGTGGAGCGAACTTGTAATACTACTCACTTCTTTTAGAATTGCTTACTCTTTATGAAGACAGCAGCAGGCGGGCAGTTTGACTGGGGCGGTGCCCTGTCGAAAATGTATCGATAGGACCCAACGATGAGCTCATCCAGCTTGGAAATCTGGAGTTGAGTGCGAGGGCAAAAGCTCATCTGATTGTATTCTGAAAAGCAAGGAATACAAGGAAGAAATTCGGGCCTAGAGAACCCACATGCTCATTTAATAGGAGCTGTGTCTGATAGAAAAGTTACCCCAAGGATAACAGGCTTGTCGCACCCGATAGTCCATATTGACGGTGCGGTTTGGTACATCGCTGTCGGCTCATCCTATCCTAGCCGTGCAGAAGCGGCTAAGGGTGCTGGAGTTCACATATTAAAAGGGTTCGTTAGCTGGGTTAAGAACGTCGCGAGACAGTTTGTATGATATCTACTAGATGTGTTGTTGAGTGAGTGGAACGAATCTCTAGTACGAGAGGAACGGGATTCGGATGCCTCTGGTGAGCAGTTGTCATATGGCAGGCTGCATAGCTACGCATTGTGTGGATAAGGGCTGAATGCATCTAAGCCCGAAGCCATCCGCAAAACGACTCAACTAAGGCCGTCGAAGAAGACGACGTTGATAGATTTCATGTGTAAGATTCAAGCTTCGGCGAGAATTTCAGCATAGAAATACTAAAAGCCTTATTGAATGTTTTTCTAAAAAAGATTTTTCCAGTGCTTATTTTGTTTTGATGTTTATGATTCTAAAAATTTATTGATTATCATTCTCAAGCTGAAGTTGTAATTGAGATACTTAGAAAATTATTTTCTAAAAAACAATTAAGAAAAAATCACCAAAAAAAGACCTAGATATTTTTGGATACTCTTTTTTTTATTGAAATAAAGGAGATTTTGCAAAATAAAAACCTATTATTATTGAAACTATTGAAATAAAATAATCAGGAATAATGGGTTTATCTTGGAAGAAAAATATTTGAAAAAACAAACTAATCATAAAGAAAGCTATTATCATTACAGATAAAATATGGGTTATACGATTCATTAAATCTAATCTTAATTTCTATTTATTCTTTTCTTCTTTTTCTTTTTTCTTATGTTTTCCTGTCAACTCCCATTGGTTAATCAACATGCAAACAACAGCGCCGGCAACAAAATAAGGATTGACTAAAAAAGTCAGAGCGATACAAGCGAGGGCAATCAATGACAATATTACAACCAGCCAATTTACTTTTCTTTTCATAAATTAAATAGAACTGAATTATATTTAAGTTTATTGACGAGAGATGAGAAAGGAGAGAAATCAATTTAATGAAAATATTTTTCCTACAACATAGTCCGAATAATCTCAAATTAGCCGAATAGTTTTCCAAAAGCAAGATTCAAAGAAGGTGAACTTGTTGGAATTTGCGAGACAAAGGAACAATAATTATCCCAGATAAGAATTCTTTTTTGATTCAGATTTAGATTCCTTAGGCATTTCTTTATTCTTCATTTCCTTTTTGTTTTTCTTGATAGTATCCTCAATCATTTTCGGCAAACCTTCGAACGAGCTTTGAGGAAGAACGATTCTAGTTATCGCAGCCTGCCTTAACGAGTCTATAAAAACAAGCTCATTGAAAACTTCCTTTCTTATTTTTCCGTCTTCTCCCTTAACTGCCTTTGTTACTGTCGATATCACGACATCATGAGCAAAAAGAGGAACAGTATTACTTAAATTAAGATCCATAAAATTTCAAAGAATGACTAATTTTTAATTCTTTCTGATTACCTTTCTTCTGAAAGCCCTCTTCAAAGTAAAGAAGAGGAGAAGCAAGCTTCCAACAATTAAAAATAAAATCGTCTGTATATAGTTCTCTAGATATATTGAATAAAGAGACAATGCAAATGAAATTAAAAGAACCAGGTCAAGGAACATGTAAAAAGTTCTCTTTATATTTCTTGAACGATATTCCTGCTTTTTCTCCAGAAAATTAAACTGCGCAGGAGTCATCTCCTTCATGTCCCCGTTAAGATTAACCCTGTAAACTTTAGCACCCCTCTTTGCCATTAGGTATTAAGAAAAAACAAGTATAAAAAGTTTGGCATAAAACAAAAAAAGAGAAATAAAACAAAAAAAGAAAATTTATCTCTTTGATTTTTTCTTGCCGGTCATTCTTGCAATTTTATAGCATATCAATACAACTGCAGAGATACCAACGATATCATATATGATCCGGGACATCATTGAATAATTCCCGAACAGATATGCAACGAGATCGAAATCAAAGAATCCGTAAAGACCCCAATTAAGTCCTCCAATTACAACTAAAATCCAAGCTATCCACTTAATTACGTATTTCATCTTAAACCCCCTTTTTATGTTTATATCAGGAAAATATTCTTTAAAAAAATTTGCTAAAGACTATTTCTTATTAAAAATTAAAAATTGCCCGATTGCAACTATTATAGCACATACACTAACAAGCAGATAAGCCCAAAGAGTCAATATGGATGTTGCTCCAAGAATAGTTGCGATTATATCAAAATTGTATAATCCCAACAATCCCCAGTTAATACCTCCTATGATAAGAATGATCAGTGCAATGAAATAGATTACCTTTACTGCCGCATTCATTTTATTCGCCTCCTTTTAATTTCAGGAAGCGTTTGGGATTTAAAAATTTTTACAAAAAGAAAAATTATATAAAAAAAATAAAAAAAATAAATCAGGAAATAAAATTAATATCTTCTATTGTTATTAAAATTTCCTCTAGAACCACCGCCGAAGCCGCCTCTTGAATTACCACCGCCGAAGCTTCTTCTTGGTCTTTCTGGCCTTTCTTCCATTGGTCTTGCTTCAGAAACTTTGATCTGTCTTCCTTGTACGTCTTTGTCATTCATTTCTGAAATTGCTTTATTCGCAACTTCATCATCTGAAATTGTAACGAAACCGAATCCCTTAGATCTTCCTGAAAACTTGTCTTTGATAAGAACTACTTCTTCAGGATTATAACCTGCGAAAAGCTCTTTCAAATCTTCTTCACTGACAGAAAAAGGCAAATTTCCTATATGTAACTTCATTTTTTCCTCCTTACAATTTTATGATTAGAAAAGAATCCTAACTCCTGTACATTTAATATTCATGAATAAATCTAATAAAACATATTTTTAAAGGTTTGGATTATCCATAATATAGTTATAATCCGAAGTTCTCGATAAAATTCTCAATAATTTTGTATTCCTGAAGAAAATCCTGCCCTTTTTTTGTCATGGAAAAACTTTTTTTATCTTTGTTATCAACATCAAGCTGCACAAATTTTTTTTCCAGTAATTCGGCCATGTATTCCTTAAACATCTGAGGAGAAAGGTTTGAAGCATACAGAAGCCTAGTAGGCTTTATGCTTTTGTTTTCTTTAACTTTGTTAAGTATATCTCTTATTACCTCCAATCGCTCACGTTTCTTTGTTGCCATTTTATTTTTTTGTAGCTTTTATAACTCCGTACAAGAATAAAAGGAAAAAAAGGACATTGATGACCCCTATGCTGATTAGCATAAAGCGGTCCCAGTTAAAGTAGAATGCTGCAAGCAGATTAAGAATCCATGCAAGCAGGCTCATAAGCATCGCTATAAAATAAAATTTTGGAAATTCATGCTTTCTGTTTTTCCGGTAATTCAAATAAGAAATTATTGAAGCATATATGAAAATAACTATCTGGGAAAGGAATAGGAAATAATAACCCTGCAACAGATAATCCATCACTGCTAGTATTAAAGCAGCGATATGAAATATCAATATTTTTGAGTTGAATAGAGAGCTATAAGATTCCTTGGTTTCAAATTTTTTCCAGACCAAGCTGTAAAAAAGGAAGAAACCTGCCATTATCAGGAAATATTCAAATGCTATTTCAATTATAGAAGCATAATTTATTGAGTAGTCAGAAAAAACTTCGTAAATGTATCTTGCAATAAATGCTATTCCGTAAAAGAAAAATGCATTCCTGAAATATCTTAATCCCTGATGCAAACTCAATCTGAAATATTTGTCTGCCTTGAAAACTATTGCTATGCATATTGATGCGATTATAATTGAATAGAAAAATTCAAGCAGTAGCCTGTTTTCTATTATCAGCGAGTACAAATCCATGAACATAAAATCCCTGCGCGCTATTTAAATTTTATGCAAAAGATGGATTACAACTATATATTTTTCTTTCTGACTCTTTATAAATAGATTTTTACTGAGATAATTATAAAAAAGGTTTGATATATTCAACCGATTTTAATCTCATCAACCCCTCGGAAGTAAGGAGCAATCCTTACTTCCACAACCTCTTTTTTTTATCCGAAAGCTATCAGATAATTTAATATCCCGGCAAATCCGACCCATAAAGAATACGGAACTAAAAGCCACGAAGATAATTTGCTTGATCTCCAAGTTATGTATATCATAAAGAGAATTGAAGCCCACAATAAAATCAGATCAAAAAATGCGTTTAACGGATCTTTCAGATAAAAAAAGATAAAGCTCCACAGAACATTTAACAATAAATCAACCCCAAAAATTATTTCTATCTTTAACTTATCTTTCTTCTTTGAAGATGAAAGAGAAAAATACAGCGAGAGAAAAATCAGGAAAAATAAGATATTCCATACAACAGGAAAAACCCAGTTCGGGGGAGTTATCAAGGGCTTTACTGAATTGTACCATTCGCTGTTTACAGCAGGTGAACTGAAAATGCTGCCGACAAGAGCGACAAGATAAACGATAACAAAACTTCCAATCAAAAGTTTCCAGTTTATTTTCCTTTTATTCTTAACCTTCTTTTTCATAGATTTATTAAGAAAAATATATTTAATAATTTGACGATTATTCAACTGTTACGGATTTAGCAAGATTTCTTGGCTTGTCGACATCAAGACCCTTTAAGTCAGCAATATGATAAGCAAGAAGCTGCAACGGGATTATGTTGAGTATCGGAGAAAGTTCTTCAATTGTTTCAGGAACTTCAATTATGTAATCAGAAAGTTTTGATGCTTCTGAATTTTTATTTAATACAGAAATTATTTTTCCTCCCCGTGATCTTATCTCCTGCATATTACTCAAGGTTTTTTGCAAAAGATGATTATTTGTAGCAATAAAAACAACAGGCATTTCTTTATCAATTAAAGCAATCGGACCATGCTTCATCTCTGAAGATGGATATCCCTCTGCATGGATGTAAGAAATTTCCTTAAGCTTCAGGGCCCCTTCAAGAGCAACAGGAAAATTAATTCCTCTTCCGAAATATAAAAAATTTCTGCTGTCCTTGAAACCCTGAGCAAGATTTCTTATTTCTCCTGATTTTTTCAAGATCTGATCTATCTTTTCAGGAATAGAAATCAGTTCATCAATAATTTTCCGATCATAAATTATTCCTTTTTCCTGAGCGAGGTATAATGAAAATAAGACAAGAGTGGTTACCTGCGAAGTGAATGCCTTTGTGCTTGCAACCCCTATCTCAGGGCCAGCATGAAGATAAATTCCCGAATCAACATCCCGTGAAATTGTAGAACCTACAATGTTTACAATCGCCATTGTTTTTGAGCCCTTTAATTTAGCTTCTCTTATTGCCCCCAATGTATCTGCTGTTTCTCCTGACTGGGAAATTCCGATAACTAAATCACTTCCGTTTATCAAAGGAGTTCTATATCTGAATTCAGAAGCATAGTCGACCTCAACTGGTATTTGAGCAAATTTTTCTATAAGAAATTTTCCTATAAGAGCAGAATGCCAGCTTGTTCCGCATGCAATCAAGATTATTCTTTTAATTTCATCGGGCCTTAATTTCAGGGTGAGCTTTATTTTTTCATTTACCCTGCCCCTCATATTATTCCTGATTGCTAAGGGCTGTTCAAAAATTTCTTTAAGCATGAAATGCTTGAAATTTCCCCTTTCAAGCTGCTCAATTGTCCATTTTATTTCTTCAATTTTTTTGTCTACAAAATCACCGTTAAGATTTTTAATGCAAAAATTATTTTTTTCAAGAACAGCGATCTCATTGTCTTTAAGATAAACAACCCTGTTCGTATACTCCAAAATTGCCGGAACATCAGAAGCAGCGAACATTTCCCCTTCTCCGACTCCGATTACTAATGGCGAGCCTCTTCTTGCAAGAATGATTTTTTCCTCATTTTTATGAATGACAGCTAAACCGAATGTACCTTCAATCAGATTCAGGGTTTTCACAACTGCTTCTTCCAGATTCCCTGAATAAAATTTCTCTATAAGATGCGCGATTATTTCGGAGTCTGTATCTGAAATTATTTTGTGACCTTCTGATTCAAGAATTTTTTTCAGTGACTCAAAATTTTCAACGATTCCGTTATGGACTATAGCTATGCTTTTTGTACAATCAGAATGTGGGTGCGAATTTTTTTCACTGGGCTTTCCGTGAGTCGCCCATCTTGTATGCCCGATGCCAATTTGCCCAAAAATATTTTTCAGATCAAAATATTTTTCAAATTCAGAAACCTTTCCTTCTTTTTTATGGGTGATCAGTTCATTGTTTAAAATACAGATTCCTGCACTGTCATATCCCCTGTATTCAAGCCTTTTCAGTCCGCTGATCAATACCGGGACAGCGTCTCTTTTTCCAATGTACCCAACAATGCCGCACATCATTATAAGACTATGACCTCATTTAAATGCTGTATGTAGGATTGATATAGAAACTTTTAAAAGATAAGATCAAGTTAGAAATATGTAAGTTGGGTAGTTAATTTTCGGGACTTTAACATTAGATTGTTAAGAAATAAATAATAATTTCTAAGTTCTGAGGAAGGTCCGCCCACCCGCAGGCAGATTTTGTCTGCGATAGGTCATCCGTGAAAATGGATTGTCGTAAGGCAAAGCTCTGTTACAGAAACGACACAGCTTTGGCGGAGTTATGAATCGTGAGAGGAACTGCGATGCCGAAGATTTGATGAAACGAACATCTTGACCGGTGCAAGTAGATGACTACGCATAGTGGAATATTAACAAGTTCGGTTCGAATACGACGAACTACAGAAGGTGGCCTATTCCCAACTTACAATTTTTTCTAAACATTTAAAAGTTAACAATTTATTATTTTCTTAAAGCGTAAGGGGTCCTAGCTCAGCGGGAGAGCACTACGCTGAAGACGTAGGTGTCCCGGGTTCGACTCCCGGGGACCCCATATTTATTTTGAAAAGATTTATAAAACTAAAAAATATAATTTAGATATGGCAAAGGAAAAGAGAGTGAAAGAACCAAGAGAATCAAAACCCAAAGGAAACTCTATGGGAGCCGCAGGATTCACTATAGGAATTTTAAGCATTTTAACACTGGGAATTTTTGGTATAGTCATGTCTGTTATAGGATTTGGTCTGTGTTTCTTTCAACAAAAAAATAAACCAACAAAATTAGCAAAAGCAGGACTAATTATTAATATTATCGGGCTTATTTTAAGTTTAATATGGATTTTTTATCTTGCACCTATATTAGCAAACTGGATGCAAAGCCATCTATCATCAATACCGAGCGCATAAAATGAAAAATAATAAAGCACAGATGGAAATGTCTGTCGGGACAATTGTCACGATTGTTTTATTAGTAACCCTTCTTATTCTCGGCGTTGTTCTTGTAAAGAATATTTTTTCAAGTGCAACAAGCGTTGTAGATTTAACAAACCAGCAATTAACAAACCAGATAAGCCAATTATTTTCACAAGACAGCAAGACAGCAATCTATCCTGATACAAGACTGATTGTTATAAAACAGGACACAACAAACGGTGCAGGACTTGGAATCCAGAATCTTTTGCAGGGATCTCCAGGGGACACAACATTTTCTTATGTGGTTAATGTCTCTGACAGCGATTCAAGTTTACAATCAAAATGCGGAATTAATGGAGCAACCGCAGAAAACTGGATTGTTGCAGGAGGAGAAGAAGATAATATGGCGATTCCTTCAGGAGGAAGCGCAAGCCAAAAGATTTTATTCCAAATTCCGACAGGAGCTCCTTTATGCGTCGTAGGATTCAATGTAAATGTTTACGACACTGTTAATGGAAGCTCGCCAACACCCTATGCAACAGACTACTTCGACTTGCAGATAACAGCGTAATAGTAAATTTAAAAATTAGAACTTCTTAATTACTTAATGAAATTATACAACACATTAAGCAGAAAAAAAGAAAAGTTTTCTCCAAATCAGGATAATTTAGTAAAGATATATGTCTGCGGGCCGACTATCTATGACTATGTCCATATAGGAAATTTGAGGGCTTATGTTTTTGCTGATCTGCTGAGAAGAACTCTGGAAATTAACAGATACAAAATAAAAGAGGTTATGAATCTTACAGATGTCGACGATAAGACAATAAAAAAAAGCCAGCAGGAAAAAAAGAAACTAAGGGATTTTACAGATGTTTATGAAAAAGCGTTTATTGAAGATATAAAAAAAATGAACATTGAAAAGCCGGAAGTTATGCCAAGGGCTACTGAACACATAAAGGAGATGGTTTCTCTCATAAAAAAACTTCTTGACAAAAAATTAGCATACAAGACAGATGACGGAATTTATTTCAAAGTTTCAAAATTCAAAAAATATGGTAAATTGTCCGGAACAAAAGTAAAGGAATTGAAAGTAGGCGCAAGCGAAAGGGTTCTGAAAGACGAGTATGAGAAAGAGAATGTGAATGATTTTGCGTTATGGAAATTTTATGACGAGAAAGACGGAGATGTTTTCTGGAACACAGAAATCGGGAAGGGGAGGCCTGGGTGGCACATTGAATGTTCTGCAATGAGCATGAAATATTTAGGGGAAAGCTTCGACATCCATACAGGAGGAGTTGATCTTATTTTTCCGCACCATGAAAATGAAATTGCCCAGAGCGAAGGAGCAACAGGAAGAAAATTTGTAAATTTCTGGATGCATAATGAATGGGTTCTGGTCGACGGAAAAAAAATGTCAAAATCTCTAGGGAACTTCTACAGGCTGGAAGATATAACTGAAAAAAACTTTTCTCCATTAGATCTAAGATATTTTTATCTTTCAGTACATTACAGAAAGCCCCTGAATTTCACTTTTTTAAATCTGGAGAATTCAAAAAATTCATTAAAGAGACTGAATGAAATAATTTTGCAGATTAAAAACAGCAGTGAGAAAGTAAACAAAAAAAATATCGAAAATGCAAAGAAAAAATTTCTAGAAATAATAAATGACGATTTAAATTCACCAAATGCGTTATCATATCTTTGGGATATCCTGAGAGATGAAAAGCTAAACAATTCTGAAAAGTATGAACTTGCAATTTACTTCGATAAAATTTTCGGGTTAAATCTTGGAAAAGAAGAAAAAATAAAAATTCCCGACGAAATAAAGAAGCTTGTTGATGGAAGAGAAGATGCGAGAAAAAATAAAAACTGGAAAAGAGCAGACGAACTTAGAGAAAAGATTAAAAACAAAGGATATCAAATTAATGATACAAAAGAGGGATATAATCTGAAAAAGATTTAAATGGAAATCAAAAATGTTTTGCTAGGAATTGTTATAGCAGTTATTTTTTTCATGTTCTGTGTTTACGGAACAAAACTTATGTACAAAGAGCCTGCATACAATGATTTCTGCAATGCTTCTTATCCTTATCCGGAAACAGCTCCCAATCAGTCATGCAGTTTTAATCCGGAATTACAGCAGAAAATAAACGATTGTTCTAACCAGAACGGGATTCCAAGATATGAATATGACAGCAGTGGATGTGAGAATAGTTTAATCTGTGATTTATGCAATTCTAACTTTACAAATGCCCAACAGGGATATTTTCAAAATTTATTTCTAATAAGTTTAATAATCGGATTAGTAATAATTGCATTTTCAGTGATTATAATAAAAGTTTCTGCAGTTTCCGGCGGATTGATGTTCGGAAGCCTTATGTTCATTATTTACGGCACAGCAGGATACTGGCAGTTTATGAATGATTTTTTGAGATTTGGAATTTTGGGTGCTGTTCTTGTAATTCTTATCTGGCTTGCTTATTATCTAGCGAAAAAAAATTCAAAAATTAAAAATAAGATAAAAAGAAAAAAATAAATTACTAATCCATTTAATTTATAAATAATAAAAATTTGATATTAAAATAAAAGAGGGAAATAATGGCAGCAAAAAAAGTTGAGTGGTATCACGATTTTATTGACAGAAAATATAAACCTAAAAGAACAGATCTGAAGGTTCTTTATTATTTTGAATCGGCTAAAGGAGAAACCAAAGATGATGCTATAGGCAGAATTGCTTCAGAATCATCGACAGGAACATGGACGACACTTCATGAATTGCCTGCAAGAATGAAAAATTTAATGGCTACAGCGTATAAAGTTGATGGTAATTTTGTTCATATTGCTTATCCTCTTGACCTCTGGGAAAAAGGAAATCTCCCACAGCTTTTAAGCGGAATTGCAGGAAATATTTTTGGGATGAAAGCATTGAAAAATTTAAGATTAGTCGATGCAGAACTGCCTCAGGAATATGTACAAAGCTTCAAGGGACCTAATCTTGGAATCGCAGGATTAAGAAAATATTTCAAGATTTATGACAGACCTTTATTGGGAGCTGTGCCAAAACCAAAAATCGGATTCAGCGCAGAAGAACATTCCAGAATTGCATTTGAGACCTGGATGGGTGGATTTGAGTTAGTAAAAGATGATGAAAATTTAACGAGCACGAGTTTCAATAATTTTTACAAAAGAGTGCAGTTTATGTCAAAGATGAGAGACAAAGCTGAAAAAGAAACCGGAGAAATAAAAGATGCTTTACTTAATATAACTGCAGAAACAGACGAGATGAAAAAAAGAGCTAAAACGCTTTATGATCACGGATTCAAATACGCAATGATTGATGTTGTTACAGCCGGAACAGCTGCAGTACAGACATTAAGAAATGTTTTAGGAGATTATCACATGGCAATTCACGCGCACAGAGCAATGCATGCTGCTTTTGATAGAAATGAAAAACATGGTATAACAATGCAATTTCTTGCAAAGATAATGAAGCTTGCAGGAGTTGATGAACTTCATTCCGGAACAGGCGTTGGAAAACTTGTAGGTAGCGAGGAAGATATTGACGCAATTGCATCGGTATTAAGAGATAGGATAGTAAAAGAAAAGAAAAATGTTCTACTTGAACAGAATTGGGGGAATATGAAACCTGCATTTCCAGTTTCTTCGGGGGGACTTCATCCAGGATTGGTTCCTGAGGAGTTAAAAATTTATGGAAAAGATGTTGTTCTTCTTATCTCTGGAGGGATTCACGGACATCCACAAGGGCCAAGGGCAGGAGCAAGAGCAGTAAGACAGGCAATAGACGCAACAAAAAGAAGAATCAGCCTTGAGGAGTATGCAAAAACACATTTAGAACTTAAAGAAGCTCTGGACAAATGGGGCAGAATGAGAACTAAATAAATCTAATAAAGGAATTAAATGACAGAATATTTATTCAAAGTAAGAACTACTGAAGAGATTGATTTGTTACCTGAAGGAAGCTGTATTTATGTTGAAAAAGAATTGAAAAGGCATTATAGGGGAAAATGGAGTTCTATGGCAGGAACATATACAATAAAAGTTCCTAAAGATAAATGTGTTAAATTGGATGATTTAAAATGAAAAAATACAGACATGCAATTTTTGCAGTAGTTTATACCATTAACAAAGGAAAAGTTGAATACGCCATCCTAAAGAGAAAAAAACACTGGAAGGGATGGGAATTTACAAAAGGCAAGATTGAAAAGTTTGAGACAAAAAGAATGGCTGCGCGAAGAGAAAGCGAAGAAGAAACAGGGCAGAAAATTTTGAGTGTAAAAAGATTTCATGTTGGCGGGATTTACAGATACAAGAAAAAATTAAACGACCGCCCGGGAATTATCGGACAGACATATCATCTATTTGCTGTAAGAGTCAAAAAAGGGAAAATTAGACTTGATCCGCAAGAGCATTCTGAAGGCAGATGGATGAGTTTTGAGGAAGCAATGAAAAAGCTTACATGGCAGGATCAGAAAAAGTGCCTTAAGATAGTAAATGACTGGATTGAAAAAAGATTACTTCCTTAAAAGATAATTTATCTTTTTATCCTTGGCGCCAAAAAATTCTTTTGCAAATTCTGCCACTATTTCAGGGCTGTAATATTTGCATGAGAATACATCAAGATAAATATCATTTGTAAGATTTACAAAATGTCCTGAGATTAATGATGTTTCAATCAACTGCAACATTGAGAAACCTGAAACTTTCGGGTCTTCACCGAAATTGACTACAATGCATTCCCCAAATCTCTTCATATCAATAAGAATGCAGAGTTCTATAACAAATTTTCTGATTTCCTCTGCACTACGGACTTTTTCTGGATTGCAGGAATGCAAATCAATACTTGTAAGAAGTCCCCACGCCTTTTTTTCTTCATAATCTTTTTTTATTGTATCTTCATAAGAAAAATTTTCCCTGATGTCCATGCATAGTTCTGCCCCACGTTCATCAGAAAGTAAAATATCAGTACGAACCTCGGGCATTTCGGATATTTCTCACTTCCTCAGGGTGTAAGTAAAATTTCTGGAATATTGAACTTTACGAACATTTAATTTTGTCATGTAGTATTTTATTTATTTTTTATTTAAAAATTTATTTTTTCATTTTTGTGTGACATATTTTTCTCGACGATATCTTTAGGCGAAAACAATAAAAACTTCTCTTCCTTTTTGAAAGAATGAAATTCAGAGAGTTCCTAACTAGCTCGGGAAAAAAAGTTCTAGCGGGAAAAAATGCAGAGCAGAATGAAGAACTTGTAAAGCAGTTCATAGGGAAAGACAACAGAATATTTCACACTTCTGCATCTGGAAGCCCTTTTTGTGTCATAGAGAAGATAAAACACGGCAAAAAAGATGAGGAAGAGACAGCAATCTTCTGCGCTTCAAAAAGCCAGGACTGGAGAGACCACAAAGGAGATGTTGAAGTTAATTTTTTCAGAGGAGAAGACGTGTATAAAGACAAAGGCATGAAGACGGGAGCATTTGGGGTAAAGAGATATAGGACAATAATTGCTACAAGAAAAGATATCGAGAAATTTATTTCTAAAAATATAAAAACTCAGTAAAATTTGTTTTTGCATGACAATAGAAATGCAGTTAGGGAAAAACGGAATAACTGAAAGTTTTATTCAGACTTTAAAAAATTATTTTGAGAAACAGGAAAGTTTGAAAATCTCTGTTCTAAAAAGCGCAAGAGGCGAGAATAGAAGTAAGATGAAAGAGTATTCTGAAGAGATTCTAGATAAATTAGGAAAAAATTACACTGCGAGAGTAATTGGATTCAAAATAATTCTTAAGAAATGGAGAAAAGCAAAAAGATAATTATTCTTTTTTTAAGCAGTACCGCATTGAGTTCCTGTTGATGAAGAACTTGAACTGCCTCCACCAAATCCGTAAGATGCCTGATTTGTATCCAATGTTGTAGAACATGCTGAAGGAACAGTATTGAATGCGCTACAGATTACTCCTTTAATAGCTTCTGGGCTTCTAGTGTCTATTGAAGCTTGAACACCATTTATTATCATAGTAGGACTTCCTGTAACTCCAACTGATTGTGCATTTTGAGCTTCTGCATTGAATAGACTAGTTCCTTCTGAAGACATACAGGAGTTGATAGTAGTTTCGTTAATTCCCAATTGGCTGTATATAGCCTGAATTAAAGGTTCTACACAAGCTGCATTAGTTGAACTACCTTCACAGTTTCCGATACCTGAGTTTGTAGCAAATGCAGAGATGTAATTTAAGTATTCTGAAGGATAATTCTTCTCTATACATAATTGCCTTTGAGTTTCTGTTGTTTCAAAGCAGTTGCTTCCAGTACATCCCTGAGGGTCATGCATTTCACCGATATATCTTATACTGAAATTAATATCACTTCCAAGCAAACTTATTACAGGAAGAATTGCTTTTTCTGTCTGTAATCCATAAGGGCAGTATGCAAAAACATAAAGATCAACAACTGGCTTGTCTGTTTTAGGAATAGCTGCTGTTTGCGTATTAGAAGAAGTTGATGAAGTTTGTGATTGAGAACTAACATACTTAGCATATGAGTTTATATTTATCATTCCTCCGCCCCAGTCTATATATTGTCCGTTATATGAAAGATAAATCGGAATCGTTGAATTCTTATAGTTTACATTAACAGTATAAACACCAATTTCAGTGGTATCATTAACAGATCCAAGAGTTGACCCGTTATCTGTAGTCAAATACTGATTCAAAAAGGTTACAACTTTTGTTCCTGCCTCATTTGCAGAGATTACTCCGCCAGTATCAGAACCTGAGAACATTGAAATCAAAAGAATAACAATCAAAATCCCGCAGATGAATGTAGCAAGCATCCATGGATTTCTTCTTACATTTTCAGTCATATTTTTTTTATGAGAATGTTCGGGCATATGCTCATATTCTTTATGCTCATGCTCGTGCTCATGCATATGTTCGTGCTCTTTTTTTTCTTCATCCATTCCAAGGCTATGAAAATATCTTTTAAAAACTTTGTGGAGCTACAGTGAATAAATAAATATTAAAACTCCCCTGAATATTTTATAATATGCCTTATGATATTACCCTCGGAAGAGATGAAGGAGACAAAGAAAAATTTGGTGATGCGGGATTAATCTATATCGGAAAGGGTTATGTAAAAATGGGGCAGTATACCTCGCTTAGCAATAAAATTTTTATGGATGTTGCAAGAAGCCATGTTGTTCTTGTCGCAGGAAAAAGAGGAAGCGGAAAATCCTACACGCTTGGGGTTATTGCAGAAGAGATTTCAAATCTCCCAATTGAGGTAAGCAGGAATATTGCGTCACTGATTTTTGACACGATGGGGATTTACTGGACAATGAAATATGAAAATGAGAAAGACAGAAAACTTCTCAGAGACTGGGGGTTAAAAACAAAAATTCTTCCTGTAAAAATTTTTGTCCCATTCGGACATTACGATTCTTATCTTGAAAAAGGAATTCCTGTTGATAAAAAATTTGCTCTGGATGTCAGGGAAATGAATCCTGAAGATTGGATCATAACATTCGGACTTGATATTATCCATCCTGTTTCTGTACTTATCCAAAGAACAATCAGCAAATTAAAAGAAAGAGAAAATTTTACAATAAAAGATATTATTTCTGTAATAAAACAAGATGAACAAACTGATAATGAAATTAAGAATGCAACAACCGGCTTGTTTGAAGCAGCAGATGACTGGGGAATTTTTGCTAAAGAAAATGAAACGCCTACAGAGATAAGAGATTTGATTACTGCAGGAACAACTTCTGTTTTAGATTTGAGTGTTTACAATTCTGTCGGAGCATTTAATGTGAGAGCTTTAGTTATCAGTTTAGTTTGCAGGAAAACCTTTAATCAGAGAATGGAATCAAGAAGGGGGGAAGAAATTCAATCTGTCTCGCAGGGAATTAATGTTTCTTTTATAGAAGAAAAAAAGGAAGAGCCTCTTGTATGGATGTTTATTGATGAGGCACACGAATTTCTTCCATTGGAAGGAAAAACTGCTGCGACAGATGCGCTTATACAACTGCTAAGAGAAGGAAGACAACCCGGAATTTCTATGGTCTTGGCAACGCAGCAACCAGGACAAATTCACAGAGATGTCATGACGCAATCGGACATTGTAATCTCACACAGAGTTACTGCACAGCCAGATATAGATGCGCTGAATTACATAATGCAGAACTATCTTATCCAAGGAATAAGCGTTTACATGAATGATTTGCCTTCAGCAAAGGGAAGCGCTATTGTTCTTGATGATAATTCAGAAAGAATTTACCCTATCAGGGTAAGGCCAAGATTCACATGGCACGGCGGAGAAGCTCCTACTGCTGTAGGATACAAACGGGAATTTTAAAATTGAATATTGATAAAATAGAAATTTCTGTCTTATTTACTTAAACTCATAAAATTGAGTAGTCAGTTGCATGTAGACCATAAAATATTTTTGTTAAATTAATTGATCTTTTAGCAAATTCTTAATCAGAGGATGTATTCAGAATCACTGCGTCGCTAATAAGAGTTTTAAGAGCCTTCTCGTTAATCTTGTCGCCTTTATGGAAGTCGATGGCACGCCTCGTTTTACCATTTAGACTAGAATTGAATAGACCTGAGGGATCATCCAATGAAGCGCCCTTTGGGAAAGTCATCTTTACAACATCTTTGTAAATTTCGCCAGTACAGACCATTCCTTTGTGGTACCATACAGATGTTCCTGGAGATGAAGGTTTAACCCACTTCCACTCTTCAACGATTTTGGGGTCGGCTTGCTTGATCAAAGCACGGAGTCGGGAAAGCATTTCTCCGCGCCAGTCGCCTAACTCTCGAATTCTCGCGTCTATCATTCGAGACGCAGATTTTTTATCCGATAAAGACACTTTAATTTTCTCTTTTTGTTTATATTGCATAGATTGATTAAACTGATGGGTTTTATTAAATTTATCTAAACCCCCTTATGTATTCTTTTAATGGATTAAAGTATAATTTGAGATATAAACAAATCTAAACCGGCTTTGTAAATTAATTCCTATTTTGGACTGACTTTTTTTACAAAATTTTATTGAGTCATTCTATCAAATTCAGTCATAATATTTGCTATATCCTGAATTGAATGATTTAATGGATTTAATTTCATTTGCATTTCTCTGCCTCTTCTTGCAATCTGCCTAATTGTTTCTATATCTTTAGGTTTAGTCATTAGTTCGTGGATTACTTTATTTCTTTTATCATTAAATTCTAAAAGAGATTTATATGTGGGATTATCAATGATACCTAATAAATAGCTTATTGTAGTGTAATCTCTCAAGTATCTCGGATTAAATTTCTTTTTTAGTAACTCAAGTCTTTCTTTATCATTGTTTGTTAAATCCTCAATCTTTTTCTTTAGATATGCTTCAATGGTATTATGTATCAGGGAAATTGCTTCAATAAAACATTTGCTTCTTAAGGCATGTTCTATAACATCTTCAAAACTATTTGGGTCAACTCTTGTTATTCTTACAAGTTCATCTATTTCTTGGTCTTTCCATGCAAGTTCTCTTTCTTCTTTTTCATACACAGATTCTACATCAAATAAATCATAATAATTACATTGGGGGCATTCATGAGGGCGATTAAATCCCATATCAGAATCTATTTGTTGACCTTCAGTCATCTCCGAATAGTCTTGTTCTAATTCTTCCATTTCTGCACCACATTTAGGACATTTTACCATAATTATCTTCCCTCGCACCACTCACAAGATTTAGTTGGGCAGTCTTTCCTTTACTTCTTAAATTATCTTTAAACTTTGCTTTCATCGACGAGAAAACTGTTTCTGCGTTGCTTCTTTTATGATAATGTTCCAAAAATTCGTCATGCTTGTAAATGAAATAAGCATACATCTTTTTCCATGTCCCTGAACCTCTATCTCTTCTTCCTGAAACATTTCTCTTAAACGGAATGTATGGGACAGCACCAACATCCTTAATCAGCTCTAAGTTCTTACGAGAACTATAAGCTTTGTCACAACTTATCTCACCCACCTTGAAGTTCTTAGCTGTCTGTTCGACTAAGTGAGATAATTGTGGACTATCATTACAATCACCTTCTGTTATTTCACAACCAGTTACAATATTTGTTTTTACTCCAGAGATTAAATGTGCTTTTAACCAAACTTTATACTTTCTTTCTTTCCCCCATTTTGTATCAAACCAACGGGCAAATCTTGAAGTAGAGAATCCAGAAGAATCAACAGCGAAATCAGTTTCAATTTCTCTTAATGGACTTGCACTAATCTCTATTAATTCTTTTAGAATATTTGTTACTTCTTCCTTATTCATAAAATTGCTAATTGTCATAAAGTTTGGAACAACATCAACTATATTCATTGCCTGAGCAATTTTCATGTCAGACATAAATCTTCTTAGAGAAAAAGTTGAGTACACTTTCAACGCAGAGGCAAATAGCATTTCTGAAATTGGAAGAGTTGGTCTTCCAAATTTATATTTCGGTTGTTCAATATTATCGCATAAATCTCTTAATAATTTCATAAAAATTAATTTTTCGTTTGTCTGTGCTTTATCATAAGCTTTCCAATCTTGTGAGTAAGTTATCTTTACTCCTTTCGTTTGAGTTATTTTCCCTTCTTCGTCAATTTCTCTTTTTATATAAAATTCAACTGCATGAATATGTTTGCATTTCTTTTTTCTTAATTCGCAATCGGGGCAGTTACATTTAGGTTCATGTCCATTGAATGTAACAAGATAAGATTTTCCAGAACTGGAAGTAGAAGGAACTCTCCATCCCCTCGAAGTTTTTACTATTTGGAATCTTTTGACTATATCTTCTCCGCGTTCTTCTCTGCTCATTTGTTTGTATGATTTTTCCATTGTTATAATTCGGTACCATACATAGTTTATATACTTTTCGGTACCATAATGATTAAATTAATTTTAGAGATATTTGTTAAATTTAAGAAAGAAATACTTTTCCGAGCATTGAAGAATGATTACTCTTTTTCTATTGTTATTTTGCCTTTCTCTGCTTTTGCTTTAAGATGTTTATCTAACAGACCAGATTCTTTAACAATAGCTTCTGGAACAGAACTAATATTGTACTTGTAATATTGTTTATCCCCTACTTTTTTTGATTGAACTTTTAAGAGCTTCATTGGAATAGGTACCATAATAAACTATTTAAATATGTCGGTACCATAAATAAAATTATAATAATTAATATAAACCAAAGAGAGATATATTAATTATGTCAGAATACTTTCATGTAGATTTAAGTCTGAGATTATATGAACAAGGAACTACTGGGATAGCTTGCATTAATTCAAAAACAAAAATACATAACGGCTGTGCTCTCCCAGATAGATTAAAAAGACAAATAGAAAAAAATTTTGTTGGGGGTTTAAGAGAAAATTATGCTAAATTATATGCAATTTGTATATATTATTTGATTATAAATAAATTAGAAGAAATTAATACCCTTGTAATTTGTAATGATGAAGAATTTTTATATGTAAAAGAATATCTTTATTTTTTATTAAATGATTCTCCATTTAGAATACATATAATTAGCATAACAGAGTTTAGAAAACAATTAGGGGGTCGAAAAATAAAATCATTGGCAGATAACGCTTCAAAATCTTATAGAAAAAGGGCACTTAAAATGAATAAATGGGATATTGGAGTTAAATTAGATGTATTAACTATTACCTATGATATGATTAAAAATAAATTTGATTTATTAAGTAAATTAAAATAACCCTTAATGGGTGTAAGTGATTAGTGGTCTTCCCAACCAATCATCAGCATAAAAGCTTTTGGAAGATTTTTAAATCTTTTTACGGAACCAGTTCACTTACATATTATAAGATGCGATACATATTATAAATTTTTGGCTAAGCAAAAGTTTATAAATAACTAATCCATAACTAAGCCATGGATAGTAATGAATTTATAAGTCAATTATTAGAGAAATTAAAAACAAGACCTAAAGAAGTAGCTAAAGAGATAGAGAATAATCCTCAAATATTAGAATTTTTAATTAATAGCTCAAAACAAGCCGAACTTGAAAAAAATGAAAAAATTAGATATATAAATATGAATCAAGAAATGCAGATACAATTAGAACAAAAATCAAAAGACCTTAAAGTTACTCAAGGGGTTTTAATCGGAGCAGGGATATTATTTATCTTATCTTTATTAGATAATAAATAATCATTCAACTTATTTTACAAGAGGCACTTAATTTACAAAGCCATCTAAACCAAATAATTTATAAATCACCTTTTTCTCAAGATTTTATTAACGGCGTGAGCTGTTCTAATGCCGCAAGGCATGATATGATAACATGGAAAAGAAAAATTCAGTTTATGAAATGAACCCGAATGAATATAATTTAAAATTAGCAAACGCTCTAAAAGAAGTTCCTGAATTCAAGGAACCAGAATGGATTATATTTGTAAAATCATCTCCAAGCAAACAAAGGCCTATTGAGGATGAAGATTTCTGGTACAAAAGAGCTGCCAGCATATTAAGACAGATTTACAAAAAAGAAGTCGTTGGAGTAAATAGGCTAAGGACAAAATACGGAAGTAAGAAAAATAGGGGAATGAAACCTGAAAGATTCGTCAGAGCAGGCGGAAAAATTATAAGAACAATTCTTCAGCAGGCAGACAAAGCAGGATTTACAGAGAACATCAGAGTCATAAAGGGAACAAAAGAAAAAAAGCCAGGAAGAAAAATGACACCGAAAGGAAAAGCATTTTTGGAGGGAATCAAATAAAATGGCTAAAGAAAAAACTGAAACAAAGGTTAAAGAAAAGAGAAAAATTTTCCAGAAGAAAGAAAAAAAACAGGAAGTTAAAATTCAACCTAAGGTAATTGAGATAAAAAAAGTCAAAGTTCCGAAAAAACAGCTTGCTATGAGAGAGAAAAAATCAAAGCTTGCCGTAAAGGGAAGGCAGACAAAATGGGCCCCTGTCTGGGTCGTTATGAAAAAATACGGGAAAGGAAAAAGAATTCATCCTTCTGCAACGACAAAGTACAGACGTTCATGGAGAAGAACTAAACTTCACATTAAACCGAGAAAAATAAGGAAGTGGCATCTAGGTTAACATGGCTGAAACAAAAACTGAAAAAATTGAAAGAGAATATATTATTCCATTAAGACACAGATGGCAGATTGTTCCAAGATACAAAAGAACAAACAAGGCCGTAAAAACAGTGAAGGAATTTTTAGTAAGGCATATGAAAATCAGAGACAGAGATTTGAATAAAATAAGACTTGACATACATTTAAACGAAATTCTGTGGAGCAGAGGAATAAAAAATCCCCCTTCAAAGATTAAAGTCAAGGCAATAAAAGAAGGAGATATTGTTAGGGTAGAAGCTGTAGACTTGCCTGAAAGAATAAAATTCAAGAAATTAAGAGCAGAGAAAGTTGAAAATGCTGCAAAGGAAATTGCAACAAAAAAGAAAGCAGAGAAAGTAGTTGAAGAAAAAGTAGAAGAGAATAAGACAGAAAGCGAAGAAAGCAAGAAAAAAACAGAAGAAGAGAAAAAAGAATCAACTATCCAAGCAGAAGAAAAAATTGAGAAAGCAGAAGCAAGGGCCGAGAAACACACTACAAAAGTCAAAACACCAAAGCAAGAGAAAATGCAGACTAAGGCATACGATTCAAGTTCAAGAGGACATTAATGGGATCTAAAAACCTTAGAGAAGATGATGATTTCTATTTTATTTCTAGGCAGGGAAAAGAACCATTCATTTATTTTGAAATTGGATACACTACATTTTCGAAAATGAAATCGAGCAGTACAAAAGATATTGTAGACCAATTTTCTGAAAGCGTTCTTAGCAAGAACAAAGCAGGAGTCAGAAAACATATTGAAAACAGGTGCGAAGAGGAATGGCCAAAATATAATTTTGAATGGAAACAAGATGCTTATCAGTCAAACGAGATTGATAGAAAAAATATTTATGTATTAATTAACGAAATTCCCATAAAAAAAAGCTCGATAGATATAATTATTATAAGAAAGGAGAAATAAATTTTTATATTCCTTTTAATTTTCTAATTAATGGCTAAAACAAAATTTGATTCTTATTGCATTAACGGGATTACAAACGGATGCGAGTATTGCGTTAAAGGAGAAAAACTTGTTCTGTTTATTTCGGGGGTCTGCAAAAGAAACTGCTGGTATTGTTCTTTGAGCGAAAAAAGAAAAAATAAAAACCTAATTTTTGCAAATGAGAGAGAATGCAGAGACATCAATGATGTTATAAAAGAAGTCAAAGACAGCAGAGCAACTTCAGCGGGAATTACAGGGGGAGATCCTTTGCTTTTTTTTGACAGAACATTAAAGCTTGCCTCGCAATTAAAAAAGAAATTCGGAAAAAAATTCCATATCCATATTTATCTTCCTACAAAATTTGTTACAGAAGAGAAATTAGAAAAGCTATCAAGATACATAGACGAAGTAAGATTTCATCCTGAATTTTTAATAAACAAAAAAACAGTAAAGGAGGATTTAGAAAAAATAAGACTTGCAGGATTATTTTGGAATAAGCCGAATATCGGAATTGAATTACCCATGATTCCGGATAATAAAAAAGAGATCCTTGATTTTATTCTTAAAGCGAAAAACTTTATCAGTTTTGTAAATTTAAATGAATTTGAATTATCTGAAACAAATTTTGACCGCATTACAAAAAGATACAAATTAAAAGAAGGGGGGTATGTTGTCTCAAAAAGTCTTGAGGCAGGAAAATGGGTTCTGGATGAATTGTCTAAAAGAAAAATAGATTTGAAAGTTCATTTATGCACTGCGCAACTGAAAAATTGCTGGCAATTTGAAAACAGATTAAAGAGACATAAAATTCTTCCTTATGGAAAAAGAACAAAGGAAGGAACTGTTCTTTATCTTTTTGTAAGGGGGAAATTAAAGATGAAAGGAACGTTTTATGATATAAAAAAAGACAGAACAATTTTATCCGAAGAAACCGCAAGAAAACTTTTAGGTGGAGGGAAAATAATCAGGATAGAAGAATTTCCTACGTACGACAGAATTGAAGTGGAGGAAGAGGAATTATGAAAGAGATTGAACAAATAAGAGAGAAACTTAAAACAAAGGCAAAACCTGAAAAAATCCCTTTTTTAAAAAGAATTTTAGCGACGCCATTTGAAGTTATCGGAGTAATGGTTCCTGATTCTAGAGAAATTGCAAAAGATTACAAAGATCT
Source organism: uncultured archaeon (assembly GCA_963845205.1). Classification (GTDB taxonomy): domain Archaea; phylum Nanobdellota; class Nanobdellia; order Pacearchaeales; family GW2011-AR1; genus RBG-13-33-26. The sequence goes on from CAWJRC010000004.1 coordinate 239,800, forward strand.
CGAAATTTATGATTTGTATGACTTATTTGATGAACTTTGGAATTCAAACATTCATGAAGAAAAGAGTTTAGCAATACATATTTTACAGCAGTATAAGAAAAGATTTAATCTGGAAACTTGGAAATTTTTGAGGCAGAGATTAGTAAAGGCAAAAACATGGGACCATATTGACTGGCTTGCAACAGACATTTTCGGAGAAATTCTGCTTAACAATTTATTCTTGATGACCGAGGTTAAAGAGATGGCAGAGTCGAGAAATTTTTGGGAAAGAAGATTTGCAATTGAATCAACTTACAAGATGATTAAGGAAAATAAAATTGAGCTTACTCTCCGTTTAGCCGAAAAATTAGTTTATGATAATAATACTTATGTCCAAAAAGGAGCAGGATGGATGCTTAGAGAAGCAGGGAAAAAGAACCGGGCTGCAGTTAAGGATTTTATTTTAATGCACCTTGATATGAAACCGACTGCATTCTCCTATGCGACGGAAAAAATGAAAGAGCTAAGAAAAATTAGGAAAGAAAAGTCAAAGGAAAAACCTACTCTCTTATTTTCAGATCAACATCAGAACGAGTAATTTCCTTGTATCCGTGCTTTTGATTTTTTTTTAAATAAGAGTCCAATATTTCACATCCATTTTTATAATTATTTTCCCATTCTTTTTGTTTTTCTGCTATAAACTCTTCTGAATTTCTTCCCAGTTCTTTTGCTTTTTCATCAAGTCTTTTTTTTGTCGGACCGTAAATTTTCAATGGGCCAATATGAATTCTTGAAGAAAAATTTTCAATCTCATTATCCATCTTTTTTAAATAATTTTCTAGACTACTTGGATTTGGATTGTACATCTGAGGATAAATATCAAATCCTGCTTTGACAAATTTCTTTATAGAATATAACTGCTGTCTCAGCGTTGCAGTAGACTGGACATTCTCCTGAAGATTTTCCTTATCTATCCCCTTTAATGCAGTCAAAACTTTTATCGGGTATTCTGCAAGTTTTTCTAAAATATCTTTTTCAAACACTCCTTCTTTTTCAAAATAGTCTACTACCTGCCCTGTTGATAAATTGCTGTCCAATTGCCCAACAAAATTTTCTCCACTCTCTCCTATTTTTCTCCAGAGATTTAGAATCCAGTCAAGAGCTATTGTAGGCTCTCCTCCAGAAGTCCTTACAACTTTTATATCCAAATCAGTTCCAATTTTTTTGTATTGCTCCTTAATTTTTTCTCTTGCACTGATTACGCTATCAATTACGTCCCCTGTTTTCAAAAAAGTTTTTCCGTTTGTTATTATTCCGTCATTGCTCTCATTATCTACAAAACAATACACGCATCCCCCAGAAGAACTACCGTCGTGGAAATTACATCCCGCAACTTGAAGTATAAAGGGGGGATTATAATCCAAAACTTTTTTCATTTTGAATCCTTTATTATGCTTAAACCATAAAGGGAAGTCAAATGATTGATTTCTGATAAAATCTTCAATTTCTTTATCAGAATGTTTCTTTATATCGAAAAAATCCTTGCCATAGACATCAGATGCTATCGGGTCTATTGCTTTTACATTAACTTTTGTCCTGAAGATATATTCTCCTGTTTTTATATTGGGCATTAAATCAATAACTTTAGAAGTATCTTTTCCCTGAAGAGTATTAGAAAAATCAACGACTAAAACTTTATCTTTATCTATTAAAGTTTTTCTCAACTCTTTTGCCCTCTTAATTGGATCAGTACACCCCATAACTTGTGGATATTGTTTTTATTTAAAAGAATTTATATAACCAAAAAAAGATATTGAAATATGGATATTGAAAAACTAAAAAGTGAAAAAACAATAAAAGAGCTTCTTGAATTTGGAATTATAAATTTCGACAAACCGGCAGACTGTACAAGTTTTGACGTCGTGGATTTTGTGAGAAAAAAACTAAAATTAAGAAAAGCAAGTCATTTTGGAACACTAGACCCCATGGTTACAGGTGTTTTGCCTATCGCATTGAACAGGGCAGTAAAACTCAGCGGATTTTTTATCGGAGAAGACAAAGAATACGAAGGAACAATGATGATTCACGAAGATGTTTTCATTGAAAAAATCAGGGAAGTCATAAAAGAAAAATTTATCGGAAAAATTATTCAGCTTCCTCCTGTAAAATCAAGAGTTAAGAGACAAGAAAGAGAAAGAGAAATAAAAAGATTTGAACTTCTTGAAAAAGAAGGGAAGAATATCTCTTTCATAGTCGAATGCCAAGGAGGAACTTACATAAGAAAATTAATTCATGATCTGGGGGAAGAAATGGGAATAGGCGCTCAGATGACTGACCTTAGAAGGTTGCGCGCAGGAATTTTTAAAGAACCTGAAAGCGTAAAAAAAGAAGATTTTGAAAAAGCTGCTGAAGAATATCAAAGGGGCAATGAAAAATTGTTAAGGAGAATAATAATCCCCGCAGAAATTGTCAGTGAGGTTTATCCCTCCGCAGAAATAAAAAAAGAGTATGTTGAAAAAATTTTTCATGGAGCTCCTGTTGATTATAAATTTTTAATTAAGAAAAAAGAATTTGAGAAAGGGAAAATTATATGCCTTTTCGCCGAAGAAAGATTTGTAGGCATGTTTAAAGTGGTTAATGAAAAAGATATTTTTGCAAAGCCGGAGTTCGTATTACAGCCAATATGATAAGATTTTTAATTCAGAAATACATATATGACTAATGAAAAAAGAGCCGTATATAAAAAAATTTGCAAAGATTTCTAATTTTACCGTATGGATTGTCGATGGTAAATATATAAGAGACAATATAGATATCGATTTTGTGACCTACGGACAACATTACAAATACAAATTTATTCCTAAAGATGAGTTCTGGATAGACAAAGAAAAATATCCTTGGGAAGCACATTTTTATCTAAAACCCTTGCTTGTAGAATACAAATTAATGTCAGAGGGAGTTAAGTATGAAGATGCTATGGACAGAGCGAATATAGCAGAATACAAAGAGAGGTCGATATCAGAAGTGGAAAATAAAAGAATAAAGATAAGGAAAAGAGTAAAAGAGATCGGAGAATTGGCACATAAAAGATTATTAAAAGAATACAGCAAAAAAGTTAAAGTCTGGATCGTCGATGGAGAATTAGTAAGAGATTTGTTTTCTGTGGATTTTAAAAAGGGAGGACATGACAAATGTTATTCTTTTATTCCGAAAAATGAAATCTGGATTGATAATGAAGTAGAAACAGATGAGATTAAATTTATTTTAATCCATGAAATGCATGAGAGAAAACTTATGGCTAAAGGAATGGCGTACCTTCCTGCACATAAGGATTCAAACAAAATAGAAGCTTATTGCAGAGAACATCCCGAAGAGATTGATAAAAAATTAAAAGAAGAAATTAAAGAAAATAGGAAGATAAAATGAGGGAGTTCGTTTATTTTTCAAGCAATGCGGTAACATCAGGAAATGCTCTTTCAGAAGGACTGATGAAAGCGGGAAGAATGGATATTGCAATTCATAGTTTTATACAGGGCGTTTTTTTATCGCATGGATTCAGAAAAGATACAAAATTCCATTTCATTTTTTATGGACAACCCGATCCCCCAAAACATATTGAAATACAGGTAACTGATGAACTTGAAATAAGCAAAAAAGATGTGGGAAACATGATAAAAAAAATTTTATACAAATACAAGCAAGGAAAAAAGACAGAAGTTATGCCAGGATGTTTTGTTGAGAAGAAAAGTTTCCTTGATGTGATAGAAGATTTAAGAGAAGAAGATAAAGAAATTTATATTCTAGACAGAAAAGGAGAGGATATAAGGAAAGCAGAAATTAAAGACAATTGTGTGTTTATTTTGGGAGATCAAGAAGGGCTCCCAAAAAAAGAATTGAGAAGATTGAAGGAGATAGCAACTCCTGTCTCTATCGGAAATACAATGTATTTTGCATCTCAGACAGTTGCTGTTGTTAACAATGAACTAGATTACAGGGGAATTTAATAGATATTAATCCAAATCTTTAAAACCTATTTTTACTTTTATTAGTTGAATGAAAAAGGCAGTTAGATTGTATATAACCGGCAGCGTGCAAGGAATTTTTTTCAGGCAATTTGTAAAAGAAAATGCAGAAAAAAATGATATTAAAGGGTTTGTAAGAAATCTTGAAGACGGTAGAGTTGAAGTTTTCATTGAAGGGGATTTGGAAAATGTAGACAAGATGATTGAACTGTGCAAAAAAGGGCCTAAACATTCTCAGATTAGAAATGTTGAAGTTAAAGAAGAAAAATTTCAGGGGCTGAAAGAGTTTAAAATTTTGCATATTTAAAATGATATACACAAATTCAGACGGAGGTGCTAGAGGAAATCCAGGACCAGGAGCAATCGGAGTTATTATAAGGGATAATGAAAAAATTCTTACAAAATATTCTTCAAAAATTGGGGAATTTGTCACAAATAATATTGCTGAATATGAAGCACTGATTAAGGCCTTAGAACTTGCATCCAAGTATACAAATGACGAACTGACTTGTGTCCTTGACTCCGAATTAGTTGTAAATCAACTTCTTGGAAAATATAAAGTAAGAAATCAAAATCTTCTTCCGTTGTTTTTGAAAGTTCAAAAGCTACAAGAAAGTTTTAAGAAAATAAAATATCAGCATGTTTCACGCTGGGACAAATTTCAGGTAATTGTTGATGGATTACTGAATGATGAATTAGATAAAGATTATTAATTTTAAAGTCCAAGCAACTTGTATACCAACAATGCTGGCCAGACTAAAGCTTTCAGAACTCCAACTACCCCTTGCCAGAAGGTATAAGATTGCTGAAGATAATAAACTGCTGCTCCAATAAAACCTAAGAAGTAAACTCCACCGCAAGCATGATGGTGATGACAATGACACTTTTTATCTTTCATTTTATCTTCTTTATCACGCTTAGCAATATTTCTCTTTTTAGCAGGCATTTTATATTATAGATATTATCTTATTTAAAGTTTTCTAAGTTAAATATATAAATTAATTCTCTTTATTACAGACATGGGACGCGAAGATCAGATTACCAATGAGAGAATAAGAAAAATAAAAGAGCTCGAAAAAGAAAAAATTGATGTTTATCCAAGCAAATTTGAAAAAAAGAATCTCGTTGAGGAATGCCTGAAGGCCAAACTTGGAACAAAGATTAAAACAGCCGGCAGATTAATCACGAAAAGAGATTTGGGCAAAATTGCTTTTGCTAAATTAAGAGACGGAACAGGAGACATTCAACTATTTTTCCAGGAAGAAAAAACTCCTGAGAAAATTTTTAATTTCTTTAAAAAATATATTGATGCTGGAGATTTTACGGGGGTCGAAGGAGAGATTATAAAAACAAAAACAGGAGAGATTTCAATTCTTGTAAAAAAAATTGAAATATTAAGCAAAGCTATCTTACCGCTGCCTGAAAAATTTCATGGAATTCAGGATGAAGAAGAAAGATTAAGAAAAAGATATCTGGACATTATTATGAATCCGGAAGTGAAAGAACTTTTTGTAAAGAAAGCAAAATTCTGGCAGACAACTAGAAATTTCTTAATCGAAAAAGGATTTTTGGAAGTTGAAACTCCTGTTCTAGAAACTTCTGCAGGAGGAGCAGCGGCGACTCCATTCAAGACACATCATAATGCACTTAACACAGATGTTTATCTAAGAATTTCTATGGGGGAATTGTGGCAGAAAAAATTAATGGTAGCTGGCTATGAAAAAACATTTGAAATTGGAAGACAGTTCAGAAATGAAGGAATGGACATGGAACATTTGCAGGATTACACACAGATGGAATTTTATTGGGCTTACGCTGATTACAAAGATGGGATGAAATTAGCGGAAGAATTATACAAAAAATTGGCCAAGGAAATTTTAGGGAAATTAAAATTTGAAACTCATGGATTTGAAGTAGATCTAGGGAAAAAATGGGAAACTTATGATTACAAGGATCTAATAAAAAATAAGACAGGAATTGATATTTACAAAGATGATGAAGCGAAAATAAAAAAGAAACTTGATTCATTGAAAATGGAGTATGAAAAGAAAGTTGACAAGTGGAGACTTATTGACATTCTTTGGAAATATTGCAGGAAATCAATTTCAGGACCCGGATTTCTGGTTAATCAGCCAGTTGAACTTGCACCTTTAGCAAAAAGAAATCCAGAAGATAAAAAAGTTGTACAACAATTTCAAGTTATAATCGCAGGAACAGAAATGGGAAACGGCTATTCTGAACTAAATGATCCGATAGATCAAGAAGAAAGATTTAAAGAGCAGATGGAAAAAAAGAAAAAAGGGGACACAGAAAGCATGGAACATGACAAAAGTTTTGTTGAAGCATTGAGATACGGAATGCCTCCAACATGCGGTTTTGGTTTTTCAGAAAGATTATTTTCTTATTTAGTTGATAAACCAGTTAGAGAATGCGTTATCTTCCCATTGATGAAACCAGAGGGAAAAATAAATGATAGTTAAAATTGATCCTCAAAAAATTCCGTTGAATATAGACTCTCCAAAATTTTGTTGCATGCCCTACCCTAATCATCCGAAAGGCTGCCCAAACTATGGAAAAAAGGATGGATGCCCGCCAAATGTTTCTATGCTTAATGAAATCCTAAATTTCAACAAAGAGGCTTACTTGATCTATACAGATTTTGACATGGGGGATCATACTAAAAAGATGAGGGAGATTCATCCAGATTGGAGCGAGAGACAAATTTATTGCTGTCTTTATTGGCAACCAAAGGCAAGAAAATTGCACAGGCAAGAAGAAGAAAAATGCAAGAAAGAAAAAAAGATAGACTTAGTATTACCTTCTCCAGAAGCTATGAATGTTAATGTAACTTCATTAATGAAAAAAATCGGAGTTAATTTGGAATGGCCACCGAAAAAGATTACAAGATTAGTCTCGTTAGGAGGATATCAAAATGGGAATAATAATTAAATCAAACATAAGACCATTAGTAAAAGATCTTGACAAAGACGGCTCTATTTCCAGCGTAGCTGATGAAGTTGAGACAGCACTTGAAAGAAAAGTGGAAAATATTTTAAGTGATGCAATAAAGAGAGCTAAAGAAAATAAGAGAAGAACCTTGCAGGCAAGAGATTTGTAAAAAAATATAAACTTCTTTAAATAATCAGTTTTATGCCGACAAAAAAAGAATTATCCCAAAGAGGGAAAAAAAATCGAGCAGGAGGCCAGAGATTTGAGGCCAAAGTTAGGCAAGATTTGGAGGATATGGGTTGGGTTGTAAGCAAGTGGATGAATACGGTGGATTATGAAAAAAATAAAATTGTTCCCGCAAAAAGAAAGTATAATCCTTTTTCAAAGGTTTTGACCATCGGAACAGGGTTTCCAGACTTTATTTGTTTTAAGAGAAATGAAAATGGTTTTGAGGTTATAGGTTTAGAAGTTAAAGGGAATGGTTATTTAGACCAGATAGAAAGAGGAATGTGCTTTTGGCTGTTAAAAAATAACATTTTTTCCAAAATTTTAATTGCGTCAAAATCAAAAGAAAGAGGAAAAATAGAATACAAAGATTTCGAAAATAAGTACAGTAAAACTTAAAACGGCAGATTCTTTTTAATTTTATTAAAGAAAAGGAAATACAAAATGAGTTTAACAGACAAGAAGATAGATGCTGTATTTATACTAGAAATTTTAGGCAGGCCCCCTGAATTTTTGATTTCAACTCTGAATGACCTAATAAAAAAGATGGGGGAAGAAAAAGGGATCAAGATAAAGGAGTCAAAGATAAATACTCCTGTGCTCCTAAAAGATCAGAAAGACTTTTACACAAGTTTTGCGGAGATTGAATTTGAAGCAGAAACCATGCTTAATGTTGTAATCCTTATGTTCAAGTATATGCCTGCACATGTCGAAATTATTTCTCCTCAAAATGCTTCAATGACAAATGCCGAATGGGGCGATATTCTAAGTGAATTGACAAGAAGACTCCATGGATATGAAGAGATTGCTAGAATCATGCAAAATGAAAAAATAATTTTAGAAAATAAATTACGAGAGGTAATGGAAATTAAAAAGGGCAAGGAAGAAACCAGAAAAGAGGAAAAAGTAATAAAAAGCAAAAAGAGCAAGAAGAAATGATTAGAGAAATAAGCCCAGTTTTAACCTCATATACAGTATACTTTAACCGAATTCCCGAAAGAAATTCTGATTTAAAAAAAGCAGAAGAAAATGATGAAATGAAGAAATTTTTTGAAAAAGAAAAAGAAAAAGTTCATCCAATTTATAATTCTCAAGGAAAGATCATAAGATATAACAATGGAAGAAAACTTGATATTTTAGTTTAATACTTCTTTCCCTTAGCAATCTTTGCAAAATCAACAGGCTTTTTTGCTTTCTTATATTTCGCTAGATAGAACCAAAGCAGAAATCCTATTATAAGGACAATAAGAATTATCGCAATTATTGTCCCAGAACTTCCGGCCTGAGTTGCTGAATTGCAAGTTCCTAAACAACAAACATTATCTGTAGCATAAACCGGCTGTTCGCTGCATTGTTCATCTGAAGTACAAACTGTCCCATTCAATTCTGCGCATGTTTCTGCATAAGTGCTTCCATTTGAAACTGCTGAATTATTTGAGATGGTCAAATTATTGTTTGTAAAATTTATTGATAATAAAGAAGAAGCTTCATTCCCATTTTCGTCTATTGCTGTAAGATTCCCATCTATGTTTGCTTCTGTTGTAGAGAAAAGAGATAAATCAATTGGAACATTGGAATTTGCACCAAGGCTATTTATTTCTGTCTCAGAAATGTTTACAAAAGGAGAAATTGAATTATCCAGAATCAAGGAGATATTATCAATCTCGGTATTTCCGTTATTGTAAAGATAAACTACTTCATTGTCTGTTGTGTTCATTGGCAATGAAAGAGTAAAGTTTGAAGGAATGAAATAAAAATTTTCTGGAGAAATTTCTGTTGTTCCGGTGTAAACATAAACTGGGACTTCATAAGTTATTCCCTCATCCGGAGATGCAGAGGTAGTATTTGAGGTATTTGAAGTAACATTTGATTGGTTGCAATTTCCCAAAAAGAAACAAAATATTGAATCGGGTATTGAAGTTAAATTTAAAGAAGAATTTGAATTTGAACCTGTTTCAGTTGTAAGTTCAATTTCCTGAAATGTCGGTTCTCCAGGTCCAACCTGAAAATTAATTGTTTTTATTTCTCCGGAATTTACTGTTACAAAATCTTCATTTGATCCTTCGACAAATATTTCTCTGCCTGATGAATTTGTTTCTGTCTGCACATAAATAGTTATCTGGTTATTAAGAAGATTTTGCACTTGAAGTGAAAAATTATCTGAAGTTACGATAAAGCCGGGATTAACTGAAAAATCTGCTGTCGAATTAGTAATTGAAAAATTTTGTACTATATTATCACTATCGACTCCTGCACCATTCATATATTTTATATTCTGTATTGAAATTGAATAATCATTACTTGGAGTTTTTCCAGTTGTAAGGGCATAAATGTAATAATCTCCATTAATGTTTGTAATATCATAGTTCATAGGTATAGGAATATGTCCTGCCCGATAAAAGAAAATGTTATCTTTTGTTATGGGGGTAAGAAAATTACCTGAAAGGTGCGCAAATATTGTTTCTCCCTGCTCAAAACTGCTATTCATATCAAACTCGACTGCAGAAATTAATGGCATAAAAAACAAAAACAAAGCCAATAAAACTATTATCTCTTTTTTCATGGATAATAAAAAACGGAGTAGTTAATAAATTTATTTCTTAGAAAAATTGTAACTTACTTTATCTAATTCTCAAAGTTTTTTATTTTTAAATTTTCAGCAAAGTTTCTTGCATTTTCTATATCTTTTTTATTAGGATGCCCTTTACTTAGTCCACCAAAGAATTGAAAGGGTCCAAAAGTATCCCATCCTCGACAAGAAAACTCTCCGGTAATTTTAAACCCTTTTTTGGTCAATTTTTTTCTTAATGAATTATGCCAAAGGAATTTTGGCAATAACATTCCAGCAGTTGAAAAAATGAATGCATTTTTATGTAATAAAGGGATTTTATCTACTACTTCAAGCAAAGAGCGGTGATGCTTCCGAAAAAAAATCCCAGAACCAAAACCTATTAAGTCATATTTTGATATATCTTTAATATTAAGCTGTGAGGGTTTTACTAATTTTGCTTTAAGAGTCTTAGCAATTACTTTTGCAATTTTTTCGGTATTACCATGATGTATTGAGACATAAACAATTAAAGTCTTCACAGAACTATTTTCCGATCTCTTTTAATTTGTTCAGAACGTCATCAAATTCACTTTTGATTGGAGATGGCTGAGGCTTTACAGGAGCTCTTTGCTGAGGCTGTGAAGGAAGTATTCTTCTTTGAACTGCTCCTGGATAAACTGCCTGAGAAGATGGAGGGAATCTTGGACCAGGTCCTGCTTTAGCAGGAGGTTTGCCTTTTCCAAATTTAGGCTTGTATTTAAGCCAAAGTTCATTCAATTTTTTTCTGTAGATTATTCCCAAAGCTACCAAGCCGATCAAGATAACTAGTACTATTATAAGCCATAGGTAACTTGTTTGTACTACAACACAACAATATTCAGAAGAAGGGCATGAAAAAGAACTTATTTGTTCGTTGCTTGCACATGATGTTTTGCAAAGTCCGTTTCCTTTTGATACACATTCAGGAGTTTGAGGAACTCCACAAACACCAGTTATACAGCAAGATGAGTTTGAATCAGAAGACTGAACCATAGTCCCTCCCAGACACTGCTGACCTGAAGGGCATATTGCTCCTGATTGTTGAGCGCATGTTGGTATTGGCTGAGCTTTGCTACAACAGATATCTGTTCCGAAACATCCTGTATAATTAGATAAGACATTACCAGCTGCAGCTGTACATGCAGCACTTGACAGGCAATAAAAACCTGAAGTTGCGCAATCACTTGAAGAAGGAGAAGAAACTGTTAACTGATTTTGTCTTGGCCATAAAGAGTAAAGAATAAATGCGGTGTTTCTTATATTATCCTGCCAGCATCCGTCTGTTCCCTGAACAGAAGAAAGCCAGCTTTCTGCTGTTGCCTTGTTAGGCAATTCTGAATTTTGGAATGGAAGAAGAGCTACAGCAGTGTCATAAAAATTATCTCCTGATTGAGACCACCATCCACCTGTATTCTGTTGAGAGAGCAAGTCTGTCTCGAATTCGTTAGTCAAAGAGTAAAGGAACGAATCAGGTATATATAGAGCATTTTCACTGGCCATTGAGATTAAATAAGGAATGAAAGATGAAACATCATGATTGGTAGCTTTCAAAGCCAATGCCGCCCATAAGGTTCCTTCATAATCACATAACCCGTTTATTCCAAAACATTGAGAGTCCACAGTCTCGGTTGTTGTTCCAGAACCTGAAGCGGAATGTGTTGTTTGAGAAACATAAATTGTCTGTGAACCTGTTTGCTGATATAATAAAGAGGTTAAAAAAGTATCCCCGCATGAAATTGAGAAATTATAATTGTAACAAGAAGGATCTACCGTAAACCAGTAAGGATTATTAATTAATGACAAACAAGGTCCTGCACTTTGACTTAAACTATTATCCGGATTTACATTAAAAGAATAAGGAGTTCCTTCATAAGTTGCAGTGCAGTTTGTTGAGTTTACTGTTTCAACTTGCAAAAACCAATTTATACCCGTAAAGGGCATTGCCTGCCCCAAAAGATAGTTCTGTGCTGTTGTCGTGTCGGCGTTTACGCTGTTAAGAGCAAGTATAGCCTGTGCAGTTGTTTTTATTGTACATGAAGAAGAAGGCCAGCATTCATTATTTGAAGAATCAGAAGAAAGTTGTGATTGGCATGCTCCAATAGAAAGAAGGGAAAATATCTTTTCTTCTGTGGATAATGAAGAACATCCTCTGCTATTCACCAAATTTTGTAAACAAGTATACGCTTTTGTTTGTGTGTCATTAGTCTGTGCAGCGACAAAAAAAGTCGAGACTACCAATAAAAACAGGAATATAAACAACACTCTTTTTTTCATGATTAATACAGTTAATTGTTATTTTTAAAATTATCTTTATTTTTTTGAAAATTCTTATTATGCTGAAAATTCTTTTTTACAACATAGTTAACGGGATTTTTTATTTTGCTGCATAACACATCAGGAGTGCATACTGCAATTCCTTTGTAAAATTCAGAACAGTTTGGAGGCATTACAGGTTTTCTTCTCAGCGACCAGGAAATTTGCGCTTTTATATAGCCATTCTGAATTTTAGGTTCATTTTTTTCATTCCATAAATAAATAATTTTTTCAAGTTCATCTTTTTCTGTGCCAATCATCCTGAAAAAATTTATCAAAGCGAATAATGATCTTTTTTTTCCGTCTTTAACTCCCATCAAGATACTTTTTATGCAGGGCGGAAAATTTTTTTCAGATTTATCTGTAATCTGAATCGGCTTAAATTCGATATTTTTTTTGCTTTCTTCTGAAGAAGAATTTTCTCTGTTCCAGTCAAGAGCCTGCATCAACAAACGCGTTGCTTCGCCTTCCTTGCATTCAGGGATAAAATTTTTTATTTCTGCTTTCAAGGGATTTGCGTCAATTAGCTGAAATTCAGAAATTTTATTTTTGTCTATGACTACACTTGCCAGGGCAGTTTTCTCATGAAGAGAATATGGCATTCTGAATAAATGTCTAGGTGAAACAAGAATCAAATCCGGCATAACTTCTTTGGGCGCTTCATAATCCCTTATATATTTATTAGGCGAAGAAAGTTTTGTAATCTCAGAAATTAGATTGTGTTTTGTTTTTTCCGTTATATACTTTGTAACAATTCTCGCCCATTCTGGAAACATATCCGAAGTCTTTACACCATTGATCTCTTTTGGAAATTCTTTCCAGGGAACTATTATATGAAATCCTTTTGAACCGCTGAATTTTATACCTATATTCTTTACCCCGCTGAATTCCAGAAAATTAATTATGATTTTTGCATATATCTTGCTGTAATCTATATATTTGCTGTCTATATCAATAAGCAGATCCCATCCTCCCCTAAAATTGTTCAAATCTTGCTCAGACATCCCTGTTTTTATATCAAGAGGATTTTTCCATAACTCTTCTGAACAATGAAAAGAAGTCGCGCCTTTTTTTACAAGCTCAAAAACATCTGATTCATACTGGAAAGAATCCGGACGTTTTCCGAATCCTTCAAAGTACCTGGGGCAAATTTCACGATGCTGGGAAAAATCAAATATTGCCTTCTGAACATCTTTTCTTGAATAATAAAGATGGGTGATATTCCTTATTCTTTCCTCTTTAAAACTCTTAGAATTTTCCATAAAAAAGAAAATTGCAGAAAGTTTAAATAAATAACCTATACTTGAAAATAATAATGCTTAAAAGAGGGATGATATTTCCATAAATATGCTAGTAAGATTGGATGACCCGAGTTTGCTTTCAAAGGTTATAGAAGTTATTTCAGAATTAGTTACAGAAGTGAGAATAAAGATTAACGAATTCGGAATGAGCATAACCGCTATAGATCCGGCAAATGTCGCAATGGTCAGATTCAGGCTTCCGAAAAGCGCGTTCTCACAGTTTGAATCTGAAAATGAAGTTTTGGGAATTAATCTTGACAGTCTGAAAAAAATTCTTAGAAGATGCACAAACGGAACTTCATTAATTCTGGAAAGAAAAGAAAATTTCCTGAACATATCTGTCCAAGACAGGATAAAAAGAAATTTCAGCCTCAATCTTATTGAAATTGATTCTCAGGAAAAAGATATTCCAACACTGGATTACAGCGCAAGAGTCGAAATATCTTCTCTTGATTTAATTTCTTGCGTTGAAGACTGCAGTGTTGTTTCTGATTCATGCTCTTTTATAATAAGCCAAGGTGAATTTATAATTGAATCAAAGGGTCTTAATTCAGCACGTTCTGAATTTTCAAAAGACGAAGCTAAGATAGAAGCAGAAGAATGCAAATCAAAATATAGCCTTGAATATCTGCAGAAATTTATGAAAGGTGCAAAACTCTGCGACAAAACACTTTTGCATTTTGCAAATGACCATCCGCTGAAAGTTGACATCAAAACAGAACATATGGAGTTAAATTTTCTTTTAGCGCCAAGGGTAGAAACAGAAGATTAAGATAATAGGATTTCTATAAAATTTATAAATTACAAATTATTAAGTTGTTTATGAAAAAGAGGGGTCAAAAATTTTCTTTATGTATTCTTTCCCAAAATCGCAAGGGGCAGGTTACAATTTTTATAATTATTGCTGTATTGGTAGTGGGCGCAATTGCAGTTTTTTTTATTATCAGAAACCAGGCATCTTCCCCCCAGATTGGAGGGCAGCCAGGACAAAATCTTCCTTCTTACCTGCAGTCATGCATGGAGCAAAAAATTGAAAAGACTACGAGCCTAATCTCTTCTCAGGGGGGATATATAAGCAATCCCCTGAATATAACCTTTAAATTTGCTGGAGCAAATTCATCTACAGACATTTCTTATTTATGCTATACAACAGAGGATTATGTCCCCTGCATCAATCAGGAACCGATGCTGATTCAGTATTTAAAAAACGAGATTAAAAATTATATTTCTGATGATGTCAAAAATTGTTTTAACAACTTAACCGCAAGTTTAACACAACAAGGATATACTGTAAGTTCTGAATATAATGGCTTTGATGTTGTGCTAACAGAAGGCAAGATAGAAATTCCAATAGATGGAACAATTACATTAAACAAGTCAGGTGAAACATCCAATTATGAATATCTTAATATCAGTTTCCCAAGTAAATTCTATGATACAGCATCTGTTGTTCAGGAAATTTTAAATCAGGAAGCAAGATTCTGCTATTTTGAATATTTAGGATATATGGAACTTTATCCACAATGGCAGATACATAAATTTGAAACAAGAGATTCTACAATAATTTATACAGTAAAAAATAAAAACAGCGCAGACCAATTTAATTTTGCTGTAAGAGGATGCGCAATCAGGCCAGGACTTTAAATGACAAGAAAAATAAAAAAGGGTGTAGAAAAAATTATTTTTTTAATTGCAATCTTCCAAATTTTATTACTTATAAATTTGGCTCCTGCAGAAAGTTATATGATTCATCAGTCTGATCCTTCTTTAAAAAATAATTCAGTAACCAATTTAAATAATGATTTGAATAAAATTAAGAAGATTTTCGGAATCGGAATAAATTTGCTTATCGGATTTTTGTCAATAAAAGAAATAGGACTTGCTTCTGCAACTGAAGAAACATACTGCTGTGCTGATACCTGCAGTGATGTTTCTACAAATTATATAGGCTGTAGCAACTTAATTCCAACACCCTGTGAAGATACAGACATCTGTAATTTAGGATGCTGTTTTGATCCATTAGTTGGATCATGTTCTACAAATTCTCCAGAAGGAACATGTGAAAATAATGGTGGAGAATGGAGTATCGATCCTACCTGTTCAATAGCCGACTGCAGAAATGGATGTTGCGTGATGGGAAGCAATTCAATATTTACAACAGAACAAAATTGCAAGTATACTTTTCAAGGTCAAGCAACTTTCCAGCCCAATGTTAATGAACCTGAATGTCTTGTTTCAGAAGATAATTTTACAGGTGCATGCGTTCTAAGTGGCGGAGGCTGTAAATTTGAAACAGGGGAATCATGTATCTCTGACGGAGGACAGTTTCATGAAAATTATTTATGCTCAAATCCAAGCCTAAACACAGTCTGCAAAAAAGAAGTATCAATAGGCTGTGTTCCAAACGGAAATGGAGAGCAAAATCAAATTTATTGGTTTGATTCATGCGGGAATATAGAAAATATTTATGACGCAAATAAAGACGCAAGCTGGAACAACGGAATGGTATTGGCAAGAAATGACAGTTGCGGTGGGCAAGCAGGGGTTATAGGTTCAACATCCTGCGGTAACTGTGCTATCGGTTTAAGCACATGTTCTCCAACATCGGGAAGTGAAACTCATGTTACAGATGGAAATTTTATCTGCCAGGATTTAGGCTGTAAAAATGCGCCTGCAAATGTCGGGACACAGGACAGAGTTAACGGAGAAAGCTGGTGTTTATATGACGGAGCTATAAGCAATGGAGCAGCTGCTGTAGGAAGTGAAGATTGGCTGGCACAATGTTATAATGGAAATGTAAGCTTAATACAATGCGGGAGCGGATACAGAAGTTCAATTTGCCAGCAACAAATTATAACTGATCCCAGTTTGCCAAATGGTTTTTCAAATGCTGCATGTGTCACTAATCTTGCAACAGGCTGCCTTGGTATAACTCAGGAGTATTACAAAAATTTAACCGGAAATAGCGGTAATGATCAAACTGTAATGAATGAGATGGATAATACATGCAATAATGCAAGTGATTTTTGTATGGTAAAAAATGTTAATGTTGATACTTATTTTTCCTTTTCAATGTGCGTTCCAAAATATCCCAAGGGGAAGAACTTAACAGACGGCACTGATGACAATGATTGCGGAATGATAGATCAAAACTGTTCTGAAGTCTGGGAAAAACAATGCAGCATTATCCCCCCATTTCCTTGTACATGGAGTTGTCAGGATAACTGCAATTGTGGATCATCTGATCTGTCAAAACAAATGAATAATCTTTGTATGTCCATAGGAGATTGCGGAAGCAATGTTAACTATCTAGGAAAGGGAACAGACAATGTAGTAATTTCAGGATTAAATGGAAATCAACTGAATAGCAGCGGGTCCCCAATTCCCGGCACTACAAGCAGTGCTGCAGCAAGTGCCCCTTCAGTCTATAGTTGGAATAATTACATATCTGATGCGACACCAGTAGCGGGGCAATATATAAGTGTGACAACCGCGACTGAAGAAGAAGAAAGTTCTCTTATGGGGATGAATTTTAATTCTACAAATAATAATTATAATCTTCCAAATGAAAGTCTCCAAAGCCTTTGGGGAGACATTTTTTCAGGAGCAGCGGGGATAGGATTAGGTATAGGATCAAATGCTTTAGGTATTGGATTTGGTATATTCGGAGGAACAGCAGCAACGGCAACAACCGCGGCAGCACCCTCCGCATTATTTACGGCAGTTGCTCCCTGGTTCAGTGCGGCAGGGGCCATATTTGCTGGAATAGCTTTAGGGGCTTTCCTTGGAAACCTCTTTAATGACAATCCAAATACTATAACATTGCTTATGATAATAGGAGGAATTGGCGGGGCAGGAGCTGCAATATTAATATTATATGGCAGTTCAACAACATTAAGTTGGATTCCTATTGTCGGATGGGTACTTATCGCAATTGCGGTACTTGTTTTCCTTTGGAACTGGCTTACTGGAAATGGAACATGGGAAACGAGAGTTGTTGAATTTCAATGTCAACCTTGGGAAGCTCCAAACGGTGGATCAGATTGCAGCCAATGTAATAGTAATCCATTAAAACCATGCACTTCCTATAGATGCAGCGCTCTTGGACAAGAGTGCGTATTATTAAATGCAAATGTCCAGAATCCTGTCTGCGCAAGTTTACCCCCAAGATCTACACCTCCAGTTATTTCTGCAGGAGAAGTTGAAACAGAAGGATATGAATTTCAAAATGAAAATTCAGCAGGATCAGAAATAGTAACAAGCGATGGAAGTCAACAAGGATGTGTTAATGAACTTACTAACTTAGATTTTACATTAAACACAGATGAATTCGCTCAATGCGAATGGAATTTTACAGAGCCAAGTACCCCTGCGTACATAGATTATAGCAAAAATGGAGCTGTATATGGAAATGAGATTGATGAAAATCTGTTTGAAGTAAATCACACACTTTTGTTGCCAGTCCCAAGCATAGATGATCCAAATGTTCAGAATGTAATAACAACACAAGCAAATGAAAATGCACCTATAATAAAATATGGAAATTTATCTGTATATGTAGAATGCCAAGATGGGTATAATCCTGCCAATTTTGATGTAAAACCTTATGTTGTAAATTTGTGTATTGTACAGGGCCCCCCAAGTGCCGTAAGCTTTGAATCCGTTTATCCAAATCCCGCAAATGGAACAATATTACCATTTGGAACTACTGCAGAAAATTTAACTTTACTACTTCCTCAACCTGCAAATTGTAAATATGATACAACAGGAGGAATAGATTATAGTGATATGCAATATAGCATGAACTGCAAAACAGGAATAAGCGACGAAGTTAATGGGGAATGGAATTGTTCAACAACATTGGATTTAAACGGAACAACAAATAACTTTTATTTTAAATGCAATAATACGGTAGGAAAGATAGACACGCAAGATTGGGTTTATACATTAGGAGTTTCACCATCATTATTGAAAATAGATTCTGTAAGTTTAACATCGGGCATACAGCAGATTAATTTTGGAGGAGAATTAGATTCTGGTTTTGAACCTATTACAGTAAATGCAAAGGTTGAAACTTCGGGAGGAGGGTATGAAGGAAATTCTTATTGTTCGTGGGCGACTTCATCGACAATGTCTAATCCATGGCCATTGATGTCTCCTTATTCTCCAGCAGCAACAATCCACAATCAACCAATCATAGAAATGGCAGGGGGCAATCTGCTCTATATTAATTGTTACGATGATGCCGGAAATACCGCAAGCACTTCAGGGGAGTTTATTGTTAATGTACATTCCAGCCCGCCTGTAATAACAGGAGCTTACAATAAGAACGGAAATCTTAACGTGGTTACAAATGAACCCTCTACATGTTATTATAATACAAACACTTGCATCTTTAATTTAAATAATCCGAATGCAACTTCAATGGAAGGATCTAATTCTGTAATGCATACAGCGCCATGGAGCCCAGGGATTATATATTATACAATATGCAAAGATAATTGGGGAAATATAGACACTCAATGCACTGCAATCAGCCCAAGCCAGAATTAAATTTGTGACATCCTCCATTCATTTTAATGAATGTATTTCAAACAAATCAACTGTCTACGCAGATTTGTTTATAGTTCCTGTTTCAACCTCAACAGCCTTTATTAAAGAAGGTCTTACATTAAGTCCACAAGCGTTCTCTTCCGAAGAAGAGATTTCCATTAGTCCAATGGTATCGATATTCTGACTAGCATTCAAATCCCTATTACAAACAAAACCGCACTCCAGACACTTGAACTCTCGATTAGCCAAAGGCATATCTTGAATGTTCCCGCATTTGGAACAGGTTCTGCTTGTATTTCTTGGATTAACTTTAACTAACTGTCCGCTAGTTCTTTCAACCTTGTAGGACAGCATCTGGATAAAGCATCCCCAAGAGGCATCGCTGATGCTACGAGCAAGATAATGATTTTTAACCATATTCCTAATTTGCAGTTTTTCAACGCTAATAACATTAAATTGCTCAATCAAACTGAAAGAAGTTTTATGAAGAAAATCTTGTCTCTTATTGAAAATTTTTTGATGAAGTCTTGCAATTTTAATTCTTGCCTTTCTTCTATTAGAACTTCCTTTTTTCTTTCTGCTCAATCTTCTTTGAAATCTAGTGAGTTTCCTCTCAGATTTAATGAGGAGTTTAGGATTTTCAATTTTAGTTCCATTAGACAAAATAGCAAAACTTTCAATTCCAACATCAATCCCAATATGATTATCCTCAACTTCAATCTTTTTGATAAGAACATCAGAACAGGAAAAAATAGCAAACCATCCAAGGGCAGTTCTTTTGATTGTGAAAGTTTTGAGTTTTCCTTTTGGGATTCTATGAAGAATGAGGGGGATATTTCCAATCTTGCTGACAAAAATTCTTTTATCAGAAATGAATTTAAAACCAGATTGAGGGAATGTTACGGATTTATATTTATTCAAATTCTTAAATCTTGGAAAACCAGCTTATCCCCTTTTCTCTTTAATTCTTCTAAAAAAATGATTGAAAGCATCATTGATTCTCTTGGGAATATTCTGCTTAACTTGGGAATGGACAGGAACATTAAAATCTTTTGCAATCTTGTTCAAATCAAACTGGGAAAGATTAGTCTTGTCAGTTTTGTAAGCATTAATTTTGGCTTCAAGAAGTTTATTATAGATGAAACAACAGTCAGAAATAGTTTTGCTCAACTTAATGATTTGTTTTTGAGAAGGATAGATTCTATATCTAAAATTCATTTGCGTAGACATAAAGAATTTAATACGTTAAATTATTTAAATTTAATTATAGTCCACTCAACCATTGAAATGATTAGTTTTCTTTTCACATGATTTATAAGATAAAAGCAAAAAAGGGGGTGATTGAGATATCTTTTAGCTTAAAAAATTAAATTTATAAATAGAGTTATCTTAAAGTGAATATGAATGAGAGGTGGAATAAAAAGGGGCAGGTTACAATTTTCATAATCCTCGCAATAATAATAGTTGCTGCTGCTTTGATAATTTATAGTTTTTTCCCTAAGATTACAACAACTTTAGTTTCTGTACAAAGTAACCCCGAAGGTTATATTCAATCCTGCCTTCAAGATAAATTAACAAGTGCGGTAGAAAACATTTCCGAGCAGGGAGGTGATACTTCTCCGAGATTTTTTGTTCTTTACGATAATACAGCCGTAGAATTTTTATGCTATACAAATGAATATTATCGCCCGTGTGTTCTCCAACAGCCAATGCTAAAAGAGCATATTGAATCTGAAATAGAAAATGCAATCGATTCCACTGCGAATTCATGTTTTTCATCTATGCAAAAAAGTTTTGAGGCTCAAGGATATGCAGTTAATCTGCAGGCAGGAACTAAATCAGTTGAACTTCTCCCTAATAAAGTTGTTGCAATATTTAATTATTCTACGATGCTGACAAAGGGAACTGATATTCAAAGCTACAATTCATTTAGTGTAATCCTGAACAATAATCTTTATCAATTATCTTTAATTGCTACTAGCATCTTAAACTGGGAAAGCATTTACGGCGATGTTGATCCATCAATGTATATGAACTATTATCATCATGTCCAAGTTGAAAAAAAATCAGGAGTTGGAGGAGCAGAGATTTTTATTTTGACTGACAGAGACACAGGAGATAAATTTCAGTTTGCAACAAGAGGGTTAGTATGGCCTGCAGGAGTATATACGGGATAATAAAATGAAAGAAAAAGTAAGTTTGTTATTTGCCTTGGGGATTTTAGGAATTTTATTAATTAGAATTGTAAGCGCACAGTCAACACAGACATGTTGTGAAATGACAACTGCAGGAGCATGGTGCCAGAATGTAAATGATCCATCACTGTGCGATACCACTAGTATAAATAGTGCAACAGGACAACCTTACAGAGTTGCACCTGCGGTATGCGAAGAGACTTCATATTGCCAATTAGGAACATGCGTTGATCCAATTCAGGGATCATGCTCGACTTCCCCCCAAATTTCCTGCGTTGCAAATGGAGGATATTGGAATGACACACCAGAAGCTAGTATGCCCCAATGTCAGTTAGGATGCTGTTTAACTGGAGATGAAGCAGCTTTTGTAACACAAGCAAACTGCAATGTCCTAGCCGCACAATATGGTGTAACTGTAGATTTTATGCCAAATGTTCAAAATGAAGAACAATGCCTTGCAAGCGCAAGTCCTAATGAAGAAGGGGCCTGTGTCTTTACACAAAATTATACAACAACATGCACATTAACAACAAATCAAAATTGTCAGTCTATGATTAAAGCGCAATCAGGAGTTACATTTCATCCAGGACTTTTATGCAGTGCACAAATACTGGGAACTATCTGTGCTCCAAGCAAGCAAACAGAATGCGGACAAGATGATAATGTTTATTTTGTTGATACATGCGGAAATCTTGCAAATATTTATGATGCATCAAAAGTAAATGATTCAAATTACTGGACATATATACAAGGTTCTACCTGCACAGACAATTCAGGGGATAAAAATTCTAAAACATGCGGAGCATGTGATTATTTATCCGGAAGCATGTGCGGGCAAAGCTCTCCTTCAAATATTCCTGATTATGGAAATTATGTATGCAATGATCTAGACTGCACAAATTACACAAAAGACTCCCAATTTACTTACAGCGGTCCTGGTTATCCGCAACAAGGAGACACCTGGTGCGAAACAGACAATAAAGATGGGGGAAATACAACTTCTCCAGGAGGAACTTATTTCAAAATGATGTGCTATAACGGACAGGTCACAAGTGAGGAATGCGGAAGTGGAGATGAAGGAAGCACAAGACAAGAAGTTTGCATTGAAGATTCGGCAACAAGAACAGGAAACTGCAAAGTTAATGTTTGGGAAGACTGTTACAGCCAGACAGATCAAAAAGATTGCGATAATATATATGTAAGAGATTGCACATGGATCACTAATGTATATAGTGATAATGTAGATTCAAATTCAAGTCCTTGTAACCCAGGAATTAGACCTAGTCTGGTCCTTGGCGCATCTGGTGTAACCGCTTGTGAAAACACCTCTCTTATAACATTTGTAAACAGCACAGGATTTAATACGACTGGAGCATGCGTTCCGGCATATCCCCCTGGATTCGATAATGAAAGCGCAACTAATGGTGTTGCCGGAGGAGCATTGTGTAGCTTGGCAGATGTCCAAGTTTATGTACACTATCAAAGACCATTACTCGGTCAGATAGTTGGCGGGAATTGGTCTTGTACAGAGAACTGTAATGTTAAAAGTGATCCAAATGCAACATCTGCAAATCCAGCATGGATTGACATGATGAATGGTCTTTGCACTCATATGGGAGACTGTGGGAATAAGGTAAATTATATAGGAGTTGAAGGAGATGATTTCTCCAATGCTTCTGTACAAAATTGTGCAGAAGGGACTAACAGGAGCGGAGACGGATGTTAATCAATAAAAAAATAAAAGGAGTAGCAATATTAGAAATTTTTGTATTAATTGCAAGCATTTTTGCTTTTGCTTATCTTTTAGGAAATGAATTCGGATTAGTAAGTGCAAACAGCGGAAATAATCAAGGGAATGTTTGCACTCAAGGTGGTGGAACTTGTGTGAGTCCAGCCCAAGGCTTTTCAGCTCAGGTCTTTTGTGATAACATATTACATGGATCGGCGGATAGTAGTATACCGGGATGTACTAGTGGTCAGATTTGTTGTTCTTCTTGTCATGATGCTAAGGGTAATCCAGTAAGTTGCAGTAGTACAGGTGGCACAAGTTCTTCATCAACAGGAAATGCTTGTACTAACGCAGGAGGAACTTGTCAAGCTAGCGCTTCCTCGTGTAATTATGGACAATTAGGTAATGGTATGGATAATTATGCTACAGCATGTGTAAATGCAAGTTATGGTGCTAGTGCTGCTTGTTGTAAACCAATATCAACAAGTACAACAATACCTTGTACTGGAACTTGTACTACTCAAAGTGCTTGTACAGGTACATTTGCATTTCAAAATAATTGTCCGGGGGATGAGGGATGTTGTACAATTACTCCATCAGCTCCTTCTTGCATACAAGAAGGAGAAAGTTGTAATCAGGTAGCTCTTAGTAATGGGGTTAATGCATGTTGTCCCGGACTTGCATGTAATGGCAATAATGTATGTGCTACTACTACAAGCACTGGACCAACAATTCCAGGACCAACAATAATAAATACAAATACAGGAGGAGAAACCGAAGTTCCTACTTTTCTAGGATTTTTTAATTATTTTATTCCTAAACAAAATAATACTCATTTAAATGCGAGTGGAGATGTTGTAAAAAATACACTTGATCCAACTTTGGGATATCTTGGAAATGCTTTAGTTGTGGCTTTCGCATTTTATGGACTTGGAAAGTTAGTCGGGGGTATTGTTGGACTAACTGCTTCGCAGTCCAATTACTTGGGCCTAGCATTGGGCACAGGTTATATAGCCGGGGCAAGTATAGCACTAATAGGGCAAGGAGCTGCAGCCCCAATATTAGGAACCGTTAATTTACCTATTATTGGAGAGGCAAGCGTTCTTGGACTTCTTTTTGTACCTGTTGCAGCAGCTGTTTGGGCTCAGCTTACTCCGCAAGATTCTTATGATGCTGTTACCTATTATTGCAATCAATGGGAAGCTCCAAATGGAGGAATAGACTGTAATCAATGTAATTTAGGACCACTCCCCTGCACAGAATATAAATGCCAGAGTTTAGGACAGAGCTGCTTATTAGTAAATCAGGGGACAACAAATCAGTTATGTGTATGGAATGACAGAAATGACATTTCACCTCCAGATATAAGTCCATGGCAAACACCTTTGACAACAGGGGATGAATACTCTAATGTTAATTCTATATTTACCCCGTCTGAAGGAACAATGATCAAAAATACCATTACAGCAGATGGATGCATTCCTCCTTTTAGTGCATTAAACTTTGGAGTTTCACTGGACAAGCCAGGACAATGCAAGTATGATATAAACAGAACAAATGATTATGGTTCAATGCAATATGTCATGGACAGCGGACAATTTTTATATAACCATAGTTTGATCGCTTATTTTGGGGGTATAAATGCACCAGAGAATGGAATAGGGAATGGGATAAATTTCCCTAACGGAGGAAATTATACTATCTATGTAAGATGTCAGAGCTCAAACGGGTATAACAGTACAGGAGCTTTTGGTTTCCAATTCTGCGTAGATGATGAACCGGACACAACTGCCCCACAGATAATGACAACAGATCCGATAAATAACATGCCTGTGGCATTCAACGAAAGTTCAGATAAGGTAAATGTTTATGTAAACAAACCATCGACATGCAAATGGAGCCAAGAGGATATGGACTTTGATTCAATGAGCGGGAATATGACCCCCTGTACAACCAGCACTATATATAACGCAGAGATGCTATACAGCTGTTCTGCAAATCTTACAGGAATACAAAACGGAAATCCAGATTATTCTAATAATTATTATTTCAGATGCATGAGTTACCCCTCTCCATACAGCGACAGCAAGCATATACCCACTGCGATGGCACAATCTTATAATTATACATTAATAGGAACACAGCCATTAGTGATCGATTCAGTAACACCAAATGGAACAACTATAACAAATGCAACAAATCCGATAGAAGTTACGTTACAAGCACAAACTTCTGCAGGGTACCAAAGCGGAGCATCCCAATGTTCATTTGAAGATACATCTGCTGCTAATCCAATCTATATCACATTCTTTTCAGATGCAAATTCATACGCAAATTACGCCCATTCGCAGAATTTATATTTAGGTGAAGGAAATTACAGCTATTCTATACAGTGCTGCGATTTAGGCGGAAACTGCGATACTAAATTGTCTAACTTTCAGGTTAATATAGTTAATACGCCTCCTTTAATTGTAAGGATCTATAATGAAAACAATCAATTGGATATTGCAACAGACATAAATTCATCATGTGTCTATGATACAAGCGATACAACAGGATGTAATTATGCATTTGGAGATGGACTTAACTTTACTTCAACAGACAATTTGAATCATTATATTACCTGGAATACTGCAAGTAATTTTTACATAAAATGCATGGATTCATTCGGAAACCAGCCTGCTCCCAATGCATGCAGCGTTATTGTAAGGCCCTTTGCAGATTATTCGGTTACAAACTCTACACAATAAGTTCATAGAATGATTACAATTCAAGAAGTTGAACAATTCTTTCATGAATCTTTTCTTTCGAATAAGAAGCATCTATTTTATAACATTTCAGAGGCAAATAATCTTTTAGGAAATTCAGCGTGGGCAAAGTTTCATTTTTGTATATAATAAATCTCTTGTTGACAGATTCAGGTTCATCATCTTTCCTGTTTTCTTTTTTTCTTCTTTCTTCAATCCTTTTTCTTGCTTCTTTTTCACTCAAATCAAAGTAAAGCACAGCATCTATCAAACTGTTTAAAAGAGCGAATTTGGCCTGAGGGATTGTTCTGATAGCCCCGTCAAGAATATACCCTCTTGATTGTGCAGGCATTTTCTGGATACCTGCTTTAATCAACCGGATAATTTCAGAGTCGGGGAGAAAACTTCCTTTATCAATATTTGATTTGTATCTGAGAATAACAGGGTCATCCGACTCCCTTATAAGATCTCCTGTACTTAGTTTATAAAAATTTTTATCCTTCAGCAAATCTGCCTGAGTCCCTTTTCCTGCTCCTGGCGGGCCGATAAAAAGAAGTTTCATCAGTGACATATCAACCAGAAAATTTTTCAATTTAAAAAAATTTATGTGATAGAAAAAATTTATAAGTTTAATCTGCTATCTTCATAAATGGAAAAAAGAGGACAGATGGAAATATCATTCGGAATGATTTTTTCAATAGTCCTGATAATAATTTTTCTTGCAGCAGGCTTTTATGGAATAACACAATTTCTTAACTTTCAGAAAACGGTGCAGATTGACCAATTTATCAGCAATTTTCAGGCCGACGTAAACAATATGTGGAAAAGCCCTGAGGGAAGCCAGACATTGACATACACCCTTCCGACGGAAATTACTGCAGTCTGTTTTGAGAGCAATAATTCATTTCAAAATATGGAATTTACATCAACAAATTTTATACAGGGAAGTTTAGTCCAAAATATAAACATAGCAAATATCACCGCAACAGAAAATCCTTACTGCATACCAAATTCTAATGGGCAGCTTAATCTAACTATAGTAAAAGATTATGGAGAAACTCTTGTGAGAGTTACAAGATAATATGAAAGCAAAAAAAGGGGCGATTGAGTTATCTTTTAGCTGGATTTTTGCGATTATTGCCGGAATAATTATTCTGTTTCTTGCAATCTATTTAAGTTCAAATATAATCAGCAACGGGCAAAAAACAACAAATGCAGAAACAGGGGAGCAGATCGGAATCTTGCTTGACCCTTTAGAAACAAGTTTTGAAGCGGCAGAAACAACTTCTATAACAATCCCTGTCGATACAAGGATCCATAATACGTGCGACACAACCGGAAATTTCGGGCGGCAGTCTATTCAGCTGGAACAGATAAGTTTGGGAAAATGGACTCAAACCGATGAGAGCATTTTTTTTGAAGATAAATACCTTTTTTCAAATGCACAAATTGAAGGAACGAATTTCTATATTTTTTCAGAACCTTTTTATTTTCCGTTCAAAATTGCAGATTTAATTTATATGACTTCTTCAAAAGACATTTATTGTTTTGTCGATGCCCCTCAGAATGTCGAAAACGTTATATCAAATTTGAACGAAACAAATCTTTTAATTACTAATGATCCTACAAACTGTTCTAACGGAGATATAACAGTTTGTTTTGGAGGCGAACCATGTAATATAACTGTAGATTATAATGATGGATATCTTCAGAAAGAAAACAGCACGGTTTATTTCAGCGGGGCAGGAACAGATTATACTGCGCTTATGTATGCGGCAATATTTTCTGATCCTGGAGTTTATGAATGCCAGCTGAAGAGGCTTATGATGAGAACAGGAGAGATTTCTCTTCTGTATAAAAACAAGGAAACTTTGATGACCAACTGCGGTGACGAGAAGATTGGATCAGATTTGGCGGCATTAGATGAAATTGCAGGAAGTTTAAATAATTCAGGTGATTTATCTATTATAAAACCAGAAGTAGACACTATAAACAATGAGAATGGTGCCAGGACATGCCCACTATGGTAATAACAAACAAAAGGGGACAGATGAAGATTCAGCAGATGATTTTCATGATTCTTACTGTCTTCATTCTTTTTGTATTAGTCGGCCTGTTTTTTTTATCTATCAGCCTGTCCAATCTTAAAAAAACAGCAACAAATTTGCAGGAAACAAATGCGATGCTACTGGTTTCAAATTTAGCGAATTCTCCTGAACTTTCCTGCGGAAATGCATTTGGAAGTAGTCTGACAAGCTGTGTTGATTTCGATAAAGCAATGGCTTTACAGAGCAATCCAGATTACTCTGATTTCTGGGGCGTGGCAAAGATAGAGATAAGGAAGATATATCCCGAAGAAGGAGATATTGCATGCGACACGTCTAATTATCCAAACTGCAGCATAATCTGGGTATTAGACAACAATATTTCTTCTACACCTGCCGTATCAAATTTTGTTTCATTGTGCAGGATTGAAACAGACCAGAAGATTGTTTATACTAAATGTGAGCTTGCACTATTACTAGTAAGCTCTATTAATGAGGGAGGAGGCTGATGAGAATAAACTTTAAACAAGGGCAGGAAGAAATGGTAGGTTTTGTAGTCATCTTAGTTATCGTGGGGGTTATTTTGCTGGTTTTATTCAGCTTCATGTTTGGAAATTCAAGTAATAATAGCAATAATCAAAATTATGAAGTTGAAAATTTTATCGCTGCAAGCCTGCAATATACCACAGACTGCGAAAATCAAATTGAATATATGTCTGTTGAGCAATTGATAAACGCCTGTGATACAGGAACAGCTTGCCTGGATGGCAGAGACAGCTGTGAAGTTTTAAATGAGACAATACCTAATTTAATAAACAGTGGATGGAATGTAAATAGCCAGAGTTCAGTTAAAGGTTATGCGTTTATAATTGCAGGAGTGACTGAAAACTTGTCTATTGAAGACGGAAATAAAACAAATAATTATGTTGGCGGCTCACAGCAATTTCAGATGGGCGGGCAGAATTATTATGTCTCATTTGATGTTTATTCATAATCAAATCCTTATATTTATAGTAATTACGTCTGCCTTTAGTCTTGGTTTAAGCCTAATACGATTCTTTGTTTTTTCTTCAACAAATTCCACAAAACCAAACCTTTCCAGAAGTTTGACATCATAATATACTGCCTTAAAATTCCTGCCAAGTTTTTTTGAAAGCTCGTATAAAGAAGAAGGTTTTTCATCTTTTATAACACCTAAAATTCGTGATTTTTCATTACTTAATAATCTTCTTAGTGAAGAAAGATCTGAGAAGTTATACTCTTCTTTAGCATTTTTTTTGAAGATAGAAAAGGCCCCTTTGGATTCTTTTATGGATATTTCTCTGGTTGTCATAGTTTTTTATCTCTTTAAAGTATATATTGAATATGTATGTTTTCTATTAACATATATACAAGTATGGATTAATAAATATTTCTTTAATATCCTCCAATTGTGTAATCATGCTGCAGTGATATCATTAGATTTATAAGTAAATTCAGAATTTTAAGCCTTTAAATTGCAAAAAAGAAAAAATAGGGGGCAAGATTTTTAAAGGAAAATGAATTTTTCATTATAACACTCGTAAAGAGTGTTCTAATAGGGATTAGTCATATTCATCTCGACATGATGGGTACCCTATCTCATCGGGTTGAGAGGAAAAGTTGTCATAGACAACATTGCGTAGAGATAATAATTAAAACGTATCTCTATAAGAGAGTTGAAAGGAGGTTAAAAAAAATGAGATTAAAATTAAATTTCAAAAAAGTATCTGCAATCGCGGCTAGCGCATTAATGGTTGGAATGACCATGGGAGTTGCTGCTGCAGCAAATTATCCAAGTCCATTCGTGGTTTCTGGAGCTGCAAATGCGGCAATTGTTTATGGTACAGGTGCTGGTGTTTCTTCACTTGATTTAGTTCAAGCAGGAAATATTGAAGCTAACCTACAATCATATATGAGCAGTACAACAACTACAAGTGGCACAACTAGTTTAGTAACTGGTGAAGCTGTGGATTTAAGCAACGGAAATGGAATTTATACCAATGATAGTATTACCTCATACGGAAAGAGTGTATTAACAAGCAGTAATATGCCAATACTTTTGGCAAGTACAACTTTCTCAGGTAATGTTCAAGCAACAGGAACTCAGACTATTCAAATTGGTAGCACCCCTCAAGTATTGTTTTTACAACCAACACCTTCAAGTGATGGTGTGTTTTCTCTAATACTAGGAGGCGCTACAGAAACTACCGCTGCCCAGTCTAACATGGCATACAATGCAACAGTTACATTCAACCAACCAGTTAATTTCACTAACCCTCAATCAGAGGGACAGCAAATTACATTGTTTGGTCAGAAATATACTATAAGTTCTGCTACAACTAACAGTAATCTAGTATTATTGCAAAGTAGTCAGCAAGTACCTTTAGAGTTAGATGTATCTGGTCTAAATGTGAATAACACCATGTCATCAACCCAAGTAACACTTGGAGGAATACAGTATACAATTAAACTTGTATCTGCTTCAAGCACTGGTGCTCAAGTTCTTGTAACAGACTCCAATGGAGGAAGTTCAACAAGTCAAACTATAAGCATCGGCAGTTCACAGACAGTTGATGGTATACAAATTGGGATTACAACTGCATCAGCAGGAGGCAATGTAGAACAAGCTACAATTGTAGCAGGTTCTAATGAAATAACATTTCCTAACGGTGGACAAGTTTTATACGGGACATCAGGAAATGCAATAGGAGGAACATACTCCACTTTCAACGGACAAACTGCTCAAAATTTGAGCCAGTTAACTGTAAGTATTGCTGCGAGCAATATAAACAACGAATCCGTTATTGCTGGAACACCTTTCATTGATCCGGTCTTTGGAACTTTCGAAATAACAAGCCCAGGATTCAATATAGGAGTAAATTCAACAGGTAGACAAGCTATAACAGTAACACCTAACGGGAATAATGCTGCTGAGTTAACATTTACAAATTATAATGGAATTCAGAAAGCACTTCCTTTTGATGAAAACTACTCAGGTACAGCAACGAGTGATGTATTGGCAGATAGTTCAGATAATAACATATCTGTTTCAAGTAACACTATTTTGAAAATGAACAGTTACGCAATGATTGGAAATCAGAACTATGGTACACTGGTACAAGTATCCAATATTGGTAACAACACAGGAAGTAGTACTCCTTATACTGCACAGTTAACAGATGAGTTCAGTGGGACAACATACACCTATACAGGTAGTAATCCTTCAGGAACCATAACTGTTAATGGACAGCAATATACAGTGAATATCCAAGGTGCATCAAGCTTTAGTGGTAGTCAGTACATGAATATGACTCTTGCTCCGTCAAATGCGGGGGGTAATGTATATCTTTACAATACCATATCAACACAAGGCAATAACCCTGAACAGGTGATGTTAACTCAACCAACAATTATTAACTTGACAAATCCACAAGGATTACCAGGGGCAAACTATACAGGTCTTGGAAATCTATCTGTAACTAACATAGAAATTCCTACTGGAGAAGGATCTGGAAGTTATACCGCTACTGCGGTAACACAGAATCAAGGTAATAATGGTACATCAGGATCCTTTAACTGGACGATTGGGACAACAGTGATAAATACTACTGCAACAAATCAGTCACAGAATGTGACTGTTAGTGCAGGACCATTCTATTACAGTATAGCTCCAATTGGGATAACAGGAGAGGTAGAAGTTTTTGCTGATAAACCAAATGTATCTTTTGGAGCAGGTAATTTATCAAATCCAGCATTATCAGTTGTGGAACATCAAGATGACCACAGTGTTTATAATGGATGGATTGTACCTACAACACAAACAGGTACCTATTTGACTGCATCAAGTCCAATAGACACTTGGGATAACAGTAGTACATCACATGCGATAACAAGGGTAAGCAACAATTACATAACTGATAAAACAGATCGTTATGGAATGATTGCAAGCACAAATACACAAGGGGGTTCACAAAACCTAATAACCTTGAGTTACCCTAATGCTGAATTAGCTGATTATTTGTACATGGCTGATACCAGTGCGGTAGTAGCTTTTGCAGCAGGAGGAGCAATGCAAGGAAGTTCAACTCAACTTGGAGATATCCTTGTAACAGACGCTCAGGTTAGTTCTGTTTCATCAAAGAACTTAATTGTTATTGGTGGAAGCTGTATTAACTCAATCGCTGCTAATTTAGTAGGAAGTGCTGCTTGTGGTCCAGATTTCACAACTGCAACAGGCATTGGTTCAGGACAATTCCTGATCCAGAGTTTTGCAAGCCCTTATTCAACAGGAGCTATTGCATTGCTTGTAGCTGGTTATGAAGCTGCAGACACAGTAAATGCTGCTACTTACTTAACAACCCAAGTTGTTAACACAATGGTAGGCAATAAGTATGTAGGAACATCAGCAACAAGTGCTACACTTTCAACAAACCAAACTACTGCATAAGTAGTAAAATTTTTTATTTTTTTCTTTTTCTTTTCTTTTTTTTATTGGATTAAACGAAGGTATAAAAAATTATTTGATAAGATAAATTTTTATACTAAAAAAAAATCTTATAATCATGAGAAAGATAAATTCAAAAGAAAGCAATGATAAAAAGAAAAGAAGAAATCAGCTGATTGTAGGAGGAATTTTGATATTGGTGCTAGTTTTAAGCACAATAGGATATTCATTAAACAGCGGAGAAACAAATCCAACCGAAAGCGTAAATTATAACGGAGTAAAGTTCGTACAGGATACTAATTCTGGTTTATGGGATGCGCAAATTGGAAACTCTCAATTTAGTTTTACTTATAGCCCCATTGAAACTGAAAAAATTAATTCCTCATTAAATCCATTAAGCAATTATCAGGATAAACCCCTGTACATTTACTCTGAAGATTCAGACGCAACAGCAGAGATTTATAGAAATTTTTTTGATCAAAATCAGATAGTCCAAAGAATCCAGGCAGCATGCATAGAAGGGGAAACATGTGATCCGAGTCTTCCAACAAAAAACTGCACAGATAATCTTATAATAATAGAAGAGAGTAACAGCAGCGACAGCATACAGCAGCAAGGCAATTGTGTTTTTATTGAAGGACCAAGTGAAAATCTTACTGAACTTTCAGACAGTTTTTTATTGAAGGTAATCGGAATGCAATAAAATTTATAAACTAAAATTGGAATTTAAAGATATGCCTAGGAAAAAAAAGGAAAAAATTTCTTCTGAGAAAACCGTAAAAAAAGAAAAGGCTGAAAGCGAGGAAGTATCTGAAATCTTTGAGGTTGAAAAAAATGGAAAAGAAAAAACCATTGAAGCTCATGGGATTGAAATTGAAAAAAAGCCGTCAGAAGAGCAATTAAAGGGCGAGAAAAAAACCCTGATAGCTATAATAATCATAGTTCTGGGGTTAGCTGCGATGTTCTTTTTGGTTTATTATATAATGTATCTTATAAATCACTTTGAAGTTGATGGAGTAAAATTTGAAGTTGACAAAACAGATTTACAGGGCCAGACTGTTTATAAGACTTCTATTCCAGGCATAATTTACAACGGAACATTTATAGCTGGAGGAACTGGAGGACAAAAGGCAGATTATAACTTTTATCTCAGGGATGATCCAAGAACAACAAATGAAATCCCTTTCAACGGAAGCATAGTACTGACGAGGGATATAGTATTAAACCAGAAATCAAATTTTAAATGTAATGGAGATTATATCGGGATAGCAAATCTTCTGCAGATTTACAATGCAATTGGTGCGAAAGTGATATCTGATGAAAATGCAAGCTGTGACAGTCAGGGAAGATATATTTATATAAACATACAAGAAGCAAATGAAACGGACATAGAACAATTTGGTCCGACATGTTACAACATTAACGTAAAAAACTGCGAAATACTTCCTGTAACCGAGAAGATGATGATTGAAACTTTAAGCTATATTGATGGAAAAATATAATAAAGAGTATTAATGTTTCTTCCTTCTAGTTTTCTTTGGAACAGTCATAAGGGATTTTATATCGGAGTAAAAGGGAATATCTTTTATTTTAAAAATCCACACACTAAGGAACCATATTCCAACAACAAAAATTGTGCTTCCGACATACCAAAATAATTCATGCGCGATATCAAAGAAAGAAACTCCTGCAACAAACATTGCAGAAAGTATGACAATCCTTAGAATATTAATTACAAGCAAAGATGTAAAAGAAAAAAGCAGAATTCCAATTCTCTTTCCAAATTTTATTCCAGACGTTGACAAATTTAGTATTAGTAACAGATAATAAGCAGAACCAGCAATGCATGCGCTAATTAATTGTATTGGAAAATTATTTATTATTATAGTATTTGAGATAAGAGATGGGCTATAAAAAAAACTCAGAATAAAAAAAGAAGGATAAATTGTCAGGGGGGTAAAAATAAGATAAAAAAACCAATTATTTAATATTCCAAAAAAAACCAGTATAGCATACCTAATAATAAGATCCCCGATCCTCAACTCTTTTTTCATAAAAGAGAAAAGGGAAAATCTATTTAAATAATTTCTTATTAAGAGGTATATGAAGAAGAACGAAATTGTGCTTGTATGGATATTTGTTATTGTTGCAATTCTTATAAGTTTTTATTTTGATGATGCTCTAATAAAATATATTTCTTTTTTGAGAAACGGAATTCTTGATTATTTCTTTCTTTTTATAACCTTTATCGGATCGGAAATAATAATTTTTTTCTTGTTAACCGCCTTGTTTTTATGGAGAGAAAATAAAAGAAGATGGATTTTTCCATTGTGGGCGTGCATGGGAATTTCTGCAATAGTGGGATTTATCTTGAAAGTAACAATTCAAAGACCCAGACCCTTTCAGTTGGGCCTTGTTCAACTGCTTCCGATTTTGCAGGAAGCAAGTTTTAATGTATGGGATTTTTCATTCCCCTCTTTTCAAACAATGCTCGTCTTTAGCGCAATTCCAATCCTGAGTAAAGAATTTCCCCGACTGAAAAAATTCTGGATCGCATTCGCAGTTTTGGTTGCCTTCTCAAGAGTTTATTTCGGGATACATTTTGTAAGCGATGTTATTGCTGGGGCGGCAATTGGATATTTAATAGGAATATTAGTTTTAAAATTAGAAAAAGAAACACATCTTGGACAGAAAGTTTATAATGGAATATTCAAGAGATAATTATTTATTTTCTATTAGCAAATTAGATATATTATCAGCCCTATTATTTATTCTTTCTTTTTAGAAACTCTGATTACGACCATGATTATAATTAAAATAAGGATAACATTTAATGCTCCAATACCCCACAAGTACAAATTCCCGCTGCCATTTAATCCGGATAATGCTCCAGTTATCCCAGAAAGTGCGTTAGATTCCTGAGCAACTGATACCGCAACAGGCTGGGTCAAAGTTTTAACTCCCTGTGTAAGGACTATATTCAAATTTTGGTTTCCTGAAATACCATTGCTAACATTAAGTTTTATCAGAACATTCTGAGATGCTCCAGGGGCTAGTGTAACAGAAGTTTGACCCATGCTTATTAATGAAGCCCAACTATCATAGCCGTTTAATGCAAGATTAAAGGTATCGCTAGTTGTGTCTGTATTTACAATTGTAGCTTGAATATCCAATTCCTGTCCTGCTTTTGCTGCTGATTCCAATGAAGTAATAACTGAAGCTGAAGGGACAGTTGAACATCCGCTGCTTACATTAAGCACAAGCGAAGATTGCGAATTATCATTATTACCATCTTGGAATATATCACCATTACCATTATATACTGTTAAAAGTAAGGGGTAAACTCCTTCCGGTGCATTATTTGGAATATTTAATACAGATGACAAATCCTGACTATCAAGAGAATTTATATCACCAATATCCATTCTTTGATGAATCCCCAATTGAAGATTAGAAAGAACTGCATAAACTCCGCTCTCATCATTGTCCCCTAAATTCCAAACTGTTCCTGTTACCTGAGCAGAACCTCCGCAAGGAGCTGCAGTAATTTGTGGTGAAGCTACAACAACAAAATCGCTGTCTATATTTACATCAAGAGAATTTATACTGCTTTCAGTACCAGTCGGATTCAATGAACAAGTTGCATTTCCATTGTATGAAGGGTTAAGGTCATCTCCGGTAGCCCAAACATAAAGAGTATAAGGACCAGGATTATTACTGAAAATATTTGGATTGTCTAATTGGAAATTTATTGACACTGTTTTCTCATTTCCCTCGTTAAGATCAAAACCGTTTAATTGACCATTCTGGATCATCCTATTTGTTCCTGTGTCGTATAATGCCCAGTTAAGAACGATATTCCTCATCTTATAAGTTTGATCATTATTTGTTACGACAACAGAGGTAGTTATATTATCTAAAGGATACCAAGTTGTACCGCTTCCATATCCGCTTGTTATTTGAGGAGAATCAACATTAATTTCTAAATTATTTCCAACATTAGATATACTGTTTATTGCATCAGTTAATTGACAGGTACTTACTCCTGAAGGGACATTTGCAAAGCTTAATGATTCTAGTTGATTCATTGTAGCAGAAGGATCGGGATTAGTACCAATAATTACATTTCCTGCTGTTGCATTATCGCCTGTTACAGAGGAAGCAATTGTTATTGTAGGGCTAATATAACCACTACCCCCATAAGTAATATCAATACCTGCAACATTTCCACTTGAAGAATTTACTATTGCGGTTGCTGTTGCTCCAGTGCCAGTAGGATCAGTAATTGTTACTGCGGGTGGAACAGAGCTACTATAACCACTACCTTCATGAGTAATGATACTTGTTGTTCCTGTTACAATAGAATCGGTTAAAATACCTTGGTTTGTTGTTAGTGTAATAGGATAAGTAGTCCCTGGTTGAAATTCAAATCCAGAAGGAACAGAGTAATTAAAATTTATTGGAGAAGATACACCAGCAGTAAGGTTAACCGCTTGACTAGTAGGAGTAAAGGCAATCGTGTGACCATCACCATCTGATATTGATGAGGGGGATAGAGAAAAAGTTACTGTTTCAGTTTGATTGCTTATTACAGTGATAGTAAGAAGAGAATTTTCTCCCACATTAAGTGGCAGTGGCGAGATACTTGAAAAAGTAATTGTAGCGCTTGCGCAACTTGCCAAAACTGCTAGTGCAAGAATTCCGAAAACAAACAGACTAAGTGATTTGCTTTTCATGTGTAATCATTCTGCAGTTATAATGATTTATAAATCTTTTTGTATTGCAAAATATAGTTTAAAATAAACAGTTTAACGAGATTTACTCCTTATTTTACAAATCAGCGATATTGATAACAGAAGCATCAAAATCTAATCTAGGGCAGGCAGTATTAACCCAAGACTGAACATCTGGAAAATTTTCAAATTCTCTTGTATTTACCTCATTTACTATAAATAAATAGGAGTTTTTATTTTTCAGTTTAGATCTGAGAAACAATGCCTCGTTCAAATTTTCCTGCCCAGGTTTTGTTGAGACTAAAATCCCAATCTTTTCAGAGTTTAGGTATCTAATATATGATGCAAGTTTCTTTTTCTTAAAAGAGTTAATCTCTTCGTTTGAAATCTTTCTCAGGTTGTTTGATTCAAATACATAAACAGGTATATTGCTCTCAGCTTCCAAAGAAATTCCATGAAATTCCCCTGAAGAAATTAGGAGTATTGCCTCAGTATCCTTAAACTTAGGCTTAGAACATCCCAAAACCTGAATAAAAGAGGTTATATTATGATTTTCGGACAGAATTTTTTTTATCTCCAATGCTATTTCTTTATATTGGATAGAATAAGCAATTGCTATTTTTCGGGGAAGTTTCAGTTGTTTTATCTTTTGAAGATTAATTTCTGAATTAACTGTTGCAGGAATGAATAAGGTCTTCATGATTAAAGCAAGAAATTAAGAATTATAAAAGTTTGGAATTATCCAGATTCAGATATTAAATTATTATCCACATAAAAACCACTTCCCTGAAAAAATCCATAACCTCCGCTGTCAGGAAAGGGAGGAAAGATAAGGGATCTATCTTTTTCGACTTTTCTAAGACTAATTTCTAACTTGTTTCCCTTAATTTTAGAATCAGGAAAAATTCCGCTGATTGTTTTATTTTCTATATCCTCAAAAACAACTATCTTTTCATCTTTGAACATGCCTTCATAAACATCACATTTCAAAAAATATTTTTTATCTTTCATTTCAGAATCATTCAAACTTATTTGGCTTCTTTGTATCAGGCTGATCAGAAGAAGAAACATCTCTTTGAATTTTTGCGAATGGGGGTGTAACAATCAATAAATTCTCCCCAAAACCAGCAATATTCCCCTCAATAGCTTCTGTTGTCTTTTTTATTTTTGCAACAGCTCTCTTCAATTCAATAGGATCTTTTTGCTTTAATACTTTTATATCAATTATAGCAATTGTATACCCTTCTCTCAAAACATTAAGAATTGCATTGACATCTTCATATTTTTTTATAACGAAGAGTTTTATAAGAACTTTGCTGTCTTTTTCTTCCTTGTCGAGGTCAATTTCAAGATAATCTTCTTGAGAACCTTCCCCTTTTCCGCTCAAAGCCTTTTTTAATTTGTCAAACATATTAGAATGATATAAAATCTATTTATAAAGATTTCGCAATTTTATTTTATATATTAGAAAACATCTAAAAATAATGTTTGTCGACGGAGATTTTATTTATCATTCATCGATTTTGTCACTTCTTCTCTTAATCTGTCAAGCTGTTCACCTAAAGAATTTCCCTGTTTTTCAAAAGATTTTATTCTAAGTTCAAGAATTTTCTTCTTATTTAATAATTCATCTTTTATTCTTGACTTTTCAGATTTAATCATAAGTTGCCCGATTATTTTGAAAACTTCATCGCCCGATTTTTCAAGTTCAATTAAAGCAGAATCGGTTTCTGCAAGCTCCATTTGAAAGGACTGTGTTTGAATAATTGTGTTCTGCAGCTTTTGCTCTAGAATCTGCATTTCCTGGATTTTGTTTTCATTCATTTTAGAATTATTCTGCCTTAATTTTTTTTATTTTCGATCTTGGCTTGTAAAAGATTTTGCTTCCGCAGTAAGGGCAAACAAATCTTTTTTCCAGGTTAGCACTAAGAACTTTCTTCTCGCACTTGAAACATTTGTAAGCAACCATTGTAATTTATTTTATTTATTAAGATAATAGGTATCTGATGCAAATTTTTTTTCGCACTTAGGACAATGCCATATACCTTTTGACAATCTTTTTACCCCGATTTTTCCACAGTAAGGGCATTTTTGTTTTTTTCTCTGCTTCTGCTCAACACCGACAAGCTTCATTCTTACAGATCTTCCGTATCTTGCTCCGAATCTTCCTGATGATTTTGCTTTTTTTAGTTTTGATGGCATTTTTATTTTGTATTATTTAAATGGGGCTGCCCGGATTTGAACCGGGATCGCGAGGTCCCAAACCTCGAAGGCTGCCAGGTTACCCCACAACCCCTTGAAAAAAGGAGCAATTATTAATTTATAAATTATTTCTTTGCAGGGGCCTTTTCAGCGGGTTTTGCTGCTGTTGCTGCAGGAGCAGCTTCTGCTGCCGTTTTTTCTTCAGCTGCTTTAGCAGCCTGTTCCTGCTGAAGTATCTTGTCCTGTTCCTTCTTTATTTTAGCAAAGTATTCATCAAGTTTTTTCTTTTTTTCTGGAGAAGTTTCTGTAGACATTGAGCTAATTTCTTTGTCATATTTCCCCTCGTCAATTTCCTTTTCAACTTCTGAAGCAGGTTTGTCCTCGACTAAAATACCAAGACTTACGCATGTCCCAACAATTGTTTTTACTGCAGACTTAAGATCCCCGCAAAGCAGGTTAGGCATTTTTGTCTGGGCAAGAGAGATTATTTGTTCAATAGAAGCATTACCAACTTTTACTTTTTTCTGAGTGCCAGAACCTTTTTCGATTCCCAATTCTTTTTTCATTAATTCTGAAACGGGGGGTGAAAAAACCTTAACATCAAATTCTTTTGTTGCAGCGTCGATATTTAACTCTACAGGCACTTTCAATCCTGGAAAAGATTTTGTTGCGTCATTAACTTTTGTGATTACATTGTTTAAAGGAATTCCCAAAGGCCCAAGCTTCTGACTAAGTGCAGGACCTGGTTTCATACTTCCTCCGTCAACTAAAAGTTTAACTTGCATTTTTTGTTCTGTGGAAGTAACAGATAATATTGCTTCCTTCTAATTTATTTTCAAAATATTTTCTTTCGTT
Organism: uncultured archaeon; assembly: GCA_963845205.1. Classification (GTDB taxonomy): domain Archaea; phylum Nanobdellota; class Nanobdellia; order Pacearchaeales; family GW2011-AR1; genus RBG-13-33-26. The sequence goes on from CAWJRC010000004.1 coordinate 279,703, forward strand.
TGTATTACCATGAATCGGTTTTGAAAGCTCTATCACCGCATTATACCTGTTGAAAGATTTTTCATTTGGGAGATTTGCTTGTTCTATAGTCAAGACTTTGCAGTCTAATCTGTCTTCTAGATACTTCTTCGATTCATCTTTATCAAGTTTCAAGTCGATACATAATTCATAATCTTTATTCATTTTGATTTTCTCCTTCTTCTCTTCTTACAACCTTAACATTGTCTAATTTAACTGTAACAGGCAATGGAACAACCGCCCCCAATAAACTTACTACAACTTCTTCTTTTTGTTTGTCTATTCTTAAAACTTTTGCTTTTTCTTTCTTGAAAGGTTCAGCAATCATTTCGACTATATCTCCTTCTTTAATCGAGATTGTTGCAATAGAAGGCTCTATCATATTTTTTATTTCATCGTAACTGATTGTTTTCCCGATTATTCCTTTTACATATGGCAGATCAAATGCAGCTTCTTCTGCAGACTCCCTGTCTTCTGCTTCCAAAAGAACGTAGCCTCTTAATCCATGAGGCCTCAGAACTGAAAAAACATTCAGATTTTTTTTCTGAGCCCTGTCTGATATCATGTCAATGACACGTTCTTCCTTGTTTGTTGTTACCTTTACAATGAAAATCATCTTATTCAGCTCCGTCTAAGACTTAATGTCTTAGAAAGATATAATTAATTTGAAAAAAGGGTTTATAAATTTTTGCGAATATCAGGGTATAATCTCAGGCCCGAAATATTTTTCGTATTCAAAATCTTTTTCAGAAATTATTTTTTTATTAATTAACTCTTTTATTTCAGGAATTTTTTTCTTTAATTCATCAATTAAGTGCTTTATAACAAAGCAGATTAATTCTTCCCCTTCTTTAGGCCAAAGTTTCGATTTATTCCAGTAAAGACATCTCCCTCCGCAAAGATCCAAATAGCCGCATGAATCGCATGGTTCTGAAACAGAAAATTTTTTCAGAGAATTAGGATTTGTTGTCCTGATATCCCCTACATAAAAATCCATTATGCAGTTCATTATGGGGCATGCAACAATTTTTCCGCTTTGGGTTATTGCGTATCCCGAATGTCCTGCACCGCATCTAAGTTCTGCAGGCTCATTTTTTAACAAACTTTCTGTAATTGCCAAAAAAGGATATAATTTCAAAACCTTTCCCTCTTTCATTTCTTCAATCCAATAATCAATCAGTTTTGAAATAGATTTGTTATATTCTTTTATAAATTTTCTAAATTTTTTTTCGTCAAAATCAAACTTATAAAATCCTGCATCCAACTGCCAGTGAATTGAGCCAAATCCTGCATTAATCAACGACAAAACCTGTTCATAAATATCGGGAAAGTCAGGAGATATTGTCATTCTGGCAATTAATTCCCCTTTATATCCTTCTTTCCGGATCAATTTTATATTGTTTATTACGGTATCATAAGTTCCTTCTCCTCTATTGAAATTTGTTCTTTCTTTATCCCCATCTATAGAAATCAAAATCTTACTGATTCTCTTAAGATATTCAGCAGGTATCTTATCAAGCAATTTTCCGTTTGTCTGCATTCGGAATGGAACATTAATATTATCCATTATCTGCTTTATCTTCTCAATTTCCAGAAGAGGCTCTCCGCCATAAAAAATCAAAACAGGATTTCTGTCTTTTTCGAGGAACTTTTTCAATTCGCCTACATCAATCGAAATTTTTTCAGGCTCAGAAAAATCAAAATTGAATTTTTTATCAAGTTCGTTGTCAAATTCCTTTATTGATTTTTCATAGCAGTATCTGCATTTAGAATCACAGTTTTCAGTTAAGATTAAATGATAATGCATTAGAAAAATATTTTTGAGGGATATAAAAAATTTATGTTACAAACAATTTCATTATAAGGGATATTATGAATCCGATCATTCCTATTATCAAAATTCCCACTGCAGAAACTTTTGCCACTTTGAGAAATTCATCTTTTGTTGGCTTTTTCAATACCATCCATACTCTCTTGCATTTACCGTAAAAAGATTTCAGGGAAGTAAAAATTTTCATATATTATGAAGTTCATATGGGTTTTTAAGATTTATTGGAAGGTTGGGCTGGAAAACAGGAGTATACGTTTTCTTTTTGCATAGATATTCTTCTTTCATTTTTTCACAATATTGACAATGCCTCAAAGACAATTCTTTTTTTGAGCAAAAACCTTTTTCTTCAAAAATAGTTATATCATAGGGGAGATGCTCGCAAATTTTGACAAAAAAAATTTCGCATTTTGTCAGAAGCGATTCAGACATGATCATTCAAAAAAATCAATTCCTAATTCTTCCTCAATCTCTTTATGTTTTTTGTCTTCTATAGAATCTTCGCGCCCAACAATCTGAGAGCTTTTAACTCCTGTAACAACTAGCAAGACCCTTATTGACTTTTGCATATCGTCTGAAATCTGTGCCCCCCAAATCAATTTTGCTTCTGGATTTAATTTGTTTCCTACTGCTTCGATTATGTTTTTGCATTCTTCAAGGCTCATTTCAGGCCCCCCAACAATATTCACCAATGCCCCTGTTGCTCCTGAAATGTCTACGTCAAGAAGAGGATTTTGTATTGCTTTTTCAACGGATTCTGATGCTCTATGCTCAGAATCGGATTCTCCCATCCCAATTAATGAAACTCCTCCGTCAACCATTACTGCCTTTATATCTGCAAAATCAAGATTGACTAATCCTGTCGTTGTAACTAACTCCGTAATTCCCTTAACTGCATTTGTAAGTATTTCATCCGCTATCTTAAATGCGGTGTGAAGAGGAAGTTCTGGAGCAAGTTCCAGAAGCTTATCATTGGGGATTACAATCAATGTATCTACGACAGACTGCATCCTGTCCAAGCCTTCCATTGCATTTTCAATTCTTTTCTGCCCTTCAATTGTAAAGGGGAGTGTTACAACACCTATTGTTAATGCACCCTGTTTTTTTGATAACCCCGCGATGAAAGGAGCTGCTCCTGTTCCTGTTCCGCCGCCCATTCCGCATGTAATAAAAATCATGTCTGAATTTGCGATTTTCTTTTTAATTTCTGATTCAGATTCCCTTGCAGCCTGCTCTCCGACCTTTGGATTGCTTCCTGCCCCCAGCCCCTGGGTTAATTCTCTCCCGATCAAAATTTTCTGGTCTGCATTTGCATATAATAAATCCTGAGCATCTGTGTTTACAGCGATTAATTCGCCTCCCCTAATTCCAATTTCTCTCATCCTGCTAAGTGAATTTCCTCCTGCACCTCCAACGCCTATAACTTTTATTTTCGCAGATTGCTTCTTGATTAATTCTTCAAGCTCCCTATCAATTTCCTTTACTTCTTCAGATACATCAGATGAAATCGGAGAACCGCTTTTTTTGTAAATATCAGCCATAGATAGAAAAGTTAATTTGTATTTATAAGAATTATTGTTCTAATTTTGGAGACTTTTCTTCAATTTCTTTAACTTCCAAATCCATACCGAAAACATCCTTGAATTTTTCCCCGAACATTTCAATGAACTTTGACGTCCCTTTTTCAGCTTCAATTATTATCTTGTTGTCTTTAACTGAGAACTTTAGTTCCCTTTTGAATAAAAGATTTATGAAAGCTTTTATTTTTTCATTTAAATCTTCAACTTTTCTCAGAACATTAATTTCATATATCACATCTTTCCCTGCGAGAGGATTGTTAAAATCGACTATTACTCTGCCTCCGGAAACTGTAAGTATCTTTGCTATTCTTCCATCAAAATTAAAAATTTCACCGGCTATCGGATTCAGATTACTCTGCCTGAAAACTTTTATAGGGACCATCTGTACAAATTCAGAAACTCTTGGGCCGAATGCCTTCTCAGGAGCAAGTTCTATTTCATATTTACCTAATTCTTTACCAATAAGAAAATCTTCAATTGAGTTAAGGAACATTCCTTCACCCAGAGAGATGATTATCGGCTTTGGGACAGCATTCGGATTTAATTTCTGCAAATCCTTTTTTATGTTTGAATCAAAAACTTCACCATTTTTTATCCTTCCAGTAAATTCAATTTCAATGAAATCTTTTTTCTTAAATGCCATAAAATAAGATTGGGAGATGGTTTTTTAAAACTTATGAAGATCAAGAAAACAGGTTTAAATAAGATTTATTTTTAGTTAAATTAAAAATGTTTATAAATCTATTTTTTTTGGTTTAATCATGGTTTTAAAGATAATTAATGCTACTGAAGCAAAGGCCGGCACGAATATAATTGTTGATGGAGAGCCGTGTGCTGTTAAAAAAGTGGATATAAGCAAAACAGGAAAACACGGGCATGCAAAATGCAGAATAGAATGCGTAGGTATAATCAGCGACAATAAAAAAGTTTTTGTAATTCCTGGACATGACAGAATAGAAGTTCCTCTTGTTGAAAAAAAGAAGGGACAGGTCCTGTCAATTGGCGATAGAGTAAGCATAATGGATTTGGAAAATTTTGAGACAATAGAAGTTGCCTGCCCAGAGGATATAAAATCTCAACTTGAGGTTAATTCCAATGTGGAATATTGGGATGTTGAAGGAACTAAAATAATCAAGAGGAAAATTTAATCATGGCAAAGATACCAGAAGCAACAAACCGACTTTTCAAGAATGTTTTCGTTTGCAAAAATTGTCATTCGAAAATAAAAGCGACATCTGAAAAAGTTTTGGCTGGGAAAGTCAGGTGCAGAAAGTGCAAGAAAAAAGCATTCAGGCCTTTAAAAAGAAAATAAATAGAAAATAGATAAAAAGAGATGGATTTTACCTTATATGATATTATTTTTATGATTCTATTTGTAGTTTTTACTTCTCTTTTTCTTTATGTAAAAAGAAAAAATTTGAAGAAAGAAGGGCTTTTATTCTTATATAAAACAAAACTTGGAATCGAAATAATAAATACGATCGGGAAGAAGTACAAAAAAACTCTGGCTGTTTTGAGTTACGTCTCTATTGCTCTTGGATTTATTCTTATGATAATCATGCTATATCTCTTCGGAAAAATAGTCTGGACTTATATTTTTCAAAGTGAACTTGTCAAACTGATAAAAATCCCTCCGATACTCCCTCTAGTCCCTTATTTGCCGCAACTCTTCAAACTGTCCTTTTTGCCCCCTTTTTATTTCACTTATTGGATAATCATAATTGCAGTCGTAGCAATAAGCCATGAATTCAGCCACGGTATTTTTGCTGTCCATGAAAAAGTAAAAATAAAAAGCACAGGATTCGGCTTTTTTCCTTTCTTCCTTCCAATATTCTTAGCTGCATTTGTAGAAATGGACGAAAAGAAAATGGAAAAGAAAAAAATTTCTTCACAGATGGCAGTTCTTTCTGCGGGAACATTTGCAAATACTGTTCTAGCAATTTTATTTTTTGGCGTTTTAATCTTGTTCTTCCTTCTAGCATTTGCTCCGGCAGGAGTTTCATTTGATACTTACAGTTATTCAGCAATAGGAATTTCCGCAATAAGTTCTGTAAATGGAGTTAATGTAAGCAATGCAACTTTTGGCCAGATTTTGAATTTAACTGATAATGGGATGGATCAGATTGATGCAAACAATACTGTTTATCTTGCAACAAAAAGTTTTCTTGAAGAACAGACCGGTAGCCAAGGATATGTCCTTCTTTATGACAATGCTCCTGCAGTGGAGGCAAATTTAAGCAATATAATAACAAAAGTTAACAGAGTCAGTGTAAAAAATGAAGCAGAACTTGAAGCAGAAATTTTAAAATATAATCCTGGAGATAAAATAACAATCACAGCATTAGAAGGTAATACTGAGAAAGATTACGAAATTGTCCTTGGTCAAAATCCTGAAAATAAAAGTATCCCTTATCTAGGAATCGGCTTTCTCCAAAGCACCAGTTCCGATTTATTAAACAAGATAACAAGCATGTTTTCATCGTTCAAAAATCCTAATATTTATTATCAGCCTAATTTTGCGGCTGCAGAATTTATCTATGATCTTTTATGGTGGCTTGTTTTAATAAGTTTCAGCGTGGCATTAGTCAATATGCTTCCTGCAGGAATTTTCGACGGAGGAAGATTCTTTTATCTTGCAGTATTGGGAGTAACAAAAAGCAAGAAGATAGCAAGCAATGCATTTGCAATTGTAACTTATTTGTTCCTGCTATTATTAGCGGTTATAATGATTTTCTGGGCGATTAGCCTATGAAAATTCTTCATAACCCATAAGGAACTGAGTGCTTATTGCTAATCTTTGAAGTTTTGTTTAAAGAAAAGATTTGATGTTATACCTTACTTCATCATTTACTTCTTCAAGGGATTTGTTGTCTGTACTAATTCTCACTACAGGAATCTCCTGTTTTTTCATAAGGTACATCTCTTCATCAAATAAACTTTTCAGATTAGTCAAAGATTCTATCTTATCATGTAGCTGGAGAGGTTTATCATTGCGCCTTGCTGAAATTTCCGGAGAAACATCGAGATAAATAAATGAACTTGGGCTATTGAACAAGCATTCAAGTGTTGACTTTAGAGCAGGTTTTACAATCTTTGCCAGACTTTTTGGAAGATAGAATGCTGAATAACATAATGTATCAATAATCGGATCTCTGTCTGATACTAATAAATTTGAATTAGTTTTTACTTTTTCTTCAAAAAAATAAGGGAATAACCTCAAGAAATAAGCGAAGCCTGCAATTAATTTTGAATTATTATTCTCACCAAATCTAATGAGAGAATTAGAAAATCTGCTAGAAATTTCTGCTATTTTTGAATTATAATCCTGACAAGCAGTAAGATGAATTGTCCTGATGCCTTCTATATCTTCAAGAGATTTAACTACAGAAGTTTTTCCTGTATTATCAATTCCCACGACTGAAATTTTATGCATGGTCTGCTAGGATAAAGGGGGTATTTAAAATTAGCTTTTTTCAATCCAGAATAAAATTAAAAAGGGGGTTATGGTATAAAATTTCATGATTCCGGAAAAAGTAAAGAATTGGATATCAAAAAATGGCATCAAATGAAGAGATAATGAAAGTTATGAAAAAGCAAGGATACAGATTTGTAGGAACTCACGCAGCGGTAAAAATATGTGGGTGGACAAAAAAATCTTTAATAGATGAGGGAGTATGTTATAAAGAAAAATTTTACGGGATTAAATCTCACAGATGCTGCCAAATGACTCCGTGGCTTGGGTGTGATAATAAATGCATTCATTGCTGGCGAGCCTTGGAATTGGATTTCAATAAAATTATAGACAACTCTGAAATAAAAGATCCAAAAGAAATTATTGATGGGTGTATAAATGCTCAAAGAGTTTTACTTAACGGTTTTGGGATCAAAAATAATTCAAAGAAAAAACAATTAAGCAAGGCAAATATGCAAAAATTTGCAGAGGCTCAAGAGCCAATGCAGTTTGCCATTTCTCTTTCAGGAGAACCAACGATGTATAAAAATATTGGGGGCATTATTGAAGAGCTAAGGAAAAGAGGGAAGACAAGCTTTCTTGTCACAAACGGCCTTTACCCTGAAAAACTTCTTGAAATTGAAAAAAAGAAACAACTGCCAACACAGTTGTACATTTCAGTGAATGCCCAAAACAAAGAGATCTACGAAAAAATCCACAGAAGCTCAAAAAAAGATGCGTGGGAAAGGCTGAATAAAAGTTTGGAAGTTATGTCAGGATTAAGAAACAAAACACGAACTATTTTCAGAATGAATTTAATCTTAGATTTGAATATGGCATATCCGGAATTGTATGCTAATATGATTAAGAAAGCAAATCCGATGTTCGTTGAAGTTAAGGCGTTCATGTGCGTCGGATTTGCAAACAAAAGAATTCCTTACGACAAAATGCCGTATCACAAGGACATTATTGAATTCTCAAAGAAAATTTTAGAATTTCTTCCAGAATACAAGATTCTAGATGAAAAAAAAGAATCAAGAGTTTTGTTATTAGGAAAAGATAAAGGCGAAATGAAGATTAAGGAAGATCAGATTTGAGATTTATCTTTAATTTTTTCCATCGCACTTCTAACTTCTTCTAAGTTAGTTCCGTCATACCTGATAACCTGCGGATGGAAGTAATCTTTGTTAGATTCATTTGCAGGCATAACCACCAAACCTCTCTTTCTCCATTGAAGCCATCTATCAATATATCCGGGATAATCATCTACCAAAACCTTTCCGTAAACAAGACTCTTGTCTCTTGTCAGAGTAATGTCCACATCTTCCCCAAAATGTTTATCTATGCACTTCTTTTTCCCTGACCAAGCAGCAGGATTTCTTTTCGGACCTTGAGTTAGAATCATTATGTGGTATCCCAATTCATTTGCTATTCCCAATATATCCCAGCCTAATTTAAATTTCGGCATTTCAGACCAAAAAGATTCTGAATTATAAATCAAATTTATTCTGTTCTGCAAATATCTCGGATTATTTTTAAAATTAAAAGGGATTACAGGTTCTTCAGGGCAGCGAATTTTTTCCAGTTCTATTTTCAGAGAATTTTCATGGTCAAACAAAGTTCCATCCATATCAAAAAGAGCGATAAGTTTACGGCTCATTTTACAAATCAATTACCCCGTCTCTTGTCAATGCAGCGAATCTTATTCCAACTGGCAAGTTGATTAATGCAGAAATCAAAGCCATATGTTCTTTTCCATCGCCGCTAGCAATTGAAAGAGCAACTTCTGTTCCGTCGATTTTTCCTCTTAACTTGTTCATTAAATCTTCTTTCAAATCTTTTATTCTTTTAGAGAAATCTACTTTGATAAGTTCTGTAATTTCCTTTTTTTCATTAATTTGAAATTTTGATGAGAATTCATCACCAAGAAGAATTATTTTTTCCCATTCCCCATATTTTATCAGACCAGAAACCTGCGCCCATGTTCCTTCTCCTGAAGATAATAATGCTATAAATTCCATGCAAGAAAAAAATTAATTTGATTTATAAGGATTATTGCAAATTGGTTTATAGTAAAAGTTTATAAATATCTTTTTTCTTGAAAATTTACCAATTAACTACATCGTTGATGCATAGATTCTACGGCATTGGCGCATAATGTAGGAGGTATCAATGGCAGAATTGAATGAACAAATAAGACAAGCTTTAACTGAATTAAGAAAAAGTCCTGAAAGAAAATTTAACCAGTCAGTAGACCTAATTATAAATCTACAAAAATTTGATGTCAAAAAAGAGCAGGTTAATTTTTTCGTTTCTGTTCCATATAGAGTCAAGGATAAAAAGATATGCGCATTCCTTGAAATGAAAAGCAATATTGTTGATACAATAACAAAGTCGGAGTTCAAGAAATATTCTGATAAGAAAGAATTAAAGAATCTTGTTGCAAAATATGATTTCTTTATAGGGCAGGCTAGCCTTATGCCTCTAGTCGCAACAACTTTCGGAAGAGCTCTTGGACCTGCAGGAAAAATGCCATCACCTCAGTTAGGGATTATAGTCAATGCCGATGATAAAGTAATAACTGAATTAAAAAACAGAATTAACAATAGCATAAAAATAAGGACAAAGGAACCGAGCATAAAAGTTTCTGTCGGAAGAGAGAACATGAAAGACGAAGAACTTACAGAGAATATAGTTACTATTTACAATGCAATTATGAAAGTTCTAACAAAAGGGAAAGATAACATAAAAAATCTCGAAGTAAAATTTACTATGACTAAACCTCAAAAGATAAAGATAAGATAAAATGGCAATAACAACACATGTTTCAGAAGAGAAAAAGAATGTAGTAAAGGAACTTACAGAGTTGATAAAGAAAAAAAGAACTATGCTTGTTGTTTCTATAAAAAATATTCCTGCTTCGCAGGTTCAGGAAATCACTAAAAAACTTAAAGGAAAAGCTGTCGTAACAGTTCCGAAGAAAAACCTTATATTCAGAGCAATTGAAAATTCCGAAGATAAAGATTTGAAAAATGTAGAAGAAACAATCAAAGATAATGTTGCAGTCCTATTTTCGGACATGGACTGTTTTGAGCTCGCTGCAGAACTTGTTAAGAACAAAAATCCTGCAAAGGCAAAACCCGGACAGGAAGCCCCCGAAGATATTGAAGTTCCGGCAGGACCAACTGAATTAACTCCAGGGCCAGCAATCAGTGAACTTGGCGCAGTTGGTTTACAAGTTCAGATAGATAAGGGAAAATTAAGCATAAAAGATTCAAAAATAGTTGCCCATAAAGGAGATAAAATTTCTGCCGCTGTTGCAGATGTTTTAAGCAAATTGGATATCAAACCCTTCACAATAAGTCTTGTTCCTTTAGCAGGATATGACTCTCGTGAAAAGAAAGTTTATCTTAATATTCAGATTGACAGAGAAAAGACCGTAGCTGATCTAAAGAAAGCATTCGGAAAAGCACTTCCGTTCGCTGTTGAGATAGGATATGTCTGCAAAGATACAATCGGATTCCTACTTCAAAAGGCAGCAAGGCAGGAAAAGTCAATTGAAAATTCAGCAAATAAACTAGAGGAGAAAACAGAATGATTCTTGAAGATAAACTTAGCATAAAGAGTTTGGCAAAGATGAATGATGCAGAATTGGATTTTTTAATTCAAAAAAATGAAAGTTTATGTAAATGTAAAATGCGGGATTTAGAAGATCTACAAGAAGATCTGAAAATGCTTTCTATAAATAAAGCACTTTTAGGCAAAGAATACGAAAGTTTCAAGAGAAAATTAGATTACCAAATGGGCTGGACATCAGTCGAAATGAAAGCTTATGAAATTCGCAAAAAATGTATTTCAACCTTTAAGGAATTTAACGGGCTTATGAAAAAGAAAGATTTTTGCGGGAATAATTATGAAAAAGAGGCTATTGAATACCTCCAAAAGATAGATGAATATTTCAATGAAGCTGAGAAACTTAACATAATAGTTGAAAAACTTGAATCAGGAAAGTATACTCCTCAATTAAATGACGGAGAGGTAAATTAAATGGAAAACATATACGCAGCACTTTTGTTGCATAAACTCGGAAAAGAAGTTAATGAGCACAATTTGAAAAGTGTTGTTGCAGCTGCAGGCGGACATGTAGACGAATCACAGATTAAGTCTCTTGTTGCAAGCCTGAACGGAGTTGACATAGACAAAGAATTGGAGAACGCAAGCTTAATTGCAGCGGCTCCAGCAGCAGGAACTCCTAAAGAAGAGAAAAAAGAAAGCAAAGTAGAAGAAAAGAAAGAAGCTGCAGCAGAAGGTTTGAGCGCTTTATTCGGATAGTTTTATTTTTATTTTTTCTGAATAAAACTCAAACCAATAACTTTTCTAGTTGTGACAAGAGATTCCTAATAGGGATTCTATCGCAAATAATTCTTAATTTAAACTGATTGATAATAATGTTAAGAACCAGAACACTCATTTTAAACATACATCAAAATCTTTAAATACTAACTTCTAGTTATTTATATTAATTAAAAATACTATTAGTTATTAAAGATAAGTAACATGAAAAAAGAGGCGAGGGTAAAGAAGTTTTTATTAGAAGTACCAGAAGAGATCTGGAATAAATGGAAAGACAAAGTTCCCCGTTCTATTTCGCTAAAAAAGGCATTGGTAGATTTACTTGAAAGGGAGGGTAAAAATGAGAAATAAAATTGGGAATATTTTGATAATCTCAATCGCATTCTTGGTTATTACAAGCCAGTTGATTTCAGCTACAATCCCAGTTACTTTTAGCGACCAAGGAACAGATGTAACAGCTATTTCTAACGGACAACTACTTTCATTAGGGAATTTAACTATAGACATTTATGATTCATCTACAGGAGGGAATCTTCTTTATGAAAAGAATTTTACTAATGCAATCATTAATGGCTCTTGGAATGTACTTTTAGATAGTTTTCCTGCAAACTTTGGAACTACATATTATAAAGATTATATAATAAATGGAGATACTATGAGTTTTGATGGTGCACAACGTCTTGCGTTTACCTCCCCTTTAGGAGATATGAATATAACTTCTAATGTCAGCTTAGGACAAAAAATTACATTTTTATTAGGAGGAGTTATAGACAATATTATTGCCGGCTGGCTGACATTTACCGGAAATGTGAATGTAACCCAAAATTTAGCTATAAGCGGTAATGTAACTGTTTCAGGAACTTCATTTAAAGTGAATAACACGCAAGTTTGCTTAGCAGACGGGACTAATTGCCAAGCATCATCAGGAAATGCGTCATGGAATCAATCATTTGCAAATTCATTGTATGCCCCAAATACAACAGCAGGGATACAATATCTCATAAATAGTACAGGGATATACAATCAAAGTGGAAATTCTTCATGGAATCAATCATTTGCTAATGGATTGTACTATAATATAAGCAATCCAAGTAACTTTTACAATTCAACAAGCCTGAACAATGTTTCACAGTTAAGCAACAATCTGAATTTTATTAATTCCACAGCAAATGTGTCTAATCAGTTTTTGAATACAACTTCTAATGTAACTTTTGCTAACATGAATATAACTGGATATTTGAATGCCAGCTCAATTTTGATAAATGGAGTTAATGTATCAACAAGCGGGATGAATGCTAGCTGGAATCAATCATTTGCTAATGGATTGTACTATAATATAAGCAATCCAAGTAACTTTTACAATTCAACAAGCCTGAACAATGTTTCACAGTTAAGCAACAATCTGAATTTTATTAATTCCACAGCAAATGTGTCTAATCAGTTTTTGAATACAACTTCTAATGTAACTTTTGCTAACATGAATATAACTGGATATTTGAATGCCAGCTCAATTTTGATAAATGGAGTTAATGTATCAACAAGCGGGATGAATGCTAGCTGGAATCAATCATTTGCTAATGGATTGTACTATAATATAAGCAATCCAAGTAACTTTTACAATTCAACAAGCCTGAACAATGTTTCACAGTTAAGCAACAATCTGAATTTTATTAATTCCACAGCAAATGTGTCTAATCAGTTTTTGAATACAACTTCTAATGTAACTTTTGCTAACATGAATATAACTGGATATTTGAATGCCAGCTCAATTTTGATAAATGGAGTTAATGTATCAACAAGCGGGATGAATGCTAGCTGGAATCAATCATTTGCTAATGGATTGTACTATAATATAAGCAATCCAAGTAACTTTTACAATTCAACATCAATTCCAGCATTTCCAGCAAATACTACTTTAGCAATACAGTTATTGTATAACACGACAGCTACTCAGATAGCACAATTAGTGAATACAA
>CAWJRC010000005.1:0-15039 GCA_963845205.1 uncultured archaeon
GTAATTCACATACAATGCGTAACGCCTTGTTTTTGTTAAAATACCAACGATGTTTTGCTTTTTAAAAGTAGTTGACTACTCAACGGGTGCAGAATTATTATTCGTTGTAGTTTCTTCTCTTAATCTTGAGTTATCAAGTCTTCTTTGAAGATGAGATATTAAGCTTAACATATCCAAACAATCTTGTTCGGTAAAAAGCCCAGTATTTCCCAATCTTTCTTGATAATCTGGGAAACTATGATCAAGAGGATTACGACAACCTGCAACAATTCCTTTAGAAAGATGACATTGCCCATTTTGAATTGTTTGTTCAATAACAGAAGCACAGTTATTTACCAATAATTTTCCCGTTCCAACATTAAAGGCCTGTTCCATATTTGTATCTTCCTGCCTAGCATCAACTCCCGCTTTATCTTTTACACCGCGTATATATGCTCGTGAAGCTTTTTCTGCAGCAACATAATAATCATCCCCCCTTTTGTAATCCTCTTCTGCCCATGTTTTAACATTTGGATGCAAATGTCGGTAATGCCAGTAAGTATATTCGGGGGCAATAGAATGCATAGTTTCGATGATTTTATTGTTCACATTTTTAGTCTCTTCCGTTGGTTCAACATTTTTTAATACGTCTTTAATTAATGGTCCAACTTTGTCTTTTATCTCTTGGGGAAGTTTACTAACCCAATCCGAGATATCTATCCCAGTAGACTCAGATAATTTTTTCTCTCTAACCTTTTCACGTTTTATACGCCAGTCCTGTTCAATTTTATTGATTAATTTTGAAAGATATTCCCTCAGTTTTGCCATCTCGGGATGATCCCAGTTTAAAGATTGCCTGTTTGTAGAAATAACATCTTCTTCCAAATCATCAATAAAATCTACTTCCAACCATCCAGTCAAATAAGAGAAAATGTGACTTGAAGTACTGTCTGAAAAATATTCTGGATTATTAACAAGTTTTTTTCTGGAAAAAAGGGTTATCCCTTTCATATTTGTTTTTGGGGGAATTGGAAATTCTGTAGCAATAAGATGCCCAATAACTTGGTTTTTATTTTCATACCCCGAGTCTGAATTATCAATATCTCCTGGAATGTTCCATTCAACTTGTTTATTTATCCCGTTATATTTTCTTTCATTATCAATTGTTATGGGTTCTTCGGAGTTGTGCTTGATAATAATTTTAAAACCAGAATCTACTATAAAATTTTTTGAAATACTATCTGCAAGACTATCTGGATCAAAAACGCTCTCCCTTTTTAATTCTTTTAAAACAATTCTTGTCCCATGGTCTTTTCCAGAATATTTTTTATCCTTAAAAATTGGTTTAGGGTTATATTCTGATTCAGTAGAATTTTTTATGTCCTCCCAGTTCATAACGAATGAGTTTTGTTTACCATTTTTTTTAGTGCTAATCTCTACTTCATGTGCAACTCCAAAAAAAGATAGTTTTCCTATTCCCTTTTTACCTATTATTTTTCTCTCTTTTGGAGTTTTCTGTACTCCTTCCTCATCTCTTCTATTCCTTCCAATTCGGAGGAATTTATCATTTAATTCCGTAAAAGTCATTCCGATCCCGTCATCTTCAACAATTATCTCTTTTTTTTCATTAGAATCCAGGAGAGTTATCCAAACATTTTCTGCATCGGCATCATAAGAATTGGCTATTAATTCTGTAATAACTGGGGGCAAAGTTGAATACATTCGAATACCCAAATGTTCAATAGTCTTGGGATCAAAACTCATTACAAAATCCTGAGAGTTTTCTACCATCAGTTAACCTGATTCTTCAACTTTATAAAATATTCTCCGAATACTTTTGCAAATTTTACAGGAACGGCATTCCCGACCCACTTCGTATTTTCAGTCATGTTTCCATAAAAAGTATAATCATCTGGAAATGTCTGAATTGCTGCTGCTTCCCGGACGGAAATTGCCCGGTTCTGAATTGGATGACCAAATCTCCCGTTGGAAATACTTGTGCATTTACAGGTTAATGTTGGTGAGACTTCATCAAAAGACATTCTTCCATAAACATCCGCATGTCCTTTATGTTTCAGATGACATTTCAAAACAAGATTTTTTGGTAGTTCATTCCTTGAACCCCCATTGTGCTTTATTATTTTTAATCTTTTTATGTTCAATTCACTTAATCCTCTTGCTTCATGATTTGGAAATGAAGAATCTTCTTCTCCAGCTTTCAGAGGGGGGTACTTATTCAAAATTTCCCTGAGCTTTATAACTGAATTTTTTCCTTCCGAATCTCCATGAGAGGATTCCGGAATTTTTACCTGAGCATATTTTGAAGCAATAAGAACAAGCCTTCTTCTTCTCTGCGGAACTCCGTAATTCATTGTGTTTAAAACACGGAAGTCATAAAGATAATTTTTTTCTTCAAGGATTGTTAAAAATTCCTGAAATATTCTTTTTCCTCTGCCGTGAACAAGTCCTGGGACATTTTCCATAAAAATAAAATCAGGTTCTGTTTCTTTGATTAATCTGCCAAACTCCAGCAGAAGATTTTTCCTTTCATCCCGTCTCTGTTTTTTTTGGTTTATCAAAGAAAATGGCTGACAGGGAGCACAGCCTGCAAGCAGAAAGAAATTGTTTTTTCTGTCAAGTCCTTTTAATAAATCGCTTCCGTTAACAGAAGAAATATCAGCAGAAAAAAATTTGGAATTTTCATTATTTTTTTCATATGTCTCAGAAGCTTTTTTATCAAAATCATAACCTTTCATTACCTTTATCCCCGAGTCCAATAACCCCCTAGTTAATCCACCAGCACCACAAAAAAGATCTACAGCAATTACGCCTTTATTCATTTTATATTAAAGAATTTCCCCTTTAAAATTCTACCGGATTTCTTAATATCATGCTCCCAAATTCTGAAAAAATTCCAACCAGAGTAGCTATAATTCAGAGTTACTTCTTTATCACGACGGGAATTTTCATTAATTTTTTTATTCCAAAATCCTTTATTTGTTTTTGGTAATTTAAAACATTCGGGGCATTTATGCCAAAAACACCCATCAATAAAAACTACGACTCTTTTTTTATAATTAATAAAATCTGGTTTTCCATATTCTTTTGGCTGATAGATAAATCCTTTGCTCTCAAAAAAATCCTTTAATTTTAATTCTGGTTTTGTATCCCTGCTTTTTATCTGGGACATGTTGTAACTTCTCTGTTCTTTTGTTAGATTGTCCATTTGTTTTAGTATAAAAACATTTACCAAATAATTAAGCTTATCTGAAGTAAACTGATACCCACCAAAATTAATGTTAAAATAAAAATTCTTTTGTTTAATTCTTCCGTTTTCCATGCACTGACCAAAGATAACGCATTGGGTCCCAACCCATAGTTATGCCCTTCATTTGTTTTTTCTTCAATAAAAAATCCATGTTTACAAAGAAATTTTCTATCTTCCCCCATGATTATTATCTCTTTTACTGCTTTCTCTGCAACTCTGAAATTTGGAAAATTCTCGTACATCAATAAGATTAATCTTTTAAAATAAGAGATACTTTTTTTATTCCCATAAACCCATCTTTTTTCTAATTCTTTTAAAACATGTTCTGGATCGGGCATTTTTATAACTCCTTGATTTTGTTCAAAACTTCTTCAATGTTTCCCATATGAACCAAAAAGAAATATAATTTTCCTTTTCCTAATTTCTCCCAGAATTGAGCGATCTCAACTTTATATTTTGTATCCTCATTGCTTACCCTGTCTCCGCCTTTCCATTCCAATGCCAGCAGATTTCCTTTTTTGGTGACTGCAACAAAGTCTGGATAGAATTTATTTGGCTGCCATCCTTGTATGTAAAAAGGATCTTTCTTTTCTTTGTTTCTTGCCCAGAATAAAATATTTGGAAGTGCTTCTGAATCAAGTCGCGAAACAAAAGTCAATTCTTCCTTATTTAACTTGTCTAGATCCTCATAATAATTTTTCTTGAATTTTTCCCTGTTCCTTTCAGAGATGATTATCTTGTCGGAAAACTTCTCAAACTCCTTGACGGATATTTTTTTCTTCTGTACAAATTCATCAAATTTCTTTTTGGCATATTTTATCAAAAGTCCTTTGATCACTTCGTCCAATCTGTCCCTCAGGATAAATCTGTTTATTGATAATTCAGACAGACTGTATTTGTCAAGTTGATATTCGATAACTTTTTCCATAAATTTTGTTTTGTCTTTTTTGTCTATCATTATAAATTTAAGTTTGTTGTCCAGCCATTCAACCAACTCTTTCTTTGAGAAGTTTTTATCTTTGTAAGTTAGATTGAGAGTCGTCTGTCTCTCCTTAGTCCACACATCATCTTTCCGGATATTCAACAGAATTCTCCCGTCATTGTCATAATGTATCTTAAATTCAAATTCCGCATTTTGTTTTGATAATTCAAAATCTTCTCCAATTAAATCGGAAAATTCAAGCGGCTCCTCTTCAAAGGCCATTATCGGAACAAATAAATCTTGCTTTATTATCTTGGAAATTTCAAATTCATATTTGTCTGTTTTCTCTTGCGCATTGATTACATCATATTTGCTGAATCCATTCTTCTCCAATCCCGAAACAATCTCATTTGCGGCATCATTGAAATTTTTGGCGGATGCAAATATGTAAGAAAGATTCAGTTCTTTGTTTTTCTTTTCTCTTGCATAAGGCAGTCTGACAATTCTTCCGATAATCTGTTCGACTGAAATTTTTGAACCGATATTTGCAACAGAAATTAAAATGTAAGCGAAGGAGCAATCCCATCCTTCGGCGAGGGCATTAACTGTGATTATATATCTTATCTCGCATTTCTTATCAAACAAATTAATTCCTTCCAAATCATTTCTTGAAGAAGTCTTGATTGCAATTTCTTCTTCAGGAATTTTATGTTCTTTAATCAAAAAATCTTTTATTTTTTCGACTGTTATTTTTTTGTCCGATTCTTTTTCCTGTTCTGCCTGAATCAATGCAATCGGTCGGATATATTCCCCCTTTTCTTTCTTGGCTATTCCTTCTAATTCTTTTCTTTTCAAAATCCCGTTTGTTATTGCTTTCTGCCACTGCGAAACACTTTCAAGAATAATCGGAATCTTAACCATTTTTTCTTCTTTTAATTCAGAAGAATGAACATCGACTAACACATTGCTTTCTGGTCTCGGAGTTGCTGTATATTCGATAATAAAAGAGGGATTAAGTTCTTTCAAAAATTGGATAGACAATTCTGTTTTTGTCCTATGCCCTTCATCAATAACAATCAGTGGATTATTCATTCGGATTACGTTTGCAAGAGAATTGATAATTGTCCCGGCTTCATCTTTTTCTAATTTGCTTATATCAGAAATATTTTCAAAGTGATTTATCAATTCCCCATTTTCCTGATAAACTTTGTATTTGCTTTGCAGCTTTTTGTCTTTCCTGAAGGCATCCAAACTTGAAACAATTATGCAGAGATTATTTTCAACATCCTCTTTTCTTATCCTTAGTGATTCTTCATTTGAGAATATCCTAATTCTGTTATCAAAGTATTCATCCAATACTGCTCTGTGAAAATCTTTTTTATCGTTTAATTTTTTCAATGTCTGGGACTTGATTGCTTCAGAAGGGACAAACCATATTACTATTCCCTTTCCCAATTTATTTTCCAAGGAAATATCTATTATTTCTTTTACCGAGTGGCATGCAACTAATGTTTTTCCTCCGCCCGTCGGTATTTTGATGCAAACAAAAGGAATTTCTCCGAAAAACTCCTCATTATATTTTTCTCCTTTCTTAGAAATGAAAGCATGTTTTGCTCCGAACTTGTTTAATTCTTTCAAATAATCTTCGAGTTCTTCTATTGCTTTTTCCTGATATTTTTTAAGTTCCATTAGTAAATCCTCACCTCGTAAGGAATTTGTTTGAATTCTATTCTGTATTTGTCCAATGTATCTTCATCAATGAGACATTTATCCGCATATATTATTTTTTTATTTTGGTCTTTTTTTATATTTTCTAGGAAAGATTTGTTTAATACATTTTTATTTTTTTCTTTGAAGATTAGATAATAATTTATTTCATTATTGGAACCGATAAAATTGTTTTGTATTTGTTTCTTGTCTATGTTTGTCTGCGTTTCTGTAAAATAGATATAAGTTGCTAATTGTTCAAAAGAACATTCCTCTTCAATTTGTCCTTCTTCATTAAAAAGAGGTTTGTCAAGTTCGCAGTATTCAAATCCATCATTATATTTTTCATTTTTTATAACCCTCTTGATCCTCTCTGCAGTTATATCTTTTGCAACTTTGTCTTCCATTTCTATAAGAATAAATTTTCTATCTCCGCCATCTTCTTTATTTAATTGAAGAACTGCATGTCCAGTTGTACCAGTTCCGGCGAATGAATCTAGTATCAGAGATTCTTTGTAGTCATGAGTAATTATTTCTATCAAATATCTGATCAGACTGGAAGGTTTTGGGTAATTAAAAACTTTATTTTCAAAAATTCTTTTTAATTCCCGATTTCCGTCTAATGTAAATCCTTGTTCTGAAAAAATACTTCTTGGTTTTATTCTTCTTTCTTCTCCAGTTTCATGAAGGTATATTTTGGTAAAAACTTGCCATTCTCCCGTCTTTTTATTTTTTACAAAATCTATCTTACCTTCTTTCTTTGCTTTCAAAAAAGTTTCTTGGCTATACCTCCAAATATGAGGTTTAATTTTAATTTTCGAACCATCGGGAGCATCTATTTCATATTGCAAGTTTGGTCTATTTTCATCTATCCCCGGTTGGTATAGATTATATCTTTTATATGGACCATATTTTTCAAAATTAGAATCTTTATGTTTGTATTCTGTTCTATGTCGGTCTAACAATCCAGTAAAAAATCTCTCTACTTTATTTATCTCTTTTGCATAACATAATATGTATTCATGTTCTATCCCAAAATATTTTACATCATTAGAAGCTCCAGCATTTTTTCTCCAGATGATAGTATTTATATGATTTCCTCTACCAAAAATTTCATCAAGGATTAATTTTAAATGATCAAACTCCCAGTCATCAATACTAACAAAAATAACTCCGTCATCTGCCAAAAGATCTCTTAACAATTTTAATCTCGGGTACATCATGCAAAGCCATTTATCATGCCTGCATAAATCTTCTGCCTCTCCGCCTACAACTTTCCCCAACCATTTTTTAATTTTTGGAGAATTAACTTTATCATTGTAAACCCAATTTTCATTTCCAGTGTTGTAAGGCGGGTCTATGTAGATGCATTTTATTTTCCCGTAATAATAAGGCATAAGAGATTTTAATGCTTCCACATTGTCTCCATGAATTATCAGGTTTTGAGAGTTCTCTCCGACTGAGACAGATTTAACTTTTTTGAGAAGCCGGAATGGAACTTCTTTGTCATGATTTACAACTTGCTCTTTCCCTATCCAATTCAAAGTGGGCATGTTATAGTTACAGAATCGCTTTTTAAAAAACTATTCTTATCCAGAAATTCTCTCAGCTTCTTTTAATATCTCTTTCCCCTTTTTTGTAATCTTATAAAATTTAAATGCTCTGTCTTCGGGATTAATGCAGGAGATGAGTTTATTGTCAATCAACTCTTTCAAGGTTCTTGAATTGTGCGATTTATATTGTTTGGAATGTCTCATTATTTCCGGCTGGCTTATTTTTTGAACCTTGGAAAGCAGTTTCAAAACTTCTATTCTCCTCTTGCTTCTTGCGACAAAACTGATTAAACTTGCTTCAGTCATGGGTTAAATGAGTTACCAATATTTTTATTAAGAGGTTACCCTTTGAGTTACCAAAGAATTTAAAAAAGCCGAAGAACACATTTATTCAATGGAAGAAAGAAAATGCGAGAAATGTGGAAAAGAATTAAAGTGGTATAACCAAAGTTGGAATGGCAGGATATGCAATAAATGTTTTCAGGAACCAATTAATGCAGTTTTAAAAATAATAATCGGAGGAATTATCCTCGGGATATTTTTAATTTGGTTATTCTCTTCACATGGAAGCACAAATTCTGATAACACCAATCAGCAAACTCAAACTCCTGTCCTTAGTGTAACCGATGACCAAATAATGCAGGATTATGCCTCAAATGAAATAAACGCAAATGCAAAATATCAAAACAACATAATCCTTGTCAGCGGAACAATATATGAAGTTGCACAAGATTGGGATGGAGGATATCATGTAACGCTTAGAGAGCAATATGATTATAATGGAGTTGAATGTTTTTTCAAAAGTAATACTGAACTAATGAATTTACACAAAGGGGAAATGATTACTTTAAGGGGGCAGGTTTCTGGCTTTATTTCTGGGATGGTGGGAATTAATGATTGTTCTGTTTCAAGTTGATTATTCTTAATAAAATACCAGAAAATTTGAAAGGCTACTTAGAAATTTCAAGTAACAATATCTGGTCATCAGATAAGGTATATGTTTCTTGGAAATAATATTAAACTCAGATTTTTCTAACTTTTATTCTTCCTATATTTCTCTGTTCTAATGCGCTCCTGAAATAATAAGCCATTCCGAATACTGCCAAGACCGTTACCTGAAATATTGCATAAATCGGGAACAATAAAAATGGGATAAAACTTAGATTTTTGATTATTTTCAAATTTGAAATAAATGTGATTGGGATATAAGCAAGAATTACCATTAAGAAAATTTTCGGATACATTATTATCAGAAATATTTTTACCAACAATAAAAGCCAGACTACAATTGAAAAATAAAAAATATGAATTATGTCGGGAAATTGTTTTCCAAAATTGATAACATTATGCCTGAAATTTCCCCCCATCCATTTCATTCTTTGGGAAAACCAGCTCTTGAATGTCGAAGGTATTTCAGTATAAACCTCAAATTCAGAATGGTGAATTTTCATTCCCATTTTCTTTGCCAGTAATCCTGTCTCTATATCTCCTCCTTCCCTGAATAAACTATGAGAATCCATTATTTTTCTGAGGGATTCTGTCTTACCGCAAATGCAAGCTCCAGAAGTTATCCATTTTCTGTTCTGGCGGGCCAACATAGCAATTTTATATTCGATATCCTGCAATTTTTCTATTAACTTTTTATTTCTGTCTGCAAAAACTCTGACAGAGGTCAGGTCTGCATTTTCCTTTTCAAGTATCCCTACGAGATTTGAAAAATCTCTTTTTGGAATTGTGTCATCATCAAGAAAAATAGTATATTTTGTTTTAACAAAATTCAAGGCATATTTCAAGGCACCCCATTTAAATCCATTCCCTTCTTTTTTTATGATCTTAAATTTTTCCCTCTTCAGAAATTCCCTATATTTTTCTCCATTCCCATTCGTATCATCGACGATAATTACTTTTTCTTTTATCTTGGTCAAGTAACCAAATAATCTTCTTTCAATGGGTCTGCTGTTAATCGGAACCAAAACAGTATAGTCAAAACATTTCAAATTTGTATGTTTTGGTTTTCTGAATAATGTTGCAAAATTCTGCAAATCAAAAAGAAAAAAAGGAGAAAGTATCATTTTATTTCTTCATTCTCTTTTAAAATTTGTTTTGCTATCTTTGAATCTAACAATTTGCAATTCGGAATCAGGCAATGTCCGCCTATTTTTCCTTCCTGATGTTTTAAGATATATTTTTTGTATTGCGGAAGATTCATTTTTTCATAGCCGTCGTTATATGTCTTATTTGCATCTTCCCAGATTAAACCAAAATCCAATTTGTTCAATTCGCAGAATCTGTAAACTTCTTTTTCAAGAATAACATTCCAGGCATAGATTGTCGTGTCCCATAATTTGAGTGCCTCTGTATTATCTGAATTATCTGTAGTCGCAACTTTAACCCCGCATTTTTTGAAAATCTCTGCTGCTTCTTTTGATCTTTCCCCGCCAAAATATTTTACAAATGTCAGAATGCTTTCATATAGATCTGGGTGTTTTCCCCTGCATGGAGAATGGACAGCATTTAATTTTTTGGAAGTCCCTACAGGAATGGTTGAATGAATAATTATTAGTCCGTCTTTTTTCAAAAATTTATCTTTGTATTTGTTAACTTCTTCTATGAACTTTTCAGAATAAGGAAAACTGATATGTATGCATTCATATTTTTTCCTTCTGTGTTTTTGTTGGGCTCTTTTAAATCAAGCTCATCAACTTCATATTTTTTGCTTAAAACTTTATGAATTGCAGTTCCAATTTGTCCATTCCCTATAACTATTTGTTCCATTTCTTAATTTTCTCAGAATCAGGTTTCCGAGGTTACCAGCACCTCAAAAATAATCAATTTTCAGGCTTTATAAAAGTTACGCCAATTATCACGCTTCCTTTTATCCGAAAAATCACGCTAATTATCATGGAAAATGAAATAAGCGACGAGATGAAAATATTTTTTGCAAGAAGCAGGTTAAGATTAGATGTGTTAAAAGCATTGGGAGAAAAACCCCAAATTGCTTCATTTCTTGCTCATAAAATGCAGAAGCACAGAGAGGTTATCAGTCGAATATTTCTTGACTTGCAGGAAGAAGGATTGGCCGTATGCAAAAATCCGGAATCACCAAGTTTCAGATATTACAAGATAACAAAGAAAGGAAAAAATGTTTTGGAAGAACTAATTTGATTGATTGCAAATTAATTTCTCTTTCTTATTCCCCATAACTTCTTTTTTTACAGAAAGTTCAGCAGATACATTCTCGCATTGTTGCCTTAACTTTTTTACAATTGTCAATTTCTGTCTCTCAATAGTCTGGGAAGGAAGTAATCCCAAATCTTTAAGTCCTTGATGAATTTGTTTTTCAAACTGGTGCAATAATTTGATAGCAGGATGAATTTCAGCTTCTCTCAGATATTCTTTCTCATAAATTGTGTAGATATTTTTCTTTTTGGTCTCGTATTGTTGTTGCCTTGAGATAGTCTCACTTGGTTTTAATACCTCTTTGTCTCTTATTGGATTTTTGTAAAGCATTTGGGCCTTTATTCTTTGAATGAGCATCATATTCAGAGCCACGTCGTTTAGGATTATCCTTGATGCATAAGTTATATCCATCCCAAAATTCCTTAAATCAGACTCAAGTCCGTTGACTATCTCAGAATAAGTTTTAATTTCCTCCAGCTGATTTCTTTCATTCCAGTATTCTTCTGATTCTGCATCTGTATGATAAAATACTCTGAATTGGCTCAGATTGAACACTGCTCCAAGATAATCATTTATCTCCAGCAATGGATCTGCTCGTTTTAATGTAAAATCAGTATTATCTGTCTTTGGTTCTGTAGACTCAACTTTTGTATTTTGACTTTGTGTTTGTTCTTCCATTTTTATTAACCTTTTCCCATATGGGCAAACCTTTTTCCCTTTCAAGGTGGCAATATTGCCCTCTTGCTTTTTGGGACACTTTTTACAAATTTAAAAATGAAAGTCTCCCAGATTTTTATGATTTTATATATGCAATTTTAAAATATTTACATATTCTGTAACAAACAAACATGATCGTAGTCCTCAAGCAAATCTACTAACTCATTTATGTCAATAAACCTATCTGGCTTTATGTCAAGTTTGATGCAATTTGAAAGAACATACCGAATGTCTTTTATTGCAGAGATGCATTTCATCCTTAGTCTGTATTTGAAGATTCTCTGATGATTTGGTTTAAGATTCTCGAAAGTTTCTATATTTTTTCTATCTGATGGTGTTAACATTTTAATATCCTCTTCCTGACATTTTTAGAATTCGCATTATAGCCCTAATGTTATGAAAGCTCTTTAAGTGATAATAAGGATCTTTTCTTCTCTTGGCTTTGATATTCCTTATTTCTTTCTTGAATTCCAGATTCTGCATCCATCTGTAGAAAGTTGACTTTCCTATCTTTGATTCCTTGCATGATCTCCTTATATTGTAATAATGGTCTTTATTTCCAAATATTTTCAGAAATTCTTCTGGTTTTGTTTTATCAAGTCTTTTCGGCATCTTTATCCTCCTCTGCTTCTTTTTCCCTCTTTATACATTCATTAATGTCATATCCTGCAGTTTTTGGATCAACAGCTTCTAACTCATGATGACCATTTGATTTGTCTGTGATTATTTTGTCATTCTCATTTAATCTAGTTTTATTTTTTTCATGATATTTTTTGGCATATTTGCTATCTTTAATTGCAATATGTTGATTTGTAATCCCAAATGGACAAAATGAATCAATTTTAAGACCTCTGAACATATCCTCTAATTTTTCAACTACTGTATCTATAATAGTTCCTAATTTACAATAGCCTTCAGCGACATATATCTCGTTATCGCTACAAACCAAAATATCAGGGAAAGTAACTGCAATAGACCATGGAGAATAAAATACAATAATGCAACTTGAAATTTCTAATTTGAAACCTTTCATTCTTTTATTTCTGCCGACAGGAATTCTGATTACTTTGTTATAATATTCCGGTTGATTTCTATCAAAATATCTCTGATATTCTAATGGAGGATTTTCTACATTAAATTTCCCTTGCAGATAATGGAATCGCAAAGGTTTATCATAAGATTTTCTCAAAATTGCTTGCTTTAAATCCCTCCGATTAAAATTAAGAATAATCTTTTTTCCTTTCTTAGATAAACTATAAACCATATCAACTTTTTCTATAAATCCCCCGTCGTGTAATTGAGAAATATATCTATATGCCGACGATTTCGGGATCATCAAATCAGAAGATATCTGTTTGAAAAGGATCGAATTCTCATCAGCCATTTTTAACATAATCTGGAGATGAAAAATGTTAAAGGATGTTAGGGAATTCTCAACTCCCCTTATCTGAGAAAAAAATTTTTTGGTAAAATTTCTGCATTTCTTGCACACAAAATTTTCTTTCTTGGTAGTTGTTCTTTTGGAGGTCTTGCAAACAATACATTGTCTTAAAATTCTACTACTCATTTTTAACCTCATAATTAATTTTCACGCCGTGTCCAAAGATAATTTTTATCAGGCCCAAGTCATGCAGGAGATACAGTAATGACCAAACTTTTTCTTTGGGAATCGAGAAAGATGAAGCAACCTTTGAGAATATAGCAGGAAATTTTATTATATCTTCTCCAGGTTTTTTGCATGAAGATATTCTTCTTAGGAGAAGCATGTTCAGGCTATCTTCAGGAACGCGCAGTTTAAGTTCAAGGATCTTCTGTTCCATTTGTCTTATCTATATGAGGGCTCTTGCCCTCATCATCTTCCTTTAATATTATTTCTGCCCACTCAGGCAATAATTTTTCGGACATAGCTCATTAAAAAAAGTTTTCTTTAAAAGTAGGTTTCTTCCAAAAATGGAATAACGATATTTTTTTAATTGATATATTCATTGTTTAAATAGATAAGACATGATATCACAAAGAGAACGTTGCCCAAAATGCCATGAACCTATGGATACAAAGAGAAAAGATGCAAAACAATGCAGAGCTTGCAGAAAAAAACAACAAAGCGGTGCTGGGAATAATATCAAAAAATTAAGAAAGATTAATGAAGAAGATAGTGAAATAAGAAAAATAGAATCAGAAAAAGAAGCGAGACTTTTAAAAAATATAAAAAAAGAATATCCCGAAGATGATTCCATTTCAACCTATTTGAATAATATTTTACATCCTGAAAAAGTGTGGATTTCATCAAATACCCCTTCGGAAGAATCGGGAAAAGATTCAGAATTTGGTGATAGATTCAAAACCAGCTCAACTGATCCTTTTAATCTTTTTTCTTCAAATTGGAAAAAATTTCCTAGTGCAGAAGAATTAGAAGTTTCTCCATTTAAAAAAATAATAAAAGAGATAATTGAGGGAAAAAGAAAAAAGGCTAATTCTTCAGTTTCTTCTTAATCAATTCCAATATCTCTGGATCTTTCACTATTTGATTCATTATCTCATCTGCTTTTTGTCTGTCTAATTCCGACTGGATAATTTTTCTTGCTTCATCCTCGTCGAGAATCAATCCACATTCCAGACAAAATCTTTCTGTTGCAGCTCTCTGCTTGTTGCATCTGATACATAATCTCGGTTTAAGTTCTTCTATCTGATCTTCCTTTTCTTGAAGTTTTAATCCATTCATTGAAAGAATTGCATCTTCAGTATCTCTTCCTGACATATGAACATAAACTGCAGCCATCTTGCTCGACTGAGTCCATCCCAAGTATTGTTTCATCTGTGCTTCTGTTAACTTATTTGCCAAAAACGTTGCTCTAGAATGTCGGAATAAATGTGCATGAATTCTTTTCTTAATCCCTGCCCTTCTCGCAGCACGTTTTATCAATTCTGAAAGTCTTGAATAACTCAACAAATCTTTTTTGCCGCTTACTTTCGTCCAAATAAAACTATTTGAATCCTGATTATTTTCATGCTTGTTAATATAATCCTGCAGATAAGGAGCAGATGTTACTAGCCTTACTCTTCTCGGCCCAGTCTTTCCTGTAACATTTGCTACTGCACCATATTGGTCGAATGTAACATCTTTAAATTTGATAAGACCAAGTTCGCTTATTCTGCATCCACTTTCATATAATGTTGAAATAAGAGCCTTATCTCTGCAGTTTAATGAGCAGGCAATCATTTTCCTTACTTCTGATTCGGTTATCAAATCCTCGGAGGATTTTAATTGATTATTTTTGACATTTGAATGAAGCCATTTTACTCTTTCAGGATAAACCCCTTTTTCGTCAATGCCTTCAATACTCTTGTAGAATTTTCTGATCATTACCTTGAATGCATGTTTTGTATGAGGGCTCCAATCCCTTTTCTCAATTTCCGCTACAATTGACTTGATGTCCTCTCTTGTAGCATCCATCAAATTTTTGTTCAGCATCCCTGCATATTTGAACAAGTCATAAAGGTACCGTTCAATCTTGGAAAGGCTCAATGATTCTGTAAAGCAGTTGTCATGAAACTGCATTATCAACTTTTTGTTCTCTTCAGAAATATTAGAATTCTTGATTTGATTAATCGTCCTTTCCAGTCTGCGTTTGTAGTTGTGTATATCCATGCTCTTGTCGTGCAGGTTTTTGATATTTAAACCCGCCTTTAAGAGCGTTACGCATTGTTGTCCA